>NZ_LT670849.1:6924680-7525117 GCF_900142985.1 Bradyrhizobium erythrophlei
CTACCTGCAGCAATACGCCGAGAAGGCCGGCCTTGCGCCCCATCTCCGGCTGTCGACCCGCGTCGAAGGATTGGATCAGTGTGCCGGGAAAGGCTGGATCGTCCGCTCGCGACGCGGCGAGAGCACTGTATCGGAACTCTTTCCGCGCGTCGTGGTCGCAACGGGCTGCTGCACGGCACCCGACGTACCCACAGTTGCCGGGCTGAGTGGTTTTGCCGGCCGCAGCGGCGCCATCCATAGCTCCCAATATAAAGGGGCCGAGCCCTATCGCGGGCAATCCGTGCTCGTTGCCGGCTGTTCAATCAGCGCGCTCGAAATCGCAAGCGAATTGGCGGCATCGGGCGCAAAGGTCTGCGTCGCCATGCGTCGCCAGCGCTATGTCCTGCAAAAGCTCCTTGCCGGGGTGCCGACGGATCACGTTGCTTTCACGCGTTTTGCCGCACAAGCCGGACGGGTGCTGCCGCCGGAGGCGATCGCGGCGGGAATGAAACAAATGGTGCTGCAGAACTGCGGCAGCCCTGAGCAATTTGGTGCTCCGAAGCCAGACGAAAACATCTTCGCCGCCGGCTTGACCCAGTCGCAGAATTATCTGGCATTGGTGGCGGAAGGACGAATCCGATCACGGCCGTGGCTCGAAGCGGTCGACGGCCAAACCGTGCGCTTTGCCGACCAATCCAGCGAGGTCTTCGACGCGATCATTCTCGGCACCGGCTTCAAGCTCATGCTGCCGTTCGTCAGCGAGGCGATCGCGGCGACCCTGGGCCTCGACGGCTACCACGTCGACCTGCACGACCATACACTGCATCCCGATCTGGATGGTCTCGGTTTCATCGGCCTTTATCCACTAGTCGGCCCCTACTTCCCGGTGCTTGAATTGCAGGCGCGCTGGCTTGCTTATTTGTGGGCAGGGCTGCGGCCGATGCCGTCCATCGAAACGATGCAAGAGGGCGTTTCGACGGCAAGAGAACGTCGAAGTGGTCCGCGTGATGTTCCCATGCACGCGCTAGCAACGCTCTTTGCCACCCATGCTGGTGTCGAGCCGCGTCCCGCGGCTTGGCCCACGCTCGAACGCGCATTGTGGTTCGGCCCGTTGTCACCGGCCTCGTTCCGTCTGACCGGCCCCGATGCCGAACCGGACGCGCCAACCCGCGCCATGATGGCGGCGCGTTCTTTCAACGCGATCATCGGGGACGCGCTCACGCCCGAGGAGACGGCGCGTGTGAAGTCCGTGACTGCAACGCCCGACGTGCGAGCCGCATGATCCAACCCGGCGCTAGGCCCTGAGTGCTGGCGACAGCTGTTGATTGCGTGCTGATGCGTCCGCGCCCTAGATCTTGTGCAGTTCGAGCGCGGAAGGATGGAATAGTTCTTCCGGCGCCACAAGCCGCGAGGACAATCCTTCGGCGTGATGGCGCTCCAGAAAGCGCCTGAGCACCTCGCGGTTGGGCTCCAGTCCATACGACCAGAAATCCTCGCCCATCAGACGGCGCGCCGCGCCCAATTGCTCCTCGACAAAGGGTAGCGTCACCTTGGTGGCGGAAGTGTCCGAAAGCTTGGTCAGCGCGATCGCCTTCGAGCGTTCGAACGCCTTATAGACCGCAACCGGCAGCCACGGATGCTTGTCGACCAGCGTGCGGCGAATGCCGAGCGTATGCATGATGGGGAAGAGGCGGGTCCGCCGATACCATTCGGTCGCGGTCGCCTGCGGGTCGGCGAAGAGATAGCCGACATAGGGATGCCCGCGATCGAAACAGGAGGGGGCACGGGGCCCGATCACGGCATCGAGTTCGCCGCTCGCCAGTAGATCCGAGATGGTGGCGTCCGGTCGCGCATTCTCGACCCGGACATCGGACGGCAGATTGAGGCTGATCTTTTCGATCCTTCCGGGATGCTCGTAGCCGCCGCGCACCCAGGTGACGTCGGAGGGACGAATTCCGTAATCCTCTTCAAGAAAGAGGCGAACCCAGATGTTGGCCGTCAGTTGATATTCCGGCACGCCAATGCGGCGTCCTTTCAAATCGGCCGGGGATTTGATCCGGTCGGTGCGTACGTAGACGGAGGTATGGCGGAAGGCGCGGGACGGAAACACCGGCACGGCGACATAGGGGCTGGCGCCGGCCGCGGTCTTCACCGAATAGCTCGAAAGCGACAATTCGCAGACGTCGAAATCGGCGTGACGGAACGCGCGGAAGAATATCTCTTCCGGATCGAGCAGCATGAACTGCGCATCCACGCTGTCGATCTGGACCAGGCCATCGACCAGGGGGCGCATCCGGTCATAGTCACCGATCGCGACGGAAAGCTGCAATTTGCTCATCAGAGGGCGCTCCCTTAATATAGTTAGGAACCTTACTATTTCATCCAACCCCAAGAGCTCAACAGGGAATTCCTGCTATGTCCCATGCCGTAACCGAAAGCCTCACAACGACCATCCGCGAGCTGGTCGATGCCAACCATATCTTGTTCGATCAGGGCGTGGTGGATGGCTTCGGTCATGTCAGCGTACGGCATCCGGAAAGGCCCGACCGGTTTCTGCTGGCGCGGAGCATGGCGCCAGCGCTCGTCACCGAAAAGGACATCCTGGAATTCGACTTCGACGGCAATCCCGTCGTGCCCAACGGACCTGCGCCCTATCTGGAACGGTTCATTCACGGCGAAATCTACCGCAAACGGAAGGACGTGAATTCGGTCGTGCACAGCCATTCGCCCTCGGTCGTGCCGTTCAGCGTGGTCCCGACCGTCAAGTTGCGCCCGGTCTGCCATATGTGCGGTTTCCTCAGCGAAAAGGGGGCGCCGATTTTCGAAATCCGCGATTTCGCGGGCCCCGGCAGCGACCTCCTGATCACGAGCCAGAAGCTTGGCGCGGCGCTTGCCGATAGCCTCGGCAATGAGCCTGCTGTTCTGATGCGCGGCCACGGCTCGACGGTTGTCGCCGGAACGATCCGTCAGGCGGTGTTCCGCGCTGTTTACACCGAGATTGGCGCGCGGCTGCAAATGGAAGCGATGAAGCTCGGGCCGGTCACTTACCTCACGGAAGAAGAGACCGTCGGGACCACCAAGACCATCTCTACGCAGTACGACCGCTCCTGGTTCCTCTGGCTCAAGGCGGCGCGAAACAGCCCGATGTCGCAGTAACTGGCAAAGCGCGCGTTACGACTGGATCGCCTTGGCTGAGTGGACCTGATCGCGCAGGATGAATTTCTGGATCTTGCCGGTTGAGGTCTTCGGGATCGGCCCGAACACGACCGCCTTTGGCGTCTTGAATCCGGGCATCTGCGCCCGGCAGAAGGCGATGATGTCGGCCTCGCTCGCTTGCGCATTTTCCTTGAGCTCAATGAATGCGCAGGGCACTTCGCCCCATTTGGCGTCCGGCTTGGCGACGACGGCGGCGAACAGCACGGACGGATGCTTGTAGAGGACATCCTCGACCTCAACGGAGGAGACGTTCTCACCGCCGGAAATGATGATGTCCTTGGAGCGGTCCTTGATGATGACGTAGCCGTCCTCGTCGAGCACGCCGAGATCGCCGGTATGAAACCAGCCGCCGGCAAAGGCTTCACGTGTGGCCTTGTCGTTCTTGAGATAGCCCTTCATCACGATATTGCCGCGGAACATCACCTCGCCGATGGTCTCGCCGTCGCGCGGCACTTCGCGCATGGTTTCGGGATCGATGACGGTCACGGCTTCCTGGAGCGGGTAGGAGACGCCCTGCCGGCGCTTGAGCTGCGCGCGTTGATCAGCGGCGAGATCGTCCCAACCGGGTTGCTCGGCACAGAAAGAAGCCGGACCATAGGTCTCGGTCAATCCGTAGACATGGGTAAGCCTGACGCCGATGCGCTCGGCGCCCTCGAGAACGGCGACCGGAGGCGCCGCGCCCGCGATCAACCCGACCACCGGATGGGCTTCTGACTTCTTCGGCGCGTCGGGGGCATTGATCAGCGTGTTGTAGACGATCGGCGCACCGCACATATGCGTCACGCCGTGTTTCGGAATCAATCCGAAGATCTTTGCTGGATCGACCTTGCGCAGGCACACATTGATCCCGGCCAAAGCGGCAACTGTCCACGGAAAGCACCAGCCGTTGCAATGAAACATCGGCAGCGTCCAGAGATAGACCGGGTGCGGTCCGAGATTCGCCGCGAGGATGTTGCTGACCGCGTTGAGGTACGCACCGCGATGGTGCGTCACCACCCCCTTGGGATTTCCGGTCGTGCCGGACGTATAGCTTAGCGCGATCGCGTCCCATTCATCTGCAGGCGGGCGGGGAACAAACCCTTCGTCGCCTTGCGCGAGCGCTGCCTCATATTCGATTTCGCCGATCCGTTTGATACCGAAGGCCTCGTCATCGACGTCGATCACGAACGGCCTGGCGCCTTTCATTTGTTTCAGCGCGTCCGAAATCACACCGGCAAATTCCGGATCGACCAGAACGATCCTGGCGCCGCCATGGTCGAGCTGAAAGGCGATGGCAGCCGCGTCAAGCCGGATATTGAGCGTATTGAGCACGGCACCTGTCATCGGCACGGCAAAATGCGCCTCGTTCATCGCCGGGATATTCGGAAGCATCGCGGCAACCGTATCGCCCGGACCGATGCCACGACCGGCGAGATACGCGGCAAAGCGGCGACAACGTGCATAGGTCTGCGACCAGGTGAAGCTGCGGCCCTCGTAGACCGTGCTGGTGTGGCTGGGATAGATCGCGGCCGTGCGCGCCAGAAAGCTCAGGGGTGTCAGCGCGACGAAATTGGCCGGCGTCTTCGCGAGGCCGATATCGTACTGGTTCTGTGGTCCTGCCATCGGTCACCCCTCAAGTCCGTCTAAAGGAAGCCGATCGATATCCATGGAAAGATAGCAACAATTATCAGGCCTGCCATCAGCGCCAGCAAATAGCCCCAGATCGGGCGAATGCCCTCGGCAGGGTCGACGCGGCCGATGGCGCAGGCGGCGTAGTAACCGACCCCGAACGGCGGAGCGAACAACCCGATGCCCATCGCCAGAATGATGATCATGGCGTAGTGCACCTCGTGCACGCCGACAGTCCGCGCAATCGGGAACAACAGCGGACCGAACAGCACGATGGCCGGAATGCCCTCGAGCACGCTGCCAAGCACGACAAAGGCCAGGATCGAGACTGCGATGAAGCTGGCGGAGCCGCCGGGCAGGCCGGTCATTGCGGCCGCCAGCGCCCGCGAGAAGCCGGACTGGGTCAGGCCCCAGGCCATGCCGGTTGCGGTTCCAATGATCAGCAGGATTGCGCCGGACAAGCAGGCGGTGTCGATCAGCATCGGCATCAGCCGCCGCCAGTCGAACTGGCGATAGATCAGAAGGCCGACCACGAAACCGTAGACGATGCCGATCGTGGAAACTTCTGTCGCGGTCGCCACGCCTTCGACAACCGCATAGCGGATGACAAACGGGAGCGCGAGGGCGGGCAGGGCGATGATGAAGGTACGAAAGATCTCCGCGCGCGTCGCCCGCCGGACATGGCTCAGGTCCTCGCCGCGATAGCGCCACCACACCAGCACCGACAGCGTGATCGCCAGCACCACGCCCGGCAGCAGGCCGCCGGTGAACAATGCCGAAATCGAAACGCCGGTCACCGAGCCGATGGTGATCAGCACCAGGCTTGGCGGGATGGTCTCGGTTTGCGCGCCGGTCGAAGCGAGCAGGGCGACGAGATCGCCGGGGCGAGCGCCGCGCTGCTTCATTTCAGGGAATAGCACCGGCGCGACTGCGGCCATGTCGGCGGCCTTGGACCCGGAAATGCCTGAAACAAGGTACATCGCGCCAACCAGCACATAGTGCAAACCGCCGCGGACATGGCCGAGCAGGCTCGCCAGAAACGCCACCATGGCCCGCGCCATGCCGGCCATCTCGATCAGAAGCCCGAGGAAAACGAACAGCGGTACGGCGAGCAGGATCAGATGGCTCATGCCTTCATCCATCCGGCCGACCAGCACCATCAGCGGCGTGCGGGTGGTCAGCGCCAGATATCCGAAAATCGCCAATCCGAACGCAAACGCGATCGGCACGCCGGCAAAGACGCAAAAGCCGACCACACCGACGAAGAAGATCACGAGGTTAAGATTGCCGAGCGGCCGCAGCCAGGGCGAGGCAAGCCAGAACAGCACCACGACGAGCGCCACCGACAACACCGCCCGGACGACGGTCCTGGCATCGCCAACCCGCAGCAAGCGCAGCAACGCAAACAGCACCATCAGGCAGATGCCGACCGGCAATGCCGCAGCACGCCAGCTATTGGAAATCTGCAACGCCGGCGTCGTGATGAAACTTTCCTCGTAGGCGTACTGATAGCTCGGAGCCACGATAAGAAGCAGGAAAGCCAGCGCCGCGCAGGTCGCGACGACATCGAGATAGGCCCTTAAAGTCGGCCCGGCGCTCGCAACCACCGCCGTCATCCGCATATGCTCGGAACGGCGAAAGGCGACGACGGCGCCCAGCATCGCCAGCCACAGGAACAGGATCGAGGCCAGTTCGTCGGACCAGATCAGCGGCTGTTGCACGACGTAACGCGCCACGACCCCGGCGAATAACACCACGATCTCGGCAACGACGAGCAAAGCGGCCGGAATCTCGACAAGCGTTCCGAGTAAACGCTCGAACGCCGCGACAGGCGCACGCCGGCGAGGGGACACCACCTCGCCGGCTACCGCCTGCGTTACCTCGGCATTGATCATCCTAGTGCCCAACCCTCGTCTGGGCCGATACTACGACAGTTTGCCGACGGATTTCTCCAGGATCGCCCACGCCTCTTCGCCGTATTTCGTCTTCCATTCGGAATAGAAACCGGCGGCACGCAGTTTCTCCCGGAACGGTGTGAGATCGGGCTGATTGAAGGTCAATCCTTTGGCCGCGAGGTCTTCCCGGACGGTCGCATTCAGCTTCTCGGTGTCGACACGGGCCTTCAGCGCCGCCGCGTTGACGTTCTTCTCGACGACCGTACGTATATCCGGCGACAAAGCTTCCAGCGCGCGGCGGTTGGCCAGGAACCAGTAGCCGTCCCACATATGGTTGGTGAGCGAGCAGAACTTCTGCACTTCGTAGAGCTTGGCGGTCGAAATCAGCGCCAGCGGGTTTTCCTGGCCCTCGACGATTTTGGTCTGAAGCGCCGAATAGACCTCGTTGAAGTTAATGGAGGCGGGCGCTGCATCGAACGCCTTGAACATCGAGGTCCACAGCGGCGATACCGGCACGCGGATCTTGAAGCCTTTATAGTCGCCCGGCCCCGTGATCGGCTTGGTCGAAGAAGTGGTCTGGCGGAAGCCGTTGTCCCAGATCTTCTCGAACGCGATGATATTCGCCTTGGCAACTTCCTTACGCACATAGGCGCCCAAATCGCCGTCCATGGCCTTCCAGACGGTCGGATAATCCGGGAACGCGAAGCCCATGCCATTGATCGACGCCGCCGGCACCAGCGTCGCCAGGATCAGCCCGGACATCGTGAAAAACTCGACGCCGCCGGAACGAAGCTGGCTCAAAACGTCCGTATCGGCGCCGAGCTGGTTGTTCGGGAAGATTTGCAGGTCGAACTTGCCATTGGTCTCGGTCTTGATCGCGGCCGCCATCTCCCGCGCACGGATATTGAGTGGATGGGTGTCCGGCAGGTTGTTGGCGAACTTGTAGGTGAATTCCGCTTGCTGGGCTCGCGCAACAAACGGCGCGCCCAGGCCGCTGAGCACCGCTGAAGCGGCCGTGGTCTTCAATAGCGAACGTCGTGAAAAGCCCATCGTATCGTCTCCCAAATCGTTTCTTATCGGCTCCGTATCGAAGCCTTCTGAATTCCTTTTTGCCTGCTTTGACGGGAAATACCAAGCGGAGCTTCGCGCGCCATTCGCCACGGCGCGCGCGGGTGATTTGGCGAGGGTTTGACGCGGCGTCCGCAGGGTCACGATCGGTCTTCAAATCTGCTAGAAGCTGAGGATTTAGATACAAATGTCCGGAATCTCTATAGAATAAAATATTCCATAATATACCTTATGCGAATCGTGGATATGTAGACCGGGATTGGGGCGGACCGAGCAATCCACCTTCAGCGGCCTCGGAAACGCGGCTTGCGCCGCTCCAGAAATGCCGCCACGCCCTCCTTGTGATCTTCGGTCAGGGTTGCGAGCGCGAACTGATCGACATCCATGTGACTGGTGAGATCGTCGAGCGCATGCGTCAGGCGGTTGATGGTGAGCTTGGTCATCGCAGCCGAGATCGGCGGCTGGCTTGCAAACTTTGTGGCGAACGCCATCGCGTCGTCGAAGGCCTGGCCGGGCTCGGTGACCTCCTCCACCAGACGCCAGGCATGGGCTTCCTCGGCCGTGATGCGCTGGTCGGCCAGGATCACGGCCTGCTTGGTGCGGGCCGGGCCCATAAGGTGCAGCAGGCGCGGGATGCTCTGCCAGCTCATGTTCATGCCGAGACCGATCTCGGGGATGCGGATATGGGCGTTGCTGCTCATGACGCGGAAGTCGAGCGCGACGGCGAGCGCAATGCCGCCGCCGATGCAAAAACCTTCAATCGCGGCGATGGTGATCTGGTCCAGCTCTTGCCACGCGCGGGCGAGCCGGGGCCCGAGCTTCAGGTGCCGGCGCAGGGAGCCGATGTCCATGGACTTGCGCAGGCGGCCCTCGGGGTCCTTGAGGTCAAATCCGGCGCTGAAGGCTTTCGGACCGCCGGTTAAAACGACCACCGAAGTATCGCCATCGTCCTCGAAACTTCGCGCCGCCTGCGTCAACTGCCGCATGGCTTCAGGCGACAGCGCGTTGATGCCGTCGCCGCGGTCGAACCGCACCACGGCGATCCGGCCTTCGGGGCCGAGGCCTTTTTCGATGGTCACAAAGTTGGTCACACGCCCCTCCTCTGTGCGTTAAGGATTAAGCTTCGAGGCCTCGCGAACGGCGCGCGCCACATCGACCGCATTCGGCGTGTCCGAGTGCACGCAGATGGAATCGGCGCGCACGGCGACATCCTTGCCGTTAATGCTTTCGGCCTTGCCTTCGGCGATGGCCCGCCGACAGCGCGCGGCGGTGCGCAAGGGGTCGACGGCGTAATGCTCGCGCGTGATGATCAGGCGGCCGTCATCGTCGTAGTCCAGATCGGCATAGAATTCGGCGATCAGCACGTGGCCACGGGCGCCATAGACCGTCTCGTGGCAGGTACCGATCATCCCCATGACCGGCACCTTGAAGACATCGGCCGCGTCGCAGATCGCGTGCGCGACCGACTCATCCCGCGCCGCCATGCCATAGAGCGAGCCATGCGGCTTGAGATGGTTCAGCGCCATGCCTTCGGCTTCGAGGAAACCTTTTAGCGCGCCCACCTGGTAGACGATGCAATTGGCGAGCTCTTCGCGCGGCATCTTCATTTCACGGCGGCCGAAGCCTTGCAGATCCGGCAGCGACGGATGCGCCCCGACCTTGACGCCATGGGCCTTGGCAAGCCTGACCGTCTTGCGCATGTGGTTGAAGTCGGAGGCATGGAAGCCGCAGGCGACATTCGCCACCGAAATCAGCGGCATCAACGCTTCGTCGTCGCCCATCCGGTAGAGGCCGAAGGCCTCTCCCATATCGCAATTGATCGTTGCCACGCCCTGCTCCCGGGCCTCTTGAGTTAGCCCTTATTTCTTCCGAAGCGCGTAAGCGCCGGGACCAAAGGCCGCGATCATGGCAAACAGGCCGATCAGCCCAAGGTTCTTGAGGAAGTTGACGGTCTGCGGGATCACCTGCGCCGGCGGTGAGGCCCAGAAATTGTGGAACATTACGCTTGCCAGAACCGTGAACACGATGAAAGCAATCGCCGCGCAACGCGTATAGATACCCAGAATGAGCGCAAGCGAACCGCCGAGTTCGATCACGATAGCACAAGCCGCCAGAACACTGCCGAAGCCACCTGCGCCACCCGGCAAGCGTCCCGCCGTTACTTCGAAGGCCAGGATTTTTCCGATCCCGCTATAGATGAACAGCGGTGCCGCCAGCAGGCGCGCGGCCAACAGCACCTTGTCCTGTAAAGCCGTGGTATCCGAACTCGACATTCTCTTCCCCCTTTGTGAGAACTATTCCGCGGGCGCCACGCTCGTTTCGGTGGCCTTAGCTGGCACCGAGAGCGAGCCGATCACGAGAGCCGCGACGACTGCCGCGCCTCCAATGGCCCAAAAGACCGCGTCCTGTCCGCCGGTCACCTGTTGCAGAAACCCGATAACCGACGGCCCCAGAATGCCGCCGACGCGCCCTACCCCAAGCTCCATGCCGACCCCGCTGGCGCGGAAGCCGGTCTCGTAGGAATTGGCCGTGAAGTTGTTGAGGACATGCTGGGCGCCGATCACGCAGAAGCCGGCGACCGCACCGACCACAAAATTGAACGCGTGGCTGTTGACGAACACCAGAGTTCCGACAGCGATGCCGCCGATGATCCACCACATGCCGAGCAGCCGCGGCGTCGGCGCAAATCCGCGGTCAGCCAGCATCGCGAGCGTCAGCCCGCCAATGAAGGACGTACCCTGCATCAAGGCGCCATAACTGAAGCCCGACGCAAAGCTCTCGCCGCGCTGGATCATGACGGTCGGAATCCACCCGACCAGCCCGAAGATCGCAAACAGCGTGAGGAAGGCTGTAACCCAGATTGTGAGCGACACACGGCGATAACGCGGCGCAAGCAGAGCTGCGATCGTATTCCTGGGCGCGGCGCGATCGGGACTATGGAACGTCGCAGTCGCGTAAACCGCACTCCGATCCGGCCGCAGCCGCACCATCAGCGCGCGCAACTCCTCGAGCCGGCCTCGGGCGGCAAGATATTTCGGGCTCTCGGGCAACACCGCGTGCACCAGCAGCGTCAACGGGATCGACAGCGCACCGACGAAATAGAGAATTTGCCAGCCATAGGTCGGCGTCAGGAAAACCCCGATCAATCCGGCAAAGACGCCCCCCAGCGACCAGCCGAACGTGACGCCCCACAGGGAGAACGCGTTGCTGACCCGCGGCGGGGCGAGTTCGTTGATGAAGGTGGTGCCAAGCGGCAGCAGCACGCCGAGACCGAGACCGGTGAGAAAGCGCAAGGTGCAGAAGCTCGCGAAACTGGTCGCAAAGATCGCCGTGAGCAGCGTCAAGACATTGACGATCCACAAGCCCGCCAGCAGCGTGTTGCGGCGGCCATAGCGGTCGGCGATCATGCCGTGCCCCATCGCGCCGAACAGAAAGCCGATCAATCCGGAAGAGACCAGAAATCCGGCCTGGCTCGGCAACAGTCCCCAGGGCTGTCTCACATACTGAATGACATAAGCTGGGTTGAAGGTGTCATAGCCGTCGAACAGCGTGATCAGGGTGATGACGATGCCGAGCATCTTGTGCAGCGGCGTGACGGCAGCCCCCGCCAGTTCTTCATGGATATCGACTTCGTTTCCCGAACTCATGGATCGTCCCTCCCCGTGCTCCTTGTTCCCATACCGTCCCTGCTCTTCCGGCAGGTTTCCAACAGCACGTTATTTCAGCTTGAACAGCGCCCTCGCATTGTCGCTGCCTATCTTTTGACGGTCGATCTCCGAGATCGGCGCCGCATCGAACCAGTCGGAGGCGTGATCGATGTTCTCGAACGGCCAATCGGTCGAGAACAGGATTCGATCCGAGCCGATTTCGAGCATGGCGTCGATCAGCGTCTGCGTGCGGAAATTCCCCGATGTCGTAATGTAGAAATTCTCACGGAAATATTCGCCGATCTGGCGCTTGGCGGGATAGTTGTTCTGCACCCGCATCCACTTGTTGTGATTGTCGATCCGCCACATCGAGTATGGCAGTCCCTCGCCCATGTGGCCGAGCACGATATTGAGCCGCGGATACGCGTCGAACAACCCTGAACCCATCAGCCTGAGCGCGTGAACGGCCGTTTCCTGGCCGAACGCCCAGGACGGTCCCAACAGCCAGCGGTGGCCTTCATAGATCGCCGCATCCTTCGGCAGCGGATTGCGCGGGTGCAAATAGAACGGCACGTCGAGCCGCTCGACCTCGGCCCAGAACGGCCAATAGGCCTTGATGTCGTAATAAATACCGGACGGATTGTCCGTGACCTGGCTGAAGCCATTGACCAGCGCGCCGCAAAAGCCGAGCTCCTTCACGCACCGCGTGAGCTCGCGTGTCGCAAGCTCCGGCGTCTGCATCGGCAGCGCGGCAAGGCCGGCAAAACGCGTTGGCTGGCGAGCGATCTGTTCGGCCATGAAGTCGTTCGACCGGCGCGCGATGTCGTTGGCTTTGTCGGAATCAGGGATCGCCTGCACGGCCGGCGCGTTGAGCGACAGCAGCATCATCTCGATGCCGTGCGCGTCCATCTCGCGCAGGCGGCGCTCCTGGATGTCGAGCAACCGGCCCTTCAATTCCGGCCAGTCGGCCTCGGGAGCAAAACCGGCACTATCCTGAAGGG
The DNA here is from genome assembly GCF_900142985.1 of Bradyrhizobium erythrophlei. NCBI lineage: Bacteria > Pseudomonadati > Pseudomonadota > Alphaproteobacteria > Hyphomicrobiales > Nitrobacteraceae > Bradyrhizobium > Bradyrhizobium erythrophlei. Next base: position 6,937,095 of record NZ_LT670849.1, read on the forward strand.
TTTCCGGAATCGCAAAGTGCTCTTCGAGCGCTACTTTTCCCTGCATGCCGCTTCCCCCGATTTTTATGCGTGGACGGGTCGGATGAAATATCAGCGTCCGCGGCCTGTCAACGCGAACGTTGCAAATGCAAATGTTGCATTCTAAACAATTGGTGATAAGCCGGATATTCCGCTTGGCTGGAATCGCCCGTGTACAGGCTGTCAACTTCGCTGCCTTATCTTCTCGCCCGCCTCGGCGTGCGCATGGGCGATCTGTTTGTCCAGGTCGTCGGCAAGGATGGATTGACGCTGCCGATGTATCGCGTGCTTGCCGCGCTCGCCGAGCAGGGACGTCCGCTCCGGCTCGGCGAACTCGCAGCGCTGACGTCGGCGGAAATGTCGACGCTGTCGCGATTGATCGCCGACATGCATCGCGACGGCATCGTCTTTCGCGAACGGCCGCAAAACAACCAGCGAAGCCTGCAAGTGAGCCTTACGCCCCATGGCGCGGCGCTGGCCGAACGCTTCATGCCCGTCGCGGCCCATTACGAGAAGGTCGCAACGGGTGCCATGACGGCGAAGGAAGCGGCGGCGCTGAAGGCGACGCTGGCGCAGATCTACGAAAATCTCGACCGTCTGGAGCGAGACCTCGCATCGGGGGCCATCGAGAAGTTGGTTGGTCCGGAGCCACGGCCTCGTGCGACGCGCGCGCGCGGCGAGCGCTCGCCCTCCCCGCGGCGAACCAGCACCGCATCCTGAGACAAGCCAAAACTGGGCCATAGAATCGGCTCGTTCGCCGAATTGGATGGCCGCGGCCGGTCCTCGACATCAGCCTTCCATTGCGCTTATCCTTGGCCCATGAGCAGCCACGACCATCACCATCACCACGACGACCATTCGGAACTGTCCGAGACGGAGCTGCGCGTGCGCGCGCTGGAGACCATCCTGACGGAAAAGGGATATGTCGAACCAGCCGCGCTCGACGCCATCGTTCAGGCCTATGAGACCAAGATTGGTCCCCACATCGGCGCGAGCGTCGTTGCGAAGGCTTGGACCGATCCCGATTTCAAGAAGGCGCTGCTTGAGGACGGATCGAAGGCTGTTCACGCGCTTGGTCATCAGGGTCGCGTCGGCGACCATCTGGTAGTCGTGCAAAATACGCCGCAGCGACACAACATGGTCGTCTGCACATTATGCTCCTGTTATCCCTGGGACATGCTCGGGCTGCCTCCGGTCTGGTACAAGGCCTCGCCCTATCGCTCGCGTGCGGTGAAAGACCCGCGCGGCGTGCTCGCCGATTTCGGCGTGAGCTTGCCGAAGGAAACCGAAATCAGGGTCTGGGACTCAACCGCCGAGACCCGATTCCTTGTCTTGCCGATGCGGCCCAAGGGCACGGAAGGCTGGAGCGAAAAGCAATTGGCCGAGCTCGTGACACGGGATTCGATGATCGGCACCGGATTTCCAAAGGCGCCGGGAGCGGCATCTTGAACGGCGTCCACGACATGGGCGGCATGGACGGCTTCGGCAAGGTCGAGCCCGAGCCGAACGAACCGCCATTTCACGAGAAATGGGAAGGCCGCGTGCTGGCGATGGTCCGCGCGATGGGCGCTGCCGGTGCGTTCAACATCGATACGTCCCGCTTCTATCGTGAATCCCTGCCGCCGCATGTTTATCTGGCCAGCTCCTACTATCGGAAGTGGCTGCTCGGGCTGGAGGATAATCTGGTCGACAAGGGTTATGTCACGGCATCGGAACTTTCGGCCGGCCATGCGGAAGGAACTGCAAAACCGGTCAAGAACGGCAAGTTTGGGCTTGAGAAAGTCGAAAAGAGCCTGGTGCGCGGTCACTTCGAACGGCAAGCACCCGCGCCCGCCAAATTCAGGATCGGCGATCGCGTGCGCGCCAAAAACATGCATCCCGCCACGCATACCCGCCTCCCCCGCTACACGCGCGGCCATGTCGGCGTGATCGACCGCATTCTGGGCTGCCAGGTGTTTCCGGATTCAGCCGCCATGGAGTTGGGTGAAAATCCGCAGTGGCTCTACAACGTGGTGTTCGACAGCATCGAGTTGTGGGGGCCGGACGCCGACCCCACCGTCAAGATCTCCATTGACGCGTTTGAGCCTTATCTGGAGCTAGCATGAGGAACGCGGCCATAGTCCAAGCGACCGGCGCCCTTCCGGATTTGCCACGGGACGAAGACGGCCCGGTGTTTCGCGAGCCCTGGGAAGCGCAGGCTTTTGCGATGGCGCTCTCGCTCTACGATCGCGGCCTGTTCTCGTGGAAGGAATGGGCGGCGGCGCTTGCCGATGAAATCAAGCTCGCGCAGGCCGGAGGCGATCCCGATACCGGAACGACCTATTACCGGCATTGGCTCGCCACCTTGGAAAAAATGGTGGCTGCAAAAGGCGTGACCACGGCCGCAACACTGCATCGCTACCGCGATGCCTGGGATCGCGCCGCCGATCGCACGCCTCACGGCAAGCCGATTGAGCTCAAGCCGGAAGATTTTCCGCCGAACACTTGAGCCGTGAGCGCGCTATTTTAATTTAACGCGCGCAACACCTTTAAGCTGCTCCCGCAAATCGCTAGCCTGTGTTGACGCAGTCCTCTTGCAGGATTTCCCTCATGAACATGCTGTTTCGCTGCGCCTCGCGCCTGATTGCCGTTAGCGTCTTCGCTCTCTCGATTCCAGCGCATGCCTCATCACCGGACATCGAGTCGACCAAGGGTTTCAAATTGGCGATGGGGCCGACGAGTGCCGCGCCGAAGAACAAAGGCCCGGCGATGACGGAATCCGGTTCTGTCGAGGTCAAGCCGCGCCACCGCGTCAAGCCTCATCACCATCGCATCAAGCATCACCGGCGGCACGACTAGCCGCAAACACCACTTCGGGAACCTGTTCCGACGGGCCGCCCGGCCCAAAGCCGGGGAAATCTGACCTGTTTGCACCGTTGTTGCTGGGATGGTCCTGCGTCTTGCGGCATAGAAGTCTCTAAGATTTCCCTGGCGCTCGGTGCAGCATGACCCCTTCCCGCGATATTTCCCGCCTGATCGAGATCATGGCGCAACTCCGCACACCCGTGACCGGCTGTCCGTGGGATCTCGAGCAGAATTTCGAGACGATCGCGCCCTACACGGTCGAGGAGGCCTATGAAGTCGCCGACGCGATCGCGCGTCACGATCTCGAAGACCTCAGGGAAGAGCTTGGCGACCTCCTGCTTCAGGTCGTCTATCACGCGCGCATGGCCGAAGAGCAGGACGCGTTCGATTTCGGCGATGTGGTCGAGGTGATCTGCCGCAAGATGATCCGCAGGCACCCGCATGTCTTTGCCGACAAGGACGGCAACATCAAACCCGCTGGCGTCAAGAGCGCGTGGGAGCGCATCAAGGCCGAGGAGAAGGCCGAGCGCGCCGCGCGCCGTCCGGCAAACTCCGAGCCGTCCGGTTCGCTGCTGTCGAACGTCAAGGCCGGACAACCGGCGCTGACGCGCGCGATGGCGTTGCAACGCAAGGCGTCAACCGTCGGCTTTGACTGGAATGATCCCCGCGCCGTCTTGCAGAAAATTCGTGAAGAGGCCGATGAGATCGAGGCCGCGCTCGACCACGGCGACAAGGAGGAGCTTGCGGCGGAGACCGGCGATCTGATGTTCGCGCTAGTCAATCTCGCCCGTCACGTCGAAGCCGATCCCGAAGTAGCGCTACGCGGCGCCAATGCTAAGTTCGAGCGCCGCTTTGGCTATATTGAGCGCGCCTTGGCGTCAAAGGGCCGGACGCTGGAGGCCGCCTCGCTTGAGGAGATGGACGCGTTGTGGAATGAGGCGAAGAAGAAAGAGTCTTCGTCGTCCCGGCCAAGCGAGCACAGCGAGCGTTGAGCCGGGACTCATAACCACGAAATGAAGTGATTTAGACTGCGGGAGGCCGTGGCCCTTACACAACAACAGGCATTTTCGGCTCCGCCGTCTCCTTGAACTCACAAACGACGTGCAACACCCTCGCCTTTTCCTCTAAAACCCCGCCCATGCGTGCGCATATTGTCATCATCGGCGCCGGCATTTCCGGCCTGACCGCTGCCATCACCATTGGGGAAGGCGTCGACAAGCTCATGTCGGCTGGCAAGACCATCGCGCGGCCCGAGATGACGCTCCTTGACGCCGCGGACTGGATCGGCGGGCGGGCGCGCACTGTTGAGCTGTCTACGGGTGTATCGGTGGACGCCGGAGCGCACTGGTTCCATGGCGGAGGGAGGAACCCGTTCTATAAATGGGCCTGCGCTCGGCATTACGATCTGGGGCCGATCGGCATCGATACCGCCACGCGGCGCTTCAATGTCTCGGTGGAAGGCGCAGTGGCTCCTGAGCAGCGCGAATGGGCGATGAACCGGCTTTACGAGATGTATGCGATCTGGAAGGCGCAGCATCGGGATGAAGACGTGTCGCTCCGGCAATTGGCCGACATGTCGAAGTCGCGCGTGATCGTCGCTGTGGCCGAGGAACGGGCAAACAACTGGATGGCGGTCGATAGCGCGGCCAAGGTCTCAAGCGATGAATTCTGGGGCGACGATGCGGGTTCCGGCGGCATGCAATTGCAGTACGGGATCGAAAAGCTCATCGCGGGCCATGACCAACGAAGCCCGGTATTACAAGGCCGATATCCAGCTCCGCCGCCTCGTGCAAACGGTCAAAAAGGCCGGAAAGCACTTTGCAATCGTGACCGACAAGGACACGGTCGAAGCCGACTATGTGCTTAGCACGCTCTCGGTTGGCGTGCTGAAATCGCACGGCGTCAGATTCGACAAGAGCGCGCGCGCGCAGCTGGACCCGGTCCTGGCGGGCATGACGGCGGCGAAAATGACCAAGATCTTCGTGCCGCTGCGGCCAGAATTCTTTGCCGAACGCAATATCGCACCGGACACGTTCGTCACGATTTACGAACAGCGTCACGCCTGGCTCCTGCACCTTCGCACCGACGGCAAGCCGCTCGTCACCATCTTTGCTTCAGGCGCGATGTCGGATCTGGTAGAGAAATCGCACTACGCCGACATCGAAAACCAGATGCTTGATCTGCTCGATCGCGTCGGCGAACCCGATTTGACCGGTGCGCGCAACAACCTGGAAGGCCGCATCCACATCACCGACTGGACGACCAATCCGAATTTCCTGGCCGCCTATTCGGCCATGCTGCCCGGCGTCAAACGCCGCAATCCGCTGGTGATCGGCAACCTGATATTCGCGGGCGAGGCGTTTGTGCAGGACCTGAAGAAAAGCCCCAGTCAAATGACCGGCGCCTGGGAGTCGGGACGTATCGCGGGCAAGAAGATTTTGACAAAGCTGGCGCTGGAGGCTCGCAGGGCGGGCAAAGTAGGATCGGGACCGTAGTCGATTGGCCCGTAGCCGACCTGACTCTTGCGGCTTTTGATGGCGTTTCGGAAGTAGAGTCGGCGGGGACGGCTATGGTGCGTGAGGCACCGCATCAAAGCGGTTGATCACGAGATCACGCTTGGTCTCATCGACGCGCACCGTCATCTCGTAACGTCCGTCCTGAAGGTTCTTGCCCAGAACTTCCGAGTTGCGATGCAGCCAGCTGACGCCGGCGCCATCGGCCGCATCGATCGACAGATGCAATGTCGTTCGCGTCGCGGCCAGCCGTTCTTCGATCGCCGCCAACAGACCATCGATCCCCTCCCCGGTTTCGGCCGAAACCAGAAAACACGGCCGCTCCGGTGAGCGGCGGGCAGCGATATTGACAACGTTTTCGCGTTCCTCAGGCGAGAGCCGGTCGATCTTGTTCCAGACTTCAAGAATACGCTGGCCGCCGTCGGTATTGATCCCGAGCTGACGCAACACGGCTTCGACGTCCTGCTCCTGCGCTTCACTGTCTTCGTGCGAAATATCCCTGACGTGAAGAATGACGTCGGCCTCGAGCACCTCTTCAAGAGTGGCGCGAAACGCGGCCACCAGCTGCGTCGGCAGGTTGGAGATGAAACCGACCGTGTCCGACAGCATCGCCTTGCCGCCATGCGGCAGGGTAAGCGCGCGCAAGGTAGGATCGAGCGTGGCGAACAGCATGTCGGCGGCCTGAACCTCGGCGCGGGTCAGCCGGTTGAACAGCGTCGATTTGCCGGCGTTCGTATAGCCGACCAGCGCGACGACGCGATAAGGCACCCGTTGCCGGCCGGCGCGATGCAGCCGCCGTGTCGCCTGAACCTTCTTGAGCTCCTGCTCAAGCCGCGTGATGCGGTCGCCGATCAAACGGCGGTCGGCCTCGATCTGGGTTTCGCCGGGGCCGCCCATGAAACCAAAGCCGCCGCGCTGACGCTCAAGGTGGGTCCACGACCGCACCAGACGGCTACGCTGGTAGTTCAGGTGCGCGAGTTCGACCTGAAGCGTACCCTCTTTCGTCTTGGCGCGACGGCCAAAGATTTCGAGGATCAGCCCGGTGCGGTCGAGGACCTTGGTGTGCCAGGCCTTCTCCAGGTTGCGTTGCTGGATCGGCGATAGCGCGCAATCCATGATCACGAGCTCGGCTTCGTGGCCGGCCACAAGACCCGTGATCTCCTCAACCTTGCCCTTGCCGAGATAGGTCGCCGGTCTGATTTGGCTGACCGGCGCGATAAGAGCTTCCGCAACCGTGAGATCGATCGCGCGCGCAAGGCCTGCCGCCTCCTCGAGACGGGCTTCAGAACCACGGATGGCGGACGAATCCTCTCGCGCATCGGGATCACCCCGGCGCGTTCGCAGGTAAGGGCCGATGACAATCACCCGCCCGGTTTGCTTCCCCACCGCCGACCGCGGACGGTCGACTCCCCCGTCAGAATTTCGGGGTTCCAATCAGCTCACTCTCAAGCCGGTGCATCCTCGCCGCCTTCGAACAACTGGATCGGGGCTCCCGGCATGATGGTCGAGATCGCATGCTTGTAGACAAGCTGCGAATGACCGTCGCGACGCAGCAGCAGGCAGAAATTGTCGAACCAGGTCACAATTCCTTGCAGCTTTACCCCGTTGACCAGAAAAATCGTCAGTGGCGTTTTGGTTTTTCTAACGTGATTGAGGAAGGTGTCTTGTAGATTTTGTGCGCGGTCTGCCGCCATTGTTTTTATCCCGCAAGTCTCGGTGCTTCTTGTTATTGAACCGCAGGCCACTTTCTGTCGAAGCAGTCCTTTCGGCTACCGGCTCTCTTGAGATCCCCCTCGGGAGAGCACGATCGTGTGATTAGAAGGCAGGCTTGGTTATTAGGCAAGCAGCTTCACGCGGAAGTGGCGTCAAAGAGGGAGCAATTCTCCATAAGACCGTGAAAAGAGACCGAAATTCCCGGCCCCTTCCCGGCTGTTCCGTTCAACCGACGCCGAGCGCCTTCAACTTTCGATGCAGGGCCGACCGCTCCATGCCGACGAATTCCGCTGTGCGGGAGATATTGCCGGAGAAACGGCTGATCTGAGCCATCAGGTAGTCGCGTTCAAAGACCTCCCGCGCCTCGCGCAGCGGCAGACCCATGATGTGTTCGCCGTTGTTGCTGGTCGGCATGGCCGGCACCATCGAGCCCACGTCCTGCGGCAGCATATCGGCGGTGATGATGACTTCCGGCCCGCCGCCGGCCAGAATCATCACCCGCTCCACATTGTTGCGGAGCTGGCGGACGTTTCCGGGCCAGACATGCGACTGCAGGACCGCCATCGCGTCCTGGCCGATCTGCCGCTTCGGCAGGCCGGTCGCGGCCGATATCTGGTCCATGAAGTAGTCGATCAATTCCGGGATATCCTCGCGCCGCTCCGACAGCGGCGGAACGCGGATCGGCACCACCGACAGGCGGTGATACAGGTCTTCGCGGAAGCGTCCGGCCGCGATTTCTTCCTCGAGATTGCGAGCGGTCGAGGAAATGATGCGGACATCGACGCTCACCTTGGCCGTGCCGCCCTGGCGCTGGAAGGTCTGCTCGACCAGGACGCGCAAAATCTTGTTCTGGGTCTCGCGCGGCATGTCGCCGATTTCGTCGACAAACAACGTGCCGCCATGGGCCTCTTCGAGCGCGCCGGTCTTGCGGGCGTGCTCGCCGTTGGGCTCGACGCCGAACAGCTCGATTTCCATGCGCTCCGGCGTAATCGCCGCGGCGTTGATCACCACGAACGGGCCTTCGGCGCGGCTCGACATGTTGTGCAGTGTACGCGCGGCCAGTTCCTTGCCCGCGCCCGAGGGACCCACGATCAGGATACGGCTGTTGGCCTTGGCGGCCCGGTCGATGGTCTGCCGCAACTGGTTCATGCAGGCCGAGCGGCCGGTCATGACGCTCGCCGTCGGCGCCAGTTGCTTGAGCTCCTTCACCTCGCGCTTCAGGCGCGAGGTTTCCAGCGCCCGCGTGGCGACCAGAATCAGCCGATCGGACTTGAACGGCTTCTCGATGAAATCGTAAGCGCCGCGCTTGATGGCGGCGACCGCGGTTTCGATGTTGCCGTGGCCCGAAATCATCACGACCGGAAGATCGGCATGGTCGCGCTTGACCTGTTCAAGCAGTTGCAACCCGTCGAGCTTGCTGCCTTGCAACCAGATGTCGAGGAACACCAGGTTAGGCCTGCGGTTGGCGATTTCGGCCAGCGCAGAATCGCTGTCGCGCGCCGTGCGCGTCGTGAATCCCTCGTCGTCAAGAATCCCGGCGACAAGTTCACGAATGTCGGCTTCGTCATCGACAATCAAAATATCACTTGCCATAGGATACGCCCGTCTTCTCAGTTGCCTGTCGCGGCTTCGATTTTGGTCTGCTCATTAGTCGTTTCTTGTTGTCCGCTGGTTTCTTCGGCCGGTGACTTTGTTTCGGCCGTAGGTTGAACGATCTCAGACGTCGGCGCCTGACCAGATATCGCGAATCGTAGCCGCATCCAGGCCCCTCGTGCACCCGGCCGCATTTCCGATGCATCGTGGAGCTCGATCCGGCCGCCATGGTCCTGCAAGACCCGGCCGACGATCGCAAGGCCAAGGCCGGTGCCCTTCTCGCGCGTGGTCACGTAGGGTTCAAGCAGGCGCGCGCGGGCCACCTTCGGCAGGCCGACGCCATTATCGACGACATCGATCACGATGTCGTCGTTTTCGCGCGCCGCGATGACGTCAATACGACCGCGCCCCAATTCTTCCGGCGGCACGGCCTCGATCGCCTCGGTCGCGTTCTTGATGATGTTCGTCAGCGCCTGCGAAATCAGCCGGCGGTCGAACTTCGCTTGCAGCGGCTCCTGCTTGATCTCGGCCTCGATATCGACGTCGGGATGGCCAACCCGCATCAGGAATACCGCCTGACGCACGGTGTCGGCGACATCTTCGCCCTCGATCACCGGTTTTGGCATCCGCGCAAAGCGCGAGAACTCGTCGACCATCCGCCTGATGTCGTCGACCTGCCGCACGATCGTATCCGTACACTGCTCGAACACGGCCTTGTCTTCGACGATCGATTTGCCGAATTTGCGGCGGATGCGCTCGGCCGACAACTGAATTGGCGTCAGCGGGTTCTTGATTTCATGCGCGATCCTGCGGGCGACGTCGGCCCAGGCTGAGGTTCGCTGCGCCGAAACCAGCTCGGTAATGTCATCGAGCGTGATGATATAGCTGTCGCGCGTCTGGCTGGTCTGTTCCGCGGTGACGCGCACCGACAGGTTTCGCTCATGGCCGTCGCGGTTGATCGTGATCTGGCCCTGCACCAGCCGCTGGGTGCTCTCGCGCGCCGTCTTCATCATCTCGTCGAGTTCCGGCAACACGTCGGAGAGCGGGTGATCCAGCGTTTCGGATTCGGCGTGTCCGATCAGTTTTTCCGCCGAGCGATTGAGGATGCCAACGCTTCCCGATGCATCCACACCGATGATTCCGGCGCTCGCCGACGACAACACCGCTTCGATAAATCGCCGCCGGCTGTCGATCAGTTCGCTCGCATTGACGAGTTCGTCGCGCTGGGTGCGCAGCTCCTGCGTCATCTTGTTGAAGGTTTCGCCGAGTTGCGCGAGGTCGCCTTCCGAACGCTTCACCGGCACCTGGACATGCAGATCGCCGGTCGAGACCATGTGCGCGGCGCCCATCAGCCGGCGGATCGGGGTGACCAGCGAGTTGGCGAAATTGAGCCCCAGCAGGATCGAGGCCATCAGGATGGTCAGCGCGATGACGGCGAAGATCAGCGCAAAATTAACCTGAACGCCGAGCCGGCGCGCCTCGATCTCGGCATATTCGGCGACGCTCGCCTCGGTCTGCTTCAACTGGTCGACGACGTGAGGATCGAGCTGCCGTGCGACGTAAAGGAACGTATCCTGAAAGGCGCGCAGCCGGATCAAGGCAGCGACATTGTTCTCTTCGGGCAGAACCGCAATTTCCGGCTCGGTTTCATTGACGTTACTGAGGAAGTCCGACGGCGGCGCGGCGAACGCCAGCTGGATGCCGGTCTCGGCGCTTTCCAGGATGTGGCGGTCCTTGTCGATCAGCATTGCGCCGGGAAGATTGCGGGAGGCGGCGCTTGCGGTGAGAAATTCACGGAAGGACTGACGGTCCTGGTCGTAGAGCGGTCGCGCACGGCCGATATCTGCTGCCATTCCCAGAATGTCGCCGCGAATGAGCTGGGCGTGCTCTTGCATATAGGCGCGTGCGATGATCAGCGAGTTCTGGATCACCTCCCGCGTCGGACCCGAGAACAGCCGATCGAGGCCACGTTCGATCGTCAGGTTGGCGACGACCGCCACGAGGACCGCCGGCAGCACCGCCATGATCGAGAACAGGCTGACGATCTGAACATGAAGCCTGGCGGCGGCGCGGCCGCGGCGCCGGGCCTGCATCACCTGCCAGACTTCGCGGGCGATGATACCGAGCAGCACCAGGATCGTGGCGCCGTTCATCAACATGAAGGATACTGCGACCTCACGGGTCGGCTCGATCCGCGTCAGGCCGGTCAGCACCACAAAGGTCAGGAAAGCCGATACCAGCGCCAGCCCGATCGCAATCGGGGCAAGCAGCCTTAGAATGGACCGTCCCTTGGGCTCAACGAGAGACGGATCGAACTGGGCGGCCGAGGTGTCCACGCTGGTTATACCGGCAAACGATGAAATGAAGGCTTCAGCATCCGCACGTTGCGGACTGATGCATTCATACCACAATGTTGCCGAATTGCGACAATTCCGCGGCGCATACCATGCCGCGTTCAGCCAATCCCCTGAGAAATCGCGCGGTTAGACCGGCTTTCGGCGGCTCAATTGCCCGTCCGATAGACCTGAATGTCCAGATCACGGATTTTCTTCCGCAGCGTATTGCGATTGAGCCCGAGAAGGTCGGCCGCCCGGATTTGGTTACCTCGGGTCGCCGCAAGCGCGGCCGTGAGTAGCGGGACCTCGATTTCCTTGAGGATGCGGTGATAGAGGCCCGGCGGCGGTACGCCGTTCGGAAAGCCCGAGAAGTGCGACGACAGATAGGCCTCGACCGCGCCGCCGAGATTGTCGACGCCCTGGTGCATCGTGCCGCCAGAGGTGACGGCCGGCGGCGCTAGCTCGCCGTCAATCACCGACGCCGTGATGACGTCCTGCGGGTAAAGGGCGGCAAGCCGGCGGGCGAGGTTTTCAAGTTCGCGGACATTGCCGGGCCAGCGATGCTGCTTCATCCGCTCCAGCGCCAAAGCGTCCAGCTTCTTGGGCGGCAAACCGTCCTTCTCGGCCAGCGAAAAGAAATGGCGGATCAGGTCGGGCAGATCCTCGATTCGCTCCCGCAGCGGCGGAAGCCGCAGTGGCACCACGTTCAGGCGGAAGAACAGATCTTCACGGAACAGGCCCTGCTGAATCAGGATGCGCAAATCCTTGTTGCTGGCAGCAACGATGCGCACGTCGGTCTTGATCGGCGTACGGCCACCGACGGTGGTGTATTCGCCCTGCTGAAGCACGCGCAACAGCCGCGTTTGCGCTTCCATCGGCATGTCGCCGATTTCGTCGAGAAATAACGTGCCGCCTTCGGCCTGCTCGAACCGGCCCGAGGCGCGGGTGTTGGCGCCCGTGAACGCACCGCGCTCGTGACCGAACAACTCCGACTCGATCAGGTCGCGCGGGATCGCCGCCATGTTGACGGCCACGAACGGTCCATTACGCCGCTTGCCGTAATCGTGCAGCGCGCGTGCGACGAGCTCCTTGCCGGTACCGGACTCGCCCGAAATCATCACGGTCAAATCCGTCTGCATCAGCCGCGCCAGCACGCGATAAATTTCCTGCATCGCGGGCGAACGGCCGACCAGCGGGATCGAATCGAACTCGGAATCGTCAGGCGCGCTCGCCACCCGCTCCTTCGGCTCCGCGAGTGCACGGCCGACGATCCCGATCAATTCCTTCAAGTCGAACGGTTTCGGCAGATATTCATAGGCTCCGCGTTCGGAAGCGCGGATCGCCGTCATGAACGTGTTCTGGGCGCTCATTACGATGACGGGAAGGTTCGGCCGCATCTTCTTGATCCGCGGCAGAAGATCGAACGCGTTCTCGTCCGGCATCACAACGTCGGTGATGACGAGATCGCCCTCGCCCTGGCTCACCCAGCGCCACAGCGTCGCAGCGTTTCCGGTCAGCCGCACCTCGTATCCGGCGCGCGACAGGGCCTGATTGAGCACGGTGCGGATGGCGGTATCGTCATCGGCAACGAGAATACTACCTGCGGGCATCGTTCTTCCTCATCTCAAGTCCCGGCAACGTTATCGCGATCATTTTGATCAAGCTTCTTGGCTGGATTGAACATCGGCAGCAGCACGCGGAAAGTCGTCTTTCTCGGTTGCGACTCGCACTCGATGATTCCGCCGTGGTCGCCGACGATCTTGGCGACCAGCGCCAGACCAAGCCCGCTGCCGGTCGGCTTGGTCGTGACAAAGGGATCAAACAGATTCGGCATCAGATCTTCCGGCACGCCGGGGCCGTTGTCGCGAACGCAGAATTCAAGCGGCAACGATACACGCGACTTCTTCCCCGGCACCGAAAGCCGCACGCCGGGACGGAATGCGGTGGTGAGCTGAATTTCCGCCTCATGGCCGAGATCGGCGGTGGCTTCGGCCGCGTTCTTCACAAGGTTGAGGAAGACCTGGATCAGTTGATCCTGATTGGCGAGCACCGGCGGCAACGACGGGTCGTAATCCTCGACAAAGCGGACGTTACGCGCAAAGCCGGATTGCGCGAGCCGTTTGACGTGATCGAGCACGGAATGGATGTTGACCGGGCCACGCGCCACGGGCCGGTCATCGCCAAACACTTCCATGCGATCGACCAGCGTGACAATGCGGTCGGCCTCATCGCAGATCAACCGCGTCAGTGTCCGGTCTTCCGGCGACGCCGCCTGCTCGAGCAATTGCGCCGCGCCGCGAATTCCCGACAGCGGATTCTTGATCTCGTGCGCCAGCATGGCGGCCAACGCGATCACCGAGCGGGCGGCGCTGCGGTGGGTGAGCTGCCGGTCCATCTTGTCGGCAATACTTCGCTCCTGGAGCATCACGACGATGTGGCCGGGCCGCTCGCTGACCGGGGCTACGTGAAGATCGACCTGGCGGTCGCCGCCCATGCGCGGCGTGCCGAGGTCGACCTTGTATTCATTGACGGGAGAACCGCTGGAGCGAACCTGGTCGATCAACGACAACAGCGGACTTCCGAACGGAACCAGGTCCTTCAGCGAATGCCGTTGCAGGAACTGCGCGGAGATCTCGAAGAATGATTCCGCGGCCATGTTGGCGTCCGCAATCCGGCCGTCGGGTGCGACCAGCAGCACCGGGTTTGGCAACGCGTTGAGGATGATCTCCGCGTCGGTCGGTAACGGCCTGCGATGTTCGGCAGTGGAACTCATGCCGCCGTACTCCACGCAAAATCGTCGAACGCCTCGCCAAGGGAGCGGTGGACGGCGTGCGGATCCTCCGCGGTCAGGATGCGGCTACGCCAGTTCTTCAACGCCGCTGCCGGCGCGCGGCTATAGCCGGCCGCGACTTCCAGGGCGGAGCCAAGGTGTTTGCGGGCATGGCGAAGACCGATGCGCAAACCATAGTGATGGCAGATCTCGTCATAGAGCGTGCGGACATATCGCAACTGCTCCCGAAGCGGCGGCACGGCCTCGGCGACACCGCTCTGAAGCTGCCGGCCGATCTGGCCGGGCAGCCAGGGTTGGCCCTGCGCTCCCCGCCCGACCATGACCGCATCGGCGCTCGATGCTTCAAGCGCGGCAACTGCCTTGTCGAACGAGGTGATGTCGCCGTTGACGACAAGTGGAATCCGGATGGCGTCCTTGACCGCCCTCACGGCGCGCCAGTCGGCCTCGCCCTTGTAGAACTGGCATCGGGTCCGGCCGTGGACCGAGATAAGTTGTACGCCGGCAGCCTCGGCACGGCGCGCGAGCTCCGGCGCATTCAGCGACCGCTCGTCCCAGCCAAGCCGCATCTTGAGTGTGACCGGCACCTTCACCGCGCCGACGGTCGCTTCGATCAGCCTCTCGGCGTGATCGAGATCGCGCATCAAGGCAGACCCGGATTGGCCGCCAGTCACATGACGCGCCGGACAGCCCATATTGATGTCGATGATATCGGCGCCGGCGGCTTCGGCGATCCGAGCCCCCTCCGCCATCCACTTGGCCTCGCAGCCCGCCAGCTGGACGACGTGGGGACCGATGCCGGCCGCCTCACAGCGGAGCTGCGACATCGGCTTGCCGTTGACCAAGTCGTCGCTCGCCGTCATTTCGGACACGACGAGCCCGGCCCCAAGCTCCGCAACCAAGCGTCGAAACGGTGCATCCGTGACGCCCGACATGGGTGCCAGAACAACCCGGTTCGCGACCTCAATACCGCCTATTTTCAATGGGTTAGGACGCAAAGAGTCGGGGTTGCTCACGGATTTCTCGTTTGCTTCACGGGTGTCGTTACCCGTTGGAATCCATTCTTGCGCACAAATCTTGTGCAGTCAAGTTTCATGCCTACACTTTAACCAGCCCAGCGAATCTTGCAAGTGCACTGCAACAAAGTATCGACTTTTTTCAAGCCACAGGAATCGCTCTGTCTTCCTGGCTAGTCAGCTTTCCGAGGTTCGTGCTCGACCTCAGCACCCATCTTTCACGAACTTCGGAAAGTCACGGGCATTAGCACCCTATTCCAGTGCCGCTTACCATTGGAAGTTCCCGGACAGAATTCGCCGCTTGTGATGCAGGAACTTCCAATGGGCGGCACTAGCATGATAAGGGCTGAGCCCCATCAACTTCGATCGATAGACAGCTAAAAACGATGCCTAATCAGCCGCGGACTGCCGCCATCCTCGTTGCCGCGGGTCGCGGCCTGCGCGCCGGTGCAGGTGGCCCGAAGCAATATCGTTCGATCGGTGGACAACCCGTCATCTACCGGGCGATGTACCCATTCTCTACCCATCCGCAAATATCTGCCGTGCAGCCGGTCGTGAATCCGGACGATGCCGGCGTGTTCGACGCAGCGGTGCGCGGTCTGCGCTACACCCCTGCCGTCAAGGGCGGCGCGACACGTCAGGCGTCGGTGCATGCGGGCCTTGAAGCGTTGGCCGCGGCGAAGCCCGACATCGTTCTTATTCATGACGCGGCGCGGCCTTTCGTTTCTGCCTCGCTGATATCGCGCGCGATCGATGCGGCGGCGGCGACCGGCGCAGCGATCCCCGCCATCCCCGTGGCCGACACGATCAAGCTGGTCGACGGCAATGGCCGCATCGAAGCCACGCCTGAGCGCGCGCGCTTGCGGATTGCCCAAACGCCTCAGTCCTTCCGCTTCGATGCGATCCTCGAGGCGCATCGGCGCGCTGCGCGAGAGGGACGCGATGATTTCACCGATGACGCCGCGCTCGCCGAATGGGTGGGATTGACGGTTGCGACCTTTGAAGGCGATGCTGCAAACATGAAACTCACCACACCGGAAGACTTCGTGCGCGAAGAAGCGCGCCTGGCAAGCCTGCTCGGCGATGTCAGGAGCGGCACCGGCTACGACGTGCACGCCTTCGGCGATGGCGACCACCTGATGATCTGCGGCATTCGCGTGCCGCATACCCGCGGATTCCTCGCTCATTCCGACGGCGACGTCGGCCTCCATGCTCTGGTCGACGCGATCCTGGGCGCGCTGGCCGATGGCGATATCGGCTCGCACTTCCCACCCAGCGACATGAAGTGGAAAGGCGCTGCCTCCGACAAGTTTTTGAAATACGCGGTCGAGCGCGTCACCTCGCGCGGCGGCCGCATCGCCAATCTCGAAGTCACGCTGATCTGCGAGCGGCCCAAGATTGGCCCGCTGCGCGATCAGATGCGCGCACGCATCGCCGAGATCACCGGGCTCGACATATCGCGCGTGGCCGTCAAAGCGACCACCAGTGAGCGCCTCGGCTTTACCGGCCGCGAGGAAGGCATCGCGGCGACCGCCTGCGCCACTATCCGCCTGCCGTGGGACGACAAGGGTCCGGTTTAGCGGTCGCTGAGGGGACAGCGGGGAAATGGCCAGTTCGACTAATACCCTCGCCCGCTCGCTGCTCGATCTCTGCCGCAGCCGCAAGCTGACGATCGCGACCGCCGAATCCTGCACCGGCGGTCTCGTCGCCGGCGCGCTGACCGATATTCCCGGCTCCTCCGACGTCATCGATCGCGGCTTCGTCACCTATTCCAACGACGCCAAGCACGCGATGTTGGGCGTGGAGACGACCACACTTGCGGCCTTCGGCGCGGTCAGCAAGGAAACCGCAACCCAGATGGCGGTCGGTGCGTTGGAGCGAGCGGGCGTCGATCTCGCGGTCGCCATCACCGGCATTGCGGGCCCGGGCGGCGCGGTGCCCGGCAAGCCCGTCGGCCTCGTGCATTTTGCGGTCGCCGCGCGCGACGGACGCATCACCACCCACGAATGCCGCTTTGGCGCCATCGGACGTGGCGCGGTGCGACAGCGCTCCGTGATCGAGGCCTTGCGGATGCTGATGGAGATGGCGCGCGGGCCCAAGGTCGCAAAGGCGAAGCGTGCGGCCGTCAGCCGGGTTCGCCCGCGTGTGACGCGCACGGCCCGCCGGCATGCGTCAAAAGGGCGAAGGCCGCGAGGCTAACTAGCTCGATCAACTCGACAGCTTTCGCAGCCAGCTATTCGAAATCAGGCGTCTCACACCCTGTCCATCCAGAACGAACTCGGGGATTACCCGTCTGACGTCCGTATCGCGCACGAGAGCCAAAGTGACATTATCAAGAATGAGCCACTGATTATCGACGCGGACCGCCAGGACAGCATGATCTTCTTCCGGCCACCGATTCTTCCACACGACGATCTTCAGCGCCTCTTTCGGAAATCCCGCTTCGAGCAACGCAGTGTATTTGAGGATCGCGTAGTCCTCACAGTCGCCGCGCTCCGAGATAAGCGTTTCGAACGGATCACTCCAACGATCCGGAACGCCCCACTGCTTCTCGTCGCTGACTGGCCTGATCGCGAGGTCCACCGCCCTGTTGATCAAACCGACCCGCGCGCGGCTACTACGTCCCGCGCCTTCCAGACTGAGATCGATCAGCTTTTGCGCCGGAGCCGAACACGAGTGACTGACCCGGCATTGCGCGATGGCTTCGCGATCCCTGGTTATCCTGGCTTCGACCCGTCGCCATTTTTCCGGCAGCGCACCACCAAATACCGGCTCCGTATCCAAGCCGAAGAGTTCGGCGGGTTTTCCGCCGGGGGTCGTGGAGAGATTTTCGCCAGCGGTCGCACCAACGTAATCGGCGGTCAGAACATTGGATAGCGCGGGATCGATCAGCGGCCTGGGCCATCCGGGCATATGAAGTGCAGCGGCACATAAAACGCCGAGCGTAACGATAATTTTCCAGCGGCCGAAAATTCGATTCCCAAGGCCGCGTTTTTTTGAAGCCGTCGACACGATAATCAAGTCCTATGCGCCGTTGCGATTCCGGCTACCCGACACGCAACGCCATGCCGCCAGACGCTCGGCCGGGTGCTGTTTCATCCACTCGGCAAGCTGTGGCGCACCCATCAGGCAGGACTGCATCGAGATATCGGCGAAGTCCGACGTGGTGACGGTCAACTCCTGGCAGCTAGCCGGAGAAGTCAGGCTGCAAAGCACAGCGAGGATGGTGATCATCGCGAGAGAGGCTCTTCAATGCGGCGGACATTGGTCACCCTCGCCGGCTGAACCGCGGGAACCCACTGCTGCGGATTGGCCGACGGAAACACGCTTTCGTAGATCGCGCGCGCCCTTTCGATCAGACGGCTTCGCTCCTGCTCCGACCTCGACACAAATCGAATAACTTCACCCATATCTCGCTCCTGTCGTGGAAAAATCAACTCGCGTTTATATTATGATCGTCATTCCATTGAGCTAGTTGTGGCCTCGTTTTCGCTTGTGAAGTCCGCAAAGGAACCCGGGGAAACAAAAGCTCGTGACTGGCATCTAGACGCCGGGCACGGGCTTTGAATGCACTGCAGCGCAGACCGGCAATGCGCCGGAGGTGGGCAGCGATTGGCTGCTATGCAGCCATAGGGGTATTGGCGCCCTTGCAGACCGCGATCGCCCGAGCCCGAAGCGACCCGGCCGGCCGCTCGAATTCTCCCCTTGCGCCGACGGGCAAATCACCTTTACGACCTTGCCCGTTTCACGCCTGACCAAGAGCAACTGTGCCGAAGTAAACGGGGACCAAGGGCGATAAAGTTCGCTGGATCAGGCCGATGTGTAGCGCGCGGCATCCCATTTCTGGCGACGAGCGATCATGACGTTGAGGATGACGATCAGCTTTCGCATGCAGGCGACGAGGGCCACCTTCGGCTCCTTTCCCTTGGCGATCAGGCGTTGATAGAAGGCCTTGAGCACCGGGTTGTGCTGCGTGGCTGCGCTGAGGCAAGGCATGTAGACGGCGTTTCTGACCCAACGGCGGCCGCCCTTGATGTGTCGCTCGCCGCGCCGTTTGCCACTATCGTCATCATAAGGTGCGAGGCCTATCAAGGCCGCGGCGATCTCCTCACCCACCATCCCGAGCTCCGGCATCCCCGCGATGAGGATCGCGGATGTCGTTTCGGCGAGGCCCGGCACACTCTCGATGATCTCGGCGCGCTCAGCAAAGCCCGGTGTCGCCTTGACCTTGGCGGAGATCGCAGTCTCGAGCTTGGCAATTTCGGCAGCCAGACTCTTCAACACGTGGGAATGGGCCTTCTGCACCGGTCTCGGTCCGGCGTGTTCGTTCTGGCTTTGCAATCGGGTCTTAACATCAATCAGGTTTTTGCGTGCCTTCACCAGCGCTGCCAGCTCCTCGCGTGCGGCATCGTGGATCTGGCCAGGTATCTCGTCAAATGTCTCTGCGAACCAGGCGATCATCCCCGCGTCGATCGGATCGTTCTTCGCTAGGCGTCCGGCCGACAGCGCGAAGCTGCGGACCCGCCTGGGATCAACGATCCGCACCTCGATGCCGGCTTGGCGCAGCACTTTGGCCCAATCGCGTTCGTAGCCGCCACTGGCCTCCATAACGGCCTTGTTCACTTGGTGCTTGCGAAGCCAGGCCACCAGCTTGCTGTGCCCTGGCGCGGTGTTCGGGAACACCTGACGCAATGCGAACTTGCGAAGGCAGACATCTACTTTGTCCTTGGCCACGTCGATACCGGCGACAACCAAACCGCTTTGTGCCATCATCCACTCCCTTCCTTGCTCGGTACGGGCTCGAAGCCCTTGCAACTGTTCGGGTTGAGGAAGACACCGGAACTGTCCCTCGCTCTTGAACAAGCTTTGTCGCTTTTGGGGCGCTACGGGCTCAGCTCCAGCAACGGGCGGTTGGTCAGAACCGCCCGTTCGCACATTCTGCCAGATTTCCTGGACACAAGGGGCGCTTCGCGGTCGTCACGAACGTTTGGCGTGGAATGCGGTGGACGCGTTGGTGCGCGAAGGACGAGGCGCACGAATGCGGACGGTGAAGTCGTGTGGTCCTGACGCCTCGACGCTGGCGTCAACTGGGTGACGATGCTGGCGCATGGCACCCGGGACGGGGGCAAGAAAGCCCGATCCCCGGGGAGAGCACGAAGCAACCTGTTAAAACCATCGCGCAGGGAAGGCCGGATGTTTCGGCGTACCTGTGGTGACTAACTCATGTGCTTTTTCACTTTGCACATGAGGCTACGGGTGCATCAGACGCCCGGCTTTCCCTGCGCCCTCCTCCTTTGGAGGACGTAAGCGACGCACCAACCCGGGCGCCATTCGCGCCGCGGGAATGTGGATATGCGTCCCGAGCTGTTTGACAGGTTGATCAGAACAGACCGCCGCGGCGTCAGGTGTCGGCGAGTGAGAACCCATCGGTTGCAATGGCCGGCTTGCGGCGTGAAACGCGATCGCCGATCGGGCGCCGGGACGCAAGGAACGAGGTCGCTCTTCTAGCCAAAATCGCGGCGCTAGTGTCCCGATTCCGGAGTTCGAAGCATTTTCGGAGCCACGTTTCGAACTTCGGAATCGAAAGGACACTAGCTAATTTATTGATCTAGTGTGGCTTTGGCTCAGAAGTCCGCATGACGAACTCGCGGCAACAATGATGCGGACTTCTGAACCGCCACACTAGCCGCGCTTCCCGTACACGATATCCGCGCGTTTCTCGAAGGCGGCGGAGAACCGCGTGAACGCCACATCGAACATCGATCCCATCAGCATCGCAAGCATGCGGCTCTTGAATTCGTAAGTGATATAGAAGCCGACGTCGCTGGCGTCATCGCCCTTCGGCTCGAACGTCCAGCGATTTTCCAAGTTGGAAAACGGCCCGCGCAGGTATCGCACGGTGATTTTCAGGTTCGGACGATCGAGCGTCACCTCGCTCGTGAACGTTTCCTTCACAAGCTTGAACGACACGGTCATGTCAGCCACGATGACCTCGGTGCCGTCCGCCCTCGGCGTACGCTGGCGCACCTTCAGCGCCTGGCAGAGCGGCACGAATTCCGGATAGCGTTCGACATCGGCGACAAGGTCGAACATCTCGGATGCCTTGTGCTGCACCCGGCGTTTGTTGGAGAAGCTGGGCATTGCCTTAGCGGATGATCGCCGCGCGCGCCGCCTGCAACCTTGCGAAATCCTCGCCGGCGTGATGCGACGAGCGCGTCAGCGGGCTCGCCGACACCATCAGGAACCCCTTGGTGTAGGCGACCTTCTCGTAGCCTGCGAATTCGTCCGGCGTGACGTAACGCATCACGGCATGATGCTTTCGTGTCGGCTGCAGATATTGACCGATGGTGAGAAAATCCACATCCGCCGAACGGAGGTCATCCATCACCTGGAGGACTTCATGACGTTCTTCGCCGAGACCCACCATGATGCCGGACTTGGTGAAGATGGAGGGATCGACTTCCTTCACCCGTTGCAAGAGACGGATCGAATGAAAATAACGAGCGCCCGGCCGCACGTTCAGATACCGCGACGGTACCGTTTCCAGATTGTGGTTGAACACGTCCGGCTTGGCCGCGGCCACAACCTCGAGCGCGCCGTCCTTGCGCAGGAAGTCGGGGGTGAGGATTTCGATTGATGTCTCCGGGCAACGCGCGCGGATGGCCCGGATGGTCCGGGCAAAATGTTCGGCGCCGCCGTCGGTCAAATCGTCACGATCGACGGAGGTAACGACGACATGTTTCAAACCGAGCTTGAAGGTGGCCTCGGCCACGTATTCGGGCTCGTTGGCATCGAGCGCGCCCGGCATGCCTGTCTTGACGTTGCAGAACGCGCACGCCCGGGTGCAGGTGTCGCCCATGATCATGAAAGTGGCGTGCTTCTTGTCCCAGCACTCGCCGATATTCGGACAACCCGCCTCCTCACATACCGTAACGAGGCCGTTTTCCTTCACGATGTTGCGGGTATCGGCATAGCCGCGCGTGGTCGGGGCGCGCACGCGAATCCAGTCCGGCTTGGGCGGCGACAGCGCATCCGGGCGGTTCACCTTTTCCGGGTGACGCGGGCGCACCGGCGTGGCGGAGACGGTATCGACGATCACGACCATGGGGAATCCGTAAACCTTCCTAACAACCTAGCTAATCCGGTGGACTAAGAACCGCAACCGCTCGCTTTGCCGGACTTGGGGTCTTATACCCGGCCATGCTCCAAAATTCCGCTAGAACCAGCCCAAAACCCGGCAAACAGCTCAAGAAAGCCTTCTTCGGCCGCAGCGTGCACGAGGTCGCGCCCGACCTGATCGGGGCGACGTTTTTGGTCGACGGCGTCGGCGGAATCATCGTGGAGGTCGAGGCCTATCACCACACCGAGCCTGCGGCGCATTCCTACCGGGGACCGACGCCCCGCAATTCCGTGATGTTCGGGCCACCCGGCTTCACCTACGTCTACCGCTCTTACGGTATTCACTGGTGCGTCAATTTCGTCTGCGAGAAAGCAGGATCGGCGAGTGCCGTGCTGATCCGCGCCCTGGAGCCAACCCACGGGATTCCCAGGATGCGGCGGCGCCGCGGCCTTCCGGACGAACGATCGCTGTGCTCGGGTCCCGGCAAGTTGACCGAAGCGCTCGGCATCACCCACGCCCACAACGGCCTGCCGCTGGATGCTGCTCCGATCGCGCTTTATGCGCGAACAGCCAAACCCGACGTCGTCACGGGATTGCGGATCGGCATCACCAAGGCGGTGGACCTGCCCTGGCGCTACGGGTTGAGGGACTCGAAATTCCTCTCCAGGCCATTTGCCTGACGGACCGCGTACGACGGATCACACGACCGCGTTTTGCTTGATGACCTCGCGATAGAACGAGGCCGAAAGTTTTGGCGTGCGCTGCTGTGTTTCGAAGTTGACGTGATAGAGCCCGAAACGCTTATCGTATCCGTCCGACCATTCGAAATTGTCCATCAGGCTCCAGAGGAAATATCCGTTGACCGGCACGCCTTCCGAGGTCGCGCGCTGGAGCTGCGTCAGGTAATTGCGCAAGTACATAATGCGCTCGATATCGTAGACTTTGCCGTCTGCCGACGGCTGGTCCGCGGCCGACGTTCCGTTCTCGGTGATATAGATCGACTTGACGTTCCAAAGCCTGGCGACATGGCGTGGCGCCCAGTACATCGCCTCGGGCCCTATTCGCAGCCAGTTCGAATCCATGTGCGGGTAGGTCGCCGCGAACGGCAGCAGCGCGAAGGGATTGCCGTTCTCGCCCGCCACGACATATTGATTGGGCATGTACACGTTGATCCCGACAAAATCGATCGGCGATGCAATGGCCTTGAGATCGTCTGGTGTGAATGACGGCGCATTGGCGCCGGCATAGGCCAGGAAGGCGTCGGTGTATTTTCCCTCGAGGATCGCTGTCAGATAGCCGGCGTTGAGCTCGCGGGTAGCGGTTTCGGCCGCGCGAATATTGGCCGGCGTTTCGATCGCCGGAATGCAAATTTCCATATTCTCGGCCGGGCCGACTCTGGTGCCGCTACGCCCATGCGCGCGGATGGCCTGCACCGCGAGACCGTGGCCGAGCGCGACGTGATGGCGGACTTGATTGATTTCCTTTTGAGGCAGGTTAAGGCCCGGCGCATCGATCCCCGTGCCGAAGCCGGCCTGAACGAGCCTTGCGCACTCGTTGATCGTGAAGATGTGTTTTACGCGGTCGCTGATGCGCTCGGTGACGTAGCCCGCGTAATCCGCAAATGCCTTGGCCGTGTCGCGCGACCTCCACCCATCATAACGATCCTGAATCCCCTGAGGGAGGTCCCAGTGATACAGCGTCGCAAACGGCTCAATGCCGTTCGCCAGCAATTCATCCAGCAGCCGCTGATAAAAATCGAGGCCTTTTGCGTTTGGGGTCCCGCTCCCTTCCGGAAATACACGAGGCCACGCGATCGAAAAACGGTAAGCCTTGGCGCCGAGTTCCTTGATGAGCTGAACGTCCTCCTTGTAGCGATGGTAGTGGTCGTTGGCGACGTCAGCGGTGCTGTGATCGATGATCTTGCCGGGCAGATGCGTGAACCGATCCCATATCGACGGGCCGCGACCATCTTCGTTGACCGCCCCCTCGATCTGATAGGATGATGTCGCCGTACCCCACCGAAACCCCGTCGGGAAAGCTGCCTTGCTGTCTCGGAATAGGCGCGCGGAAGTTGTAGTCTTTTGGGCCGCCTCGGCTACTGTGGCCGACATTCCGAGAGTTGACCACGCGGCAATTTTGGCAAATCGTCGCCGAGAAAGTCCGTTGAAAAACATCACGTCACTTGTTGTTGAACGGGGCGGCCTTTATTGGTGATCCCAGTTTGCTATCACGATGTTGCTTTTCGGCCATGGGTAGCTGGACCATAGTCGACAAGTTCCCAGGAGGATAGAACCAATTGCTGTTCGCACGCCGCTGGCGCTTCTGCTGATATCGCTGACGATCATTGCCTCGGCCTGGTGGTGGCTGGCCCAGCCAGCCATGCTTGCGCGCGCGCCGATCGATTCGACAGCCAAGCTCGAATGCGTGTCCTACGCTCCGTTTCGTGACGGCCAGACTCCGCTCAATCCGAAGCTGGAAGTCAGTGCCGAGCAGATTCGCGAAGACTTGATTCATCTTTCCGAAATATCGCGCTGCGTTCGCACCTATTCCGTCGACAACGGTCTGAACCAGGTACCTGAACTCGCGTCGGAGGTCGGGCTGAAGGTTCTTCTGGGTATCTGGATCGGCAACAACCGGATCAAGAATGCGCAACTCGTCGACACCGCGGTTGCACTTGCGGAAAAATATCCGGACACGGTCACGGCGATTGTCGTCGGCAACGAGGTGCTGTTGCACGGCGACATGAGCCCGTCCGATCTTCGCGACCTCATACGTTCGGTCAAGGCGCGCGTCAGTGTCCCCGTGACCTATGCCGATGCCTGGGAATATTGGCTGCGCTATCGGGAAATTCAGGATGCCGTCGACTTCGTCACGGTTCACATCCTGCCCTACTGGGACAACGTTCCGGTCCGTGCGCAGGACGCGGCGGCGGACGTGGCGACGATTCACAAGCGACTGGCGCTCGCCTTTCCCGACAAAGAGGTGATGATCGGCGAAACCGGCTGGCCGAGCATGGGACGGATGCGTGAAGGCGCCCTCCCGTCGCGTATCAATCAGGCTCGCGTGATTTCGGAAATTCTCGATGTCGCCAAACGCGACAACTTCCGCGTCAACCTGATCGAGGCGTTTGATGCATCCTGGAAGCGATACTGGGAAGGGACCGTCGGCGGCAACTGGGGCTTGTTCGCTGCCGATCACCGAACCCTGAAATACCCGCCTGGCGTTTCCATCAGCAACTACCCGCTGTGGAAGCCGCTGATGGGAAGCGGGATGATATTGGCAACCTTCGTTTTCGCGGCGGCCTGGTTCAGCCAACGGCGCAAGCCGTGGAAGCCGCGGACCTCGTCATGGATCGCCATCGGTGTTTCGGCGACAATCGCCGGAATCCTGCTGGGGATCGCCATCGACAAGATGACGTATGAGAGCTTCGGCGCCTGGGGCTGGCTCCGATGGGGTTCACTGCTCGTGGCCGCCGCCGCTACACCGTTGTTGTGCGCCAGCGCGCTGATGTCCGGCCGCGCGCTGCCTGCGTTTCTCGAACTGATCGGGCCGCGCGACAGCCGGACCCGGTCTTTTCCAACATTCGCTCTCGGCCTCGTCCTGATCGGCATCGTCGTGATCGCGACAGGTGCGGCGCTGGGCTCGGTGTTCGATCCGCGCTGGCAGGATCTTCCCTACGCCGCCCTGACCATGGCTGCGGTGCCGCTGGTTTCGCTGTCATGGCTCAACCGGCCCAAAGCGGGCGCCCGTCCGATTGCGGAGATGGTGTTTGCCGCAATCTTCATTTTCAGCGCGCTCTACATCGTTTTCATCGAGGGCACCCAGAATTGGCAAGCCGTTTGGACCTCGGGAGCTTATATCGCGCTGGGGCTCGCGCTAGTCGGAGTCCGCAGCAAGGAAGCGATCGTTCAGCCCGAGCCCTCAAGCGCCTGACACTAGTGGTCCAGCTCTAACATTCGCATCCCTTCCCAGCGCGCACTTTTGCGAATGTTAGAACAACGGGACCACTAGCAATTATGAGTTTCTCGTGGAGCTTCGGATTTGACATTCGCAGGACGAGCCCGCGGCCAGCTCGGGAGCGAATGTCAAATCCACTCCACTAGGCGCGCTGGCATTCGAAACATCGGATCGAATCCCAACTCGCGCTTTGCCTTTGCTGACGATACGGCGTCACCGTCTTCGGCAATGTTATAAACGCCGTTTCCTTTGTCCACCGAGAGCAGCGCCGCGTGAGCAGCGGCATCGATATGAACCGACGGCGGCTTCGGTGGCGCGTCATACCAGGTGCCGGCGCCGTAGAAATAGCCGTAACGCAACACGACGCCCGCAATATCTGAGGTGTGCAGCACCTCGCGCTCTAACGCGACGACGCCTTCCACGGTGAGGTTGCGCGGCGGTCCGGCGGCAATGTCGAAAGGATCGCTCTCCACGCGCGGGGCCCGACCCGGCGCGTAAACAAAGGCGATACTCTGGGCGATAACGCGGCGAACGCCGGCCTTTGCCGCGGCCTGCATCAGATTATGCGTCCCGTCGATGCGAAGGCGTCGGTTGGCCTCCTGCCCGGCTGCATAGCCTGGGGTGCCCGGCGCACTCGGCAAATCCGTAAGCTGGTGAACAATCACATCCGGCCGAGCACGCACCACTGCCCGCGCCAAGCCATCTGCATCAAACACATCGACTACGACAGGCTCGATACCAAGCGCTTCCAGGCGGACGGCCTTGGCCGGATCGCGCGTCGACCCGGCTACTTCGTGTTTTGCGTCCCGCAGCAGCAGCGCCAGCCGCCGTCCGATCACGCCGGTAGCGCCCGCCAGAAAAATTCTCAACAGCGGCTCCCCGCATCAAGACGCAACGCTCTTCAGGCGTTCCATCGCCTCCAGAATCTTCGCCTTTCGCGCGACGGCCGCCTCGCGCTTTTCCTTTTCCTCTTCGACGACTTCCTCGGGCGCGTTGGCGACAAATTTTTCGTTCGCGAGCTTGGCATCGACCCGCTTGATGTCGGCCTCGGCCTTGGCCAATTCCTTATCGAGCCGCACCTTCTCGGCGGAAAGATCGATCACACCCTTGAGCGGCAGCGAAGCAACTTCACCACGGACCAGCAGCTGAACCGAGCCCTCTGGGGCCTGCCCTGCAAAGGAAATATCGGAAAGCCGCGCCATCCGCTTGACGACGTCGCTCCAGCGCGGCGCGCGCTCTTTTGTCTCGGCGGATGCGCCCGACAGCACGAGCGCGGTCAGCGTTGCCGGCGGGATGTTCATTTCGGCCCGCACCGAGCGGATCGCGGTGACGAGATCGACGACCCAGCCGATCTCGGCTTCCGCCGCGGAATCGCTGAATTCGGCCGTATCCAGCATCGGCAAAGCGATTGCCGGGACTGGCTCGATGGGGCTCGCTGCCGCCATCAGCGCCACCTGCTCCGGCGTCAGCCCCTTCGCCTGCCGTGGCCAGGCGGCTAACGCCAACAGGCTGTCGCGTTTGGCCGTGACCGCCCACAGTTCTTCGGTAATGAACGGCATGAAGGGGTGAAGCAGCTTGAGGATCTCATCGCGCGCCCACGCCACCGTCGCGCGGGTCTCGGCTTTGGCCTCGCCCTCCTCACCCATCAGAACCGGCTTGGCCAATTCGAGGTACCAGTCGCAATAGACGTTCCAGACGAAGCGGTAGATCGCGCCGGCCGCGTCGTTGAAGCGATAGGCCTCGATTGCCTCCGTCACCTCGCGCGTGGCCCGCGCGGTCTCATGCGCGATCCAGCGGTTCAACGTCTGCGTCGTCTTGGCGGGCTCTAAATCCGAAGGCGCCGCGCACGCGTTCATCTCGGCAAACCGGCACGCGTTCCAAAGCTTGGTCGCGAAATTGCGGTAGCCCTCGACGCGGCTTGCAGCGAGCTTGATGTCCCGTCCCTGGGCGGCCATCGCCGCCAGCGTGAAGCGAAGCGCGTCGGCGCCATACTCATCGATCAGATGCAGGGGATCGATGACGTTGCCCTTCGACTTCGACATCTTCGCGCCCTTCTCGTCGCGGACGAGGGCGTGGATGTAGACGGTCGAGAATGGCGCCTCCTTCATGAAGTGGATGCCCATCATCATCATGCGGGCGACCCAGAAGAAGATGATGTCAAAACCAGTGACCAGCACATTGGTCGGATAGTAACGCTTCACCTCAGGCGTCTCGTCCGGCCAGCCGAGCGTCGAGAATGGCCACAGCGCCGAGGAAAACCAGGTGTCGAGCACGTCCTCGTCGCGCGTGATGAAGCCCTCGCGCTTGTTGCGGTCGAGCGCCATCTCCCGCCCCTGCTCCGGCGTGATGACTTCCTGCTCGACATAATAGCCAAGCGCGTGGCCGACGGCCTCTTCTTCCGTCTCGGCAACGAACACCCTGCCATCCGGCCCGTACCAGGCGGGAATCTGGTGACCCCACCAAAGTTGGCGAGAGACGCACCACGGCTGGATGTTCTCCATCCAGTCGAAATAAGTCTTCTCCCAGTTCTTCGGCACAAAACTGGTCGTCCCGCTGCGAACGGCGGCCATCGCCGGCTGGGCCAGCGTCTTGGCGTCGACGTACCACTGATCCGTCAGATAGGGCTCGATCACGACGCCGGAGCGGTCGCCGTGCGGCACCATGTGCGTGTTCGGCTCGATCCGCTCCAGGAAACCGAAGTCTTCCATGCGCGCGACGATCGTTTTGCGCGCGGCAAAGCGATCGAGGCCGTTCAGTTCCGCCGCAAGCTCGGCCGAACCTTCGGGCAGTCCACGCAGGTAATCCTCGTTGTCGACGAGCGTGAGAGAGGCTTCCCTGTCGAGCACGCTGATCTGCGGCAGGTTGTGCCGCCTTCCGACCTCGAAGTCGTTGAAGTCGTGCGCAGGCGTGACCTTGACGGCGCCAGAGCCTTTTTCCGGATCGGAATATTCGTCGGCCACGATCGGAATCCGCCGTCCGACCAACGGAAGGATCACGTGCTTGCCGACCAGGTCGCGGTAGCGCTCGTCATCGGGATGCACGGCGACAGCGGCATCGCCGAGCATGGTTTCTGGCCGGGTCGTGGCGACCACGATAAAGCTTTTGGGATCGTCTGGACTGAATGTCTTGCCCTCGATCGGATAGCGCAGATACCACAGGCTGCCCTTGACCTCGGTCTGCTGCACCTCGAGGTCCGAAATCGCCGTCAGCAGTTTCGGATCCCAGTTCACGAGCCGCTTGTCTTTGTAGATCAGGCCCTGACGGTGCAATTCCACAAACACCTTCACGACGGCTCGCGACAATCCCTCGTCCATCGTGAAGCGTTCGCGCGACCAGTCGCAGGAGGCGCCGAGCCGCTTGAGCTGGTTGACGATGATGCCGCCGCTTTCGGCCTTCCACCGCCAGACGCGCTCCAGGAATTTGGCGCGGCCAAGGTCGCGACGGCCCGGCTCCTGCCGCTCCATCAACTGCCGTTCGACAACCATCTGAGTGGCGATGCCAGCGTGGTCGGTGCCGGGTTGCCACAACACGTCGCGGCCGCGCATCCGTTCAAAACGGCACAGAATGTCCTGCAGCGTATTGTTGAGCGCATGCCCCATGTGCAGCGAGCCCGTCACGTTGGGCGGCGGGATCACGATGGTGAAGGGTGTGGCCTCGCGCCGTTCCGCGCGCCCGGCCTTGAACGCGCCAGCGTCCTCCCACAGGCGGGACATGCGCGCTTCGATATCGGCAGGCTGGTAATTCTTCTCAATCATGTCGGTCGCGGTCAGAGATCAGGAAAGCGGGATTTGCGGGATGCGTTCGGCCTTCGCGAAGGCCTCGGCGGGAGGCAGCGGGCGAACGCCACAATTAGAGCCCTAAAAAGCCGTCCCGGCTCGCCAAGTCAACCTGACGGCCCGTTCGGAGGCGAAGATAAGGCTTAAATCGCGGCTGGCAATCTGGCCACGCGCAGTTAACGTCCGCGTGAAACCCGCTCGATTTCCGCCTTGACGATGCGTTCCACGAGCCCCGGCAGGTTGTCGTCGAGCCAGGACTTCAGCATTGGGCGCAGCATTTCCTTAACCAGGTCTTCCAGCGTCCGCGCGTTGTTGCTCAACACCGTGTGAGCAAGGCTGTTGAACGCCGACTCGACCGCTGACACCGTCGAGCGCGACAGGATGGCCGGCGAATCCATCGGGCTTGGCGGAGGCAGGTCATACGCGGGCTCGCGCAAAGGCGCCCTCGCAGCCGCCTCCGTGAATTCGAGATCGTCCGGCGGCTCGACCTTCTTGAAGGCCGCCTGAGGTTGCGGATCGGGCAACGCCATCTCGTCGGTGAGTTCGAGAACGTCGGGTTCGGGCTCCGGCTCGGACGCGCGGATTTCTTCCGGGGTCGTTGCTTCGTCGAGACCGTTGAGGAGCGCATCGATGTCGTCCTGGCTATTGGACGCTGACGGCGCGGGGCTCGGGGGCGCAACGGGGGGCGCGGCCTTTACGGGTGCCGGGGCCGGCGGCAGCTCAGGCGCCCGCGCAACCGGGGCAGGCGCTGGAGCAGGCTTTTCCGGCCTGGGCGGCGGAGCGGCGGCCGCAGGCGTTGGGCTTGCGGGCGCTGGTGGAGCCTTCTCGGCGGCAGGCGGCTTCGCCTCGTCGTCGGCGATGATACGCCGGATCGACGCCAGAATCTCCTCCATCGAGGGTTCCTGAACCTTTGCAGGCTGCGTCATCTCCGATCCCACCTCATCAACGCCGTCAACAGCGTTTTACACCAAGCGAGGCAGGTAGTTGCCGGTTCCGGATAGACAGGTTCGGGATTTCATCGCGCCGACCCGACTTGTCCCCAGACAAACGCCGCTCGACACATCGAACGACTTTCGCCCTGCCCCGGCGCACCGACGTCCCGCCTCAAAAAATTCGATGCGGCGCGAATCGCCATGCTGCCCCACAGAACGCTACGTCAGGGCGACAAATGATTGCAAGCAACGCCAGGTCCGTGAAAGCCACGGCAGAGTGGCAACGCCCGACCACTAGAACCTAGCCAAGCGTTGCAATAGAACGGCGACGATCAGTGGCCGTCGGGCGTGCGAACCCCAAACCAGCTATCGCGTACCTGGTGATAGTGCACGCTGGGATCATAGGTCGTGGTCGCAAGACCAAGCACCTGCGGCGCCAACCGTCCCACCGACGACAACACACTGTAGGAAGCCACAACACGATCGTGCTGGGCCGTCACCAGCGCAACGCGGGCATTGACCAGGGCCTGCTGGGCGTTGAGCACGTCGAGTGTGGTGCGCTGACCGGCCTTGGCTTCTTCACGCACACCGTTGAGCGCGATTTCCGATGCCGTCACCTGCGACTGGGCCGACGCGACCTGCGCCTTGCCGGCTACGAGTTGTCCCCAAGACGTGACGGTGTTGGCGCGGGTCTGATCGCGGGTCTGTTCGAGAACAAGACGCTGCTGCGCGAGCGATTCTTTCGACTGACGGATCAGTGAATATTCGGCGCCGCCCTGATAGATCGGAACCGAAACCTGGGCTATCGCAGAAGCCCCGAACTGCCGGTAGACCTGCAGGCTCTGCTCGTAGGCTTGCTGCACCGATGCCTGCACCGTCACCGTCGGCAACAGCGCGCCCTCGTTCACCTTGACCTGAAGGAAGTTCACGTCGATGCCGTACATCGCCGCAGTCACGTTCGGGTTTTCAATCAGGCTGAGCTCAACGGCCGAAGGAAGCGTCGTCGGCAAATAGCGATCGACCGGAGAACCCGGCGCCAGCGCCTGCGGCTCGTTGCCGATGATTCGACGGAAGTTGGCCTGCGTTGTCGTCAGCGTCGCATCGGCTGCCAGCAGCTGGGTCTTGCCGGCAGCAAGTTGCGCCTCCGACTGGGCCACGTCGGTGCGGGTCACTTCGCCGACATTGAAGCGGTCTTTGGTCTGCTTCAGCGTCTGATCGAGAACGCGAACGTTGCTCTTGTTCACCTCAACGATGGCGGCGTCGCGCAGGTAATCCATATAGATCGTGGCCGCTGACAGCAGCACGGTCTGCTCCAGCACGCGCAGAGCTTCACGTGCACCGGAGACCTGGCTCTCGGCCTGGCGCGTTTTGTTGGCGGTCTGGTTTCCGTTGTAGACGGTCTGGGTCACGGTGAGACCGGCAGAGCGCGGCGGATCGGTACCGTGAACGTCGGAGCGAACGATTTGCGTGGCCGTGCCCCCGAACGTCGAGAGAACGTCGGTATATTGATAGCCGGTACTCGCCGTTAGCGCGACCTTCGGCCGATAGCCTGACAACGCTTGCGGAACGTTTTCGTCAGTGGACCTAACCTGCGCGCGCTGAGCATTGAGCTGCGGATTGTTCTGATAGGCGCGCACGAGCGCAGCCTCGATCGTATCGGCCAAAGCCGGCAATGGCGTCGCCAACAATGCCCCAAGAAGTACCGTCGCCGCAGCGCCGGTTACGACCTTCACCCCATTCATCCAGGTATTCCAATCATCCTGATCCGGCTCCGAGCCCCTGAACCGGGTCATCCAGTCTTTCCAAACAGATATCCCGCACACAGCATATGCATCACATCGGGCATACGGAACCCCCCGAAGGGGCAGGACAGTGGGAAACTCCTGAGATGGGGCATCCGGGCCACACTTGACGGCCCGACTCGCTCGACAGGGCAGCTAACCGCTAAAAAACGAAGGCCGGCGGGCGCTCAAGCCCCGGAAGTACCGGTATCGCGGTGTCGAAAAGCGCCCGATGTCCGAAATCGCCGTGGGAACTGGTCACGATCACGGCCCGTTGCGGTCCGTTCAGAGCGAAGGCGCCGACCAGCCGGCCGCCCTCCTTGAGCTGCCGGTAGAGGCCGTCCAGTGCGATCTCGGAGGCGCCGTTGAGAAGAATCACGTCAAAGGGCGCATTCGCCGAATCGCCGTCGGCGACGGGCGCGGTCTTGACCGTCACGTTACCGAAGGAAAGCGCCGCCAGATTTGCCTGAGCCGCCGCAGCAAGCGCGGAATCGCACTCCGTCGCCACGACCCTCGAGGCCAAACGGGCCGCCACAGCGGGCAAATAGCCGGAAGCGCAAGCGACGACCAGCACATTGTCTGTCTCGCTGATCTCGGCCGCCTGGAGCATTTTGGCCGTGACCGCCGGCCGCAACAGGAATCGCTTCGCCGCTCCACCCGCACTGACGTCGATATCGAGGTCCAGATAGGCGAGCGAACGCTGCGCCTGCGGAACAAATGCCTCACGCGGGATCGCGAGCATGGCGTCGATGATTCGGCTGT
Organism: Bradyrhizobium erythrophlei; assembly: GCF_900142985.1. Taxonomy (NCBI): domain Bacteria; kingdom Pseudomonadati; phylum Pseudomonadota; class Alphaproteobacteria; order Hyphomicrobiales; family Nitrobacteraceae; genus Bradyrhizobium; species Bradyrhizobium erythrophlei. The sequence continues at coordinate 6,970,244 of NZ_LT670849.1, forward strand.
CGGTAACATCGCTCGGACGTACCTGGCCATCGACCATCTTCTGGCGCGCGGTCGAAAAGTCAGACATTGGAAACCCCGGTGGCAGGCGGTCGTAGCCGCGGGAGATGGAGAAAAATCGGCGCCATCTTTGATACAGGACCTGTCAAAACGCAACATGACGGCCGCAATGCAGGGCTCTAAGCCGGGGAATGGCTCCGGGCGACCGAAAAGCACCTCAAGAGCCCGTAGCTCAGCCTTAAAAACTGCCCCATTTGGTCCTTTGCAAGCACGGAAGGCTTTGTTATACGCTCCGCCCAGCGAACACAGCTTCGCCTATTCCTCGGTAGCTCAGCGGTAGAGCATTCGACTGTTAATCGAATGGTCCCTGGTTCGAATCCAGGCCGAGGAGCCAAAAATCCAAGCCCCCGCTCCTTATCTCCCCCACCGCCCTCGCAGGCTCAGTCCGCTGCCTTCGCCAGTGGGCACTCGCTTTCCGATAGCGGGATGAAGGCTTCATCCGAGGCGCACCCGGAGACCTCGATCAGGTAGAATGGATCGATCAGTTTTCTGTCGTCGCGAATCCTGGCGCCGCGCGCATAAAAATCATCGGTCAAGGCTGCGGATAGATCGCGGGTCAGGCGGTTTCGCGCATCCCCTGACGCTCTCGGCCTACCAGCTCGCCATATTGATCGATCGCCGAGGGGCGGCCGACATAATAGCCTTGAACCTCGTCGCAGGGTTTCCTGGGCGAGGAACGACAGCTGGTCCTGGGTCTCCACGCCTTCGGCGATGACCGGCAGGTTGAGCCCGCGTGCCAGTCCGATGACCGCGCGCACGATGGCGGCGGATTGCGGATTGGCCACGACGCTGGAGATGAACGACTGGTCGATCTTGATCTTGTCGAATGGAAACGCCTGAAGGTAGGCCAGCGACGAGTAGCCCGTTCCAAAGTCATCCATCGATATGCGAATGCCGAGCGCCTTCAGCCGGCGCATGATGGAGAGCGCGCGCGAAAAATCGTCAATCAGCACATTCTCGGTGATTTCGATTTCCAGCCGGTGCGGTGCCAGCCCGGTCTCCAGCAGGATGGTGTGAACCAACGCTGGAAGGTCGCCATCGCGGAATTGAACCGGTGACAGGTTGACCGCGATATTCAAGGGCCGCGGCCACGATGCCGCTTCGCGGCAGGCTTCGCGCAGAATCCATTCGCCCATCGGCAGGATCGTTCCCGATTCCTCGGCGAGCGGAATGAAGACATTGGGCGGAACCCAGCCGCGCTCGGGATGCTTCCAGCGTGCCAGCGCTTCAAATCCCGTAATGGCAGAGCCGATCCGCATCTGAGGCTGGTAGTGCAGCGTGATCTCGCCATTGGCGACCGCGGCATCGAGATCCCGTTGCATCGCGCGCCGCTCCCGGAGGTGCGCGTTCATCTCCGCTTCGAAGAAGCGCACCGAGCCGCGGCCTTCCGCCTTGGCGCGATACAGCGCAGCATCGGCGTTACCGACCACGGTGATCGCGTCATTGCCGTCCGTCGGATATATCGCAACCCCGATGCTCGTTGCATTGCGCAAGCGTTGGCCGTCGATGAGGAAATCGATCGCAAACTCTGCGAGCAGCCGCTGTGCCAGCGCCTCCGCGATCGCCGGCTGCGGCCCGGTCGCAACGAGGGTGAATTCGTCGCCGCCTAGACGGGCCACAAAGGCTCCCTCCGCCGCCGACTGCAATCGCCGCGCCACCTCCTGCAAGAGCTCGTCCCCGACCAGATGGCCATACGTGTCGTTGATTTCCTTGAAGCGGTCGAGGTCGAGACAGAGCACTGCGAACATCTGGTTGTTGGCCGCAGCTTGTTCGACGGTCGCATTCAAGTGCTTGGCGAAGGCCGCCCGGTTCGGCAGATCGGTCAATGCGTCGTAGTGGGCTAGATGCGCAATTCGTTCCTGGTCTTTCTTTCGCTCCGTAATGTCTTCGGCAACGCCGAGCAGATATTGCGCCTGATCGTCATCGCCGGGAATGGCAAGCCGACGGGTCGCAATCAGGCGCTGGCCGTGGCTGCGTGTCTCGATCGTCTCTTCATCAAAGGAATGCTTTTGCGCACCATGGAGAACTTCGAGATCGCGCACAAAGGACAGACTGGCCTCGTCCGTCGACAACAGGTCAAAATCGGTCTTGCCGACGATTTCCTCGCTCGGCATTCCGAAAAGCTCCTCGCCGGCGCGATTGATCAGGACATACCGATGCTCCTGAGGTTCCTTGACGAAGAGGATGGCCGGCATGTTTTCGACAACCGCGTCCAGGAATGAACGGGTGCGGCGCAATTCCTTCTCGGCCCGCCTGCGCTCGGTGACGTCGACGGCGACGCTCAGCGTGGCCAAGTGGCCTTCGTAGGGAAGCATCTTGGCATAGATGATGACGTCGATAGGGGTTCCGTCCGATTTGATATGCCGCCACACACGGTCGCTCCGAACGTCGCCAGGCGCAGCTCCCGCAACCGTGTTGCGCAACAGTTCCTGATCTTCCTTTGAGCGGATGTCGAGGGAAGTCATCTTCATGAACTGTTCGCGGCTATAGCCGTAATGCCTGCAAGCGGCGTCATTGACCGCGAGATATTCGAAAGTATTCCGATCCCACAGGAACATCGGCAGCGGGTGGCTGTCGAACAGCAGGCGGAATGAAGCTTCCTTCCGCTTCAGATCGGTGATGTCGACGCGAATGCCGACGCTGCCGCCATCCGAGGTGCGCCGCTCCATGATCCTGAGCCAGCGATTGCCATGAAGCGCCTGCTCTTCCTCGTTCTCCGCCTGGCGATGCCGTGCCAGTCGCGCTGCGAGCCATGCCTCCTTGTCGCCCGCCGCCTCCGCTTCGGGAAATCTGCCCGCTGTCATGCCGGCGCGGATCGTATCTTCGAAAGTCGTGTCGCTGGTTATTTTGAAACCTTCCCATTCGTGCAGCTCCGCAAAGCGGCGGTTCCACATGACGTAGCGGTCGTTGGCGTCAAACAACACAAATCCTTCAGGAATGACGTCGCAGGCCTCGCGCAGCCGCGCATGCGCCGCTCGCGCCGAATATTCGGCGCGCTCCGCGGCCGAGATTGCCTCCTTCAAGCGGCCGTTGACGTCTTTCGTGCCGGTGGCGAAGTGGTAGATGCCAAACAGTGCGGCGACACTCGCAAGGCTGCCCACTAGCATCGCCGAAACCAGAAGAAGTGCGGATCTACTTAGCCTCTGCAACGAAGCAGCGGCCTCGCTCTGTGCCGCCTGCGAAGCTTCGGCCTCCAAGGCGAGAAGCAGACGTCTTGCGATTCCGGTCTGCTCCAGGATACGCAGGAAGTGATGGCTCTTCTCGACCGGCGTGATCGCGTCGGGCACCTGGTCGCGCAACTCCTCCCAGCTGTGGGTGAGCGATGCGATGGCTTGGCCGAGCCTCTGCTGCCCATCGAGCGACAGCGCGTTTGAGTTGGATTTGGTAACGCGCTGGACCGCCAGATCCAGTTCGTTGAACTGCTGTTCGCCCTCCGCCAGGACCTTCGATCGGTCGGCCGGCGAAAGCTCGAGCGCTTTGGCGGTGAAATTGACGAGACTCTGCGAGACCTTGTCGATGACGTCGCGTGCCAGCTTCACATCCGAAACGGCTTGCTCGATCTTGACGATGCTGCCGCGCAGCCGGCCCAACTCCATGATGCCGAGCGCGACCGGAATAGCGGCAGCGCCGAGTGCCAGCGCCACAGCACCGATCAGCAGCATCTGGATATTGGGGAATCTCTTCATCGACGATCAGAATTCACGGACATCGCCTAACCACGAGCAGCGAAGCGTCCCTGGGGCGACGCGCGAAAGCCGCTTTCGATTCAAAGCGTGGCAGTGCGTCGTAAAGTTTTGGTGAACTGACGCAGGCAACTCGTGATGATGCGCCGAGAGGCATCGTGAGCCGACACCGCATCGTTCGACTGCGTACAAATGCGGCAGGCAGCACGTGCGTGTCGCAACCGGCGTCCGGGCAATGCCGGAGAAACGACGATCTGGCGCGAAGCGCCGAGCAGCCGACGGTCTCTTCCGCCAGTCGTTAACACCTCATCAACCAAGCCGGCCGCGTTTACCGGATCGATTACAATTTGAGGGGTTCGCGCAATCGCGAAAAAAGGAACTTTTGCGACGCTCGGTGTCCGGATGCCGGAGAGCGCCATGAGCGAAGCAGAGTTCGAGCGATTACTTGACGTCGTGAATGCGGCGGTCGCACCGATTCCTCTGCAGGACTTCATGGCCGGCATGACGGCGTCCGGCCGAGTGCCTGAAGCCGCCAACGATAATGGCGGGGAATGGCCGCTGATCCCCTTTCCCGATGGCTGGCACGCCGCCTGCTGAATCGAAAAGCCGCTCGGCAATTCGCGGGTTGGCTTGGCCGAATTTTCGGAGGGCTTTCAGCCCCTTCTTCCAAAAAAGCGTCCTAAGCCTCTGATATTATTGATGGAGGCCACGACCAGAATTGAACTGGTGTAAACGGTTTTGCAGACCGCTGCGTAACCACTCCGCCACGTGGCCCCATGGGGGCGGATCAATACAGGCGGCCAATGGGTTAGGCAACCACCCCGTGCCGACTATCGCTACCCGTCAAATCCCTTGGGATTTTGGCTTTGCCATCGCCAATGATCCCTGCACATGGTCTCCAGATCCCGCTTGGCGCGCCACCCGCCCAGAACTTTCGCGGCGAGATCGGTCGCGGCGTAGCACGTCGCAACGTCGCCGGACCGCCGCGGGCGAATATCGTAAGGAACCGGCTTTCCGCTGGCGTTCTCGAAAGCCTTGACGACCTCCAGCACGCTATAGCCCCTTCCCGTCCCGAGATTGACGCTAAAGCAGGCGGGACGATCCAGAGATGCAAGCGCCGCGACATGTCCCTGCGCGAGGTCCACGACGTGAATGTAATCCCGCACCCCGGTGCCGTCGGGCGTGTCGTAATCGTTTCCGAAAACATTCAACCGCTCGCGCCGTCCGACCGCGACCTGCGCAACGAAGGGCAAGAGATTGTTCGGCACGCCCTTCGGATCTTCGCCGATCAGGCCGCTTTCATGCGCACCGATGGGATTGAAGTAACGAAGGATGCCGATGCCCCAGTTGGGATCACTGACGAACAGGTCGCGCAGCATGCCCTCGACGAAAAACTTCGTTTGGCCATACGGATTGACCGGGCTGAGCGGATGATCCTCGCTGTAGGGCAGAAACTTCGGGTCTCCATATACGGTCGCAGACGAGGAAAAGACGATGCATTTGACACCGCAGACCTGCATGGCCCGCAACAGACGATGGGTGCCGATGACGTTGTTGTCGTAATAGTCGAGCGGCGATGAGACGGAATCGAATACCGATTTCAGGCCGGCGAAATGAATGACGGCCGTGCAGTTGAATTCGCGCAAGGCTTTCTCGACGACAGCCTGGTCGCGAATATCGCCATCGACGACGGTGAGCGGCTTCCTGCAAATCTGTCGAACGCGTTCGAGCGAGGTTCGGCTGCTGTTAGAGAAGTTGTCGAAGACCACGACCTCATGGCCTGCGTTGAGCAGTTCGACGCAGGTATGAGAGCCGATATATCCGGCACCGCCGGTCACCAAGATCATGGGGTCTCCTCGCAACCCGACCAAGACTTTGCCGGACCTCGCCCGACTTGGATAGGCCAGCCCGGTGGGCAATTAGACGTCCGATGTCAATAACGACGCCTTAACATCGACTTCGTTGAAGTTTCAGCTTCGAAGCCCGGACGCTTGCGGCTTCGCTCCTTCAGCTTTTGCGGCGGCGCCGAAAATCGCGCCTTGGCCTTGGCTTCGGTGCGAGGGAGGGCAGCTCTTCCAGCACTTCCCGATACCTCTTCAACATTTGCATGAAGCTAGAGTTCAGCGTTTCGGCAATGTCGGGCCGGCCTTCGAGACGGGAAAGGACCAGCCCCGCCGCTTCGATAGTCGATAGCCCGTCGCGGCGCGGCTCGCGGCGAAGCTTTCCGTAGCGCGACGGGTGCGAAGGTCCAAGAATCAGGCGCTGGCATTTCAGCATCCAGGGATTGCGCCACCATAGCGCCTTGGCCTGGCTCCAGCTGCCGTCCAACAGCACAACGCCCTCGATCCCCCGCAAGATCGAGCGCTGGTTTTCGGCCAGCTCGCCCTTGCGATTGATCGCGACAACTTCTGCCGTCGTCTCAAGGTCGGCCGCCTTTGCTGACCCCAGATAGAGCACCGCCCATCGGGAGGGATCGGCGACCGTCCGGCCCAAAGCCCTGGCGAGACTGGGCCACGAAAGGCCGATCTTGAGGACCGCCTTTTCAAAATGCATCGCCGCCAGACGGGCGGTGCCGAGCGTTCGATCCTGCTCTTGCGGATGCTGCAAAATCAAAAGCTCGATGCGGCTTTCGATCGGCGTGACACCATCGCAAACACACAACGGCAGCGGCTTGTGGCATTGCGGGCAATCCGGCGCCGCCGCAGCCGGGGCGACGCCATCTTCGACCTCGGAGGGTTTCGACATGCGTCTTGCTATACGCCGCGCCGAGACCGGCTTCAACGGGCCTACGGAAGGCTGGCAAGCTTTGCCGTCGCGGCCGCGCAACTCCTCTTCAGGTGAAACCTTCCGTGCCACGCCCCGTATCTCAGGGGTTAGAGGACGAGGGCTGGAATGCGCATTGCAGTGGTTGGGACGGGAATTGCCGGCAACGCCGCTGCGTGGACCTTATCGAGACGTTACCCGGTCACCGTATATGAGCGCGATATCCGACCGGGAGGACACAGCCATACCGTCACGGTCGACTATGACGGGACGCCGATCGCCGTCGATGTCGGCTTCATCGTCTACAACGAACTCAACTACCCCGATTTGACGGCGCTGTTCGACCACCTCGACGTCGAAACCACCGAAAGCTGCATGAGCTTTGCCGTTACCGCCGACGGCGGCCGCTTCGAGTGGAAGGGCGGCGGCAATAACTGGTGGCAGACAGCCGTGGGCCTGTTCGCGCAACCGCGAAATCTGCTGTCGCCGAGCTACCTCTGGATGCTGCGGGATATCCTGACCTTCGGTCGCCAAAGCGTCGAGGACTACGATGCTGGCCGGTTGGCCGGACTGAGCCTCGGCGAATACTTCGACTTGCAGAAATTCTCACCGCGGCTGCTGTCCGATTATCTGGGGCCGATGGGCGCTGCGATCTGGTCGACGCCGGCGCACGACATGCTGAAATTTCCGGCCGAGAACTTCGTTGCGTTCTTCAAAAATCACCGCCTTTTGCAGTACGAGCGCCCGGTCTGGCGAACCGTCAAAGGCGGTAGCCGCAACTACGTCGAGAAGCTGGCCGATACTTTTCGGCATCAGGTCCGGCTGGGCTGCGCGGTCACCTCCATCGAGCGGAAAACGCGTGGCGTCGTTGTAACCGATAGCCACGGCGGCAGCGAGATGTATGACCACGTCGTCATCGCCGCACACAGCGATCAGGCGCTGAAAATGCTCGCGGATGCCGACGACCGCGAGCGCTCGATTCTGGGCGCGATCGGCTATTCTCCCAACACGATTTACCTGCACCGTGACACCAGGCTGATGCCGCGGCGCCGGCGCGCGTGGGCGTCGTGGAATTTTCTGCGCTGGGCGCGCCAAGGAGCGGCCGTCAACGACGCGGCCGTCACCTACTGGATGAACGAACTCCAGGGCATCGACAAAAACAAGCCGCTGTTCGTCAGCCTCAACCCGCCGTTCGAACCCGAGCCCGGTCTCACCTTCGGCAGATATATCTGCGAGCATCCCCAGTATGACGCGGCTGCCTTTGCCGCTCAACGACGCCTCGCGGACATTCAGGGCAAGCGTCACACCTGGTTTTGCGGCGCCTGGACCGGTTACGGCTTCCACGAAGACGGGCTAAGGTCGGCGCTATCGGTGGCAGAGGCGTTGGGCGCCACCACGCCCTGGCGCGAAGCCCCACCCGAACTGGCCGAAGCCGCGGAGTAGGTAATGCGGGATGTCAACCTCACACCTGCCGTGATCGAGGGCGATGCCGCCGCACTTTATGTCGGCGAGATCATGCACGCCCGCCTCAAGCCGGTCGGTCATCGCTTCAGCTATCGCGTGATGAGCCTGTTGATCGATCTGGATCGGCTTGAGGTTGCCGATCGGCAGTCTCGGCTGTTCGGCGTCAACCGGGCGGCGCTCTACAGTTTTCATGAAGCCGACCACGGCGACCGCGACGGCTCATCTTTGCGGCTTTATGCTCAGCGCAAGGCCGGCGAGCATGGGATCGACCTCACGGGCGGCCGGGTGCTGATGCTCTGCTACCCGCGCCTGCTCGGTTACGCCTTCAACCCGCTATCGGTCTACTTCTGCTATCGCGCGAATGGAGAGCCCGCGCTCCTCATCTACGAGGTCCGCAATACGTTCGGCGGCCTTCACGCTTATGTGCTTCCAGTGAAGCGCGGCGAGATCAGCCCGGCCGGCATTCGCCAGATCCAGGACAAGCGATTTTACGTCTCGCCGTTTATCGAGATGGCGATGCGCTACCATTTCCGGGTCATGCCACCGAAAGATTGCGTCAAGCTGCGTATTCTCGCGACCGACAGCGAAGGCCCGCTGCTTTCGGCAGCCTTCATGGGATACCGGCGTCTTCTGACCAGCAAAGAACTGCTGCGCTCGTTCTTTTCGCTTCCGTTGGTCACTTTGAAGGTCATTGCCGCCATCCACTGGGAGGCGCTACGGCTCTGCCTAAAGGGGGTGCGGCTGGCCCCGAAGCCGGACAAGACCGCCGATGGAAGCTTGGCGAGCGGCCAGCGCAGTGATTATACTTCCAACATGATGTCTGCCCACCGCAGACGGTGAAGCTTCAATCGGCCGGCCATGCCCGAGGTGATTCCGATCACGTCCGACACTGTAGATCGCTTGCCCGGGAACCTCCCCCGCATGGTCCGCCTGGCGCTCGGCTACGGCGCAAAACTGCGCTACGGCTCGCTCGAAGTAACCCTCCCCGACGGCCGCATCTTCAAACTCGGCGATAATGGCCCCGGTCCAGCCGCGGCCATGAAGGTCTACCACCACAGCTTTGCCTCGCGCCTGATTCGCGGCGGCGATATCGGCATTGCGGAGGCCTATCTGCGCGGCGAATGGGATACGCCGGACCTCACCCAGTTCCTCTATCTCTTCTGTGTGAACCAGGACTGGATGCGTTCCATGCTGATCGGCAAGCCGATGGTGCGCGCGGTCCAGGTGGTCCGGCATTGGCTCAACCGCAACACAAGGCGTCAGGCGCGACGCAACATCTACAGCCACTACGATATCGGCAACGCATTCTATTCGGCGTGGCTCGACCCGAGCATGACCTACTCGTCGGCCCTGTTCGAAGAGCACACGACCGACCTGACCGCAGCCCAGAACAACAAGTACCGACGGCTGGCCGAAGCAATCGACCTCAAGCCGGATCAGAAACTGCTGGAGATCGGCTGCGGATGGGGCGGGTTCGCCGAATATGCCGCGAAAGTCGGTGCCCGCGTGGTCGGGCTCACAATCAGCAAGGAGCAGCGTGACTTCGCTCAGGCCCGCATCCAGGCCGCCGGCCTCAACGATCGCGTTGAGATCAGGTTGCAGGACTATCGCGACGAACGCGACCAGTATGACCGCATCGCCTCCATCGAAATGATCGAGGCGGTGGGCGAGGAATTCTGGCCGCGCTATTTTTCGCAACTGCGTGATCGGCTGCTGCCGGGAGGTCTTGCCGGAATCCAGGCGATCACCATCCAGGACAAGCTGTTCCAGGATTATCGCCGCGACGTTGATTTCATTCAGCGTTACGTTTTTCCAGGCGGCATGCTGCCGTCGCCGCTCATCCTGAAGTCGCTGGGCGAACGCTTTGGCGTACCCGTCATTCGCGAACGCATTTTCGGGCAAGATTATGCCAAGACGCTCGCGACCTGGCGAAATAACTTCCGCGCAGCATGGCCGAGGCTCGCGCCGCTCGGCTTCGATGACCGTTTTCGGCGCCTTTGGGAATATTACCTCTCCTATTGTGAGGCCGGATTCCTGTCCGGAAATATTGACGTCCGTCAGGTCGTGTTCGCTAAAACAGGTTAGACCGCAGCGCACAAAACAGCGGCAGAACTTGCTTCCACTTTCATCTCTCGGGCACTACTGTGGCGGTTCCTTTTTGAACCGATCCACACCGAACTCGTTGAATTTCTGATTCAATTCCGACGGTCGCACTTCGAGCAAGAACCAGCACGCATGAAAATCAACAACGACGTCATCGAGGCGATCGGCAACACCCCGCTGATCAAGCTGAAGCACGCTTCCGAACTGACCGGCTGCACCATTCTCGGCAAAGCCGAGTTCATGAATCCCGGCCAGTCCGTCAAGGACCGCGCCGGAAAATGGATGATCCTCGAAGCCGAGAAGCGCGGCGAGCTCAAGCCAGGTGGCCTCGTGGTGGAGGCCACCGCCGGCAATACGGGAATTGGCCTCGCCGTCGTTGCGAGCGCGCGCGGATACCGGACGCTGATCGTCATTCCGGAAACGCAGAGCCAGGAAAAGAAGGACATGTTGCGGCTCTGCGGCGCAGAACTCGTCGAAGTGCCGGCGCTTCCGTTCGCCAACCCGAACAACTACCAGCACATCGGACGACGCCTGGCCGACAAGCTTCGCGCGCAGGAACCGAACGGCGTGTTGTTTGCCGATCAATGGAACAACCTCGATAATCCCAAGGCGCATTATGAATCGACCGGCCCCGAAATCTGGCAGCAGACCGCCGGCAAGGTCGACGGCTTTATCTGCTCGGTCGGATCGGGCGGTACACTCGCCGGAACGAGCCGGTTTCTGAAAGAAAAAAACAAGGCCATCGTCATCGGCTGCGCCGATCCGCGTGGTGCTGCGATGTATGAGCTGTTCAAGCACGGCCAGGCCAAGGCCACGCCAGGTGGCTCGATCACGGAAGGCATCGGCCTTGGCCGAGTGACGCCGATCATCGAGCAAGCCAAGGTCGATGAAGCCTATTTGATACCGGACGAGGAAGCCGTTCCCGTGATCTACGAGCTGCTCGAGCACGAAGGCCTTTGCCTCGGCGGCTCGACCGGGATCAATGTGGCGGGCGCGATCCGCCTGGCCAGGCAGCTCGGTCCCGGCAAAACCATCGTGACGATCCTTTGCGATTCCGGAAATCGCTATCAGTCAAAGCTGTTCAATCCGGAATTCATGCGCTCGAAGAACCTGCCGGTGCCGGCCTGGCTGGAAAAGCGCAGCAAGATCGATATTCCGTTTGAGACGGCGCACTTCGGATAGCCGGCACTCATCCGGGGTAGCGGCGGAAATTAGCGCAGGATCTGGCTCAGGAAAAGCTTGGTCCGCGCGTGCTGCGGGTTGGCGAAGAAGTTTTCCGGCGTATTGGTCTCGATGATCTGGCCTGCATCCATGAAGATGATGCGGTTGGCCACTTCCCTGGCAAAGCCCATTTCGTGGGTCACGACCAGCATGGTCATGCCCTCTTTCGCGAGGTCGACCATGGTGTCGAGCACTTCCTTGACCATTTCCGGATCGAGCGCCGAGGTCGGCTCGTCGAACAGCATGACCTTCGGATTCATGGTCAGCGCCCGCGCGATCGCCACCCGCTGCTGCTGGCCGCCGGACAACTGTCCCGGATATTTGCTGGCCTGATGCGGGATCTTCACCCGCTCCAGATATTTCATCGCTGCCGCTTCGGCGTCCTTTTTCGGCATGTGACGGACCCAGATCGGCGCAAGCGTGCAGTTTTCGAGCACAGTCAGGTGCGGAAACAGGTTGAAGCTCTGAAACACCATGCCCACTTCGCGGCGGACTTCGTCCACCCGGCGAAGCTGGGGACCAAGTTCGATGCCATCAACCACGATCCGGCCTTCCTGAAATTCCTCGAGCGCGTTGATGCAGCGGATGAAGGTCGATTTTCCGGACCCCGAAGGGCCGCAGATCACGATGCGCTCGCCCTTGGCCACGTCGACTTCGATGTCGCGCAACACGTGAAAGTCGCCAAACCATTTGTTGAGCCCGGCAATACCGACGATCGGATCAGTGGTCATGACGTCTCTCGGTTACTTACGATGAATATTCAGCCTGTTCTCGACGAACAGCGAATAGCGGGACATTCCAAAGCAGAAAGTGAAGTAGATCATTCCGGCGAACGCAAACCCGGTAAACAGCGTCGACGGCGTCGCCCAGACAGGATCGGCGAACGAGGCGTGCACCTGTCCCAACAGGTCGAACAGCGACACGATCGATACCAGCGACGTATCCTTGAACAGGCTGATAAAGCTGTTGACGATTCCGGGGATGACGTGCCGGAGCGCCTGCGGCATCACAATAAGGGCTGTCGTCTTCCACCAGGAAAGACCGATGGCGTTCGCCGCTTCGCTCTGCCCGCGCGGAATTGCCTGCAATCCGCCGCGGATGACCTCAGCCATATAGGCCCCCGAAAACAGCGCGATACCGATCAGCGCACGAACCAGACCGTCGATCTTGAAATTGCCCGGCATGAACAGCGGCAGCATATAGGTTGCGAAAAACAGCACGGTGATCAGGGGCACGCCGCGCCAGATTTCGATAAATCCGACCGAGAAGAAACGAATCAGGGGAATCGTCGAGCGCCGGCCGAGCGCCAGCGCAATCCCTATCGGCATGCATGTGACGATACCGGTGACTGAAACCACCAGCGTTATCAGAAAGCCGCCCCAGAGACCGCTATCGACGATGGGCAGTCCGCCATGGTCGAGCCCCATCGCGGCCATGACGACGCCAATGCCGGCAAATGTCACGAGGCTGCCGAGCAGAATGCGCCAGCCAGTACGAATGCCGCCGCTGAGGAAAAACAGGGTCAGCGAGATGAGAACTGCCGTTACCGCGAAGTCGACCCAGACCGGGTGCCAGGAGTCTCGAATTTGGCTGTTGAGCCAGACCAACGGCCAGATCAGAACAGACACCGCCATTCCGAACCATACGACGAGGTTGCCCAGCACGTGCAAGAGCGGTCCGATAACGGCCACCGCGCCGCCGGCCGTCGAGAGTTTTTGGCCGACATCACCTATTGCGCCGGCGAAACCTGACAGAATGCCCGTCGCCCAGCTCACGCCGAAACCATTCAGGCCGCCGCCACGCAGCAGAAAGAATGCGACGACGGGAAAGGCGATGAAGAACAGGCCGGCGTTGAGCGCCTTCGCAGGCAACCGCGGGATCAGCAGCGGCAACAGCAAGATGGCTGCCAGGAAGAAGGTCAGGCTGACTCGCCAGCGCTCTGCATCTGGATAAAAACCGTAAATGAACTGGCTGAATTTCGCCTGGACAAAGGGCCAGCAAGCCCCGACGGAATGTCCGACATTTTCGGCGAGGCAGGCGGTTCGGTCCTTCCCGCTCCAGACCGCATCGACCAGAAGAAATTTGACGGCCGGAATGATCGTAAACCAGAGCAGCAGAATGCTCACGAGCGTCAGCAGGATATTGGTCGGCGAATTCAACAGGCGCGTACGCACAAACCCGACAAAGCCGGTCACCTTGATTGGTGCCGCGCGCTCAGGGACGAGTTCCTTTCGAACGAAGGCGTTCTCGCTCATACGCCCATGCTCCGCCCGATCCGCCAGTTGTAGAAACTCATAACGGCGCTCGTGACCAGCGAGATCAGCAAGTAAACGCCCATCGTGATACCGATGATTTCGATCGCCTGCCCGGTCTGGTTCAACGATGTGCCCGCAAAAACCGAGACCAGATCGGGATAGCCGATCGCGACCGCCAGCGATGAGTTCTTGGTGAGGTTGAGATATTGATTGGTCAGCGGCGGCAGGATCACGCGCATCGCTTGCGGCACCACGATCAGCCGCAAGGTCGCGCCCCGCGTCAGCCCGAGCGAAGAGCCCGCCTCCATCTGTCCTTTGTGAACCGCCAGAATCCCCGAACGCACGACCTCGGCGATAAAGGCGCCCGTATAGGTCGATAGCGCCAGCGTCAGCGCCACGAGTTCGGGAATGATCCGCGATCCGCCGGCAAAATTGAACCCCTTGAGCTCTGGAATTTCAAAACTGACAGGCGCGCCGAATACCAGCGAAGCGACCAGCGGCAGAGCGATCAACAAGCCGACGACATAAGGCCAGATCGTTACCACCCGGCCGGTTTGGAACAGTTGCCGGCGCGCGTAGAACCGAAACAGCAGCGAAGCTGCGATCGCGATCAGCAGCGCAATCGCCACCGGTTCCCATCCGGGCTGTGGAATGGGAGTTGGAACAACCAATCCTCGATTGGACAGGAAAATAACGCCGAACAGCGAAATGCTCTGCCTCGGCGACGGCAGCGTCCCGAGCACCGCGAGATACCAGAACAGGATCTGAAACAAGAGCGGGATGTTGCGCAGCAATTCCACGTAACCGCCGGAAATCCGCGCCAGCAGCCAGTTCGGCGACAGCCGGCCCAGCGCCACCAGGAATCCGATCACGGTTGCGAAGAAAATGCCGATGATCGCAACCAACAGCGTGTTGAGCAGGCCAACAACGAAAACCCGGGCATAAGTATCCGACTGCGAATACGGAATGAGACTCTGATTGACGTCGAAGCCTGCGTTGTTGCTCAAGAAGCCGAAGCCGGCGGCAATTCGTTGCGTCTCCAGATTGCTTCGAACATTGGCGACGATGTCGTAGGCGATCCAGCCAAGCAGGGCCACGAACAGGATCTGAAGGAAAAACCCATTCCAGCCTGCACCGCCACCAAGCACCCGCCGCAGTTTCGCGACAAGCTGCCGCGGCGGTGGTCGTGGCCCGATACTCATCTTTGCAGCAATCTGGTGCGATCAGCGGATCGGCGGCGCGTACTGAATTCCACCCTTGTTCCAGAGCGCATTAAGGCCGCGCGCTATCCCGAGCGGCGAGCCGGCGCCAACGTTGCGATCGAAGGTCTCGCCGTAGTTGCCCACGGCCTTGAGGATCCTGATAACCCAATCCTTGGTGAGGCCTAGCTGTTCACCGAAATTGCCGTCGGTCCCAAGCACCCGCTTCAATTCCGGTTTATCCGATTTCGCCATCTCATCGACGTTCCTCTGGGTGATGCCGAGTTCTTCGGCGTCGACCATGGCAAACAGCACCCATTTGACGAGGTCGAACCATTGATCGTCGCCATGGCGCACCATCGGGCCGAGCGGCTCCTTCGAAATGATTTCGGGGAGCACGACGTGATCGGCGGGATTGGTCATCTTGAGACGGTAAGCGTAGAGTCCCGAGGCATCGGTCGTGAAGGCATCGCAGCGACCGGACTCGTAGGCTTTGACGGTCTCATCTGCGCCGGCGAACGCGACCACCTCGTATTTCATATTGTTGCTTTTAAAGAAGTCGGCGAGGTTTTGTTCGGTGGTCGTTCCGGTCTGCACGCAGACCGAAGCACTGTTCAGTTCGAGCGCGGAGTTGACCTTGAGCGCCTTCCTCACCATGAAGCCCTGCCCGTCGTAATATGTCACCCCGGTAAAATTGGCGCCGAGCGTGGTGTCGCGAGAGAGCGTCCAGGTCGTATTGCGCGACAACAGGTCGATTTCGCCGGATTGCAGGGCCGTGAAACGGTCCTTGGCCGATAGCGCCACGAATTTGACCTTGGTCGGATCATTGAAAATGGCCGCGGCGACCGCGCGGCAGACATCAACATCGATTCCGGTCCAGTTTCCCTTGTCGTCGGGTGCGGAGAAGCCCGGCAGTCCCTGGCTGACGCCACAGGCCACCATGCCCCGGTCCTTGATCGTTTTGAGGGTCTGCGCGGTGGCAGACTGGGCCGAAAAAGCGGCGGCGAGAGCAAGAGCTAGGACAAAGGAGACGCGTTTCATGGCGGGGCCTTTCGAGGGTCGTCCGGGAGCGATGACTGTCCTGCGCAGGCAAAGTGCGGGCCAACATCCGCCACAGCAAACGCCGACCCGGATGAGCGACAATTTGCCCATTTCCGGTTCGGAGACGAAGTGACGGTCGCAGCAGGCCCCTCAACTCTGCGGCGAAGTTGTAGCTGCCATCTCAGAACGACTGGCGGTCCGGGTCAAGGGGTTGACGGCGGTCTTCCCTGCCCTGCTATTAACACCTCGGCCGTCTTTCGCCGCTTTGCAAACGCTTCACACTGCAAGACGGCCGAAAGACCATGAAGGAGGCCAATGGAATATGAGCGCCGGCGACGACGAGAACACCCTGCCGCTAAAGATCGAAACTGCGCTTGTGACCGCGGGGCGCGACACCAAAGCGCAGAAGGGTTTCGTCAACCCACCCGTCGTTCACGGTTCCACCGTGCTTTACCCCACGGTGGACGACCTGCGCGCCCACCGCGGCGAGTTCCGGTACGGCCGCCACGGCACCCCCACGACGAGAGCCCTGCAGCAAGCGCTGATGGCACTCGAAGGGCCGCAGTGCGCAGGCGTCGGCATCGCTCAATCGGGAGCGGCCGCCATCAGCACGGCCCTGCTCTCGCTGCTGAAATCAGGCGACCATCTCCTGGTCTGCGACAATGCCTACCAACCGACACGCAATTTCTGTAACGGGATACTCACGCGCTATGGCGTCGAGACCACCTATTTCGATCCGATGATCGGCTCCGCGATCGCGAGTTTATTCAAGCCCAGCACGAAAGCCGTGCTCATCGAGGCACCCGGCTCGCAGTCCTTTGAAATGCCGGACCTTCCCGCCATCGCATCCGCCGCGCATGCCCATGGCGCGATCGTGATCGACGACAACACTTGGGCGACGCCGCTATTTCATCGCTCGCTGGAGCAAGGCGTCGATATCAGCGTCCAGGCCGCCACCAAATATATCGGCGGACATTCCGACATCATGTTTGGCACGATCTCGGCCAACGCAAGAACGTGGCCTGCGATTTCCGAGGGGATCCGGCTGCTCGGGGTCTGTGCCGGTCCCGACGACGTCTTTCTCGCGATCCGCGGATTGCGGACGCTGGCGGTGCGGCTCGCTCAGCACCATCGATCCGCGCTGGAAATGGCGCATTGGCTGGCGCAGCGGCCGGAGGTCGCGCGTGTGCTTTACCCGGCGCTTGAAAGCGATCCCGGACATGCAATCTGGAAGCGGGACTTTACCGGAGCCTCCGGTCTGTTCAGTATCGTTCTCAATCCGGTTGCGCAAACGTCAGTCGATGCCATGCTCGACAGTCTCAAGCTGTTCGGCATGGGCTACTCCTGGGGCGGCTTTGAAAGCCTTATCATCCCCTTTGACTGCACCGGATATCGCACGGCGACAAAATGGGAGCCGGGCGGACCGACGCTCCGGCTGCACATTGGTCTTGAGAACGTCGAAGACCTGAAGGCCGATCTAGCGCGCGGATTTGAAGTCCTGCGCGCAGCCTAACTGTCCAGTGTCTCCGAGACCTGCGCGCGACTCTTGAAGATCAGCATCAGGTTGCGAACATAGATGATGTTCGAGGCCAACTGTCCGATGATGATCACCGGCTCGCGCTTGACCAGGCCATAGATCAGCGTCAATAGCCCGCCGCAGATCGAGAAAAACCAGAACGCCAGCGGCACCACGCTTTTTCCCGCCCGCTCGCTCGCGATCCACTGCACCAGGAAGCGCGCGGCAAAGGCGAGTTGTGCAATCAGGCCGAAGGCCAGCCAGAAGTCGAACTTGGCGACAAATATATCGTAAAGGTAATTGCCAAGGGCTTGGCCGTATTGGATCAGCATCACTTCACCTCGGTCGCAACAGGCGTCGGTTTCTTGCGGCGGATCAGCCACCACACGCCAGCAAGATCCATGATTCCGATCCAGAGCCGGTCGAAAAAGCCATAGTTTGACACGCCCGAATGTCGCGGACGGTCAACCACGTCGACATAGACGATGTCATATCCCTCACGGCGCACCAGCGCCGGCAGGAAACGGTGCAGGCCGTCGAAATACGGCAACGCCAAAAACACGTCGCGCCGAAACGCCTTCAGGCCGCAACCGGTATCACGCGTGCCGTCATGCAGGATCGCGTTGCGCACGGCGTTGGCGACGCGTGACTGAATCTTCTTGAAGCCGGTATCTTTGCGGCCTACCCGTTGGCCAGCGGCAAGGCCGGTACGTTCGCCACCTTGCTCGATGGCGGAAACCAGCGCGGGCAGGAAGGCGGGGTTGTTCTGGCCATCGCCGTCGAGCGTTGCAACGATCGCGCCGCGCGCCGCGCGAACGCCACTGCGCACGGCTGCTGATTGCCCCCCCGATGTCGCATGACGGATCTGGCGCAGGTTGGGACGACTTTCCATGACGGCGGCGAGCCGGTCGCCGGTTGCATCCGTCGAGCCATCGTTGACATAGATGATTTCGTAACGCCAGCGGTCGTCGAGCGCCGCCGAGATCTCCGCGATCACGGGCGCGATATTTTCAGCCTCGTTGCGCACGGGAACAACGATCGAGACGGCGATGGCGGCTGGCTCAGAAGAAGGCAAATCTCACCCGTTTTGCGTTAGCCGTGATCGGCCGACGGTCCGCTTCTTATGAGGCTGGTGCCCCGGCGGCAACCCCCTTGAGGGGCTCATTGGCGGCTGGCGAAATGATGCCGCCCTCGCCCACGGCAAACCCCAGTCCCCGCGCGGCAAACCAGTATCTCACCCACATGGCACCTATGATTCCGATTGCGGCGCCAGCCACAACGTCGCTCGGG
The DNA here is from genome assembly GCF_900142985.1 of Bradyrhizobium erythrophlei. Classification (NCBI taxonomy): domain Bacteria; kingdom Pseudomonadati; phylum Pseudomonadota; class Alphaproteobacteria; order Hyphomicrobiales; family Nitrobacteraceae; genus Bradyrhizobium; species Bradyrhizobium erythrophlei. The sequence goes on from NZ_LT670849.1 coordinate 6,988,836, forward strand.
TGGTGCGCCAGAAGGACGAGACGCGTAAACGCGATCAGCAGTGCATAGGCGATTGCGAGCCCCCGCAGCCGCGGCCAGACCGCAGCGACCGCAAAGGCGAGCGCAAAGGCCGTGATCGAATGTGCCGAGGGGAGGCTCGCGTGGGCTTCGGTTCCTGCAAAAGGCGCGAAGTTGAAGGGATTGGACTGCCCGCCGACGAACGGCCGGCCCCGGCCGGCGATCCACTTCAATACCTCGCCGGCGGCAAGCGGTATCGCTAACGCGAGCAATAGAAATTGCAGATGCACGCCGATCGCAAGCAGCCGGTGTCTTGCGGAATCGCGTGCGGCGGCGGCGGCCAGCGCCGCGCCGACCAGCAGAATGATCAACAGCAATAGCACATAGTTGTCCTTGCCGAAGTCGGTCAGAATCCGGAATGGCCAGAGACTCGTGGTGCCGCGCGGCGGCATTAATGCGATTTCTGGCGCGTCGATCCAAATCATCAACACGCCGATCAGCATGACAGCGCTTACGAAGGCCAGAAGCGTCTGGCGCGTCACTTTCCGTGCGGCTTCAGTGCGGTGCGCTTGGGATGCCGAACTTGCGAGCTGCTTCGCCCATGTTGATACAATCGTCGACAGGCGAGAGAAGTAGCCGGCGGCTGGTTCGGAGCCGGACTGGGTGGACATCTATTCCGTCCCTTCGGAGCGGAAGATGGCGATCGAAATCGCGCGCCCCTGCGAGATGTTATAGCCCTCGACACGCGACGCCACGTCGTAGCGCAGGCCGATCGCCTCGGCGCGCTGGGCAAAGCTGCGTTCCGCACGCTGTTCGATCAAGGCAAACCGGCAGCTTCCCTGGGCAAGGAAATCGGCCGCGCCCGAACCATCCGTGAGCAGCGTCGAAGTGCCGGTCATGAAGACCAGACTCGGCTCATGAAAACCGGCGGCCGCGGCCTTCGGTCCAACACAGACGACGTTGCGCAACGCCCGCGCCACCTCGGCGCTGGGAAATAGCGGCGTCAGCGCCGGCACGACCACGCCGTAAATGGCGAAAGCGAGAAACAGAGCTGCGACGACCGCGTTCATCAACGAGCGCTCGGCACGGTTATCGTCATAGAGCCACCACGCAAACAGCCCGAAGATCAAGGCCGCCGCCACGAAGGGCCACGCCAGAAACACCGGTTGGCGCGTCACGCTCACAGCCCCGACCACGGCGGCGAGTGAGGCAAGCGCCGGAATGATGAACCACCACGCCGTTCCGCTCGTGAGCCAGGAACGCGACAACACGCGGCGCTCGAGCGCGCCGATGGTGAGGATCGCAATCGCCGGGTAGAGCGGCAGGACATAATGCGGCAGCTTGGTCAGCACCGCCTCGAACACGATCCAGGATGGTACCAGCCAGGCGAGAAGGAACTGCGCGCCCGGCTCTCGCCTCGCCCGCCACACCGCAGGCGCAGCCATCGCCGCCAGTGGCGCGCCAGGCCAGAATGTCAACCAGAACAGCAGCAGATAGAGACCAGGCGGCATGCCGTGCGATTCCTGCGCCGCCAGCTTGCTCAGCATGTCGCCGCCGATTGAATCGGTGAAGAATGCATCGCCAGCGCGCCAGAAGATCGCGATAAACCACGGCAAGACGAGCACCAGCAGCCACATCAGGCCCCATACCGGCCGCAACCGCCAAAGCCACGTCAGCGAGCGATCGAAAAAGGCCAGCATCGCAACCGTGAGCGCGACGAACATCAGAATCAGCGGCCCCTTGATCAGGATGCCGCCCGCCAGCGCAGTCCAGAAAATGGCCGGCCACGACCAGGGCGGATGAGGATCGTCCTCACCGCGTTGCCACGACAAATAGACCCGCGCCATCGCTCCCATCGCAGCCACGACGGTCAAAAGCAACATCGCATCCGTCTTGGCGAGCCGCGCTTCGACGCCGAGCAGGACTGAGCTTCCCATGATCAGCGCTGCGAGAACGGCGCCGCGCCGGGTCACGAAGGCAAGCGCCGTCCAGTAGGTCAGGAGCATGGCGCCGAACGCCCCGATCAGCGACGGCACCCGATAGATCCAGATGCGGACCTGGGCGCGCGGCAGGTGGAGCGCGGAAGCCGCTTCGACCGCGGCCGCTTGCATCCAGTAAATGCCGACCGGCTTCTTGTAACGAACATCATCCTGGAAACGGATATCAACGAAATCGCCGGTCTCGACCATTTGCTTGGTCGCTTGCGCAAACCGTGCTTCGTCGCGGTCGATCGGCGGAATACTGAAGAAGCCGGGCAGGAACAGCAAAAAGCCGCACAGCACCAGAAATGCCACCGATCGGACATGGCTCGTAGCCACAAAATCCAGCAGATCGACGAGGCGGCTGCCCCGATCGACCTTCTTTTGAGGTTCGCGCGGCTGTCCAAACCGGGGGCGGGCATAGGTCTCGCTCATCGGTTCCGCATACGCCGAAAACAACGTCACGACAACCGCTTAGCGGAAACACTATTGAATTCTGATGATAACTGTGTCCGCCGCGCCCTTGGCGTCGATGACGGTCAATCTGGCAAAGCCAGGCCCCGGTGAATCGACCAGCCGTTGTCTCCGGTTGTCGAGTTCCCCGACCGCCACGCCATTGACGAGCATCGTGATCGGAAGCACGCCACCTGCTACTTTTACCGGCATGGCGGCAGACGACGTTCCCTCCCCCCAGATATCCATCCGCGACCCGTCGAGCGGAAACTGAATATGAGGCGCGCGTTCGCCGTCGGTCCGGAGCAGTTCTCCCAACGGCCGATAGCGCCGCAACGGCAGCGGCAATTTCGTATTGCTGGCCGTCAAGGTTCCCTTGGGCGGTTTCGGCAGAGCGGCCGGCAATTTGCCGGTACGAGCAAAGGCATCGAACAGAATCGGCGCGGCTGCGGTGCGGCCAACGATTCCGGGCACGGGCGCGCCGTCAGGACGACCGACCCAGACACCGATGGTGATCCGGCCATCGAAGCCAATCGACCAAGCATCGCGGTAGCCGTAGCTGGTTCCCGTCTTGAACGCGATCCGGTTGTGCACGCCGTTCTCCGGCGGCGGCGTCCCCAACAAGACGTTACCGACCTGCCAGGCCGCAACGTGATCCAAAAGCCGCTGCGATTCACTCGCCTCGTCGCGCTGGCTCTGGATTTCGAGTAGCGGTCGCGCGTCGCCGAGCCGCGCCAGCCCCGAATAAAGCTGAACGAGATCCTGCAACGTGATGCCGACGCCGCCGAGACCCATGGCCAGCCCCGGCGTCTCGTCTTTCGGGAGTTCGAGATGAGCTCCCGCCTGCTTGAGCCGCGATGCCAGCCGGCTGGCGCCGACACGGTCGAGCAGCGCGACGGCGGGTACGTTAAGCGACATTTGCAGCGCCTTGCGCACCGGAACCGTGCCCTGGAACGTCATGTCGAAATTTTCCGGCGCGTAAGAGCCGAAGCGAATCGGCCGGTCATCGATCAGGCTTTCCGGATGAACAAAGCCGTCTTCGAAGGCCAGACCATAGATGAACGGCTTCAGTGTCGATCCTGGCGAACGCATCGCGCGTGTCATGTCAACCTGACCGGCGCGGCGGTCGTCAAAATAGTCCGGTGAGCCGACGCGGGCGAGCACATCGCCACTTCCATTGTCGACTGCAAGAATGGCCACCGAAATGTTCGGGCCGAGTGAGGCTGCGCGGTCGCGCGCCAATGCCTCGAACGCCTGCTGCAACGGCGCCTCCAGCGTCAAGGCGATCACAGGCGTGTCCCTCACCGAGGCGATCGCCCGGTCGGCCGAATGCGGCGCCAGGATTGGCATGGGCTTGCGCAACCGCGGCACGGCTACAGCCTTCGCCATTGCGGCATCGTCACTGGAGATCGCGCCGTCCTCGACCATCCGATCCAGCACCCGGTCGCGGGCGGCACGGGCAGCATTCGGATAACGATCGAGCCTGCGGTTTTCCGGCGATTGCGGCAACGCCACCAGGAGCGCGGCTTCGGATAGCGACAGGCGTTTCGGCTCCTTGCCGAAATAGGCGATTGAAGCGGCGCGAATGCCTTCGAGATTGCCGCCGTAGGGCGCCATCGCCAGATACAGGTCGAGTATCTGGTCCTTGCTCATTTGCCGTTCGATTTCGATGGCGCGGACGATCTGTCTGAGCTTGGCCGTGATCGAACGCTGTCGCCGCGGCTCCATCAGACGCGCGAGCTGCATGGTGATGGTCGAGCCGCCCGACACAATATGGCCGCTGGTCACCAGTTGAAACGCAGCGCGTCCTAGCGCCAGAACATCAACCCCACCGTGAGAATAAAAGCGACGATCTTCATAAGCGAACAGCAGCTTCAGATAGGTCGGGTCGACCTCCTTTGCCGCATGGACCGGCAACCGCCAGCGGCCATCCGCCATCGCATAAGCGCGCAACAGCTTGCCGTGGCGATCGATGATCGTGGTTGAGACTTCATGGGCTTCGCGAAGCGGCAGCGGTCCGAGCGAGACCACCCACGCCGCAATCGTCAGACTGAGTGCCACGACCACGGCGAACGCCGCACCTCCCGTTCGTCTCCATCGGAGGGCCGGCCTGGTTGCGCCTATCTGATCGGCTTCAGCGCTCATTTGGCCGGACGCACCTCGACCGAACCCGTAACTGTGCGGCCGTAGCGCGAGGGATTGTACATGTCCTCGACATAAGCCTGCGGCAGCACATATTTGCCCGGCGACACCGCGCGCACCACATAAGCGACCGTGAAGATCGACTTGTCGTCGGCGGCGCGATCGATCGCCGCCGTGAAGCGGTCATCGCGGAACTCAGTGTTTTCCGGCTCCTCGCCATCCTCGATCCAGGCAAGCGTGCCGGTATCGCCGGACGAGACCAGATGCGGATTGTCGATCTCGAAGCCGGCGGGCAGATAGTCCGACACCATGATATGACCGAACTCCGGTCTGGCTTCGGTGATCTTGAGCACGACCGCAAAGCGATCGTTCTGCTTGACCTTCGATACATCGGCCGGCTTGCCGTCTAGCGTGAAGTAATTGCGCTCGATCTTGAAGCCGTTGGCCGCGGCCGGCTCGGGCGTCACCGGTGAACCACCGACCGAGACCACCGCTTGTATCGGCGCGTCGCCGGTATTGCTGATCTTGACCGGTTTGCCCGATATCTCGGCCGCCTTGTAGCTGCGATAGAGCGCGGTCTTGACCGGGCTACCCTCGACATCAAGCGCGATGGTCTCGTTGGCGAGCGCTCGTGACGCCAGCACCAGCCAGGCGTTTTCCTGGGTCGAGGTGTAAGGCGAAAGCCCGCGCGCGGCTTCGACGCGTGACACCGCCTGCATCAGCGTGGCCTTCGGCGCATTGCCTTCTCCGGCCAACGACACCAATGCCGCCGCATCGCGCAAGGCGCTGCCGTAGTCGACGCGGCCGAATTCAAGCGCAGGCTTTGGTAGGAGGCTGTCGGCAGCGGTGGCATAGACCCGCTCGGCCCTTGCCTTGTCGCCGACCAGCGCCAGCGCCGCGGCAAGCTGCGCCTTGGCGATCGGCGTCGCGAGGTTGTTTAGCTTGGTATCGGCGAGATAGCGCAGATCACCGATCGGCGCGGCACCGTTGCGGGCGAGCACATAAAGGCCGTAAGCCAGATTCTTTCCGCCGTCCTTTTCCGGTTCTTCGGCGTTCACAACCGAATTGCGGATACGATCGAGCGCGGTGCGGAACAGCACGTCGGGTACGGTGAACCCTTTTTCACGCGCGCGAGTTAGGAAATCGGTCACATACGCATCGAGCCAGGCGTCATCGCCACCGGCCGACCACAGGCCGAACGAACCGTTTGAGCCCTGCCGTGCCAGCAGGCGGTCGATCGCATCGCGAATCCGCTGGTCGACCGCGGTGTCCATCGCCAGATGCGCGCCGACGGCCAGATCGTTGACATAAAGCAACGGCATCGCGCGGCTCGTAATCTGCTCCGAACAGCCATGGGGGTAGCGGTCCAGTGCTTTCAGGATGGTTGCCGCATCCAGCGCACTGGAAAGGCTCGCCGAAACCGAGACGGTGCCGGTGCCGTCAACGAGATCAGAGAACATGTCCGGCGTCAGCGTCAGGCTCTCACCCTTCGCCAAGGTCCGGACCGAGCGTCGCGTCAGCACCTGCGTCGACGGCTTCACATCCAGCGTGTAATGCCGCGCCAGCGTCAGCCCGTTCGGTCCCTTGATATCGACGTCGAGCGCAGCCTGGCCTGCGCCGCCGGCATCGAGCGCCAGCGACATCGAGGTCCGCTGCTGGGCGGCGAGTTTCACTGATGTCGTCGGATTGCCGCTGACCTTTACCGGCCCCGAGGTTTTGACGCTGACGGAATAATCGCCCGCGGCGCCTTCGACGTTGTCCAGATCAAAACTCATGGTGCCGTGATCGCCGTTAAGCAGGAAGCGTGGCAGAGTTGCGGTCAGCACGACGGGATCGCGCACGGTGACGTCGACCGTGGCGCGGCCGAGCTTGGTCGCGGTCCACGCCACCGCCATCACGCGCGCGGTGCCGGCGAATTCCGGAATGTCGAAGGTGATTTCGGCGGTGCCGTCGGCTGCCACCGTCACAATTCCGGAATAGAGCGCAAGTGGCTTCTGGGTGGGCGGGCTGCCTTGCAATTCTGCGCCGGCGCCATCGCCGCCGGTCTTGAGCTGACCGCGTGTGCCCTGCATGCCGTCGATCAACTGGCCGTAGAGATCGCGGATTTCCGCCGTGAGGCGGCGCTGGCCCAGATAATAGTCGTCGGGCGCCGGCGGCTTGTAATTGGTGAGATTGAGAATGCCGACATCGACGGCGGCCACGACGACCTTGGCGTCTTCGCCGGGGTTGAGGCCGGTCAGCTTCACCGGCAACTTCATCGTGGAGTTCGGCCGCACCAGCACGGGCGGCGACAGGCTGACTTGAAGGGTACGGGCCTTCTTGTCGATGCCGAACCATTTGAGCCCGATGGCGCGGCCGGGCATGCGCAGCGCTGCCGCATCAAGTGGACGGCGCAACGTCGCCACCACATAGGCGCCGGTGCCCCAGTCCTTGCCGACGGGAATTTTGAGCTGGGCGGTGCCTTCCTTGACGTCACTCGTTTGAGTGGTCAGCAGCCGATCGCCAAGCACGTTGATCGTCAGCTTGCCGGCGGTACGCGCATTGACTGATGCAACCATGGTGTCGCCGGATTGATATTCCGGCTTGTCGATCGACGTCTCCAGCAGATCCGGCGTATCGGCACTGCCGTCGGAGTACCAGCCGACGTCGAATTGTACCGAGGTCAGCGGACCGTCCGCATCGGTCGATTTGACGTCGAGGCGATAGCGCCCGGGCTCCGGCGACAGCGTGACGCGGGCGGGCTTGTCGGCTGCGACCGTTAAATCGCCATCGGCAACGCGTTTGGTCGATTTGACCGGTTCGAACTCCCAGGAGGAGTTCTGGCGATACCACTGATAGCGGGACTCGATCTTCAAGAGCTCGTAGCGCAGACCGTCCCGCGCCAGTGATTTGCCATCGGGCGCAACGAACACGACGTCGAAGGCGGCCTTGTCGCCCTCCGCAACGTTCTTGTCGCCGAATAGCGGCTTGACGCCGATCATGGCGATGGTCGGCGCGACCGGCAGCACGATCTTGCGCTCCACGGCGCGACCGCCCGCTTCCGCCATGCGGATGAAGATCTGTGCCTCCTGCGGACGGGTCGAGGTCGGCGGCTTCGCGATACTGACCGGGAAGGTCGCCGCGCCGCTCGCGTCGGACTCCGGGAGATTTTCGATCGGCGTGCGCTCGTTGCTGGCGTTTTCCTCATCCGCCACGCCGAACTGATAACCGGGGAAGCCGGTTCGCTCGTCGGCGGACGCGACCAGCATGTCGCCTTCGAGCTGAAGAGCGGAAGCCGGCGCGCCATACAGGAAGTGACCGGCCACTTTGATCTGTACCGGAGCATCGACCTTGATCTGCTTGTCTTTGCTTGTGATTTCGAAGTCGATCCGCTCGGGGATGTAGTCCTCGACCATGAAGGTCGTCTCGCCGACCGAATTCGCCTTCGGATCGGTGAAAGCACGCACCCGCCAGGTCCCGGTCGGGACGGCCGAATTCAGCGGCAGCGTCAGCGTCCGGCCACCAGCGCCCTGATCCGCAAGCACCGCGCGTCGGAATTCGACGCCGTCAGGGCGCTCAACCACGAGCGTCAGCGGGCCGCCAGAGATCGCATTGCCTTGGCCATCACGCAACAGCGCGGTGAGAAAGACGGTTTCGCTGGAGCGATAGACGCCACGTTCAGCATAGACGAACGCATCCGCGCCGGCGGGCACCGCCCTGCCCGACACGCCGCGATCCGACAAATCGAACGCATTGGATTTCAGGCTGAGGAACGCGTAGTCGGCCTTATTCGTGCTGACCGTCAGCATGGCCGGCGAAAGGCCACCCTCGCCGCGCGCCAGGCCCGCCTCGAACACGGCATGACCGGCGTCATCGGTTTTGCGGGTGGCGAGGATTTCGTTGTTGCGCGCCACGAGACGCACTTCCGCCTTGGTCACGGCTTCCGTCGACGCCAGCGAATTCACGAATACATGAATGCCGTCATTGCCGGAAAACGCCGTCAGGCCGAGATCGGAGACGATGAACCATTGTGTCGCCAATCCGCCATCATCATCGCTGCCCGGTCCCTTGGCGGCAGCGGTCATGACATAAATACCGGGCTGTAAGGTGCCGAGCGCTTCATCGACCGGGAAAGCCGTCGTGACATCCTGGTTCAGCGTCATGGCGGTCGACAGTTCGCCCGACCACACCTTGACGCCCCGTTCGTCACCGAGGCTCGTGAGTTCGTAGCGGCTCAAGGCGCGCTGGAAGTCGCCGTCGATCACGGTGTTGATCAGGTTGCGATCCCCGATACGGAACACATTGATGGAGACAGCAGGCGTATTGACGCTGACCAAGGGAATGCCACGCTGGCCGGTGCGCGGCAGCACATAGGCGCGCCCGGTGAAACGCACGAATGGCTTGCGGTCGCGCACATACATATTGAATTCAGCCGACTTCGGCAGGCCTTCTTTCACGGTCGACGGCAGGCCGGCGCGCAGGTTGATGTTGTAGCGCTCGCCGTGCTTCAGACCGTCGACGCAGAGCTGTTTTCCTTCGGAGATCAGGGCCGGTTTGTCATTGCCGGCGAGCGCCAAAAACGGCGTGAAGTCGGTGCGCTTGGCGAGGTCTTCGGAAAACTGGAAGCAGGCCCGCGGCGAGGCGGAATCGGAATCGATGGTATAGTCGAGCAGCCGGAAGCCGTGCTCGTCGCGCATTTTCTCGTATTGGCCGCGTATTTCGGCGACCTCGCGCAAATCCAGTGATAAGCGCAGGCTGTCCAGCGCCGGCCGCCACAGCTTGCGCTCCGATAGCGCGCGGCCGAGCACGGCGAGCGCATCGGCTTCATCGCTGGCGTTGGCGGCGCGCTGGTAGCCGATATAGGCCGCGGTCGAGGCACGCTCGAGCAGAAAGGTCTGCTCGCTGGAATTGGTCGGCCGCATCTGGAAAATCGTGCGCGCAAGCCGCACCCAGTTGCCGCTATCGTCGGGCGCCGTCACCGCAATCTGCCCGAGGATTTGCAAGCCGGTCCGGTAGTCGTTGCGCTTGAAGGCGGCGTCCGCATCGGCTTTCAACGCCGCGCCGGATTTGTTGACGGCGCCCGCCTCGCTCTTGATCTGGGCTTCGAGCTTGATGGAGAAATCGGCGAGGTCGTCGCGCTTGAACGCCTTGTCCGCGGCCAAGGCCGACGGAAGCGCTGAGGTCAGGCCAAACGACAGCGTGGCGCAAAAAATTGCAGCCCGAACCAGACCGATCATGATGAAGCTCCCGGCGCGGCGGATGGGCCGCCGATGATAAGGAAGTGCGCTAAAAAGTGACGGACTCGTGGCGGAGGCACGGACGAGCAAAAAATCGCATGCGACATTTGTCGGACGCCTTCGAGTTCTCGGGTCCGCCGCCGCCTCTGGGGGGCGGCAAGGCGAAAGCCGGCCAAGCGTCGTGCCAGCCGGGTCAATCCTTAGTCGCGGGGCTCCCAAAACGGGTTCGGTATAGCCCCGTTTGAATGCTAAATTTTTACATTCGGTGGTATAAGCCGGACCCGACGGTCCCATAGCTCAACTGGATAGAGTAACGGATTTCTACTCCGTGGGTTGCAGGTTCGAATCCTGCTGGGATCGCCACGAGTTATGCCGATAAAATAAGGGTTTCTTGCAGTTTCGGCTTCGTTCTATCGCCCGATTTCGTGTTGCGACGTGTCGCGAGCCAGTGCGAAGAAAATCAACGGCTTACCAAGCCCTACTAATCGCTCCACGCAACACGGACGCAACATGCTGCTTCGCTATTTGTTCTCCCTCGCAAAGCGTTCTAGATGACGAGAGAACCATGAGCGCACCTACCTCGCTCGTCTTGCTCTACGTCGCCGCATTGGCTGCGATCGCCGTTCTAGGAATAGCCGTCTATAGGACGACAGCTACGTCCGCGGAGCGACGCCTACAATTTCAGACCTCGCTTCTAATTCAACTTCTAGGATCGATTGTTTTTGGGGCAATCGTAACCTACTCCATCTACGTCATTGAGCACGCCCAGCAAGCGGAAGAAAAGCATCTAGACGATCTTAAGCTTGCCGCCGATAACAAGGCGCGTGTTCTACGCTTTATCAAAGATGAGCTGTCATATGACCTCGCGGCCCTTCAGGCCCGCGATGGTAGTATTGGCAAAATTCAACAACAGCCACTAAAGTCGGATTTTTGGAGAATTGCGGGCCTGAGTGGCGACCTCAAGTGGGTCGATGATCTCGATGCACTCAATTTGATAGCCCAAGCGTATTTTGGCATCGATCAAAGTTCCGCTTGGGAAGTCCGCTATCTCGATGCGACGCTCGGAGTAACGTCAACTATTAGCATGACCGTCAATGGCGGCCCGCAAGTCCCGCTGAAGCAATTCATGCTAACACTCATGGTCCCCGGTTACGCGACAGCACAATCGGCAATTAATTCCGCTCTTAAAAAGCTTTGATAGTGTTTTTTTGGCGCATGCCCGCTCTCACCCGCCGCCGATCCTCGAAGCCCACGAGAATGGTGGCAAATCTATTGCGGTGACTGCCAAAGTCCAAATCAAGAAGGGCGATCTCAATGTCGAAGACCCTACTGGCACTTGGAGATTTGCGAGCGCGCGCGTTAGCAGAAATTCGGCAGCAGCCCGGCTGTTCTAGTGTTCGTGACGTCGCCATCAATCGCGTCACCGATGACCGTTCCGAGAGCAATTGGTCGATGTGCGTTGTGCCCGTTGGTAATGCCGACGCAAACACAGCGGCTCGCGCGGCTATTTATGTCCAGCACGCGCTGCGCCGGAATTACGATCTAATGACGGATTGACTGGGGAGGTCTCACCGGCCTGCACTTCGCTGTAATCCCGAGCCGCAGTAGGCCGACCGGCGAGCGCGCCCCAACATCTTGGACGATTTCCCCAAGCGGCGCTGCGAGTTCATGCTTCCGCATGGCCCGAAAATCCCACCACTTTCCAATGTCAGGCGGCGACCGAAAAGCCTTCTCGAAAGAGCTTCGAAGTCGCGCGCTATGACGCACATCTTTGAGCGCTCGGCTGAGAAGCGGCGCGAGGGCGGGGCCCTGATCCGCGAGGCCGACGATCTCGCCTGCCAAAGTTGGATGAACGCATGTGGTCGGACGGCGGCCCATCGATCCGAGCCCGACCGTTGATCAAGCCATCAACGGCGGCTAGTTATTGTCGCCGCTAGCGACCTCATTGATGCGCGCGGGCCCCTCGCGCTAGACAGGGTAGAGTACGCTCAGTGCAACCCGAGATTCCTGTCGTAAGGGGGAGAAATGAACTGGATCAGCAAGGAGTTTCTGTTCGCCCTATCGGGCGCGCTGCTTATTGCGCTGATTGCCATCTGGAGGTCGCCATACCCTCCAGTAACTACGAGCGGAACCGTCGAGACGCATAGGAATAGCCCAGACAATCTTGGAGCGGACAACCGATCAGCATCTAATGTTCCTTCGGCGCTTCGCGGCTCGGAATCAGTCAAACTCGACGAGAGCAAAACCGGAGAAAAACCCGGTGAAGATGGCACAGAGTTTTGGCCAGCTCTCTTCGGATACAAGCTAAAAATAACGGACACAGTTATCGCCGCGTTCACCGCTCTCCTGTTCTGGGCAACTTACTTGCTTTGGCGCGCCACACAAAGATTGGTGATCGGGGCGGATCAAACATCTGAAAATCAGCTACGCGCCTATGTCTCTATGCGTGGCAAATTCGTTTACGCATTCGACGAAAAACGCTACTGCCGCGTTCGATACGACATAGAGAATCTCGGGCAGACGCCGGCCCACAACGTTTGTCACCACGGGGATGTATTGGTTGCTTCCCATCCGCTTCCGGACGGTTTCGCTTTTCCTAGTCCACTCAAAAAACTGACCAATCCGTTCGTTCTTTTTCCTCGCTTACCTATGGAAGGTACGCAGGTCGCAAGCTCAATGTTTTCTCAGAGCGAAATCGCCGCGATAGTAGCCGGAACCGCGCGTATCTATCTATACGGGGAGGTATTTTACGAAGATATTTTCCACAAGAGCGCTAGAGCCACCCGATTTGCTCTCAGTGTGGTCGCAGATCAGGCCACCTTGCAAAAACTATCGACAAACTATTCAGGGACGGACCTAAAACTTCATTTTGAAACAGCTCCTATTGGCAACACAGCAACCTAGTTTCCGACCGCTGAGCCAGACATTCGTATCTCTTGACCAGGGCCAGCCTAATCTGTTGGACCGTCGAGCCCTCGGTCCTCGGTCAGGAAGCGGTCGGTGATCGGTGGTTCCTCATCGGGTCGCGGTTTCTAGAGGTGCTCGCTGGGCCGGGTCGGTAACTTGTTCAACGCTTCTGTAATCGCCGCTTGATCTGCTTCACTAAGATTTCCGTCCTTACCGGCTCGAAGATTGGCCATGCGCTCCATCATAGAAGGGAAAAGCACAGCCATGAACGCGGTCATGTCAGTCCCATTGGAGTTGGTTGGCAAAGACAAATGACCTGTTGCCGTCGCTAGTCCTTTGAAGCCCATAAAGTTTGGAGTTAGCTTAAGTGGCCCGTTGCGGCGGTAAGACCACGCAACCACACAGTCCGGCCCTACCGAATTGTCTTTACCGGCGACCTCAAGATTTATCTTCGCGAACTCTCGCGCTACTGCAAATGCAGTTATCTTGCCCTTTTCGTGCTTACTTATCAGGCGCAGCAGGGCAATCAACTTTGGGCGTTGCGTGACGATAAACGGCGTACCGCTGCCGGCTATTCCAATTCGGGTGTACCGCCGTGGCGGCCCCACAGTCTCGTGCCGCTCATTGGATATACGATAGAGTTTTTTCTTTGCGTTGATAATGTCTAATTTCACGGTGTAGAGTATCGGCTTTTCGGCCACAAACGCTGGGGCCAACACAACATGCGCCGCGTTCCCCATGCCCGGTACGTGGAGCAAGTATTTCAGAATTTGCCGACTAATGGCTCCGCCCAAAATCTCGAGCGAGCGTTCTAGCGGCTCGTTTCGTCCTCGAAGGACATTGTTCATCCACTCTGATGGCTGCTTTCCTTTCGGAGTTTTCCCGAGACCAGAATAACCCAACAGCGCGACGTCATCGCCGCGATCGACCCGCAATATCTTGACCGCGTCGTCACTGACCGCCTTCTGTCGAATGGACAATCTTCGATCTGCGCAGAGCCATATACTCTCACGGCCGATGGCTGCGACTACTAATGTCATGTTCACCCCGCCTTGTGCTGCGTTTGGCTAGAACGCCCGTTGTCTGTCTCGCCCTCTCATGTCTCCGAAATGCCCCTCAACATGCAGGTGGCTCAGTCGCGACCGGCAGCGTACGAACCAGGATGCAGCGCATCATAGGCCATTCCCCAAAGACCTTTGAGAGAGCCCAAAAACAACCAATCCAGGTTGACCTCATGGCGGCGGACGAACGCCAGCATCGTGTCGTCCAATTCGATCACCTTGGGAAGCTCAGCGGGCTGCAGCCCTCGCTCGATAGCCAAGAGACTGAGCCGGGCGCGGATAGCGCGGTTCGAATGTCGGGCAGTAGACCACTTCTTTAAGCGCATCGTCCATCCTTACGGGCTGGCGGGTACGCAGGAATTGCGTGTGTCCGCACGGGGCTAGGAGAGGGGTGAGTTTGACCGGAAAGGGCTGCTCAGAGGCCGGCGGCGCGTCAAAACGAGCAAGGCCCCTGAGGGAGCTGGCGAGTCAGGCCAGCTCTAATTCGCGGTCGGAAACCACGGCGGCACCGCCATCAAGCGACGGCGGGTTATCAACTGACACCGAAAGCGGTGCCAGCCCATCCCGCTCCGCGGCCTTAAAGGCGGCGCGGACTGGCGTCACGGATCAGGGATGAAAGATTTGTGGTACGCTGGGAATCAGCTCGGGCCATCGGGTCACTCTGTGGTTCGTGTTAGAGCCGGGTGGAAGTTAGCGCTTCCCCCGGCTTGCCCAGAGTGATGACACACCTTCAGACGCTTGCATAACCAAGTAATTTGGATTGGTCGGGATCGGGCATGCAAAATCCAAAAAAGTTGGATTTGCATCTCGCCATTTCCGCGTAACGCATGAAGATGAATGAGCGGTGATCCAAATTATTTGGACGCAAGAATATTTTAGGATGAGATATTATGGACGAGCCAAAAATCAGGCTGTACCCCGACGGCAAGCCCGACAGCGTCGTCGCGTGGAATTGGGAGTTGCTCTTGAACGGCAAGAAGATTGCCGGCGGCAACTCTCCGGGCACCCAAGACATCGCTTTCGCGGCTGCGAGAGCCGCGCTCGTCAAGGAACAGGCGCGTAGGGCTAAGCGGGACTGACGCGTATTGATAACCGCTTATCCCCCTATTGCGACCGAACAGCGGACGTGGCGAGAGTACCGCTATGGGAAGCAGAATCTCATTTCCGTGGCCTCTCACCGGCGATGTGCTGTCTAAGTCTCGTGAAGGCAATCCCAAGACTCCCCCTCGCAAGAGCCCTATCGACCGCCCCGAGGAGGACGAGGGGTCTTTCCGTAAGCGCTGCGCGATAGGCTACGATCGCCTCTTGGAGCCGAGCGGTGCCGCTCTCTTGATCTCCAAGCGATAGGAGCGCGTCGCCGAGGAGGTGCTGCGTCGCGGCCCAATCGAACGGCATCCGCTCGCGGGTCATTTCTGTAAGTGCAGCGCGATGGGCCGCAACCGCCTCTTCGAGCCGCGCGGTGCTGTTCTCTTCGTCACCGAGCAATCTGAGCGCACTGCCGAGACTGTTCTGCGTCGCGGCCCAATCGAGCGGCACCCGCTCGCGGGTCATTTCTGTAAGTGCAGCGCGATGGGCGGCAACCGCCTCTTCGAGCGAGCCAAGCCTCCTAAGCGCGGTGCCGAGATTGTTCTGTGCGTTGGCCCAATCGAGTGGCAGGCGCTCCCGAGGTGTCAGATCGATGATGCGCCGATATCGCTCGATTGCAAGACGCAGAGGTTTGTCGTCGTCGCCATAGCTCAGACGGAAGTGCAGCGGCTGGTCGTCGTAGCCCCAGCTCAGACGTAAGAGCGCGTCAGCCTCCTTGTTGAGGTAATGCAAACGCCCATCCTGCTCGATGATACTAGGCGGAAACACCGCGGCTACATCCGCGAAGTGCTTTGCCGCCTCCTTGTACCGCAATCGCGTCATTGCGATATCACCACGCTCGCCTGATGTTCGGGCGACATTGGCGGCGAAACGATCGAGAGCCCGTCTCTGCTCTGTTTCGACGTTAGCGAGCAGAAGGTCCGCCCGAGCAAGATCGCCCGCGTCGATGGCCTTCCGGGCGTCAGACTTCAAGGCAACAATAGAAGGGTTATCGCCTAGATCATCGGATGCTGCCTTCCGAAGCGCTTTGAAGCGCTCAGCGATTTCCACGAGCTTCGCGCTCAGAAGCTCTGTCGGGACATTCACCTCGCCGACGATCTCAAGCGCCGCCCGGACTTGCCGCTCACCAACGTCGAGCTTTCCCTGAAGCTCAGCAACGATCTTTTTATTTGCTTCGGACAGATCATGGGCTTGTCGGACAAGAGCCTCCAGCTGTTCTGGAGGAATCCCGATATTGATCGTCGAGTTGCTGACATTGCCGCCGATGGCGACGCCACCCTCCGCTTTGATTTGCTGGGCAACGATCGGCACGTTTGGAGCGACAAACAACATTGTAAGCGCGGCGAGCAAAGTTGAGGAGCGGACCATGAACGGCTTCTCACTTTGACTCATTCGGACAATCTGAACCGGAGGTGGCTCCCGAAATGGTCGCGCCGGTTACATTGCCGCCAATTGCAACACCCCCACAATTCGCCCGGACGCTCGGCCGATCCATCGATTTAGGGGGAGTCAAATAGACAAAAACAGTCCATGCCCCCGCCGCCAGGACAACGAACCCGCCCCCAAGCCAAGCCAGGACCTCGCGGTTAGTCTTCTGGCGGAGGAATTGCCAAATCGGCATAATCTATCCCACGCGAAGGAGATAGAAACTCTACCCCCGATTGCGCCGTCTGGCAATTCGAGGGTCTGCTCCGAGTCATTCGCGACCGAATTGATCTGTCCGCGTCACGTCCGCTTTACCCCCGGCAGCGACCGGACGGCAGACTTGCTAACCAGCCACCCCCGCACTCGCCTCAACCCAGCCGATGCCCAGCAACGGCTTGCTGTCCTCAGCCGTCATTGCCACCAATCCGTCGGACGGCACCAGCACCTGACGCCCGGACATGAGATGCAGCGTCCCCGCACCACCGGGCGGTGCTTTGAGCGTCACCGCGAAGGTTGTCGGATCGTTTGGGTTGACGGGCGGGGCATTCGTTTTCTCAGCCTCAAGCCGGGCGTACTCGATAATCCCCGGTTCGGCCTGCACCATCAGTTCGCTAAGCGCCCACACCAGCGCGTCAACGTGATCAGGCGAATACCCTGCCCGCCCGCGATCAAAGTCGCTTGTAAACGCTGACATCCGATCCTCAAGCATGGGAAACGTGCCAACGTGATGGACGCGGCGCTGTTCATACAGGGCCGCGATGGGTTCTGCGCGGACGGCCTTGCCGCGGCTGGCATGCACGGCCTTGTAGCTGACGTTGGGATCAACCATTCGCACCGTAGCCTCAACCAGCGCGCCGCCGTTGTTGACCTCAGCGATGACGCGATCAGCATGGTGACGATGGTAGGCCTTTATGGCCTCACGCGCCCAACTATCAGGCGAAAACTTGCCGCTGTAGTCCGCGATCACGTAGGCATGGCCGTCATCAGCACGGCCGGCAACAATGATGCCGGTCTCGTCGCTGTTTTCGTTATTGCTGACGGCGGGATCAATCGCGACCACGACGCGGCGTATCGTCGGCAGCGCCGTTGGTGCGATGCGCGCAGCCTCGATATCGGAAAGCTTCCACAATGCGCCCGGCGTATCTTCAAGTAGCTCAGCATCAAGCTCTTGCCTGCCTAGCCGGGTGCCACTGTAGCGTGCCATGATGCTAGCGACGAAAGTCGGGGCCAGGTTGGCGACATTGTCAGCCGTGCGACCGCGCGTTACGTGAGTTCGCGGATCAGCGATGATTGTTTTGAGCAGCTTAGTCGGCTTCGGCGTGGTGGTGATCAGTGCACGCGGCTGTGTGCCGAGCCGTAAGCCGAATTGCAGTTGATCCCAGACTTCTTGCGCCAACGCAAACTTGGCGAGTTCATCAACCCAAGCGCCATCATGTTCAGGGCCTCTGAGCTGATCAGGGTCAGTGGCATTGTAGATCATCGCGATGGCCCCATTCGGCCACGTCAACCTATCCTTCGAACTTTCATAGGTGGGCATGAAGCTTTTCGGATGAACCTGCAGGAGACCTGACCCCTCCCCCGGCCCCTTGCCGTCACCGACCATGACGTCACGCGCATCAGCCGCAGTCTCCGCTACCAGCGCGATATGACGACACCGGCCCGCCGCCAATGGCGTGGTGCCGCACATCATCGAGCGCACCCATTCCGCCCCGGTACGGGTTTTGCCGAAACCACGGCCGGCGAGGATCAGCCAGTTAGCCCAATCGCCAACCGGCTCAAGCTGATTTGGTCGCGCAATGTGCCGCCAGTCGAATTTAGATGTTTCGACGAAGTGGCGGGCGATGTCAGCGATGCTCATGCAGCGGCCTCATGATCGAGGACCGGAGACGCCGTGATCATGGGCGGGGCCACGCCGTTGCTAACACCCTCAAGCGCACGCAGGACATCAATGCGTGCCGCCGGATGGTTTGCCAGAGCTGCGAGGATTGCGTTTTGGATCAGCCAATAGTCCGGGCTGTTATAAAAATTGTTTTGAATGTTGAATGAGTGGGCTTTGAGCTGTTCAGCGGCATGCCCGATCATCTCGAAATATTTTCGGGCGTGGCCGGTCCACTGTGCAGCGGCCTGATGATCGTTGTCCGCGATGCAGCAATCTCGGTAAAAAAGGACCTTGCCAAGATCGGCACGCACGTTCGCCAACCAGCCTTCAGAAGTCTCAAGGCGTAGGGCTTCCAATTCCTCCGGCTTGACCTTCCAGTCACGGGCCTGAACCGCGAGAAACATCTCCGGCGCGTCGCGTAGAAGCTTTTTCTTGTGGCGATGCAGAGCATCAATCGACACACCGAAGCGCTTACCCAGCTTGCGCAAGGCTACGCGACGCGCCAGCCCGCTTTCGATGGCGGGCCGGTCAGGGTGCTTATCGATAGTCGATTTCATTGCTGGCTTTCGAAAATGTGGACCTGACCACCAACAACCACGAAAGTGGTCAGGCCTCCTCTCCCTCAACGCGTTGTGGAGCAACCGCGCGCTACGGAACGTGTGTGCTATTCGCCGCAATTTGGATTTGCCAACCCGCCGCTAGCATTGAGATCAAAAAAGAGGCCGGGACATTGATCAGTCCCGTCACGTCCGGCGTCAGCGTGGTGCTATCCGGCAGTTGCACCACCGTGGGCACTCCCAAGCCGGTCCCCATTTTCATCGGAATTGTCGTCTGTGACATCGTGTTTCCTTTTTTCGGTTTAGGCGTCGGACGTCGTGTGCACGTATCCCGCCTTCATCATGGATATGACGTGTTCGGCGGGGACCATCACGACGCCGTTGTGATCGGGCTTGATCACGCACTCGCTATCAAGCGATCCATCCGCGCGCTGCATCGCCACCAGAGTTTTGTTTGGCATCGATCCCCGCAGCATTGCTGGCCTATGCCGCGTCGCCGTTGGGGATCGGCGGATCGGACATCGGATATTTTTCGCCCAACGCGGTGATCACTGAGTTGGCCCTGAAGTAGCCGCGCGCCATCATCGCTGGCACCATGCTGGCGGGCACCACGATCTGGCCCTGAGGATTTGGCGCGGCAAGCGAACCGTTAGGCAGCTTGACCGGGCCGGTGATGCGCGTTTCAGCAGGGCCGGTCATGAACACGGGATGGTCACGGACGGTGTCATCCTTGTAGACGCCTGCCATGCTCTGCGGCTTCGCGGCCTTGAATGCGGCCACTGCCTTGTCATCACTGATCTGCTTTTCCAGATCAGCTTTGACGCTGAGGCCTTCCTGTCGCGCGGCGTGCTTCTGAAACGGTGTCTTGGCGTCGTCGATGGCTGCCATGGCAGCGCGGGCGCGATGTTGCAGCGGGATCATGAATGCATTCTCCGAAGGGGTTGGTCGGGCTGAAAGTCTCGAATGAACTCGATTTCAGCGGCGAGTTGGTTGAGCTGGACCTGAGCCTTTGCCAATGTGCCGCCCATCGCGTCGTAACTCTTGACCAGCGCATCAGCAGCGGCGGCCATAGAGCTGTGCAGCTTGTCGAGTGGTTGGCGGCGGATTGGTTTTGCCTGCGCTGCGATGGCGAGCGCTTCAGCTGTTTTCATTTGCCGGACCTCAACGCTGCGGCGCGGCGGCCCCAATTTGATGCCGCGGCTTCGATTTCATGGCGGTTGACGCCGGGATTGGGGAGCTTGATGTTCGTCAGCGCTGATGCGCGTTGCAGGTACATCGTGCCGGCGTCTTGATCGCCGCGGCTGATCAGCGTGCGGCCGGCATCGCCGTAGAAACTTGCCAGCCCGTGGATTTGCGCGGCGAGCTTGCTGCCCTGCTCGCAGTTGGCTCGATATTGCGTGATGACGTGACCGTGCTCGGTTTCCATCTTGTCAAAGATGGCCTGTTCGATCTGGGCACTGATTGAGCGAAGCCGGTCATTGAGCGCTGCGATCTTCTGGTGAATATCAGCACCAGCACCCTTTGCAGCGGCGGCGGCGGCTTGGGCAGCGTTGAGTTTTTGCGCCAACCTGATCCGCGTTTGCTGATCGGAACGCGGAGCCTCGCCGTGGCAGCCTTCGGTTGCCCATTTCAGCATCGCGCCAGTTTCGATGCGTCCTAGCTCATCTAGTTCCGCCCGTACAGCAGCCTCAGCATTGGCTGTTTCCCGGAGCCGGGCTACGCCGGCGTTCAAGCCATCTAACTCACGGGCAAGGCTGGCTCGCTCAGCATGAAGCCGTTCAAGCGGCGTCGCCGGTTGGGGTGCTGGTGTCAGGGGTTTGGTTGCTGTTGCCGCCATGCTGAGCTTCCTTGTGGTTGGAAGCCCGCTCTGCCATCGGCAGCCATGGGACGGTCGCGCAAATCAGTGCGACACAAGAATCATCGCGGAAACAGCGTTGCGGTGCAAGCGATCCGATTACCAATGGCTACGCTCAATCAGGTCCGCGCAACACGACCGCAACAC
Source organism: Bradyrhizobium erythrophlei (assembly GCF_900142985.1). Lineage (NCBI taxonomy): Bacteria > Pseudomonadati > Pseudomonadota > Alphaproteobacteria > Hyphomicrobiales > Nitrobacteraceae > Bradyrhizobium > Bradyrhizobium erythrophlei. The sequence continues at coordinate 7,009,540 of NZ_LT670849.1, forward strand.
GCCGTAAATTGGTTTGCAAATTCAGCAGCCTACAGATGCTCAACGGATATGATATCCGCTACTCATGATGACATGGCGTAGCAAGATGCGCGCAATGAGTTGTGGTAATCATTGCGGACGTGAACGGCCAAGGAGGACGCAATGTCAGCGACAATCGAATCTGCTGCAACCGCAAAGTCGGTGCTTACGGAAGAGGAAGCGAAAGCGGCGATCGCGCCGTACGTCGAGGGGATGCTTGAATGGTACTGGCATGAAACCGACAAATGGGAACACATGGCATGGCGTCTTCAAACTGCGATTTTGATTATGTCGTCTTTGGTGACCGTCGTCGCGGCGCTTCCGTCCACGGCCCCCGAATACCAACCGTGGATGAAATGGTTAGTGGTGATAATTTCCGCTTCGACAACTCTGTTATCGGGTCTCCTGTCTAAAAGCGGAATAGAGCGAACTGCTCAACTCCGAGAGCAAGGAAGGATTAAGCTGGTGGCGTTGCAGCAAAAGACGGTTTTGAGGTTTACGAAAAAGATGATGACCGAAGAGGAACGCGCCGCTTACCTAGAGAAGGTTATTGATGCGGCAGAACTCGTCGAGCAGCAATTCGGCGTACACCCCTTAACCGCAGGCAAGCGACATTCAAAATAGGTCCGCGAGCGCGTTGCTGACAACGGTTTGGGCCAATTATTGCAAAGTCCTTACGACTGTAAATCGCCACGAAAGACGTTGCGGGCGTGAACGAACGGCACACGGCACATCGGATTGGCGTAAGTCATTGCAAAGTCACAACCCCACTCAGCGGACGCTGGGCTAACGCATCGCGGCCAATGCAGCCAACTCAAGATTGTTGCGGTCGTGTACGCGTCGAAACGTCGTATCGAAATAACCCAGCGGTTTCCTATGGCCGCCCTTGTGCGCAATCATTCGGGTTTCGGCGATGATCATTGAACGTGGATAGCCAGCGTTGATCCAAGCCTTCGTGTGATCGGCCAGAACTTCCCAGCCCTCCGTTGAAGTCGGGTTCTCGAAGCCGGCCGCTAGCAAAAACTCAAGACCAAGCGTTCTTGCTTCTTCGTTGAAAGCCTCTTCGATTGTCTCGCGCGCGTCCGCGTCAACAACAACAACACCACTCTGATGTACGTGTAAGTGTGTGTGGTCCTGCTGCGGCTCCTGCGCCGGCTCTGCTCTAGCTCTGCGCAGGCTATGCCCCAGCTCTGCTTTTTCTCTGTTTTTATTGGACAAATCGATAATCTTTGCCAATTCGAGATCAAGTCTTTCGCTTGTCCATTGATCACCAAAAAACTCGCTAATTGCTGCCCTTGATTTGTTCCACTGCTTCGGCGTCATCCGTGCGATGCGTGCCAGTTTTTGGTCGTCGTCGGGTAGCCCGCCGTTTTCCCAGTAGCTCCAAATAAGCCGGAGCAGCGCAATCGCTTGTGCGTCAGATATTAGGTTGGCCTTGGCAAAAAACTCAGCGCCATGGAACGGAACCCATGGTCGCCTCACGGCCGTGCCGATCTTCATACGAGCACCTTCACTTTGCTGAAGTGACCCAGCGCGACGGCGATGGGGCCGTTGACGGCGTGACGGATCGTTTCTGGCGAAACCCCATGCTGCAAGGCCAGTGACGTCAAGATCGCCGCGCACTCAGCATTTAGCTGCAAGGGCGTTCCAGCCTTTGCGACGTCGAGGAAAATCTCTGCAAGTTCGCCATTCGGAAACCGGCCAGCACTGGCACGGTATCGGTGGCCGTCGAGTTGAAAGGTGTAGGTTTCGTTGGCGCGGCGGTTAGCGAGGCGACGGCGGGTCATGTCCTGCACCCCGCAACAAACTTGAGGAGTGCGGTGACCAACTCGCGAGCCATTACCTTGTCGATGTTGCTGATGCCTGATCTGGTTGGCTTCAGCTCCTGGAGGCCGTTAGGCTCATGCTGCCTGATGTCGAGTAAGGGGTGCTGACCATCCTCTTTGACTGAGACCACAACGGCATTGCGGTTGCCCTTGCGGATCGTCGCGACGATGCCAGGCGGCTTGTCTTGCTTTCGAGATGAGGTTTCGCTATTTCTGCAAATGAGCCGGCTGCCAAGCTGCTCCGATTTCCGAAGCCCGTTCACCGTGTCCGCGGTGGCGGGCTTCGCTGCTTCTGCGTCCATAGGTTGGGTGCTCCAATACACATGATGTCGGCCCGCGCGCGCGAGGTCCGAACGACGATGATGTTTTGAGTGGGAATGCACCCGTCCCCGGGGCAGTGAGCTCAGGCTGTCCGTCCCCGGATGCCCGCTCTGGTCGCCAGTTCTTCGGTCGTCTCGACCAAATCAAAATAATTTGGATTAGGGCGGCCCGCAGGCCGTTTCAGATATTCAGTTGAACCAAATCGGCGTGTCTCAGGCCGCCTTATCTTTGGTGATCCGCTCGTAGTGAGCACGCAGCACACCCTTCGATGCGATCCACTGGTTTCCTTCTTTGCCGCCGGGCAGTTTACCCGTAGACAGCTTGTAATATGTGGCTCTTTCTGAACACCATCGTCAAGGTGTTCGGCGAGTACGCCACAGTCGCGGACATGGCCACATTCATTGATTCCAAGAACGACAGGCATCCAACGGAGCTGGCGAAGCTACGCGGCTCCCGCCTCGTTGTGGCACAAGAAACGCAACAGGGACGATCATGGGATGAAGCCAAGATCAAAGCGATTACCGGAGGTGATAAACAAACCGCACGATTCATGCGGCAGGATTTCTTCGACTTCTATCCGACGTTCAAGCTGTTCATCGCCGGGAATCACAAGCCGCGATTACAGAACGTCGATGAGGCGATGCGCCGCCGGTTGCTTCTGGTTCCGTTCACCGTGCAAATTCCGCCAGTCGAGCGCGATCCGAAATTGACAGACAAGCTAAGAGCCGAATGGCCAGCGATCCTACGTTGGGCGATTGATGGCTGTCTTGAGTGGCAACGCATCGGGTTGGCACCGCCTGCCATGGTGACCGATGCGACGGACGAGTACTTCGATAGCGAGGATTCGTTCGGCCAATGGCTCGAAGATAAGTGCGATTCCGATCCTGGCAACGGCCACAAGTGGGATCGGATCAGTGACCTGTTTGCCGATTGGTCCGCGTATGCCGTAGCTGGTGGCGACAAGGCAGGCTCTACCAAGGCCTTCAACAGCCTGATGGCCAGCCGTGGGTTCACCGCCTGCCGGAAAGGCAGTCCCCATCAGGAGCGTTGTTTCGCCGGAGTTCGGCTCAAACTTGACGTTGGGCCGGCGTCGTGAAGGGGGTCGAAGGAAATTAGACAGGTTCAGACAGGTCCTCACCTTATAGACGTACAACAGGTTCCATTGTCTATACGTCCTATAGCGGTAGACCTGTCTGAATCTGTCTATGGCAACATCACAGCCGTTGCGAGCCGAGGCCCCGCCAATGGTGAGGCAATCAGTGCCATTGGCATGTGCATGACGGCCAATGAGAAGATTTCATAAGGTTTGGGCCGATTAATCTCGCACAGGCAGACGCACGCGCCGCCAAATAGCAGAGTCACGTCAGCTACTTGCGGCGGTCAGTGCGACGATGCTCGTAAATCAAGTTTTTCAAATCCGCACAACGCTCCAATTCCAACAATTCCAATACGTGCCCAATCAATCGTGTTCGATGCTGTTGCCTCGCCCCTCCGGTCGCTGAGCAAGGTCAATTCGCCGCCAATCGGCGTTGAATGCGGATGACAGTCACAGCGGACCATTTGCCGCCTGTTGGCGTCGCTATCTTGCGCTCGTTCAGTGCTGCCGCGATGGCGCGGGCAGATCGCAAGCCGGACAGTTCCTTAAAGACCGTGCGCAGCCCTTCGGCGCGTTGCTGGGCCTCGGCATGAGTTCGCATGGTGCCAGCATTTGCACCACCCAGCGCGACTCCCTGTGCCTTCTTGGCGGCAAGCGCGTCCCTGGTTGGCTCACTGATCCGGCGACGCTCCTGTTCAGCCACGGCGGCATGAATGTGGAGCATGAACGGATCAACGTTGCGCCCAAGCTCGGTCACGATGAACGGCGTCTTGTGCGCCATCAGACCAGAGATAAAATGAACATCGCGGGAGAGCCGATCCAATTTCGCTACGATGATCGGGGGCTTGTGCAGCTTCGTCGAATACTGCTTCGCGACCCTCAACGCCGCTGCGAGTTGTGGCCGGCGTTCGAGCGCGTCAGCCCCCTTCCCGGTCTCGACCTCTTGAAATGTTTCGATGAGGTCGAAGCCCTCATCCTCTGCGAACCGATCAATCGCGGCCTGTTGAGCCGCAAGTCCCAATCCCGACCTGCCCTGTCGGCCAGTCGATACTCGTATGTACGCAATGGCGCTTTGCATGGCTCTTGCCCCCAAATCTGAAACACAGCAACGAACGTCGCTATGTTGCAGGACCAACGCAGCAAAGGCGATGAGTCACTTCAACGCACCACCACCACCGAAACGAACAATGCCTAACGCCGCATCAGAAGCGCGAAGCAATCAAGCGCCGCGATGCCGGCGAGGCAAACACAGCCATCGCTCGCGACTTTAACGTAAGCCACCAAACGATTGGCCGACTATCGGCTTGATCAGCATAGGCGAGCGCCTGCCCTTCTCCGGTCCTGTCACCGAAGTCGGGGATAGCTGATCGACTGCTCTTGCCACGATAACCCAGCCTGATGCCATACGCCGCGCCGTCACTATCACCACGCCAGCGTCTCGATCCCGCTATGGGCAATCGGCCGAACCGAGGGGGTAGACCCCCCCGCCTCCACACACGGTTCGTAATTCAATCATGCCCTATCTGAAATTATTTCGGTCGGGTTACGGCGGCTCTGATTGTAGCTTTGTCTAACACACGCTTCACGACGGAACACCGATTTTGTTGAATGCCGCACAGCACGGGTAATTTGTGGGTTAGTGTCCATGAGACTGCCTTCAATAAATAGAGGAGAAGAAAGCAGATGAAGAAAATGTTTGTGGCGGCCCTCGTACTCGGTGCATTCGTCAGTGCGACTGCAACTTCGGCATTCGCTGAGACACGTGCGCAATTTTGTAGCCGCTGGCACCACGTGTGCGAACGCTGCGATGGTCTCGGAGCCAGAGTCCCACGCCATGAGTGCTTGAGTACGTGCAGCGTCCGGCTCTCAAGCTGCCAGCAGACCGGATGTTATTACTTTAGGGCTACTGGCGAGCAATGCATGGGTAAGCCCGCGCGTTGAACAGCGTCACAGCTATCTCCCTTTCGCGTCAAGACGATAAAGCTAGGTCGTTGACAATCGTTCTGTTGTTAGACGGGCTGCCACTCATTCCAACCAGGAACAATCGCCCGATCCGAGGGGGTACATCCCCCGCCTATTAGGGAGGATCGTGAATCTATGATGCCCCACCCGAAATTTTTTCGGTCCAGTTATGGCGGACGAGGTTGTATCCTTGTCCAACACACGCTTAACGAAAGGCTGCCTGTATGCCCCGACCGGCTTTGTCTACGCGCTGGACGTTCCCATGACGTCGCTGGTCGCGCCATCCTGAATCCTTGGAACCGACGTCGCCGTGACCGCTTGTGATAGGCGACCGGATGCATGGCGCCCCCCAGGCATCCGATGAACTGACGGCCTCAGCCTGTACCCCCGCGCTGAGGCCGTTTTCTATTTCCGAATGTGAGCAAAATTGACCACGGGCTCAGAGCGAAACCGCGCCATGACTATCTGTCACCGCACGGTACCCGGCCGCTACCGGTGACGAGAGCAAAGCTCCCGCCTGAACCAAAGGGGGCATCATGCCTTCGCCTGACAGAAAGCCAGAGCCGGAACCCGACAGCCGCCGCCAGACGGCGCACTTTATCGAGATGCGGCGCAATGTGCTGCGATATGCTCGGACGTTCCCACCCGGGGGCCAACGCAACCAGCACCGGCAGATTGCGTTATCGCTTCGCGCGCTGTTCAGAAGTAAAACATGGCTCGAAAGCCACACGTTGGACGGCTGACGCAGAAACGTTTTCCTTATAATATTTCGCAAACCGCCAGGCGCGCGCAGCCTGCGATTTGACGGCCGTCGTCTGGGCCAAAGGAGGCCCGTCATGAGCACCCCGCCGAAGGACATATTTGACGCCAAGCTCTTTCTCGCCAAAGTCGGGGACGGGAAAGCTATCCTTGAATTTCACAAGAACCAGAAAATCTTCGAACAGGGCGACGTCGCCGAGACGGTGTTTTACATTCAAAAAGGCAAGGTCAAGCTCACCGTCTTGTCCGAACAGGGCAAGGAAGCTGTCGTCGCGATCCTTGAGCCCGGACATTTCTTCGGCGAAGGCTGCATGAACGGCCATAAGGTGCGCATATCGACGACAACCGCGATGGAAGATTGTGTGATCACTTCCATCGCCAAAGCAGCCATGATCACCGCGCTCCATGATGAGCCGAAATTCTCCGAGTTATTCATGTCCTATCTCCTGACCCGGAACAGCCGGATTGAGGAGGACCTGATCGACCAGCTGTTCAATTCAAGCGAGCGGCGGCTAGCCCGGCTGCTTTTGCTGCTCGCCAATTTCGGCAAGGACGGCGAGCCACAGCGGATCAGCCCGAATATCAGCCAGGAAACGCTGGCCGAGATGGTTGGCACCACCCGGTCCCGCGTCAGCCATTTCATGAACAAATTTCGAAAGCTGGGGCTCATCAGCTACAACGGCCATATCGAGGTCAACAACTCGCTGCTGTCTGCGGTTTTGCACGAGAAGCCTCTGCTCAAAGAGCGTGACTAGGACCAACCATCAATAACTTTCGGAATGTGAGCTGTATTGAACAGCATCCCGAAACTCAAGCGAGCATGATTGCTCCACTACCGCGCCATGTTGGCTGCCATCGGTGACCGAGAGTTCGGTAACGCTCCCGCCTTATATGGAGAAAAACCGTGACCTTACCCGACCAATTCTTGACCGATATCGAGCGCGCTCGCTGCTCCCGTTGCCAAACGCGGATGATGCTTGAACGCGTTTCGGCAGGACCAATTGGTTTCAAACGCCGGCTGTTCGAATGCCCCAAATGCGACCAGGTTGAGATGAGGATTATTGCATCGGATCCCCTCAAATCGAAGGTGGCCGGCTGGCTCGCCGGCGAACTCAGGGCGCCGAACTAAGAGCCAACTTCACGGAGGCGGCACATGCTCGATAAACAAAACCAAGGCCCGCAATGCACCGCCTGCGGTTCGCCCATGAGGCTGTCGGTGATTGAGCCGAGCATGTGGGGCCAGGATCTACGGACGTTTGCTTGCCCGCATTGCAAGAGAGTTCAGCGGCACGTCATCGAAAGCACGGTGACTGAGGCGTGGGTCGCGCCAAGGGAGCAATGATAGCGGTCGCGGACTAGCTATCAATGGGCGGCTCGTGGCAACAGGTAGCGCACCGTCACGCCCACCAGATGGTCCTCTTCCACCACCAGGACGTCACCGGCTTTCATTTCATTACGCATCACCAGACGACATGAGACCAGTCTATCGTTCGAGCCAGGAAAGTCATCGAGCGAGGAATGCAGCTCGCGTGCGTTGATCAGAATGTGCTTCATGCCTCGGGAGACCGCACGCCCAAATTGAGCGTTCAATTCTTGACTATAGTGGTCTGACGAAGCCATCGATGTTCTCCTCAAAGTAGCGGGCAACGGCTGTACGCTCAATCGGCAGCGAAGTCTCTGGTCTTGTTTTAGCGTACCGGTCGCACCCCACCAATCCCGTAAAAACGTCGCTTAATGGCACTAAACCGACTGCCTGCGAAGTCCGCAGCTTAGTCGCTGTTGGGGTGAGAGCGCACACGATGCCGAGAGCGAAAATCGCAGACATGCCCAGCGGGGTTTAATTCTGCTCCCGGCATCCCCACATATAGCCCATGACCTCATGGCAACCACCCAAGCGCGAACCGAAGAAGACCAGGGCAGAGCTGTACGAGATGCTGGCCGAGGCCGTTCGCAATACGCAGCCTGAGAACAAGCGCCTGCAACGGGTCAAGAAAAAAGGTCGCGGCGAAAAGGCCGCGTGACTTTTAACGCCCGCATAGCGGCGTTCTTTGCCAACTCGATCCGTCTCCACTCCGTGCTCACCCTCGCCCAGCAGAGGAACTAGGATGCAATGGAGCGGTTGAAGTAACACCTATCAAAGCCCTCAAGATATTTTGCGCGACGCGCCCAGCGCAAAGGATCGACTGTAATCACTAGGCAGCGGCGCCAAAGTACGAAAGTCATGACCAACGCTATGCTGCGAAGATCGCAACCCACCCACCGAAGACCTGCCGGGTTCGTCCGCGCCCAGGTAGGTAATGTTCAACACTTCCATAAAAGCTATGAACGCTATTTGGACTTAGCCCGCGCCGAAACTCTGACCGGAGATCGGATCGAGGCGGAAAATTACTTCCAACACGCCGAACACTATCTCCGAGCGATGCGCGAGAAGCAAAGTTAAGGATGCGAGCCAGCTATGGTTTGCGTCCGCCGGTTGAGCCGGCAGGACGGAAGCGGACATCGGTGAGCCGAAACGTATCATGATTGTTGAGGACAGCGGAATACGCCACCGAATCGGTTCGGTGGATCAGCATCGTCCACGATGTCCATTTCATTATGTTTTTTGAATGAGGCGCACTGATCCAATCGCGTGAGATAATGAACGTCTGATGAGTCCTTGGGGAGTTCTCGATGTCAAAATTTGCCATTGGCGATAGAGTCGATAAAGCCACCGACGAACACGAAGGCGGCGTCGTTGTCGCTGTGTTCCCAACAGATGACGGCAATTTCAGATACGCCGTCGATATGGAAGGGTACGGCGCGCTGCAATTCCTGAGCGAAGAAAAATTAGTCGTTCACCGGGTCTAGGAGACAGCCCGAGGCACAAGCGCGTGCTAACGCGTCAAGCGTTGCCCTTTGCTGGGCGGCCTTCGATTTGCTGTTTCGGGGATACCGCCCTCGCCGGTGGCTTAGGTTTATTGAGCAATTTCCCGAGCGCCTTTGTTAGTTCGGCTTCGTCCTTGAGAGCGTTTGTCAGCCGTTCAGCAAGTTCGGCAAGAACAACTCGGATTGCCTGAGCTATCTCTAGACATTCAACGTCGGTCTGCGCGTGAAGTCCTGTGCTTAAGCTGTCATGTAACAGCGTCATTGGATTGTGCCCCTGAATGCGAAGGCTTTCAGGTATTGCGTCTTTGATCATGTCGAGAGATTTTGAGAATTGTGTCTCTTTTCTTGCAGATTCGAGTGAAGCAAGAGTCTCGGCCGGTGCGTTGATTAGCTTTGCAACGCGAATAATCTCGCCAATGATCGCGGTGCGTTGATCCTCAACAACCCGACGATAGTAGACAAAGGCACCGACGCCCAGGCCTTGGCTTTCACATCGGCGCCCCTTCATGAAGAGGTCACGGTTATGTTCGAAGAGCTTTAAGAGCCGGGGCGGAGTGCTCGGTCCGAAAGGCGGCATCTCGCCGTATTTATAACATAGGCCAACCTCGTCATTTTCACTCTCGGCTGCGGCATTCAGTGAATAGACCTTAGTTGACCGTCGGCAATTTGAACAAACATAAGTCAAGTACGTTAGCAGGCGCTTGCTGTCCTTGGGCTGCCGGTCCCCGGCTACAAAGCGAAAATGCCGGAGGCCATCACACTCCGTGTCGTCGCAATGCAGCGTCAGGCGAGGAGTGTTGATTTGCCATGGGGCGTATTTGTTGGTGTTGCGTATCTCGGGGCTAAATAGGTCTGAGATTTTGATGTTGACGCCGGGTGGCTTAGTTTCGAGAAAACTGGCGAGCGTCATTACTTCTACGTCTGGCTTTCTGTCGTCCGATACGTCAGGCTGGTCGCTACTATCGCTCATCAAAAAGCGGCTCCGAAAAAGGCAAACACGGTTCATATCCAAGCTCAACCGAGGCGAATGCGCAATCTCAATTTGAGCTGTCGTAACGTTACGCGCGACGGCTACCAACGCAACGGCGTGTTCCGGCTCACAGATTGTCCTCCTTGTCCGCCCCGCGCATCACGATCTTCAACGCATCGTCAAGCAACGGCCGTTGCAGCGCATTCGCCTCATCCCATGGCGCGCGCATCCAAACGTCGCGTTCTTCATCTGTCGTCAGGATCACCGGCATGGCCTTGGGGTGGATAGGTTCGACGACGGCGTTCGGCGAGGTCGTCAGGAATCCATAAACCTCATGCGGCCCCGGTATCGGCTTGGACTTGGTGCCGCGATCACCGTTGAAGGTTGTCCATATCCCAGCGAACGCGGTCAATGGCCTGTCATCATTTAGCGCGAACCACACCACGTCTTTCTTCTTCGTCTCGGGATTAGGCTCAGGCGCATACTCGGCGAAGGAATTGAACGGCACCAAGCAACGGTTCTCGGGCTTGAGCCATCCACGCCAGTGCGGCGATGACGTGTTGCGAATGTTGGTGACCGGCGGTCCGCCAGTGCGCGGCGGTGGCGGCATTCCCCAACGCATCATGGCCAGTTCGGTGCCGGACTCGGTATTGCGGATCACGGGCGCTGGATAGTCAGGAAAGACCCCCGGCATAGGCGCAAGGTTGCCGACGTATCGGTTTACCACGCGGAACAGCGCGATGATGGCGGCTTGGTTGGTGGTGATACTGTAGAGGTTACACATTTATTAGTGATGCTGGGCCGGGCCAAGCATGATCAAGAGCCAGCGCCCGTAATCCACTGGATTGCTTTTTGCACAAGGGGATTGTCAAAGGCTGCACTTAGAAGCCCTTTTGCATCAGCTTTCTCTTTCGTCGAGGCGCCTGCGCTGTCGATATAGTTGTTCAATCGCTCTAGCGCGAGATTGACGTTTTGGATGTTACCGCTCCCGCCGATCTGCACGCCCTGCGAGCCGTGAACGTTTACGCTTTTGTCTACGCTCGTATGGATATTAATAGCGAAAGGAGGTTTGGTGGCACCCTCAATAACATCGACGCCATAGGCATTGATCCTTGCCATTAGAATTAGGTACTTCGCCGGACTATTGATGCCGCCTGTCACCGGATGCCACTCAATTAGACCTTTATCTGCGAGTTGCTCGATAATTCTTGCCACGGTATCAGATGCGATGCCCGTGTCGGTGAAATTACTTAGTTCGGCAGGCTGCCTTGCATCTCTGATGTCGTAGAGCCGTTTCAGAACAACGCCTCTCGCCTCTTGGTCTTTCATTTCTTTCCCTTTTTCACCGTTCGCCCGGCCACCACGTTGACGGCGGATCAATCGCCGATGTTTTCGTCGGCTACAATGCTACCAGATGGCTGCGCGTGTAGGGATAGGCGTTTATCATCTCCGACGTGACTTCGGCGCGGCCGGATATTGTGTGTGTCGGCGAAATTGCCCTTACGGCGCGATAGGTGGCGCGAGTTCTAATACCTCGCACTGCTCCTTGGCATATTCCCAGGCAGAGAACACCACCCGTGCGTCGGTACGATCAACTGGCATGACGTAAGGGTCCTCACCAAACATCACCCATTGCTCATACAGAGCGTTTGCGGTCATGCCTGGCTTCAACATATGAGTTAGGCATCCATCGACGATCTGCTTGCACGCCGCGACAGCCTCATCAGCGGTGCCGAACGCGCCATGTTCGTACCGATGTTCTTCGTCCATATAGTGGAAATTGTCGTCGATTAAGACCTTGTATCTATTTCCAGTCGTCGTTTCCTTCGTCATCGTCCTCCTTGATCCGAGGCCCTTTGGCCTCCCCCCATTCATTATAGCACACTGCTATTTCCAGCCGGCCAACTTCGCCAATCGTTGAGTTGAAAGACAGGCAAGCCCGTAGCGAGGCTCAGGACTCGTCTGCCGGCCGCCCTACCTTGCCCCTGCCCATAGGAAACAAGCGCACCACGGATTCGCGCTAGGTCATGAGGGACATAGCGAGCCGCGACGATAGGATTGAAAAACCTGTCACACCAATGCAGATCGGCCGATCCATGCAACGCTGGTGGTTGATGAAGCCGTCAAACATGCTCTCGCCAAGGTGGCGATATTACACCTATACGAAAGGTGCCAGTGATGCGGCTGGACATTATTACGGCGTGACGGATGGCGCCTTTATTTCTGGAAGCAAAAACAGTGGCGCCGTTGCAATCTGATAAGCCAAATTGGCGGCGTGCTCAAAATTGGCTGCCTGCGCCTGCGTTAATACCTCGCACCGTTCCTTGGCATAGTCCAAAGCAGAGAATTTGTGGGTGGGAATAAACGGCTCATCATCTCCGACTATCGCATATAGATCAAAATCGTCCTCGCACATCGCATATAGGTTAAACAGAGCCTCTGCGGTCATGCCGGGTTTCAACAGACGTTCTAGACGTTCATCGACGATCAGCTTGCCGACCGCGACATTGGGGTCGTCCAACCCACCATTCGTACCAACCTTCGCCATGTCCCTCCTTGATCCGAGGCCCTTGGCCTCAACCCATACATTGTAGCACACTGCCATTTCCAGCCGGCCGGCTTCGCCAGATGATGGAGTTGAATGACGAGCAAGCCCCTAGCAAGGCTCAGGATTCGTCGGCTGGCCCGGGGCTACCTGGATAAGGGATAAGGAAATGAATGCACCACGGATTCGCGCTAGGTCATGGCGGCCCGTTGGCGCAGACTTAGAAGAATAAGTCCTTGATCGCTTCAAACACAGATTGAAGGGCAGAAAAAACAGACTGAACCCACGAAGCGTGCAGGAGTTGTTGAGCGATTTCCTTGCCGGCCTGAATTGCAGCACCTTTTATAACGTTCGTCACGAACGTATCGACTCGTTCTTGCCATTTGTTGATGCTTGGATCAGCAACCTTGGCAGCCTCGGCGAGTTTTTCCAAATCAGATGGCGCGGTCGCGCGTGGCGCTTTCAACAAGGCGATCAGGTTTTGAATACTCGCTTCGTCAACGTTCAGATCTTCGTCGAGATAGATTCCACTATTATGACCTATGCCAGGTGGTCGCGGCGCTAGAGCCACGCCAGCGGGTCGAGCGGTAAGCGTTGCTTCCAAGACAGCAACACGCGCCTCTAGTGTTTCGAATTTTGATCGCTCGGCAATCAGATCGGCTGGTTCACCACCGTTAACGAATGCGCCCTCCCTCGCATTGATCGCGGCGCGGCCCGTCGCCATAGCCATCGATCTGGCCGAGAGCGCAACGTGGTTGGGAGGGGCTTTCAGTGGAAGAGGTGTAGAGCCGGCCACTGCTGCCGTGAATTCGAGGGGGGCGCCAAAGTCGGCAACCACTTTTGTCGTCGGAACCACTCCGGGGTTAAACGGCGGCGGTTGTCGCAGCGGTTGCGGTACATCCCACCATTGCGAAAGGTACGTTGCGGGATCAACTGTGCGCAGCGGGAGCGGCGTGCTTGAGACTTGGGTCACAGCACCATCGGTCATAGACCGAAGCGACGGATTTCCATTGAGAATGGTATGAGAGCTGACCACCGGCGGTAGCTCATCCGACTTGGTGGTGCCGGCTGCCTCATCGAGCTGAAATTGCTCCGGCGGAGACGTTGGAGGCTGAACGATTGGACGTGAATCCAACACACCAACGCTCGGTCCCGCTGGGGCGAGCGGAGTTGGGATTATTGGCGGATTAGGCGAACTCGGATCATCGATAGAAGACATCGCTCTGTCCCTCGCATGACAACACGCACTTGGGTGACTATGAGCGCGTTTTCCAGAGCCTCTCGCCAGGAACGCACAGGTATTTATCTTATATCGGATTCGCTGAATGTTCTTATCGGTCGGTACAACCGTACACGCGGGTGATTTCGTGAACATGCGGTGGCGCGGTACTGCTTTCCGCCCAACATCTAGGGCGATTGCACAACGCCGCGCGCCGCGCTCAAATGCCACCCCATGGCCCGCAAATCTCACCACATGCCGCTATCCGGCGGCGACCGAAAGGCGCTGACGAAAGAACTCGGCAAGAGCCGGGCCATGACGCGCATCTTTTGCCGAGCGGTCGGCGGAGAAGCGACGCGAGGGCGAGGCTCTGATTCGCGAGGCAGACAGCTTTGCCTGCCAGTCCTGGAATGAACGCATGTGGAGCGACGGCGGTCCTATCGATCCCAGCCAGACCGTCGATCAGGCCATTAACGGGTCCTACCCATGGCTTGAGATCGAATGCTCGCGATGCAAGGCCCGGCGGGATGTCGATCTAGCCGCCCTGCCCCACGTTTCGACTACGTTCGTTCATGACCTCGCGTCCCGGCTGGTTTGTCAGAAGTGCAGGAAGGCCGGCAAACGTCCGGCTGCGATTTTGCAGTGAGGCGCCCTTACTTCATCGGCTGGAGTGCATGGCTTGCTCAACTTCGTCGGCGAGCCGATTGAGATGCTCATGCAATCTGCCGAACATTTCACGTTTGGTCTCATCTGTAGCTTGGTCGCGGATTGACGCGGCCTCAATGGCATCCCTTCGAAGCTTTTCAATTGAGGCTTGACAGTCTTGCACCGCCGTCCACCTAGATTTTAGGCCACCCACCCAGGCGGCCTTACTGCGATTCCTCAACAGTATGAGTGCTTAGCCACGCCTTGTTTTTATAAAGCCTGCGCAGTGAATTGGCTGTTTGGCGGCGGTCATTCCGCTTTGGGCCACGCGGTAATGACCGGGCGAACAGGAGCATCTGGCGGCGCAGGTCGATAAGCTCCTGAATGGTGTAAAGGCCCGATGAGGCGATCTTTCGGTTGGCTTGGGGCATGATGCTCCCCCCGAATTGAGATACAGCCATCATGCGCGTCGCATCACCGATGAGATGGTCAATTTTGCTCACTTCACAAAAATTTAACAAATAGGACCGCTCAGGCCGCCTTGCTTTGTCAACTCGCGGACTTCGCTGGGTTTGAGATTTAGAATTGCCTCTTGTTCTGGCGTCAAGCTTTCGGCCGCGACTGTGGCCGTCCAGCCTACTGGTACAGCGCAGAGTACCAGAGTTACTGCTTGGTCTGGTTTGGCTGCGGCGACCCAAAGCTGCCTTTTCGGAAGGCCCCTTATGGAGCTATCCGTCGAGACTTCAACCAAAGTGGTTTGGTTTCCGTACGACTGGGCCATCAGGCGCCTATAAGGAGCCGACGCTAAACCGGCGCTCGCAGACCGGAGGCCATCCATTTCGTTGACGCGGTCGCAGTTTCTAATTTGTAGACGTGATCACAGTTGATGCCCTGAAAGGTGCGTACCTCGAATCCGATCTGCGAAGGCTTGATTTGTGTGAGGACCAACCGTTCCAGGCATTTCGGACAGGGATGGGATTGAGTTGCTGTGCGGCTGTGGTCGAACAAGACTGCTAATGAGGGCATGATGTAGTCCCTTACATCAGGCGGGAGCACAACACTCTCGGTCACCGATAGATGCCGTTACTGGGGCGGTGATCGAGACACCTTGCGGCAGAATGAACCTCCGCCACTGGTCAATATTGCTCACTTCATAAATAATTCACGAATGGGGCAACTGAGGCGGCATTACCCCTTATCCTCGGACCAAGTTTGCTCCCCGCACCCGCACTTGAACCTGCGAACGGTGCGGCCGTTTCGTGGATTGAGCATTTTCAGAATGAGCTTCGGCTTCTCGCCACAAAGGCTGCACCTTTGGACCGGGTTGGGATCAAAGCTGGAAAAGACTTCGTTTTTGAAGTCGTTATTCATCGGATCACTCGCCGTTGAGGGCGAGCTTCTAAGTTGCAAAGTGAACATTCGTTCCAAATTACCTTACCAGCCCTGCATTTGGGCATGGAACAACGGTCAGATGTTCCGCACCGTTTGCAGCGCCCCTTCTGCGGCTTGCACAAATGTTCTCCTTTTGTTCTAATTGCTGATCACCTTGCCATTCAGGCCAGCACCATGACCAACGACCACCCCGCATCCTGGCGAATGCCAACCCGTGAACAGATGGAGAAGCTGGCATCTCAGCGCCCTCTCACAACGCCAGAGCCGGCACCTGACGAGTCGCCGGCTGGTTGGTGGGATGCGGTCCTCTCCGACCCGCGCGCCGCTGGCAAGCCTTGGTTGCCAATCCAGCAGCGTCGGCTGTCCGAGATCGCCCGGCACCTGCTTCGCGTGGAGTGCCGGCGCTGCTTGCGCATCGTCGAAATTCAGAAGGTCGATGCTCTCCGGCTCTATGGCCCGCACGCTGTATGGAAAGACGTAGGCGTGCGCCTGTTGGACAATACTTGCCAGTACCGCACCGGGCGGCACGAGGAAGATGGTTGCTGGCCGGGTTGGGATAGCTGAGAGGCGTGGTTGGCAGTGACGGGTTCGAACCGCCGACATCCTGCGTTTACGTTAGTCACTCTATCGAGAAGCCCTAGAAACACGTAATAGGCTTTAAGCGCCGTTAGTCACTCTAACTGATTGACCTTCTTGGGTTGTAGCTCTCCTGCTGGGATCGCCATGCCGTCAGGCCGCTCCCCCGACAGTTCCCAGGATCACGTCTTTTCCGTCACGAATGACCTGGTGCAGAAACGGGCGGCCAATCAGTTCACCGCGTTCATCGAATTTGATGTCCTGGCCGGCGCCGGTGAAATCGACCGCCTCACCCTTACGCACGAGGGCAAGCGCCTCGACGCCGGTCGCCACCTTCGTGCCGGGTCCGTTGGTGATTTGGATGACCTGCTTGGCGAAGTCGACCGGATTCGCCGACTTGGCCTTCTCGATCGAAGCGGCAAGAACGTTGATGGCATCGAACTGAAGCGCGGCGAATGGAAACACCGTGCCTTCGGGCGCGCCCATCGCCTTGACGAACGCCTTGTACTCCGGCCGATCCAGCGGACTGATCGGTTGGACATGTTCAATTCCCTCGGCGACTTCCTTGCCGACATTCTTGATGAAGGGGCTGCTGCCATCGATACCCGCCGCGGCCGCGATCGTCAGCGAGACCACCTTGCCCTTGTAGCCGCCGCGATAGATCTCCTTGGCAATCGATGTGAACTGATTGACGTAGCCGGGCACGAAGACGGCCTCGGGCCCGGCGGCATAGACCTTTTCGATTTCCGCTCGGTAAGATGGCTGATCGGGCTTGAACTCAACGTTTGAAATGACCTTCGCACCACCCTTCTCGATGGTCTCGACGAAAGACGGGATCATGGCGGCGACAAACGGGTTTTGTAGCTGAAGCAGGCCTATTTTCTTGTATCGACCTTTCAGGATGGCGAGCGCGGCCGGTTCACCCCAACTCGACGCACGCGCCTGAAAACGCCAGACGAGGCCTTTGGTGTCGCCTTCCGTCACTTCGTCGGCAGACCCGAGCGCTGTCAGCACGACGTTCTTTTCCAGCGTCAGCGGGCGAACGGCCAGAATCGGTGCCGAGCCCCAAACCGCCGTGATGGCCACGACCTTGTCGATATCGAGCAGCTTCCGCGCGGCCTTGACCGCGGCGGTCGCATTGGTCTCGTCGTCCTCGACGAACAGCTCGATCTTGCGGCCGCCCAGCACGCCTCCAGCAGCGTTGATCTGGTCTGCCGCAAGCTTTGAAGCCTTGACGATGTCGGCGCCATAGGGGCCACCGCCGCCGGTGAGCGGCGCCAGCACACCGATGCGGACCGGTTCGCTCGTCTGTGCAAACGCAAGGCGGCTTGCGAACGGTAGACCACTGATACCTGCCAGCAGCGAACGGCGCGAAATAACGGAAATCATCGTCTGTCCTCTTTGTACTATTCGGCCGCGTCGCGAACGACCACGCCCTGCTCGATGTCAAACTGCAATATGTCGTTGAAGCGATTGAACGCGCCGCAAAGCGCAGTTCGCCAGGTCAGTTCCACGATTTGCGCTTCCGAAAAATGCTCGCGCAGCCGCACGAAGATCTCGTCGCGGGTCCTGTTCCAGTTATTGGTGACGGCGATGGCGTATTCGACGACGAGTTTGTCGTCGTCGGTCAGTTCGGGATGGTCCTTGTAGTCGAGGAGCCGTTCCGCGCCCTCTTCGGAAACGCCCTGTATCGCGAGCTTTGGCGCGTGGTGCGAAACGCAATAGGTGCATTTGTTCAGAAGCGACACCGTGACCAGCGCCAGCTCCAGATAGCGCTTCGACAAAACAGCTTCATCTGAAAGATCGACCAGCATCGACCAGATGTGCTTGAAGATCGGCGGCCGATGCGCCATGACGCCCGCCTGATTTTCGAACGCGCCATAGGTCGTCATCTTGTCCCATAGCGGCTGAAGTTCTGCAGGCAAGTCCTCTCTGGTTTTGACACTGACGCGGGACACGAGTTTCTCCTTGAATTACGAATTCACATCGGGACGCGGCGATTGACCGATCGAGAGCCGGTATTCCGATGCGATGCCTTGGGGACGGAAAATCAATATTGCAACGAGGCCTGCCCCGATCAAGGCAAGACGTAGAGACGCCGACTGCTGCGCCGAAAGGACCGGCACGAAATCCTTCAGGAATCTCGTCCCCTCCAGGAGGACCATCACTGTGCAAGCGCCGAGCAGAAGGCCGCGATTGGAACCCCTTCCACCGACAATCACCGCCATGAACGCGTAGACGGTCACGAAGCCGGCAAACTCGGTCGGATCGATGTAGGTGAAGTAATATGCATGAAGTGCGCCCGCGAGGCCGATGACGGCTCCGCCGATCGCAAACGCCTGCACCCGTAGCGCGAGCACATTCTTTCCAAGCGTCGCGGCAACAACATCATCCTCCCGGACGGCGCGAAGCGCCCGGCCGAACGGTGAACGGATGATCCGGTCCAGCAGAAGATAGCTAACTGTTACGAGCGCCAGACACAGCAGCAGGAAAAACAACTCGTAGCGTTCACCGCCGACGAGGCCGATCAAAGGTCGCGGAATATCACGAATGCCATTGGTGCCTCCCGTCAGCCACGTTTCATTCGTGAGCACGAGCCGAACGAGCTCGGCAAAAGCCAGCGTGGTGATCGCAAGATAATCCTCGCGCAGCTTGAGCGTCGCCAGCGATACCAGCGCCGAAAGCGCCGCCGTCACCGCGATGGCCGCGACCGTCGCCGTCAGCCCGTCGACGCCCCCCTTCGACAAGATGGCGGCGGTATAGGCGCCGACCCCATAGAAGCCGGCGAGCCCAAAATTAAGCATTCCCGCCTGGCCCCACTGCATATTGAGCGCGAAGCCAAGCAGCACGGCGAGAGACACGAAGGTCAGGATCGCGATGAAATAGCCGATCATCGGCGGATCCTCGCGACGCCAAAGAGCCCTTGCGGACGCAGCAGGAGCACCAGCACGAGCACCACGAAGCTGACGCCCTGGCGATAGGTCGTGGATATGGCCAGAGCCGAGGTTTCCTCCACCAGGCCAATGATCAGCGCGCCAGCGACCGCGCCAAATGGGTTCCCGATGCCGCCGATCACGGCGGCTGCAAAAACCGACACGAGATAGTTCATGCCAATCGTTGGATCGACGACCCCATCCAGCGCAATCATGACCCCGGCGAGCGCCGTCAGCACGCCCGAGATCGCCCAGGTCCAGTCAACGGTGCGATTGCGGCGGATGCCTCGCACCTCCGCCAAGTCGGGATCATCGGAAATGGCCCGCATCGCGCGGCCGAGCCGCGTGGCTCTCAGGATGAAAGCGACGACCGCCATCGCCGAGAGTGCTACGATGGCAATTGTCAGCTGTTCATGGTTCAGCCGCAGACCGTTCCACAGCAGGGGGCGCGCCACTGGAACGTCCAACGTTCGGACGTCCGCGCCATAGAAGAAGCGAAGGACGTTCTCCAGCACGAAGGCGACGCCCATCGACGCCACCAGCAGCGTGACGTGGTCGGCATTTCGAACCCGCCGATACACGCCGTGCTGGATGACGATGGCCAAGAGCGCCAGAACGATCGCGGCTACCGGCGCCGCGATCGCGATGGGCGCGCCGAAGGAAGCGTTCGCGATATAAGCGAGATAGGCCCCGGTCGTGATCATCGCGCCGATCGAGAAGTTGGCGAAGTTCAGGATCCCGTAGGTCAGCGACAGGGCGATCGCCGGAAGCGCGATCAAAAGCCCCGAGACGAGCCCGTTAAGCAGCGCTTGCATCATCTGTCATCCTGCGATGATCCGCCTTCGTCGACGCGGCCTTGGCGCCGCCCAGAAACAGCTCCCTGACAAGCGGGTCGGACAGGAACGCGTCGGAAACCCATCTGCCCTTGATCTCGCCGGCAACCAGCAAGATGGCATCGTGGGTAATCCGCATGGCCTCGATCAGATTCTGCTCGATCATCGCGACGGTCACGCCGGACCGGTTCACCGCGGCCACAGCGTCCAGCATGGTCGTGACATAGCGGGGTGAAAGCCCTGCCGACGGCTCATCCAGCAAGAGCGTCGTTGGCCCGGGAGCCAGGGCACACCCCATCGCGAGCATCTGGCGCTGGCCGCCGCTTAGCGTACCGGCGACGTGTTTTAATCGTCCGGACAAATCAGGAAAAAGATCGATGATCCGGTCACGCGCGGCAGTGTATTCGCTCGTGGACGCCTTCCGACGAATGAATTCGAATCCAATGCGCAAGTTTTCGTCGACCGTCAGATTTCGGAAAACATTGCGTTCCTGCGGAACGTAGCCGAGCCCGGCCAACGCCCGCTGCGGCGGCGGCAACCGTGTCACGTCGCGGCCATCGATCAATATCTGGCCCACGCGCGGACGCAGCAGGCCTGCGAGCGTCTTCATCAATGTCGACTTGCCGGCGCCGTTGGGACCCGCAATAGTCGTAATGCGGCCTCTGGCTGCGGCAAGCGTCACGGACCTGATAATATCGGACGCGTTGTAGCCGGCCGATACGGCGCGCAGTTCGAGCGGATCAGGCAACGCCGTCATGTCTTCAGCCCAAGATAGGCTTCAACCACGCGCGCATCACTGACGACTTCCGCGAACGGCCCTTCGGTCAGAACCTTTCCAGCCGCCATCACGTAGACATGGTCACACAGCGCCGCGACGACATCGAGATCGTGTTCGACGATCAGAAAATTCACGCCCTCGCCCGCGAGCCTGCGGATCGTCGCGACGAGCACCTCTTCCATCGCCGGCGCGACACCCGCCGCAGGTTCATCCAGCAGGATGAGCCTTGGCTTGAGCATCAACGCGCGGCTCAGTTCGAGCAGTTTCTTTTGCCCGCCGGAAAGATTGGCGGCCGGCTCGTCGGCGAGCCGCCACATATTGACTCTTTGCAACGCTGAACGGGCGACCTCGATCGCCGCCTCTTCCTCGCGCCGGATCCTTCCCGGTCGCGCGAATACGCTGATCAGGCCCTCGCCGGTTTGCGAAGCGCGGGCAAGCAGCAGGTTCTCAAGGACCGTGAGTTGGCCCAACTCACGCGATATCTGAAACGTCCTTACCAGACCTCGTGCTGCAAGGCGGTGTTGCGGCAGAGAGCCAATTTCATCGCCAAGGAATTGAATTCGTCCAGCCGTCGCCCGCTCGACGCCCGAGATGACATTCAGCAGCGTCGTCTTGCCGGCACCGTTAGGCCCAATGAGGCCGGTGATCCGCCCCTCGATCAGGCCGAGGTCGACTCCCGAAACGGCCTCGAGGCCGCCATAGGCCTTGCGGACTCCCTGTACCTGGAGGAGCGGCGCGTCCTGTCCGTTGGTCACAACGGCAGCCGGCGATGCGGCGGACTGGAATTGCGGGGGATCCGACACAATGCGAAATTCAACGCTGTCTTGGAGGGTGATGGCGGATGAATTCATTAGCGGTACTTTGCAAGCTTCAGGCCACGCGCGAGGCGGCCGAGCACCGGATGATGCGGTAGGAGCGCTACATTAGTTTGCCCTGCAACATATTGGTCAACCTTGAAAAAATAAGAAAATCGTTCTTCTTGGTGATCGACTGGTAGATCAAATGACCTAAGACCGCTCCGGCTGCGACACCGGCGTTTCGTGAATTCAGGTGTGGAGGTGGCCGCGCAGCGTGGCGGCGGTGTAGTCCTTCCGGAACACACCGAGCCGTTGCAGTTCCGGGACCACACCGTCGGCAAACTCGGCAAAGGAATCCGGCAGGAACGCCGGGGATACGACAAAACCGTCCGCATCGCCCGAGGTAAAGATATCGGCAAGTTCATCGGCGATTTGCCCGGCGGTGCCGCAGAGTTGCGGCACCAGCACGCTCTCGCCGTACTTGCGGCCGATCTCGCGCAAGCTCAGCGAGTTGTCCTTGGCGATCCGGGACGCCATTGCAATCAGGCTCTGCGTGCCGCTGCTCTGCAATTGCTCGACCGGCGCGTCGAGATCGAGCATTGAGAGATCCACGTTGGAATGTGCCGCGAGCGTCGATAGCCCGACCATTGGATCAACGAGCGAGTTGGCAAGATCGCGCTTCTCTTGCGCCTCCTCCCGTGTGCGGCCGACAAAAGGCATGATCGCCGTCAACGACTTGCAGCTGCCGGCCGGCCGCTTGAGCCGCTCCGTCTCTTCGCGAACTCCCAGCGTCGAACGCTTCATGTGTTCGCGGGTCGGCGAGATGTTGAAAATGACCTCCGCCCATTTCACCGCGAAAGCACGTCCGCGGTCAGACGCACCCGCCTGGATAATGACCGGCCGTCCCTGCGGCCCCGCGGGAATATTGAGTGGCCCGCGCGATTTGAAATAAGCGCCGTCGTGATTGACGTAATGAACCTTCGCCGGATCGGCATAGATGCCTTTGCCGCGATCGAGGCGAAGCGCCCCCTCTTCCCAGCTGTCCCACAGCTTGAAAATCAGCTCCATGAATTCCTCGGCACGATCGTAGCGCTGATCATGGCTGAGATGACTTTCGACACCGAAATTCATGGCCTCGCCGTCATTCATTGAGGTCACGACATTCCAGGCGGCGCGACCGTTCGATAAATGATCGATCGTCCGAAATTCCCGCGCCAGATGATAGGGCTGGTCGTAGGTGGTGGAACGCGTCGCACCAAGGCCGATATGCCGCGTCGTCGCCGCCAGCGCACCGAGAATCGGCACCGGATCCATGCGCGTGGAATCCTGATCGCCATGGCGTATTCCGACTTCCTTGTCGTTGCCATATCGGTCGGCGATCGCTAGGCGATCCGCGAAAAAGATGAGATCGAACTTCCCCTGCTCGAGCTTGCGCGCAACCTCGACGTAATACTCCGTCGTCAGGAAAGGCACCTCGTGGGAGGGATTTCGCCAGAGCGCGTGGCTATGCGCCACGGGGCCTGCAATCAGGAAGCCGGCGAGATTCATGTGACGGGACGACAATGGCGCGCTCCCCAAGGGCGGTTTCATGCAGGCCGATATGAGGGAGAAATTCCAGCCGAGGCAACCTCAGAACGTTCCTTTAATGGCAAAACCACGAAAACCATCTTCTCGGTTCAAGGCTCACGAGAGAAATAATGACTATCTCAACGCGAGAACCCGCAATTTTGCCTACAAAACTCGCACCACCGGCGCGCATCTTATGCGTGGTCTCGCGCAACAAGACCGTAAGGCAGGTAATAGCCGCCACTGTCATTCGGCCTGGATATTTGCGTCCTTGATGATCCGCTCGTATTTCGTCATCTCTTCTCCGATATAATTCGCGAAATAATCCGGGGTCGAGCCGATTGGCTCAAAGCCGAGCAGCGCAAACTGTTCCTTGACGTCCGGACGCTCCGCGATCTTGGTGACTTCGGTCTGGATCTTCGTCACGAGATCCGCCGGCAGTCCCTTCGGCGCCCAAATCCCGTACCAGGAGGCAAAATCGAGAGCCTTCATGCCGGATTCGGCGACGGTCGGAATTTCGGGTGCGATGGCGATGCGCTTCAGGCTCGTGATAGCGAGCGCCTTGATATTTCCGGCCTTCGCCAACGGCAACGAAGACACCATGGGGTCGGCAATTAGCTGCACCGTGCCACTCATCAGATCAGTCAGTGCGGGCCCCCCACCCTTGTAAGCGACAACCAGGGTCTTGACGCCGGCATCGCGCTTGAGCAATTCGATCGCCAGATGGCCGGCCGAACCGAAACTCGAGGTCGCGAACGTATATTTTTCCGGATTCTTGCGTACCAGATCGAAGAACTCCCCGAGTGTCTTCGCGGGTACCGTCGGCGTTGTGCTGACGAGAAGCGGTCCAGAGGCAACGAGCGTGATCGGCGTAAAATCCGCAACGACATCATAGGGCACCGTCTTGTGCAGAAACGGCGTCACCACGTGGATCGAAGCTGTCAGCATCAAGGTGTAACCGTCGGGATTGGCCCTGGCCACGTAGCTTGCGCCGACGATGCCGCCGACGCCACCGGCGCGATTTTCGACGATGAAGCTTTGGCCCAACGATTCCGTCAGCTTCTGCGCGACGATACGCGCCACGCCATCGACAGAGCCACCGGCGGGATACGGTACGACAATCGTGACCGTACGGTTTGGATAGCTCTCCGCGATGGCCGACGCCGATCCGAATCCGAAAAAAACGACGCACAGCGCCACCAGGACACGCAAACACTTCATTGAAGGATCCTCATCCGCTCTCGCATTAGAAGGTCCCTGGATAGCTTCCCCCGTCGATTAGAAGATTTTGGCCGGTGATGTAACCAGCATGTGCAGAACAAAGAAACGCGAAATATGCCCCGAACTCGGCCGGGTGGCCAAAGCGCTTGGCCGGATTGGCGGCCGCACGTTCGTGCCAGATTTCGTCGAATGACTTGCCGCCCGGTTCAAGCATCCCCCTGATATGCCGGACCTGTGCATCGCTATCAAAAATGCCAGGTAGCAGGTTGTTGATGGTGACGTTTCGCGCCACCGTCTGCCGTGACAGTCCGGCGACAAAGCCGACCAGGCCCGTGCGTGCGCCGTTCGACAGACCAAGTTCTACTTGCGGATTTTTCACGCTGCGCGAGACAATGTTGACGATCCGGCCAAAACCCCGCGCCATCATGCCGTCGACCGTTAGCCGCATCATTTCGATCGGGCTCAGCATCATGGCATCGAGCGCAGCGATCCAGTCCTCGCGTGTCCAGTGCCGGAAATCGCCTGGAAGCGGACCATCGGCATTGTTGAGCAGAATATCCGGCTCCGGACAGGCCGCAAGCGCATCAGCCCGGCCTTTCGCGGTGGTGATATCGCCCAACACAGGCGTCGCATTGACGCCGGTCGCCGCGCGAACTTCTGCGCAAGTATTTTCCAAAACTTCGCGGGTTCGCGCGATAATCGTAACGTCGACGCCCTCTCTGGCGAGAGCCATCGCACACGCTTTACCCAGACCACGGCTGGCGCCGCTCAGAAGAGCTTTCCGGCCGCGGATGTCGAGGTCCATATCTCTCGCTTTTCAGCACGCGGTACAGGCCGCAATTGCCGATTACGATTGAGCTTGTAGCCGCATCACTTGTCAAGACCACGGTCTTGACCGATGCGTGCGAGCTATAGCGGTTCGACTATCTATCCGCGCAGAACGCCGGCGGCGTCCACGCATTGACCGGTGGCAGCGGACCGCTCCAGCGTTCGATATCCACGAGAGCACTGAGGGCGCTCGGGCCCTGGGTCAGCCGGGACGTGCCAATATCGAGCGTCAGCACATTCGGATTGCCATGCCGTTCGAGATCGTCTGGCGCGTTGGCCGGGTCATACCATGCGCCAGTCGCCATCATCACGACGTGCGACGAGAGTGCGGCATCGACATGCGCGGCGGCAAGACAGGCCCCGCGATCGTTGAATACACGAACCACATCGCCTGTTTTGATGTTGCGCTGTTCGGCATCCCTCGGATGGATTCGGATCTGCTCGCGACCATGCACTTTATGGCCACGCGACACGGATGCCGGGTCCATCTGGCTATGCAACCGGTCCCCGGGCTGGTGCGTGACCAGATGCAGCGGCCAGCGCGCCGCCGACGCTCCGCCGAGCCACTCCGCTGGCGCAAGCCATGCTGGGTGCGGCGGGCAGTCCGCATAGCCGAAGCCGGCGATCGTCTCGGAGGCGATCTCGATCCTGCCCGACGGGGTCCCTAATCGATGACGCACTGGGTCGCGCCGAAACTCGTCAAACAGGACGAAGTCGTCGGCAGGTAGCGGCAAGTCGGCAAAGCCTTCGGCCCAGAATGAATCGAAGTCCGGCAGCGCCACGTTCTTTTCGGCGCCTGCCGAGCGCATGCGGTGATAGATCGAGCGGCACCAGGCCATCTCGTCACGGCCCTCGGTGAAAGCTTCCTCATAGCCGCAACGAGAAGCGAGATCGCGAAAGATATCGAAATCGTTGCGGGATTGGCCGACGGGCGCGATCGCGCGATGCATCGCGAACACGAAGGGATCGCGCGACGATCCACCGACATCGTTGCGTTCCAGCGACGTCGTTGCAGGCAGTACGATATCGGCATGCCGTGCGGTCGGTGTCCACCAACTATCATGGACGATAATTGTTTCCGGCCTCTGCCAAGCCCGGCGCAGACGATTAAGATCCTGATGATGATGGAACGGATTGCCGCCGGCCCAGTACACCAGCCGGATATCCGGATAAGCCGCCGTGCGACCATTGAACTCGTAGGAGCCGCCGGGATCCAGCAGCATGTCCGCAACACGCGCGACCGGGATAGCGCTGTTTGCCGGATTGCGGGGAGTAGAGATTTCGGGACCGGGCAAATCCATCCGCGGGACACCAACACCGTTGAGCGAACCGTGGCCGAAAGCAAATCCACCACCCGGCAAACCGATGCCGCCGAGCATCGCCGCGAGCGCGATCGCAGCCCAATAAGGCTGTTCGCCGTGATGCGCCCGCTGCAGCGACCAGCTACAGGTAATCAGGCTGCGCGTTCCGGAGGCGCGCCGCGCGAGATCGCGGATTGTTCCAGCATCGATGTTGCAAATAGCGGCGGCCCAGTCCGCGCTCTTTGGCGTTCCGTCGTTATCGCCCATGAGATAGCGGCGTAGCACATCAAATCCGGTGCAGTAGCGATCGAGAAACGCTGTATGGTGGCGGCCTTCGACGACAAGCGTATGAGCCATTGCGAGCATGAGCGCCGTATCGGTATTTGGACGAATCGAAAGCCACTGAGCGCCAAGAAAGGCGGGTGCGTCGGAACGGGTCGGACTGACGACGACGAATTCGACCCCCGCCGCCTTGGCCCGATCGAGCCACGCCTTGAGAACGTGCGAACCAGTGCCTCCTGACGTGACCTGGCTGTTTTCAAGGCGTAGCCCGCCAAATGCGAGGACCAGCCGGGTATGTTTGACGACTGAATTCCAGTCAGTCACCCGGCCCGTCACCGGCTGATACGTGCCGATGACATGAGGCAGCAGAAACTGGGCCGCGCCCCAGCTATAGTTTCCGACCTGATCGACACAACCGCCGCCCTGAAACAGAAAGCGGCGAACCAGCGTGCGGGCATGATGCACCCTGCCCGCAGACGACCAGCCGTAAGAGCCGCCGAAAATGGCGGTGTCGCCAAAGGCACCGCGCACCCGCGTCAATTCACCAGCAACAAGATCGAGAGCCTCGTCCCAGTCCACCTCCCGAAAACGATCCGCCCCGCTGCGCGGCCGTCCCTCTCGCCAGCCTTCGCGGATCGCCGGGCGGGAAATTCTCAAGGGAGAGTGAACCATCTCAGGGATGGCGGCGAGCATGGGAGACGGCGCAGCGTCGCGCGCGAAAGGCTCACACTTGATGACGCGCCCGTTCTCCACCAGGGCGCTGAATGCGCCCCAATGAGCCAACGAGGGGTATCGGGTGATCGTCATCGGTCGGTGTTCCACGATAGCGAATTAGGTTGGTGCCGGAAATACCCTGGCTGCGCCAGGCCGGCTATTCTGAACGTTCGACAACAACCATTTCGTTCCCCTTAAAATCTGTTTTTCTGGTCTGGCGTTCCGGCCTGTTGAGCACAAGCTGTTAGCCAACAGCGCGCGGCCCGACACTTCAATCGCCATGGCTTCCATCACTGATGGGTCCGCCGGTTGCGTGCTCACTCAACTCAAACAGGGAGTAGCGCAATGGCAGAACGACGTCGCGCGAAACAAACATTGTCCCTGAAAGATCGCCTCGCGGTGTTCGCGCATGAAGCCCGTAGCAAGGCCTCGCAGCTTGGCCCGGGTCGCGAGAGGGACGATCTGCTGAAGAGGGCCCGGCAGGCGGATACTGCCGCACACCTCGACGATTGGGCCAATTCGCCGGGATTACGGCCGCCCGAATAGGCCGACCTGACCGCCAAACGAATTTTGCATATATAAAGGAGGATCTGATGCCAAAACCGATTGCAATTGCCTTCTGGTCGATGGTGGCCGCATGCGTGTTTTCGTTCGGCATGGCCGCTTTTGTCGCACACTTCGCCACCTGAGCGCGGGGAACGACCGTCGTTCGCCGGTGTTATCCCGGCGTATTAGTCCCCCCTGATACACCCCACAATGGCCCCGGCGTTCCCCCCACGCTGGGGCCAGTTCCTTGTCGGAACTCGCATCGATCTCGGATTTCGTTGCCTTGCCTGCAGCGGAAACAAGCCGGAAAATAGCCGCTCGCCTGCCACGAACTTGCCCAGCGACTCGGTGACGCAGTTAGTCGCTGCCCTGGGGAGGATCACAGCGTGAGCGTTCTATGTACAAAGCGTCGAAAACTTACCTCGCGGCAAGCGTCAGCGCATTGGCCCTTGCAACCCTGCTGATGATAGTCGTGATAGCGGCCTGGAGCGTCGCGCCAGAAGTTGTGGCCGACACCTCCGGGATCAAGCTGGAATTGAAGAAGTCGCTGCCCCCTTGAGGCTGCCTCAACGAGAGCGTGACGACCGGTTTCGCGAGGACCGCGAATTGATCAGTCGCGCCTTGCTCACGTCTCGGTCTCGCTCTTGTTGATACGCCGCCTGTCCGTCGGATGCTGGTTTGCGCAGCAACGAGTCCCTGAACGCCGTGTCGAGCTGCATCGCGTCTTGCGCCGATGCGGGTACCGGCCCCAGCAAAAGGACGGTCGCGAAAAGCTGTAGCGCGAAAGGCAAGCGCACGGTCATTGCTCCGAAGATCATTTCGGGGAATCAGGCCATCCATGCATTGGACGCTCTCGGGCCGATCGCCGTTACGGCGCCCCCGCGAGATAGACCGGTGGTGCGTCATCGGGCCACACGGACGCGTGCGCAGCGGCGGGCTTTCAGGAAACGCGGCAGGCCCACCCTGCTCGGGCGAGCCTGCCGGCAGGCGAGACGCCCGAAGTTACTTGTCCTTCTTCATCATGCCGTCATCTTTCTTCATGCCGTCCTTGGACATCGTGTCCTTTTTCATCATGCCGTCATCTTTCTTCATGCCGTCCTTGGACATCGTGTCCTTCTTCATGCCGTCGTCCTTCTTCATGTCGTCCGCGGCGAAGGCGGGGGCAAGCGCCAGGCTGAGCGACAGCGCCGCAGCGGAAAGTCCAAGCGCAATACGGGTGTTGATGGTCATAGTGGGATTCCTTCTTGGAAGACCTGGAAAACGGTTAATCGGCGACATAGGCCGCCATTGTAACGACGCTGCCGTACCGGCCTTCGTTACGCGGCATTGAAAAAAGTTTTGCGCTGTGACACGCATTCGGGCGTGGCGTCGGCTGTTTCTTTCGTAAAATTTGAAATAAGCAGACGGCCCCAGCAATTTTGCCACAGTTTGCAGCGCACCAATATGCACGCCTGCTCTTCTCATACTTTTCGACAAGATTCGCCGGGAAAGAGACGAGTTAGGATGCCCTACGCCTCAGCTCCGTCCGAAAGATTCCGAGAAATCGCCCCAGCACCGCCCAGGGAGGGTTAACATGTACACGCGTCGCCACATCCTTGCATCCACGCTTGCAGCGCCTGCCGTCCTGCGCTTCGGGATCGGCACGGCACACGCCGCCACGACCTTGAAGATTTCGCATCAGTTTCCGGGCGGCTCCATCGACAGTGGCGACTTCCGCGACCGGCTTTGCCGCAAATTTGGTGCCGAACTGGCTAAGCGGACTGGTGGCGAGATTACCGCCGAGGTCTATCCGAATTCCTCGCTGATAAAGACCAACGCGCAGTTCTCCGCTATGCGCAAGGGCGCGCTCGACATCAGCCTTTACCCCTTGCCCTATGCCGGCGGCGAACTGCCGGAGACCAATATCGCGCTGATGCCGGGCCTGGTCTCAACCTATGACCAGGGCATGAACTGGAAGAAGAACGCGGTCGGCAAGGCGCTTTCGGATTTCCTCGCCGACAAGGGCATCATCATCCTGAGTTGGGTCTGGCAGGCCGGCGGTGTAGCCAGCCGTTCGCGGGCGATCGTGGCGCCGGAAGACGCCAAGGGCCTCAAGGTCCGCGGTGGCTCGCGCGAGATGGACATGGTGTTGCAGACGGCGGGCGCCGCGGTGCTATCGGTGCCCTCGAACGAACTCTACGCCGCGATGCAGACCGGCGCCTGCGACGCCGGCATCACATCCTCCACCAGCCTGATTTCGTTCCGGCTCGAAGAGGTCGCGAAATCACTGACCTCGGGCGCGAAGGCTTCCTACTGGTTCATGCTTGAGCCGCTCTTGATGTCGAAGTCGATTTTCGATGGCCTGCCGAAAAACCATCAGGATACTATCGTGGCGCTGGGCCAGGAGATGGAAGTCTTCGGCCGCAATGGCGCGCAGGAGGACGATACGGAGGTGGCCAAGGTCTACGCCAAGGCCGGAGCCAAGGTCAGCGAGCTCGACGCCGCCACGGTGAACAAGTGGCGCGACATTGCCCGCGACACCGCGTGGAAGGACTACGGCGCCAAGACCGCGACCGCCGCCAAGCTGCTGAAACTCGCTTCCGACGTCTCAGCATGATGCACGGTCCGCTACCGGATCGAACCAGTCCGATCGCCGCCGCGACCAGCGCTCCGCTGGTTGCGGCGCTCGAATATGCGCTCGCCTTGTGCAACCGCATCATTCTCGTTCTCGCCTCTCTTGCGCTGATCGGGGCCTGCGGCGTCCTCAGCTACAGCGTGCTTGGGCGCGCGCTGTTTCAATCTCCGAATTACTGGCAGGACGAGGCCGCCGTCTTCCTTTTGGTGGGCGCCACCTTCATGACCTCGGCCTGGGTCCAGCACCAGCGCGGCCATATCGGCATCGAGGCCTTTGTCGGGCTGATGTCGCCATTCGCCAACCGCATCCGGCTGTGGCTGGTCGATCTCGCAAGCCTGGCTTTCTGCGCGTTCTTTGCCTGGAAGTCGTGGACGCTGACCTATGAGGCCTGGGACGATGGTCAGGTTTCGAATTCGATGTGGTCGCCGCCGCTCGACATTCCCTATGGTCTGATGGCCCTCGGCATGACGCTTCTGTGCGTGCAAATCCTGTTGCAGCTCATCGCACCGATTGCGGGAGCCGCCCGCCGATGACGGTTTTCGGAATTGGTATTTCCTACGGCCTCGCGACGCTGTTTGCGATGTTTTCCGGCATGCCGATCGCTTTCGCGCTCGGCGCCGTGGCGCTGGTGTTCATGGGTATCTACATGCCCGCCGCCTCGCTCGATACCGTAACGCAGAACGTGTACGAGGAAATGGCTTCGATTACGCTGTTGTCGATCCCGCTGTTCATCCTCAAGGGCGCTGCGATCGGCAAGTCCCGCGCGGGTCAAGACCTCTATTCGGCGCTCCATGCCTGGCTGCATCGCGTCCCCGGTGGCCTCGGCGTCGCCAACGTATTTGCCTGCGCCTTGTTCGCTGCCATGGCCGGCTCCTCGCCCGCGACCTGTTCGGCGATCGGCTCGGCCGGCATTCCCGAAATGCGCAAGCGCGGTTATTCCGGCGGCTTCGCGGCCGGAATCATCGCCGCCGGCGGCACGCTCGGGATTCTGCTGCCGCCCTCGATCACCATGATCCTGTTTGCGGTCGCTTCGGAAAAATCGCTCGGGCGGCTGTTCCTGGCCGGTATCGGGCCCGGCCTGCTCCTGGTGAGCCTGTTCGGCGTCTATGCGGTGATGCGCTTCCGCAAGGAATACGCTGCTGCCAGCGCAGCCTACGACAAGAGCGGCGTGGAATCTGCAATCCTGGTCCATGACGAATTCACCATGGCAGAACGCTTCAGCTCATTGCCGCGCGTTCTGCCGTTTGTGCTGCTGCTGACCGGCGTGATGATCGCGCTTTACGGCGGCTATGCCACGCCGTCGGAAACCGCCGGCCTCGGCGGCCTGCTCGCGCTGGGGCTGATCGCCGTCATCTATAGCGTGTGGCGGCCTTCGGATCTCGCGCCGATCCTGACCTCGACGATCCGCGAATCCACCATGCTGATGATGATCATCGGCATGTCGTTGCTCTATTCCTACGTGATGAGCTATCTTCACATCTCGCAGTCGGCGGCCGAATCCATCGTCGCGATGCATCTGCCGCGTTGGGAGTTGCTGTTGGCGATCCTGGTCATGGTCGTCGTACTCGGCTTCTTCCTGCCGCCGGTGTCGATCATCCTGATGACGGCGCCGATCATCCTGCCACCGCTTCGTGCCGCCAATTTCGACATCATCTGGTTCGGCATCATCATGACCATCGTGATGGAGATGGGGCTCATTCACCCGCCGGTCGGGCTGAATATTTTCGTCATCCGCAACGTTGCACCCGACATTCCGCTGCGCGACGTCATTTTCGGCACGCTGCCTTTCGTGCTATTGATGATGCTGGCGGTCCTGATCCTGTGCTTCGTGCCGGGAATCTCGACCTGGCTGCCCGATCTTGTGATGGGGCCGGACGGAAGCAAGTGACGACGATCTGAGCCTTACCCGACTTGCCAGGTCGCCGCGTCGTATCGCGCACCATTGTTGACGAAGAAGTACGCGATAGCCTTGTAGCATTGCTCCAAGCTGATGCACAGCGATAGGGGATACTCGTCGATCTGTCCGTTCGAGAGCTTGTACGTGCAGGTCCCCTGCCCGCCCTGACTACCCTTCGTCACCAGACCCCGGTCGCCGCAAAAGTGAAGGTACATGAGCCAACCATGCTCTCCGTTGCGGAGCATGCACATCGATGGGCCAGCCTCGGCCCAGATCCAAAATTCGAACTGCGCTTCGCGATCAAGGCAATCAAGAGCGCTATTGAGCTCTTCTACCGAGCCGATCGACAAGTTAGCCCCATTGAATGTGATTTTCATCGAACACCAACGAAAATCGGTCCTAGCCCTATCGGCCGCGCTTCCTCGCATTCAGCGCAGCCGCGACCCGGCTTAGCGGCGGCCGGCCAATTAACTTGCTGATCTCGTTGGTCGCTTCCACCAGCTTCGCCATATCGACGCCGGTAGCGATACCCATGCCTTCCAGCATGTAGACGACGTCCTCGGTCGCAACGTTGCCGGTGGCGCCCGGCGCATAGGGGCACCCGCCAAGACCGCCGGCCGCGGAATCGATCACGCGCGCACCCTCTTCCATCCCGGCGTAAAGATTGGCGAGCGCCTGGCCGTAGGTGTCGTGAAAGTGCATCGCGAGGCTCGCCATCGGCACATGGCCAGCTACGGCACGCAGCAGTTCGCGCGCCTTCATCGGCGTACCGACGCCGATGGTGTCGCCGAGCGAAATCTCATAGCAGCCGAGATCCCAGAGGATTTTTGCGACGTCGATCACCGCCTGCGGCTTGATCTCGCCGTCATAGGGACAGCCGAGAACGCAGGAGACATAGCCGCGCACCTCGATGCCGTCCGACTTCGCGCGCGCCACGACCGGCTTGAAGCGCTCGATCGATTCGGCAACCGAGCAATTGATATTGGCGCGTGAAAAGCCTTCGGAGGCCGAAGCGAACACCGCAATGACCTTGGCGCTAGCGGCGCGCGCGGCCTCATAACCCTTCTCGTTGGGCACCAACACGTGAAATTCGCCATCGGTGCGGGAACTGAAGCGCCGCAGCACCTCGTCCGAGCCGACCATTTGCGGAATCGCCTTCGGCGAAACGAAGGCCCCGATCTCGACCGTGTGAAGGCCCGCGGCAAGCAGCGCCTCGATAAAGGCGACGCGCTCTTCCACGCCGACCGGCGTCTTCTCGTTCTGAAGGCCGTCACGCGGGCCGACTTCGACGATGCGCACCTGCTCGCTCATGGCCGTTCACCCGCCGGCTCGATCTCGGCCAGTTCGACGCCCTCTCCGACGATATCGCCGACCTTGCACTTGATCGCTTTCAGAACGCCCGCAAACGGCGCGCGCAACGTCTGCTCCATCTTCATGACTTCCAGCGTCAGGATTGGCGCGCCCTTCTCGAGTTTCGCGCCGACCTCCGCCAGGATCGCCACGACCGTTCCCGGCAACGGCGCCACGATCCGGTCCTCGCCGACCTGTTCCTCGTCGTCACCGCCAAATGGATCGACCCAATGTAGCTCAAACCGACCGTTGCGTGTTCGAACGTAGAGTTCGTGACCCTCCACGATCGCCTGAACGTGGGATTTGATCCCGTCCAGCGTGACATCGATCCCCCGAGTCAGGCCGGGCGCGACAGCAAAGCCGATCTCGCGACCGCCAACCGAGAGCGTCACGGGCCCCTTGCCGTAGTGCAAACCGACCTTTTGCTCGCCTCCCTGGCCTTGCCGGAACGTAAACACCCGCTGACGGCGGCCAACCGGCATCCAGCCAGCCGCTCCCCAGGGAGATCTTGCAACACCACCGGCGGCTGTGGCTTCCTGTTGAAGGACCGCGGCAACGGCCGCCGCGAATTCGAGATCGCCCGGCGGTTTCGGGGCGGCCGTGAGATGATCGAGTTCTCGCTCGATAAAGCCGGTATCGATTACGTTGGCGCGCACCGCGGGATGGCCGACCAGCGCGGTCAAGAACGGGATGTTGGTGACGACACCCCGCACGTCGGATTCGGAAAGCGCATGCGTAAGCCGGTCGATCGCGCCATCACGCGTCGGCGCCCACGCGATCAACTTGGCCAGCATGGCATCGTAATGCGGCGAGACGGTATCGCCCGCGCGATAGCCGGCATCGATCCGCAAGCCCGCGGCTTGTTCGGGGATGTTCCAGCTCCGGATCGTGCCGACCGACGGCATGAAATTCTTGCCCGGATTTTCCGCATAAACCCGCGCCTCGATAGCGTGGCCGTGAAGCGTGATTTGATCTTGGGTCATCGGCAGCTTTTCGCCCGAGGCGATCAGCAACTGCCATTCGACCAGGTCGACACCCGTGATCAGTTCGGTCACGGGATGTTCGACTTGCAGCCGCGTGTTCATTTCGATGAAGAACACGTCCTTGCCGTCGGAGACAAACTCGATCGTGCCCGCGCCGACATAACTGACGGCGCCTGCCGCCTTGCGTGCGGCCGCGCAGACCGCATCACGCTGGGCTGCGTTCAGCGTCGGCGACGGCGCCTCCTCGATCACCTTCTGGTGCCGGCGCTGAAGCGTACATTCGCGCTCGAACAGCGACAGCAGATTACCGTGGCTGTCACCAATCACCTGGACCTCGATGTGGCGCGGATTCTGGACCAGTTTTTCGATCAACAGGCGGTCGTCGCCGAAGGCTGCCTTGGCCTCCCGCTTGGCGCTTTCGACCGATGCCGGGAGTTCATCGGCCTTGCGCACGATGCGCATCCCGCGCCCGCCGCCGCCGGCCGATGCCTTCACCAGAACCGGGAAGCCAATTTTTGCCGCCGCCTTGGCGAGCGTCGCATCGTCCTGCGCCTCGCCGTGATAGCCGGGTACCAGCGGCACGCCGGCTTTTTCCATCAGCAGCTTTGAACCCGACTTCGAGCCCATTGCCTGCATCATCTCGGCAGTGGGTCCGACAAAAATCAACCCGGCATCGAGGCACGCCTTGGCGAAATCGGCATTCTCCGACAGAAACCCATAGCCGGGATGGATGGCTTCCGCGCCGCTTCGGCGCGCGGCTTCAATTACCCGCTCGATGTTGAGATAGCTGTCGCGCGCCCGCGACGGCCCGAGCAGCACCGCTTCGTCCGCCATCGCGACATGCAACGCACCACGGTCGGCTTCCGAATAGACAGCGACGGTGCGCAGACCCATTGCCTTGGCGGTGCGGATCACGCGCACCGCAATCTCGCCGCGATTGGCGATCAGAAGCGTATGAAATCGCCGGTAAAGCTTCGACCGGTCCATCATCACATCCTGAACAGGCCGAACTTCGTCGGCTCGATCGGCGCGTTGGTCGAGGCTGAAAGGCCGAGCCCCAGCACCAGCCTGGTATCGGCGGGATCGATCACGCCGTCGTCCCAAAGGCGCGCGGTCGCGTAATACGGGCTACCCTGCTTCTCATATTGCGCGCGGATCGGCGCCTGAAATTTCGCCTCTTCCTCCGCCGACCAGCTCTCGCCCTTGGCCTCGATATTGTCGCGCCGGACCTGGCTCAGGACCATTGAGGCCTGCTCGCCGCCCATGACCGAGATGCGCGCATTGGGCCACATCCAGAGGAAGCGCGGGCTATAGGCGCGGCCGCACATGCCGTAATTTCCTGCGCCATAAGAACCGCCGATGACAACGGTGAATTTCGGAACGCCCGCTGTAGCAACCGCCGTCACCAGCTTGGCGCCGTCACGCGCGATGCCGCCAGCCTCGTACTTCTTGCCGACCATGAATCCTGTGATGTTTTGCAGGAACACCAGCGGAATGTTTCGCTGGCAACACAGCTCGATGAAGTGCGCGCCCTTCAGCGAACTCTCGCTAAAGAGGATGCCGTTATTGGCGATGATGCCGACCGGATAACCCCAGATATGCGCGAAGCCGCAAACCAATGTCTGGCCATAGAGCTTCTTGAACTCGTCGAATTCTGAACCATCGACCAGCCTGGCAATGATGTCGCGCACGTCGAATGGCTTGCGGCCGTCGGCGGAGACCACGCCGTAAATCTCCTCTGCCGCAAACAGCGGCTCGCGCGCCTCACGCATGTTGAGTTGCGCCCTCGCCGGCGGCTTCAGTGTGGCGACGATCCGACGCGCGATCCCGATCGCATGTGAGTCGTTCTGGGCGTAGTGATCGGTCACACCCGATTGGCGCGAATGAACATCCGCACCGCCGAGTTCTTCCGCCGTCACGACCTCGCCGGTGGCGGCCTTCACCAGTGGCGGGCCGCCGAGGAAAATCGTGCCTTGGTTGCGCACGATGATGCTCTCATCCGACATCGCCGGAACGTAGGCGCCGCCGGCCGTGCACGAACCCATCACGATCGCGATCTGCGGAATACCGAGCGACGACATTTGCGCCTGGTTGTAGAAGATGCGGCCGAAATGCCGTTCGTCGGGAAAAATCTCGTCCTGCTGCGGCAGAAACGCGCCACCGGAATCGACCATGTAGACGCAGGGAAGATTGTTCTGCCGGGCGACATCCTGCGCCCGCAGGTGCTTCTTCACGGTCATTGGATAGTAGGTGCCGCCCTTGATGGTGGCATCGTTGGCGACAACGACACATTCGCGCCCCGAGATCCGCCCCACCCCCGTGACGATGCTCGCCGAATGCACGTCACCGCCGTAGAGATCGTGGGCCGCCAGCGGCGACAGTTCGAGAAAGGCCGTGCCGGGATCGATCAGGAGATCGACGCGCTCACGTGCCAGCATCTTGCCGCGGGCCGTGTGGCGCTTTCGCGCAGCCTCACCGCCGCCACCGGCCACAGAAGCGAGCTTGTCGCGAAGCTCGGCGACCAGCGTCCGCATCACCTCGGTATTGCGAGCAAAGTCGGATGAGGCGGGATCGATACTGGAATGGAGCGGCATGGCTTTCGGTCAAGTGAGGGCGCCGCGATCTGCGCCGCAGGAGCCTGACATCGTGTCATCGTGCTGGCGGCTTGTGCAACCAGCAAAACGGCCTATTCGCACGATTTACCAGAAATTATCGCCAAATCAGGTAGTTAACATGCCACATTGATGCGCTTGTTGATGCGCGGCGATGGCAGGGCCGCGCCTCTCTGTTTTTGCCTGCCGATCCGATGTCTCTAGTGAGTCCAAGGCTCGCCGCGGCGGAACGCAAAATTGTCCGCGTAGGCCACCTGCCGATGCATCGACTCCTTCGGTTCGAGCACCTGGTACGGGATGCCCTCGCGCTCGCAGTAGGCCACCGCCTCTTCCTTGGTCTCAAAGCGCAGCGTGACCTGCTGCTTCATATCGCCCGAGCTGGTCCAGCCCATCAAAGGCTCGACGACACGCGGCTGCTCCGGCTCGTAGTCGAGCTGCCAATCCCTGGTCTTGGCCTTGCCGGATTGCATCGCATTTTTGGCGGGCTTAAAAATGTGGGCGGTCATTGACGGTCGGACCCTTTCGCGAAGTAGATTGAGCAATCGGAACAGCCGGGAGTCGCTGATTCTCCGGCCTTTGATGTAAAGATCTGCCGGAATGGTATATTCATTATGTCGTCCGGTGACAATCTAGCCGCGCTATAGATCGATTTCCCGCCACCCCTTTGAACCGATGCACCGAAGACGGCACCCATGAAAATCAACGCCACCTTGCCGGAAAAAGGACGCGACCTTCGTCTCGATCTGTTCCGCGGAGTCGCCAACTGGGCGATTTTTCTCGATCACATTCCGGACAATGTCGTGAATTGGGTCACGACGCGGAATTACGGCTTCAGCGATGCCGCCGACCTCTTCGTCTTCATTTCGGGTTACACGGCTTCGTTCGTCTACGCACGGATGATGCTGGAGCGCGGCTTTATCGTCGGCGCCACCCGTTTGACCAAGCGGGTCTGGCAGCTCTACGTCGCCCACATCATTTTGTTCGTCATCTACATCGCCGCGATCAGCTATCTGGCGCTGCGCTTCGGCGATTCCGAGATCATCAATGAGTTCAACGTCGCGGGCCTTGTCGACCAGGCGACCGAGACGCTGCGCCAGGGGTTGATCCTCAAGTTCAAGCCGGTGAATCTGGACGTGCTGCCGCTCTACATCGTCCTGATGGGATTCTTTCCGCCGGTTCTCTGGATGATGTTGAGGCAGCCGAACCTGACGATGATCGCCTCGATCGTGCTGTGGCTGGTCGCCCGCCATTTCAGCTGGAATTTTCAGGCCTATCCCGCCGGGACATGGTACTTCAATCCGTATTGCTGGCAGGTGCTTTTCGTGTTCGGCTCGTGGTGCGCACTCGGCGGGACCAGGACCGAACGAGCGCGCTGGCTGATCAATTCCAGCATCGCGCTCTATCTGTGCATCGCCTATTTGCTGTTTGCACTCGTGATGACCATGGCCGGAAAATTTCCAGACTTTGGCGCGGTGCTTCCTGACTGGCTCTATTCCGCTTTCAACCCCAACGACAAGACTAACCTCGCGCCCTACCGCTTCGTGCATTTCATCGTCATCGTTGTCCTCGTGGTCCGCTTTCTGCCCAAGGATTGGCCCGGGCTGGAGTGGAAGGTATTTGATCCGGTGATCGTGTGCGGACAACAATCGCTCGCGGTATTCTGCGTCGGGGTCTTCCTGTCCTTTGTCGGACATTTCGAGCTGATGATGAGTTCGGGGTCGTTCTTCGCGCAGCTCTTCGTCAGCGTGACCGGCATCGCGATCATGACGGTGGTCGCCTATTACATCTCCTGGTCGAAACGGCAGGACAAGCCGATCAAGGCGCCGGCGCCGAAACCGGCCTGATGGCTGGTCGCCCCGCGCCCTACTTTTTCGCAGGCGACTTCGGCGCGACCAGCTGGCCGCGCGAAGAAAATTCCTGCCATTCCGTGGTCCAGCCGACCTGTTGCTTGTGGCTTCGTTTGCCCTGAAGGGCAAATGTCGCGCCTTGCGGATCGCTGCAATAGGCGATCCTTACCCCGCCGGGTAACTCCGCGTCGTTGTATCCAGCCCGGCCGCCTGCCGCGCTCACACGCTCGACCGCGGCATCGATGTCCTCAACGTTAACGTAGAACAGCCAGAACGGAGGCGTTGGGTCGCTGTTCTTGAGTGCGCCGGCGACGATTTGTCCGCCCGCCGAGAAAGTCAGATAGGCGTTGGCGAAACGATCCTCGGTGTCGTCTCGCTGCCAGGCTAAAACCTCGCGGTAGAAAGTGCTTTGCTTCTGCAAATCGGTTGCGAAAAGCTCGTTCCAGCCGAAGCGGCCTGGCTTTGCTGAATCCTCCGGTTGTTGCACTGCGACCTGCGGCTGACCAATCACCGCAAACAAAGCGCCTTCTGAGTCAGTGACAACCGAAATGCGGCCGATATTACTGTCGGTGGGCGGCACGTAGACCGCACCGCCGAGCCGCCTGATTTGATCGGCCGCGGCATCGACGTGCTTTACGCCGACATAGCCCATCCATCTTGGCCGCGCGCCCATTTTCAGGCCCTCCGGCGGCAGCTCCAGCAGACCTGCCGTGGCGTGATCACCGGCCTTGAACAGCGTGTAGGGCACCCGCGACGTCGACGAGGGCAGCGCACTCCAGCCGACCACATCGCGGTAGAATTTAGTAGCCGCGGCCATATCGGTGGTGAGCAGCTCGTACCAGGTGAAATATGCAGGATCGATGTTCAAATCGGCGTCTCCTTCGCTCCTGCAAAAACCATAACAGTTCAGCCCTACCGGCCCCTCGACGTCGATGCAAGATCAGGGATGACCAACGTCCGATTGTGGACATAACGCAGCGAGGAGGCGCTGATGTTGCTCTGCACGCAGCTCGGGTTTTCTGAAAGCCGGAGAAGGTTTTTCCAACATTGCAGATGATGAACGAAGCCTGAATAAACAGCCATTCAAGCACGGTTCATAAACGTGAAATCTTTGCAAGAACAGGGACTCTGAGGTTCTCGTGAACCTTCCTCAGCTTGCGGGCGACCAACCCATGCAGTAAAGTTATTCTACTCGAACCGCTAGCGAGAAAATGGAGGATTTGAATAATGGCAACGAAGAAGCGTGTTAAGGCCGCTTTGCCCGCGCTGGGCGCAGCTGGCTTGACGTTTTCGATGGTGGGCGGTGCGTCGGCGGCAGCAGTGCCCGCCAACGATGCGACGCAAGCAACAAACTATTCTCCCAATCAACAGATCACGCTCGGCGAAGAAGAAATCGCCGATGTGAGCCTCGCCACGTTCTACGTCTTCGACAAGGAAAGCACTGCTGCCGCAAAGGACGGTAACATTCAGCTCGCGCGCGGCTGCGGATGCGGTCGTGGTTGCGGTGGTCGTGGTTGCGGTGGTCGTGGTTGCGGTCGTGGATGCCGTGGATGCGGCGGCTGCGGCGGCTGCGGCGGCGGCTGGTGTCTCTCCTGGGGCGGTTGCCGGCCCTGGTGCTAACCGAGGTCACTCTCGTCGCGTGATCAACGCGAATAATCGTGGCCGGGTTCGACAATGTCGACCCGGCCTATTCATGTGTACGTCAGGTGAGCGTCGCCGCGCCCGTGCTCGCTCACAAATGACGATGACGCCGAATTCCCGCCTCGCTAAAAGACCTCCTGACGCCGGCTGGATCAAGGGATGCTCCCGATCCGCGAGAAACTCCGCAGGCCGGCCTGGCAGGCAAGCTCCGTGTGCTGATTCATGAAAGCCAAACGCAAGACCGTTCCATCCAAGCCAAAGCGCAAGGCCGCTTCCAGCCGCCGCGCCGCGAAAGACATCGCGCAGTTCGCTCCCAATTTCACGGTCTACGTACTACCGCCCGATCAGGTTTGCTTCTATTCCGAAGACCGCAAATTCTTCCTGCATGGTGAGCTTTATTGCGAGCTGGCCACGGCGATCGGCAAGGGTGGAAAAAGCCTGCAACAGCTTGCGGTCGAGTTCGGAAAACGTTTTCCGCCCGAGAAGGTCGAAGAAGCCCTCAAGCGCCTGATCGAACGCCGCTATATCGTCGAAGCTTCTCCCACATCGAACACGGTTCAGGCCGCCTATTGGGCGAGCCTTGGCCTGCCGCCGGGCATGGCCGAACAGAACCTCGCCAACTGCCGCGTGCGCGTCGAGGCCGTCGACGTTCAGGGCGCCAAGGAATTCACCAAGGCACTTGCCGAATTGGGAGTCCATGTCGTTATCGGCCGCGGCGCGGCCGACCTGACGATCACACTCGCCAACGATTATCTCGAACCAAGACTTGCCGAACTGAACAAGCAGCATGTGTCGGACGGCACGCCATGGCTGCTGGCTCAGCCGTCCGGCGCCTTTCCCCTGGTCGGACCGGCCTTCAATCCGGGCAAGGGTCCGTGCTGGACATGTTTGTTCGACCGCATGATCCGAAATCGCGAGATCAAGGGATTCCTCGACCGCACCGACGCACAAGCTGTCGCCTCGTCGCCGCTGATGCACAGTCCGCTCGGTCAGGGTGCGATTCCGTTCGCTGCGCTCGAAGTCGCCAAGGCGATCGCCAGCGGTTTTCGCACCGACCTGAACAACCACATCATCAGTCACGATTTGCTGGGTTCGACTACGGTCAAACACTACGTCGCGCATCGCCCGCAGTGCCCGACCTGCGGCAACAAGAAGCTGCGGGATCCGCGACGCCGGCCGACCCCGATCGAACTTGGCGCCGGGCTCAAGCTGACGATGACCAGTGGCGGATTCCGCTCGGTGTCGCCGCGCGCGACGGTAGCGCGCTTTCGCAAGCATGTCAGTCCGCTGACCGGCGTCGTCAAAAAACTGGAGCGGATCGAGGCCGACCTTCCTCTGAATACGAATTTTTTTGCGAACCACAACTTCTCCGGACCGGCGATGAATGTCGACATGCTCAGGGAGGGACTCGCCGGCGGAAGCTTCGGCAAGGGTTCGACCGCCGAGCAGGCGGAGGCCAGCGCGCTGATGGAGGCGATCGAACGCTATTCCGGTATTTTCCAGAGCGACGAAGTCCGGATCAGCAAACGCTTCACCGATTTTGAAGCCGGGGAAGCCCTTAATCCCGAAGATGTGCTGCTCTTCAGCGACGCGCAATATCGATCGCCCGAGGCAGAGCCTGACGACTCTCATCCTGTCCCTGACCGCTTTGACCCGTCGGCTAAGATGGAGTGGTCACCCGCCTGGTCGCTGCGCGACCAGCGTTTCCGCTATCTGCCGACTAGCATGCTGTACTTTTTCTACGGTGGCGGTCCGGGGCACTACGCCGCGGATTCTAACGGCTGCGCCGCCGGCAACACCCTTCAGGAGGCGATCGTCCAGGGCTTCCTCGAGCTCGTGGAGCGCGATGCCTATGCTATCTGGTGGTACAACCGCTCGCCGCGCGAGGAACTGGACCTCAGCCAGTTCGACGATTCCTACGTTCAGGACTTGCGAAGCCAGTTGAACGACCGCGGCCGCAAGCTTTGGGTGCTCGATATCACCAGCGATCTCGGCGTCCCGACCTACGTCGCGATGGTGCACTGGATGCAGGACGGGCACGAAAACATCGAGTTCGGCTCCGGCGCGCATTTCGACAGCCGTATCGCATTGTTGCGTACCTTGACTGAACTCAACCAGTTTCTTTCGATTGGGCTGATGAACGGTGGGACAGGCGAAAAGCCGAGCCTCGACAACGTCACGCCGCTGGAGTTGAAAAATTATCCGTTCCTGGTGCCAAACGGTCGTCCTGCCGCGCCGATCATCAAGGGTTCTAAATTCGGGCTTCTCGACGACACCCGCAAACAGGTCGATGCTTGTGTCGAGATCGCCCGGCGCGCGGGCCTCGATTTTCTCGTCCTCGACCAGACGAGGCCGGACGTCGAAACATCCGTCGTACGTGTGATCGTTCCCGGCTTACGACACTTCTATCGCCGCTTTGGGCCGGGGCGCCTCTATGATGTTCCCGTCAAGCTCGGCCTGCGCGACACGCCGATAACGGAAAGTGAACTGACGCAATACCTGCCTCACAGCTAGCGGGACGCATTCGCCTTGGCCACGCCGAAGAAAAAAGCCAGCGGCCGCAAGACGGCGACGCCGGTCCTCACCGCCCACGTGGTTAAACACGTCGTGCTAGAGGCACAGGCGGACGGCAACGTCGTTGTGCGTTTTGAAGGGTATACGCAAGGTCTGGGCAAGTTCGCGCCGGCTATTTCGAAGCGTATCGCCGAGCTCCGTACCGGGCTGCCGCTGGCTTCGATTGCGAGCAGCCGCGCCGCCGACACGGAGATCAACCTCCTGGTCCGGCGATTGGCACGAAGCGGTCTTCTGGAATACCGCCTCGGACCAGCGCGCTGCGGTCAGGCCAGCGTCGTGATCGAGCCGCAGATTGCAGATTACCGGCCGCAAATCTCGAAAGTCGCCAACACCGATACGATCGCGCTGTCGCGATTTGCCTA
The DNA here is from genome assembly GCF_900142985.1 of Bradyrhizobium erythrophlei. Lineage (NCBI taxonomy): Bacteria > Pseudomonadati > Pseudomonadota > Alphaproteobacteria > Hyphomicrobiales > Nitrobacteraceae > Bradyrhizobium > Bradyrhizobium erythrophlei. The sequence continues at coordinate 7,053,413 of NZ_LT670849.1, forward strand.
TCTGCGACGGCGCGGCAAGGAGATGGTGCTGGAATCGCCGCGAGCCAGCGCCCTGTTCAGGATTGCCGATCCGAAAATAGCTGCGGCGCTTGCCGCACTCTCGCAACCGCAGAAGATCGGCCAGTATCGAAAGGAACGCGACTTTCCGGGGCTGGAGGTTTTGGGACTGCTTGTAGACTGCCAGATCCTGTTCAAGCTGAAGGCCGCCGATATCGATGGCGCACGCCCATCGGAAGGCGATCCGAACCTCGTGCTGTGGGATTTTCACGATCTTCTGTTTCACACCCGCAGCACCGAGGGACGTCAGGCCAATCCGTTGGGAGGCCTCTACACTTATTCCCGTCTCATGACGCCGCTGCCCGCCGTGCGGCCGCCATGGCCGGGACAGGCGATCGAACTGAATAGCCCGGGCTCGCCGCCGCCCTCTCCCTTTGCAGCGCTGCTCAACGCCCGACAATCTGTGCGCGACTTTGACGACGAGCATCCTATCACCTTGGCCGAACTGGGAGCTTTTCTGCAGTCCGCTGGGCGGGTTCGCGGCAAGTGGACGGCGCCCGCCGATATAGAAGACGGGCAAGGCCCGGACGTTTCGTACGCTTCCCGCCCCTATCCTTCGGCGGGCGCAGCCTATGAGTTGGAGCTCTATCTTGCGGTCCACAAATGCGAGGGACTATCTCGCGGATTCTACCACTACGACGCGGATCGACATGCATTGACGCCGATCGAAGCCCGCCCAGCCGACCTTGAGGCGCAGCTTTACGACGCGGAATTTGCCATTGGCGCCTCAAACGCACCGCAAGTCTTGATCGTCATTGCGGCGCGGTTCGGCCGCGTCACCTGGAAATACAGTTCGGTCGCCTATTCGCTGATCCTCAAGGACGTCGGCGTGCTGACGCAAACCCTCTATCTGGCGGCGACGGACCTCGGCCTCGGCGGCTGCGCGATCGGCACCAACAATATCGACCGGTTCGCGCGGATGACCGGATTGGACTTCGCCATCGAAGGGCCCGTTGGTCAATTTGCCCTCGGCCGCGCCGCCGGGCGGCGCCCGGATGGCGATTCATTCGAGCCAAAGTAGATATCCGGAAATTGAGGTCTGCGCCTCGTCAGCCCTTGCAGTTCCGGTTACGCGTGACGAAAATGCCCTGAAATAACGGACGGACGGGCGCGGACAACAACCGCGCCCGTCACAAAGATAAGGCCGCCATAGACGGCCAGCAGGGAGGCGCGCCATGATGAGGATGCGACGAGGCCTGACGTTTGGCGCGGCCTTTGCCGCCCTCGTTTTCGCAAGTAATGTCCGGGCAGAGCAGATCGTCGTCAGCAATTATGGCGTCGCCGCCAACGGCATGCCGTATGCGGTCGCCATGGAGAAAGGATTCTTCAAGGAGGAAGGCGCCGACGTCACCGGCATTCTCTCGTCCAATGGCGGCGGCACCACGATCCGCAACCTGCTAGGTGGCAATTTGAGCTATGGCGAGGTCGACCTCGCCGGTACAGTGACGGCGATCGAGCAAGGCAACGACCTTCATATCATCAGCGACAACGTGCTGACCGTCGGCGAATTCGTCTGGGCGGTGAAACCGAAATCGCCGATCAAGGCGCTTGCGGACTTCAAGGGCCACAAGATCGGCTACACCAATCCACGCTCGACCAGCCAAGCGCTCAATGTGCTGCTCATGCAGACCATTGGTCTCACCCAGGCCGACGTGACCCCGACCAAGGTCGGCGGCTTTGGCGAACAGGTCGTCGCCCTCGATATCGGCGCCATCGACGTTGCAACGCTTGCCGATCCAGTCTGGTCGAAGAACAGCGCCAAGCTACGCATCGTCGTTCGCGCGACCGACACGCTGCCTCCGCTATGCAACGTGATCGGGGTTGCGACCGGCAAAGCCATTGCCGAACACGGTGACTTCCTGCGCGCGGTGTTGCGGGCCCGGCGCAAGGCTGTCGAATTCATGTATTCCCATCCCGACGAGGCCGGTGACATCGTCGCCAAGGTCTACGACCTCGACCCGACCATCGCACGCCAGGCCGTGCACAACCTCACCGCCATGGCACCCGGCACCACCATTCCATATTGGGGAACCGGTCGCTTCGACATCAAGGGGATGGACGGCATGATCGCGGCCCAGCGCAGTGTCGGCGCCTATTCGGGTGCACCGAATTGGGAAAAGATGATCGACCGCAGTTTCCTCGCCGACGATCTGAGGAAAGACTACTAGTGCGGCAAATTTGAAGTTCCTATCGGGATCGCGGCAATTACGTCATAGGAACTTCAAATTTACGGCCGCACTAGAATCAGTAAGTTGCTAGAGCTCCTTTGATTCTGAAGTTCGCATCAGAGGTCGCCGCAATCGCTTGCGAACTTCAGAATCGGAGCTCTAGTGGCCGATCCGCATCCGATCCACGTCGCGTTGCGTGACGTCACCAAGACCTTCCAATCCAAGCTCGGGTCGATCGATGCGCTCGGTCCTGTCGACCTCGAACTTCGTCAGGGTGAGTTCTTTGCCGTGGTAGGCCCATCGGGCTGCGGCAAGTCAACCCTGCTCGACATCATGGCCGCGCTTGCCCCGCCTTCCAGTGGCACGGTGATCTTCGAAAATCGGCCGATCGGGGCCAGCGTCCCCGATGGCATCGGCGTCGTGTTTCAGGAGAATGCCTGCTTTCCCTGGCTCAATGTGGCCGACAACATCACGTTCGGCCTTCGCCGGCAGCCGATCGAGCAGACGGAGATCGAACGGCGATTGCAATACGCGCTGCAACTGATGGGCCTGAACGATTTCGCGCGCGCATTTCCGGCTCAATTGTCCGGCGGCATGCGCCAGCGCGTTTGCATCGCGCGGACGCTGGTGATGCAGCCGCGCCTGATCCTGCTCGATGAACCCTTCGGCGCATTGGATCAACAGACCCGGCTCTTGATGGGGGATGAACTACTCCGCATCTGGCGGGCGACCAATGCAACGGTTCTATTGATCACCCACGCGCTGGATGAAGCGGCCATGCTGGCGGACCGTGTCGCCGTGATGTCGGCGCGGCCAGGCCGGATCATGGAAGTCATTGAAACCGGTTGGGCGCGCGACCGCGACAGCCGAATCGTATCTGCCCCCGAATTCGGCGCGATCACCGGCCGCTTGTGGGCTCTGTTGCGCACGCAATCGCTGCAGGCGCTGCGGCCGGATCCGGCCTGACATGCGCATTCTCTTCTACAGGTGTCTCGCGATCACGCTGCCCATGGCATCGCTCGAAATACTTTGCCGAAGCCATGTTATTCCGCCGCTGACCTTGCCGGCCCCAAGCCTGATCGCGCTGGGTCTATGGGGAGTTCTTACGCACGGGACTTTCAACGCGGCGATCGTCAAGACGCTGACCAATGTCGGCCTCGCAATCGCGCTGGCGGTAACGGTCGGAACCATCGCCGGCGCTGCGCTTCATCGCGCCGGCACGCTACGCACGCTGCTGGAGCCCCTGTTCTCCACCTACTACGCCATTCCGATCTATGCGTTCTACCCGCTGTTTATCGTGGTGTTCGGCCTCGGTGACGCGCCGCAGGTGACCATCGGCTTCATGCTGGCAGTGGTATCGATGATCGTCAGCACGTTGGCCGGGCTCGACAGCGTTCCTCCCGTGCTCGGCAAGACCGCCCGCGTCTTGCAGCTCGGGCCAATCGCAACCGTCCGCAGCGTCACGCTGCCCTACGCCGCGCCTTATTTATTCACCGGCGTCAAACTGGCGATCGCCTATGCCTTTATCGGCGTCATCGGTGCCGAGTTCATCATGTCCAACACCGGCCTCGGCTACGAGATCCGCTTCGCCTACGACAACCTCGACAACAACGTCATGTATCCGCTGATCTTGTTGATCCTTCTGATCGCCGTTGTCGTCAACATGAGCCTGGACCATTGGGAGCGCGTCTTGCGGTCGCGCCGGGAGCGCGCCTGATGCGCCGCGCCATCGCTCGCTATCCATCCTTGTCTCTGGTCGTGGCGCTGCTCATCCTCTGGCAGATCGTCTTCTGGCTGGTTGGCCGCAATGCGCTATTGCCGCCTGTCGAAACCGGCCTGTACCTCGCCAGGCTGCTCCAGACCACCCGCTTCTGGGGTCATATCGCGGAAACCGGCATAGCCTTCATCATCGCGCTCTCGATAGCCATCGTGGCAGGGCTCGCAATCGGCCTGATACTCGGGATGAATCGGACGGCCGCCGAAGTGTTCGAACCGTTTCTGCTGGCGGGCAATTCCATACCCAAAATCGCGCTATACCCGATCGTGCTGTTGATTTTCGGCATCGGCATGCCGTCCAAGATCGCGTTTGGCGCCATTCATGGCGTGGTGCCGATCGCGATCTTCACGCTCACCGCGTGCGGGAACGTCCCGCCGATCCTCATCCGCACAGCAAACGCGATGCGGCTGACGCGCTGGGATACCGTCCGCTCGGTGCTGTTACCAGCCGCTTTGCCGGACATCTTCTCCGGGATTCGCATCGGCTTTTCGCTGACCCTGATCGGCACCATTCTCGGTGAAATGTTCGGCTCCCAGCGTGGCCTCGGCTATCTCCTGATGACAGCCATCGGCTTGCAAAATATCGAGGTCATCATGTCCGTCACGCTGCTGCTGGTGTTGGTCGCCGCAACGGTAAATACGCTATTGCTGATACAGGACCGCCGGCTGCGCGATCCGGCTGGCTAAGGTCCTCGGGACCGGCTAACACGGGCCGCAAAGGTCCTACGATCCGACTAGAAGAAACGCCGGGAGGTAAACATGAGCAGCACGACAGCGTCGGCGGTCGACGCCAAGAGGTCTCGCGTCAGGCTCTTGATCGTGACCATGCTGTTCCTGGTGACGACCGTGAACTATGCGGATCGCGCCACGCTTTCGATCGCGGGCACGGCGCTCTCAAAGGAATTGAACCTCGATCCCGTCGCCATGGGCTATATCTTCTCGGCCTTCGGCTGGTCCTACGTGGCGGCCCAGGTCCCCGGCGGTTGGCTCCTCGATCGTTTCGGCTCGAAGTGGGTCTATGCCTTCAGCATCCTGATCTGGTCGTTGTTCACGCTGATGCAGGGACTGGTCGGGTTCCTTACCGGCGCTACCGCAGTCACGGTACTGTTTCTGCTGCGGCTCCTGGTCGGGCTTGCCGAGGCCCCGTCCTTCCCCGCCAACGCGCGTATCGTGGCGGCGTGGTTTCCCGGCAACGAGCGCGGCACCGCGTCTGCATTCTTCAATTCCGGCCAATATTTCGCAACCGTGATCTTTGCGCCGCTGATGGGTTGGATCGCGCATGATTTCGGCTGGCGTTATGTCTTTTACGTCATGGGTTCACTCGGCATTCTCGTCGGATTCGTCTGGATCAAGACGATGTATGGACCGAAGGATCACCCCGGCGTCAACGAAGCTGAACTCGACTACATCCGGCAAGGCGGCGCGCTCGTTGAGCTTGACGCGCCAAAAGACGAACGCGTGCCCGACAGCGGACCGAAATGGAGTTATATCAGTCAGCTTCTGTGCAATCGCATGATGCTGGGTGTCTATATCGGTCAGTTCTGCATCAACACGCTGACTTATTTCTTCCTGACCTGGTTTCCGGTCTATCTGGTCAAGGAACGCGGGCTGAACATCCTGCAAGCCGGTTTCGTCGCCACCCTGCCCGCGCTGTGCGGCTTTATCGGCGGCGTGCTTGGCGGCGTCATCTCTGACGCCATCCTGCACAAGACCAATTCGCTGACGCTGGCCCGCAAGATTCCGATCGTCGGCGGCATGCTGCTGTCGATGACGATCATCGCCTGCAACTACGTCGACGGACAGGCGCTTGTGATCGGATTCATGGCGCTCGCCTTCTTCGGAAAAGGTATCGGCGCGCTGGGCTGGGCCGTCGTTTCCGATACCTCGCCGAAAGAAGCCGGTGGCGTTTCCGGCGGCCTGTTCAACACCTTCGGCAACCTGTCGAGCATTACGACCCCGATCATCATCGGCTATATCCTGGCGGCAACCGGCTCTTTTGCCGGCGCGCTGGTTTTCGTCGGCGCCAATGCCCTGGTGGCGGCCTTCGCCTATCTCGTGATCGTCGGCAAGATCGAACGCGTGAAGCTGCGGACGGCGTGAAAACGGGATAAAACGGCGTCTGCACACCACCTATGGTACCGGCCAAATTGGCCCGGCAGGAGTTGACGATGGGCAAGAGAGAACTCGTTACCGAACAGCCCCGTTACATCAAGCTCAACGAGCGCGACAACGTCGCAATCGTCGTCAACGATTTTGGCCTTCCGGCCGGCTCCCGTTTTGCCTGCGGCCTCGAGCTTCGCGTCTTTGTCCCGCAAGGGCACAAGACCGCGCTGGTCGATATCGCGGAAGGCGCGCCTATCCTGCGCTATGGCGAAGTCATCGGCTATGCCGTTTCTCCCATCCTTGCCGGCGAATGGGTCGACGAAGCGCGCATTCACATGCCCGACGCGCCCGCGCTCGATAAACTCGAAATCTCGACCGCCGTGCCTGAGCCGTTGCCGCCGCTCGAAGGCTACACCTTCGAAGGTTATCGCAACCCGGACGGCTCGGTCGGCACCAAGAACATTCTCGGCATCTCGACCTCGGTCCAGTGCGTCAAGGGAACGCTGGAATATGCCGTCAAGCGCATCCGTGCCGAACTGCTGCCGAAATACGCGAACGTCGATGACGTCATCCCGGTGACCCACGCCTATGGCTGCGGGGTTGCGATCTCGGCGCCCGACGCCGTGGTACCGATCCGGACATTGCAAAACATCGCGCTGAACCCGAATTTCGGCGGCGAGGTGATGGTCGTCGGCCTCGGCTGCGAAAAGCTCGCGCCAGAGCGGCTGGTCCCCGAAGGCCTCGGCGATGCCATCGTGCGGATGCAGGACGAAGCCTTCGACAGTTTTGGCGCGATCGTCGAGCGCATCGTGACCATGGCCGAGGCACGATTGGCCGTGCTGAACCAGCGCCGCCGCGAGACCTGCCCGGCGTCAGACCTCGTCATCGGCTTGCAATGCGGCGGCAGCGACGCTTTCTCAGGCGTCACCGCCAATCCGGCCGTCGGCTTCGCCGCCGATCTGCTGGTGCGTGCGGGCGCAACCGTGATGTTCTCCGAAGTCACGGAGGTGCGTGACGCTATCCAGTTGCTCACGCGCCGCGCCGTGAACAAAGACGTGGGCCAGGCGCTGATCCGCGAGATGGCCTGGTACGACGACTATCTGGCCCGCGGCGGCGCCGATCGCAGCGCCAATACCACCCCCGGCAACAAGAAGGGTGGGCTCGCCAATATCGTCGAAAAATCACTCGGCTCGATCGTCAAATCAGGTTCAAGCCCGATCGCGGGCGTGCTCGCACCGGGCGAGAAGGCGCGCCAGAAGGGCATGTTGTTTGCGGCCACACCGGCGTCCGATTTCATCTGCGGCACGCTCCAGCTCGCCTCCGGCATGACCTTGCAGGTTTTCACGACCGGCCGCGGCACACCCTACGGGCTTGCGGCAGCGCCCGTCATCAAGGTCGCAACCCGCAGCGAACTGGCGCGGCGCTGGAAAGACCTGATCGATTTCGATGCCGGCCGCATTGCCACCGGCGAGATGACGATCGAAGAGACCGGCTGGGAGCTGTTCCGCCTCATCCTCGATGTCGCCAGCGGCCGCACCAAGGTCTGGTCGGACCATTGGGGCATCCACAACGATCTCACGCTGTTCAATCCCGCACCGGTGACCTGACGCGGCCCGCTCAAGACGGCCGCGTGCCACCTTTTTCGTTGATCAACAGCAGCGATTCATAGGCCATGTAAGCGGCGAGATGCGCCGACATGCCTTGAACATCGTGTGGCGGGCTCACCGTATTGATATCGACCGCGACAATGTCGAGCCCTTCCAGCCCGCGCAGCAGTTGCAGACCCTCGCGGGCGGTAAAGCCACCCCAGGTCGGCGTGCAGACGCCCGGCGCCACGGACGGGTCGAAAGAATCCATGTCCCACGACAGATAGACCGGACGCCCCTTCATGGCGGCGTGTAGCTCGGCCAGCACATCCGCCTCCCCCCGGCGCATGTAGTCGCGCATGGTGATGACATTATAGCCGAGGCTCTTGGTGTGGGCCGCAACGCCCTCACGATAGGTCGGGCCACGGATTCCCACATGGTACGATGCGCCCGCCGACACCCGCTGCTCCAGCGCCACATGACTGAACTGACTGGCGGCGTCGTAGGGGTGGTCGGGATTGACCGGATGACAATCGGTATGGCTGTCGACGTGAAGCACACAAAGGTTCGGCCATTTGCGCGAGGCGGCGCGGACCAGCGGCACGGAGATCGATCCGTCGCCGCCGAACCCCACCACCGTCGCGCCGTCAGACGCAATGCGCCAGGCGGCCTCTTCTATCCGATCGAACGCCACCTCGATACGACTCGGCGTAACCTCGACATCACCACAATCGACGAGCTTCAGCGCAGCACGAATGTCGTAGTCGGCACGTTCAGACTCAAAAGCGCGCACCAGACGCGACTGTTCGCGGATCGAGCGCGGCCCGTCACGCGAGCCGATGCGGAACGCATGTGTCCCGCAATCAAAGGGCACGCCAAGGATCGCGGCTTTCGAACCCTTGGCGGAGGAAGCCCAGGGCACGCCCATGAAGCCCACACCGGTGCGATAAAGATCCACTGTTGAGAGTTCCGAAGCTTTCATTGTTCGTCTTTCCGAATTCACGCTTCGCTCAAAAATCCGAAAGCCGCGAGCGTGTGGACTTTCGCAACCGCGATCAACTCCTCGACGAGGATGTATTCGTCCGGCGCGCCCATGTTGAAGGGCGTGCAGCCGAACACGACGCTCGGCACGCCGAACATCCGATAGAGCCGCGCATCGGAGGCGCCAACGCGCATATTGGAAACCGGCGCCTTGCCGAACACCTTTGTGGCCGCCGCAACCGTGCGCTGGACAATTTCATGGTCCGGTGGCGTGAAGGTCGGCGGATAGGCACGGATGATGCGCCAGGTTACGCCCTCGCAAACATCGAGCTCGCGATGCAGGGCCGCCTCTATTGTTTCCAAGTTCACCCCGACCGGAAGCCGGATGTCGGCAGCGGCGCGCGCCTGAGCCGGCACAAGATTGGGCGATATTCCGCCTTCGATCGTGCCGATATTGACCGTCACCCGCTGAAGCGTCTCGGCCTCGCCCTCGCCTGACAGGGGTTCCGAGACCGTCTTCGCCGCGGCGACGGCGGACGAAACCGACGCTGGTGCCTCGACCGGAAGGTCCTCCAGCCGTTTCAGGCCGTCCAGGGCACGGCGGAGGCGGTCGATGGCGTTGTGCCCCTTGTGGACATGCGCGCCATGGGCCGGCTGCCCTACGGCTTCGAGTTCGACCCAGCACAGCCCTTTCTCACCGAAGCGCACAACCATGGGCGAACCGACGTCGCCGCAAAGCATGGCATCGCCCTTGGCTTCAGGAACATTCTCAAGAAGCCAGCGCGAACCCAGTGAACCCATGTTCTCCTCGTCGCCGGCCAGCGTCACCACCAGTTCGCCACGCCAGCGATCACGCAACCGAGCCAAAATTCGCACAGCCGTGAGCGTCGCCGCAATGCCTGCCTTCATGTCGGAAACGCCGCGGCCATAAATCCGCCCGTCCTTTAACGTCCCGCCCAACGGCGGCACCGTCCATTGCCCCTCGCCGACCGGAAACGTATCGAGATGGCCGTTGAAGACGAGCCTGCGTCCGGGCCCCGCACCCGGAATGACCGCCACCAGATTGACGATGCCAGGCGCGGTCTCGTAGCGCGCGATGCGAATGCCCTCGATCGTTTGCAAAAGGCCCGCCGCCATTTCCGCAACCGCCGTCACGTCGCCGGGCGGGTTGGGCGATGCGACTGCGACCAGCTTTTGCGTGGTCTCGATCAGAAACGCGCGTTGCGCCTCGACTTCGGCTTCAAGCGCAGCGGACAAGGGCATGGTGTCATCAGCGACGGGCAAGGCGGGATTCCCAGATACGGATCGCCATCGCGAGCGGCCAACAGATGAAGAAATAGACCACCGCGATGAAGGTGAAGATTTCCAGCGGCCTGAACGTGGACGAGGATAATTCCATACCTCGCCGGGTGATCTCGCTGACCGAGATCACTGCACCAAGCGAGGAAAACTTGATGAGCTGGACGAAATTCGAAGCCAGCGGCGGCAACGTCATGCGGATGGCCTGCGGCAGTACGATCCGCATGAAGCTCTGCGCCGGCGTCAGGCCGAGTACCTGCGCCGCCTCTCGATGGCCCTTGGGGACAGCCTGGATGCCGGCCCGATATACCTCGGAGATGAAGGCCGCCATATAGAGCGAAAGCCCGATCACGATGCCGGCCAGTGCGGAGACGCGGATGCTGAAGACGATGGGCAGCACGTAGTACACCCACAACAGCTGCACCAGGATCGGCGTATTGCGGATGATTTCGCCGAGCGCAAGGCTGAAACCACGCAGCACGGCGAACTTCGAGAGATCGAACAGCGCCAGGATCAGGCCGCCGACGAGCGCAAACACCAGCGATATTGCCGAGATGAACAACGTCATCTGGAACCCCGACATCAGGAAGTCGAGATTGTTCCAAATGACGTCCCATCGGAATGAATAGGTGACCACAGCGCCTCACCAGCCGTTAGGGCGCGACAATCGGCCCGAGCTTGTTCTTCTCGGCATATTTCTTCAGGCGGCCGTCGAGCTTGATGGTGTCGATGAACAGGTTGATGAAGTTGAGCCAGACCTGATCGCCCTGCGGCACGGCATAGGCGTAAGGGGTCACGGCAAGCTTCTCCGGCGGCTCGATGCTCTTGGCCCAATCGAACTCGTCCGTCACTTTCACCGCAGTCGGGAAGTCCGTCATGATGACATCGACGCGGCCGGCCACCAGTTCGCCTTCGCGCGTATTCGGCGGTGCGACCGATATCAATTCGGCTTTCTTCAGGTAGCCCTTCATGAAAGGCTCGATGTAGCTGCCAAGCGTCACGGCTGCCTTGATGCCGGGCTTGTCGACGTCCTCCCAGCTCTTGATCGGCCCATCCTTGCGGGTCACGGCGTAGACATTGGTGATGAGATACGGTTTTGAGAACTCCACCGCCTGCGCACGCTGGAGCGAGGCACCAAGCGCAAACATCCCGATATCGCACTTGTTGGCCTGAAGATCGGCGATGAAGGTACCAAAACTGCTTTCGACGATCTCGAGCTGCGCACCCAGATCCTTGGCGAGTTCCTTGGCGAGATCAGCATCGATGCCTTCGATCACGCCGGTCTTCGGATTGCGGAAGGAGATCGAGTAGTACAACGGGAACTGGCAGACGCGGAGCTTCTTGGATCTAGTAATCTCGTTCAGCCGGGAATTCACTTCAGCGGCGCCCGCTGGCGCGGATGCAAATAGGATGGCGGCGAAGCCAAAGACGGCCGCGTGAAGCAAGAATGGGCGCAGATTGAGTTTCATCCTGATGTCCTCTCGCTGGCGTTGGTCCTGATCGCTGAACTAATTCTGGAGCTGGGAGATAAATCGCTTCGCGCGCTCACTCGACGGCGCGGTAAAAAACGTCTTAGGTGCCGCTTCCTCGACGATTTCGCCCGCATCCATAAACACGACACGCGTGCCGACCTGGCGCGCGAAACCCATTTCGTGGGTGACGACGAGCATGGTCATGCCCTCGCCCGCCAGTTGGCGCATCACCATCAGGACTTCCTGACGCAACTCCGGATCGAGCGCGGAGGTCGGCTCGTCGAACAACAACACCTTGGGCGACATCGCGAGCGCCCGCGCGATCGCAACGCGCTGCTGCTGTCCGCCGGACAACCGGTTCGGGTAGACGTCGCGCTTGTCGGAAAGCCCCACCTTGGCAAGCAACGCCTCAGCCTTCTGGATGGCTTCAGAGCGCGCCGTGCCTTTCACCCGTAATGGCGCCTCGATCACGTTGCCGAGCACCGTCATGTGCGGCCACAGATTGAAATGCTGGAACACCATGCCGATGTCCGGCCGCACCTCGCGCGCGGCGCGGCGCTGTTCCGAACTATCGCGCGCGGAAGCGATGGTGACGCCGTTCATTGTCACCGCCCCAGCCGAAGGCTGCTCGAGAAGCGCGAGACAGCGCAGCAAGGTAGTCTTGCCCGAACCGGACGGGCCGATGACGCAAACCACATCCTTGGCCGCAACAGCCAGGCTGACATGCCGGAGCACTTCGGTCAGGCCGAAGCTCTTGGACACCCCGTCCGCGGCAATCAACGGCACAGCCAAGCACCCTCCATTGCGGCACCACTACAAAAAATACTGATGCTACTTTTTGCCAAACCCCATAATGTCACTTAAGCTAAAGCAACTACAGCCGAAATAGCAATAACCAAATTTTATGCAGATTGACCCTCGTCTCCTCGAAGCGTTCCGCAGCGTTCTGGATAGCGGCTCCATCACGCAGGCTGCGGCATCGCTTGGCCTGACCCAGCCGGCCGTAAGCGCGCAGATCGCACGCCTGGAGTCGGATGTCGGCTTCGCGCTCTTTGTGCGTTCGGGCAACCGCGTGCGGCCTACGGCGGAAGCGATGGCGTTCCGCGAAGAGGTCGAGCAGACGCTGACGAAAATCAGCGATCTCAGCCGCGTAGCCGAGCAAATCCGCGCTGGCGAAGTCGGTTCTTTGACCATCGCGAGCCACCCAATGGCCGGGGTAACGTTGTTGCCTCCCGTCGTGTCGGCGTTCGCGAGAGAGCGACCGAACATCAAGGTCGAGCTGTTCGTTCGCAATTCCGACATGGTGCGCGGGATGTTTCCGTCACGCAGCTACGACATCGGAATCGCGGAGTTACCCGTCGACCCCTCCGGGCTGACGATCACGCGATACCGGATCGGCTGCGTAGCGATCATGCCCAAAAATGACCCGCTCGCTGCTTACGACATCATCACGCCAGAACTGATGTCAGGTCGGCCATTTGTCAGCATGTCGCGGCTATGGACGGCCTATCATCTGGTCGAAAAGGTATTTTCGGACGCGCACGCCCATCTGAACGTCGTTGCGAGTTCCGAACTCTTTGCTGCCATCTGCGCGATGGTCGCAAGCGGGCTCGGCGTTTCCATCGTCGATCGCGCCTCCGCACTTCAGTTCGGCGCCGCGGGACTCGAGATCCGCCCGTTCCAGCCGGCGGTTCTCTATGACATCGCGGTGTTCCATAGCGCCGATCCGAACCTCTCGACGATCGCGCGCGGCTTCCTGGATGCGTTCGACGCCCACATGCGCACCTTCCTCGCACCATCAGGAGAAAGCTGATGCGCCTGCCACCGGACCTACCCGGAACAATAGCCACCGACCCTCTACTCCCGGAAGAGTTCGCCGCGATTTGTGATTTCGGTGGACGCCTCGCCGGGACCGAAAGCGAACGTCGAGCGATGGCCTATGTCGCTGATCGTGGCAGCCTCGCAAGCAGCGCGCCTTGCGTAAAAGTCCCGGTCAGCTATGGCGGCTGGCGGGCACGGAAGGCCGAGTTACGCCTGTCGGACGGAACATCCGTTCCCTGTCACCCGCTGGTCCGCTCGATGCCGACGCCGGCGGATGGTCTCACGGCCGAGGTGATCGATCTTGGCCGAGGCACGCCGGAGGAGTTCGAAGCCCATCGTCTGGAGATCGCCGGCCGCATCGTGCTGGTGCGTCATGAGCTGATGTTCGTTGCCGGCACCATCCACCGCCGCCGCAAATACAACATGGCGCTTGAGGCAGGCGCTCTTGGCTTTTTGATCGCAGGCCCCATGGCGGGCGAGTTAGTCGCGGGCTCTTCCGGCCGCAACGAAGGCGATGCCGGCATTCCTGCCGCCGGTATCACGCCTGAAACCGTCTCGCTACTGGCTCGAACGGCCGCGGGATGGCCGCGCGTGAAACTCGTCGTCGCTGCAGAAGAATATCCGGCGCAAACCTCGACGCTGCTGTTCGACTTACCCGGCCAAACCGGCGAGGTGGTCGTCCTCAGCGCCCATGTCGACGGCCACGACGTCAACGAAAGCGCCATGGACAATGCCTCGGGCGTTGCAACCGCGCTTGCGGTGATCCGCGCCGTCGCACCGCATGTACACAGCTGGCGGCGCGGCGTGCGATTGGCGTTCTTCAGCGCCGAGGAATGGGCGCTCACAGGTTCAGCGCGGTATGTCGCCGGTCTGTCCGACGACGAGCGAAAGCGTATCGCGCTCAACATCAATCTCGATACGGTAGCGGGCGGCAAGCGCCTGACCGCGCTGACCAGCGGTTTTGCCGGCGTCGAATCTTTCCTGCTGCATGCCACCGAAGCCAACGGACAGAAACTGCGTTGCGTGCGTCCGCTGCAAACCAATTCCGACCATGCGAACTTTGCGCTGGCCGGCATCCCCGCCTTTCGGCTGGTGGCGGGCTATGACGATCCCGATGCGAATGTCCGGTTCGTTCTGACGCCCGGCGACCGCAGGGACAAGGTCGCGTTGACTGAACTTGTCGCCGCCGCACAGCTCACGGCAGGCCTTCTGGCAGCCGCATGCAACGCCTCCTTTCCCGAAGCCGCGCAATGGCGACGTCAGGCATAAAGGTCGTCCCGTTCGCTACATGACGGTTTTGTCAACGGCCTTGAAAATGAGCTGGCTCAGGTTCCACGCCAGTCTTTGCGTCGACCAATCGCTGTCGTGAAGACGGTCGGTGTCGGTTGGATCAACCATTGTGTCGAAGGAAACGTCCTCGAGTTCATGCCATGCCTTCATGAACTCAAAGCGCCTAAACAGGTCAACCTTCATTCCCGACGCGACGTCAGCGATAGCCGACACCATCGCTTCCGTCTGCTTGAGGGTCGCCGGCGTCAACACTGCCGGAACGTACTGCAGATCCATCAGAATAATGTCGATACTGCCCGCGTTGCGAACCTGTTCGATGCCGTCGCGGAGCGCATTGATCGTCTGTTCAAGCGTGGGCGGATTGTCCTTGGGCTCCTGCCAGACGGAATTGGTGCCGATCTGCCAGACCACGAGTTGAGGGTTTTCCGCGATCACGTCGTCCTGCATCCGGTCGCGTTCCTTCGGAGCCTCCTGGCCTCCGAGGCCGCGATTGATGACATCGATCATGCGCTTTTGGTCTTTCGGATCCTTCAGATCCTTGTGCCGCTCGAAATATTCCTGCCGTAGCGCTGCTTCCAGCCGATAGGGGAAGGCGACGATGCCGCCCTCGCCTTCCATGGTCGACGACCCCAGCGCGACGATCTTGACCGCGGCGGTGCCGGCAAGGCGTCTTGCGAAGTTAGGCAGGCCGTATTGGAGTGCGGCCGGCTGAGCAGGAATTTGCCGAGGCGAGCTGTTCATCGGGGTCTCATTCCGCAGAGCGTATCGGGAGAGATCGCGGGCGATCGAAAGCGAAGGGTCAGGCAGGGTTACTTTCCATTACACTACAGAGGGCAACTTATCTACCTCTGGTAGAGCCTTCAGACTGCCGACCATCCGCCGTCAATCGGGACCACCGTGCCGGTGATGTCGCGGCCAGCCGGGCTGCACAGAAAGGCGACCATCGCGCCGACGTCCTCGGGGCGAACAAAACGGCCGCTCGGCTGGCGCTCTTTCATATATTGCCGGGTCGCCTCCTCCCGCGAGATGCCGTGCGAGGATGCCATCGCATCGATCCGGCCCATGATTGCGGGCGTCGGCAGCGTGCCGGGGCCAACCGCATTGCAGGTAATGCCGGTGCCGACGGTCTCCATCGCCACCGCACGGGTCAGGCCGATAATGCCGGTTTTGGTCGTTACGTAGTCGACCCGATTAAGCGCGCCGCGCTGGCCGTAGTGCGAGGTCAGGTTGATGATGCGGCCGAAGTCTTTCGCCCGCATCGCTGGCAACACCGTTCGAATGATACGAAACGGCGCCGTCAGGTTGACGGCCAGCGACCGCTGCCAGTCGGCGTCCGAAAATTGCTCGACCGGCGCAAAATGCCTGACCACAGCGTTATTGACGACAACGTCCGGATCGCCGGCCGCCTCACGCGCAAACGTCGTCAACCGCTCGACGCCCGCGAGTTCGGACAAGTCCGCCTGGCAATACGCCACCTTGCCGCCGTGGCGGCCTTGCAGCGCAGCTCGCGCTGGCTCGACCTGTTCCGGCTCGTCAATGCCGTGCAGCACGATATCGTGGCCAGCCGCCGCAAGACTCTCGGCGATGGCATAGCCGAGGCCGCCGCTAGACCCGGTGATGAGTGCCGAACAGCGCGGTGGGGCCGGCATCAAATGCTCATTTCCCAGGCGGATAGGCGGCGATCATGTCGAGTTCGATGCGGGCGCCGGGTGTCGAGAGCTGATTGATGCAGATCGTCGTGCTCGCCGGCGTCCATGATCCGAAATATTCCTTCATCACGGCCACCATGCCGTCCTGGTCGCGAATATCCGTCAGGTATTTTGTCACTTTGACCACGTCGGTCCAGGTCAGGCCCTCGTGCTCCAGAATCGTCTTGATGGTCTCCATGGCTCGCCGGGTCTGATCCTCGATCCGGTTCGGATGATCATGCTCGGCAATCACATGCGGATGCTTGTGATAGAGCGGCGACGGTGTCGCGCCGGAGATAAACAACAGTCCGCAGGGGCTTTCGACCCGCATCGCCGGCGCATAGGGCATATCGACCCGCCGTTCCGGCTCGGTCTGGATTTCCTGGATGTTGGGATTGCTGGGCGACGCCTGATAGGCGGGTTTTTTGTTCATGAGAGCTCCATCACATCAAACGGCCGTCGCCGGCGGCACGGCGCCCGATTTCGCAACGCGCGGACGCGGCCGGCCGCCATCCGCAAGCGCCACGATCACCACGATCTCGTCGGGCCGCGGCGCATTGGGAACCATCACGCCGAGCGTGTCAATTTGATCGAACGACCAGACATCGTCCTTATGGCCGAGAGGCACATCGATCGCCGAGCCGACGGCGCCGATCTTCACGTTCGACGGGATAATCGCTTGTCCGCCGCCGATCGCGTCCCGCATCGGCTTGCCCATGCGGGGATGCAGGATCGCAGCCGCATGCTCGATATCGCCAGACGTGCCCACGATGGCCGCTTTGCCGTAGGAGATGGCCGGCCCCGGCAGCAGCGCCTTGGCTTCCTTGACCAGGAGCTCGCCGAGTTCGGCGCCAAAGCCGATGAGCTCGGAAAGATCGTCCTGCGCCTCGCCAGCAAACGGATTCGCGATGACCGCGCAGGCCGCAACCCGCGTCACCGGCTTCAGAGCTGGCAGGCCGCCTTCGGCGAACACAACGTCCTTGCAAGTCCAAACGCGCTTGATTTCCATCTCACCCTCCGAACAACCGCTCGAAATTGCTTTCGAGCACAAGTTTTGCCTGCATCGCCGGCAGCGCGCTTTGCACAAACGTCACCGGGTGCGGCTCGCCGAGCGGGAACGGCGCGTCACTTCCGAGCAGGATCTGTTCAACCGGTATCACGTCGGCGACGTATCGCAACATCGCGGGTTCGAAGC
Source organism: Bradyrhizobium erythrophlei (assembly GCF_900142985.1). Taxonomy (NCBI): domain Bacteria; kingdom Pseudomonadati; phylum Pseudomonadota; class Alphaproteobacteria; order Hyphomicrobiales; family Nitrobacteraceae; genus Bradyrhizobium; species Bradyrhizobium erythrophlei. The sequence continues at coordinate 7,070,849 of NZ_LT670849.1, forward strand.
AGATGGAATCGACATAGAGCTGGCGCAGATAATCGCCGACCGGTTTGGTCAGCGTGCGCTTGAGCTGCGGATTGGTATCGACTTCGCGCTGCATGCGGGCGCGCAGCGCCGGGCTGAACGCACCGCCATGGGCGCAAACCAGCTTAAGCGTGGGCCAACGGTCGAGAAAGCCCGAACAGATCATCTTCAGGATGTTGATGGTGCTGTCAAACAGATAACCCGCGACGATCGTGAGCTCATAGTCGCTGGTCCTGTCTTTCCCTAACGGATCAGCCGGATGCACGAACAGGGGAACATCGAGATCGATGGCGGCCTGAACGATTGGCTCGAAGCTGGCATCGTTCAGATAGAGGCCGCGGACGTTGGAGGCGATATGTCCCCCGATAAAGCGATGATCGCGGACACAGCGGCGCAATTCTTTCGCCGCCGCTTCGGGATCCTGCATCGGCAACAACGCCCAGCCGCCAAATCGCTTCCGATCCGGCGCAATCGCCGCCGCCAATCCGTCGTTGAAGACGGTGGCGGCTTCCACGGCGAGCGAGGCTTCGAGATGATAGTCGATAAAGGGCGTCGCCTGCGACAGCATGGCGCGCTCGACGCCGTCACGATGCATCCGCTCGAGCTGCTTTTCCATCTGGAAGAAGGTTGTGTTCAGGCCGAAATGCATGCCGCGAATATCGAGGTCGACCGCGTCGCCTTGCTGCCGCTTCGTGACAATCGCAAATTCCGGACGCGAGCGCGCGAACTTGAAGAACTGCTCCGGAACGTAATGGCAGTGAATATCGGTGATCATGACTAGTGGTCCGATTCTAACATTCGCATCCCTTCTCAGCGGTCCCTTTTGCGAATGTTAGAATCAAAAAGGACCACTAGCGAAATATATGTTTCTAGTGGAGTTTGGGATTTGACATTCGCTTTCGGAGTTCGCGGCTTGGGGGGCAGCGAATGTCAAATCCACTCCACTAGAGTCCCAAATAGGCCGTTTTCAGCCGCTCGTCGTTGAGCAGTGCGGGGCCTTCGCCTTCCATGACGATCCGCCCGTTTTCGAGCACGTAGGCGCGGTCCGCCGTCCGCAGCACGTGGTGGACATTTTGCTCGACGATCAGAATGGTGAGACCCTTCCGGCGCAGGTCGGCGATCAGGTCGAACAGAAGCTTGACGTAGATCGGCGCAAGCCCTTCGGTCGGCTCATCCAGTAACAGCACCTGCGGCCGCGCCATCAGCGCCCGGCCGATCGCGAGCATCTGTTGTTCGCCGCCGCTCATCGAGCCCGCGACCTGGCTGCGCCGCTCCGACAACGTCGGCAGCAAAGCGAAGACCTCGTCGAGCGATTGCGAAATCACCGCGCGCGCCGCCGGCGCATAGGCCCCGACTTCGAGATTTTCGAGCACCGTCATGAATGGAAACAGCCGCCGCCGTTCCGGTACCAGCACCAGACCCCTGGATGGACGCTCCCAAGGGGCCAGGTCCTGGATGGGCGCGCCATCCAGCAGCACCTCGCCGCGGCATTCGGCCCGCAGGCCTGCCAGCGAGAACATCAGCGAGCTCTTGCCGGCGGCGTTAGCCCCGACAAGGCCGACAATCTCGCCGGCGCCCACGGCGATGTTGACGCCGTGCAACACCTGCATGGCCCCATAGAATGCGTCGAGGTTTTTGACCTCAAGCAAGCTGCATCTCCTCGCCGAGATAGGCCTTGACCACCAGAGGATCGCGGGCGACGACGGCCGGAGCGCCTTCTGCGATCACGTGACCGCGATTGATCACGACCATCCGCGTCGCTGTTTTCATGATCGCGTAGAGCACGTGCTCGACCCAGATCACCGTGACGCCGCGTGCCGGCAGCCCAGCAACGATCTCCGTCATCGCGCCGACCTCCGTCGGCGTCAGTCCCGCCATGATTTCGTCAAACAACACGAGCTTCGGCCGCATCGCCAGCGCACGGGCAACCTCCAGCCGCTTCAGCAAGCCAACCGTCAGCTCGCTGGCGGGCCGATCGCGATACGGCGCAAGCCCAAGATCGGTCAGCGTGGCGTCGGCGAGGTCCCGCGCCGCCGTCACCGACCGCTCGCGCAGGAACGCGCTGATCATCACGTTTTCGATGACGGACAATTGCCGATAGGGTTTTGGGATCTGAAAGGTGCGGGCGACGCCGGCGCGAGCCATCTCATGGGATTTCCACCCCGTCACGTCCGCTCCATCAAGCCTGATCTGTCCCCCCGACGGCCGCATCACCCCCGCGACCAGATTGAACAGCGTGCTCTTGCCAGCACCATTCGGCCCGATCAGCCCGAGCAACTCGCCCGGCTGCACTTTGAATGAGACGTTATCGACGGCGCGGGTGGCCCCGAACGTCCGGCTGACGTCTTGCACCTCGAGGAGCGTGCTCATGGCTGCGGCCCTCGCGACTTGAGCTTATCGAGTGCGCCTGCAATGCCCGACGGAAAATACAGCATCACGACGATCAGGCCGACGCTGTAGATCACAAGATGCAAACCGGCCGCGGCGTTGCCGAGATTGGCGCGCAGAAGTTCCGACAGGGGCGTGATCAGAAACGAGCCGAAGATCGGACCGATGGCGGTCCCGAGGCCACCGACCGCAGGCAACAACGCAAACTGGAACGACAGTTCGGGGGAGATCACGTAAGTCGGATCGAGGTAGAGAAAATACTGCGCGAACAGCGTGCCCCCTGCTCCCGTCAACGCCGCGCTCAGCGCCATCGCCGCAGATCGGACCATCAACGGATTGATGCCAGCCGCCGCGGCAGCCTCGTCATTGTCACGGACCGCAAACAGATAGAATCCGAAGCGTGACGCCTCCAGCCAGCGCGTGATCACGTAAGCTGCCAACAGATAAACCAGCATCAGGGCCTCGTAGGCTGCCTTGGAGCCCAGCACCATATTGGCCAGATCGGGCACCGGCGGGATCGACAGGCCTTCGGCACCGCCGGTGACCGACGACCAGTTCAGGGCGATGATCCGCACCACTTCGGCGAAGGCGAGCGAGGACAGGATGAAAAACGGCCCCTTGAGCCGCGCGCAGATCAAGGACAGAACCGCGCCGGCGACAGCTGCGGCAATCGCGCCGGCGAAAATACCAAGCCACGGCGTGACGTTGTAGTTCAGGAACAAAAACGTCGAGGTGTATGCGCCGATGCCGAAAAACGCGGCGTGTCCAAACGAGATCAATCCGGCGCAACCGCCCGCAATGTTCCAGGCGAGCGCCAGGCCCGCAAAGAGAAACGAGAGCACGACGACGTCCTGTAACGTCGGCGCGATACCCAGGGCTACCCAGGCGATGCAGCTGACAAGCAGGATGATTTCAGACCAGGAGATGCGCCCGCGCTGCGGCAGTGCAGAAATCTGCTTTAGGACGCCTCGCCTTGCTGTCGCTACCGTCATCCGGCGCTACTCGTTCATTCCAAGTGTCGCCGCGCCCTTCTGGCCGAACAGTCCGTTAGGCCGGAAGATCATGACCAGCAGGAACAGCAGAAAGAAGAACAGCTGCCCGAAGGCTGGCGCGACATAATAGGAACTGACGGATTGCACCACGCCGACGCAAAAACCACCAAGCAACGCGCCCTCGATGCTGCCCATACCGCCGAGCACCACGATCACGAAAGCGATCAGAACGAAGTTGAGCCCAACCGTCGGGAACACCGAGAACAGCGGCAGCATCACGCAAGCAGCTAGCCCGACCAGCGCGGAACCGGCGGCAAAAGTAATCAGAAAGATTTTGGGAACCGCGATCCCCATTAGCTTGGCGGCTTCGCCATCCTGCACCGTGGCGCGGATCGCCTTGCCGAGGAAGGTGCGCTTGATCACCCATTGCAGGATGACGGTGCACAGAAGTGTAACGATAAAGCCGAGCAGAAGCTCGCCCTTGATGTAGATGCCGCCGATCGAGATCGAGCGCGCGAAGATCGGTGGCACATCGCGAAGGTCCGCGGTCATGGCCATCAAGGCAATGTTCTGAAGAAAGATCGACAGCCCCATGGTGGCGAACACCACCACCAGATGCGGCTTCGCCAGCGCCGAACCGATGACAAGCCGATAGACCAGCGCGCCGAACAGAAACATCGCGGGCACGACCGCAATCGCCGCGAAATAGGGATTGAGGCCCAAAAGCCGGCTGAACGCCCAGGCGCCGTACATGGCGATCATCAGGAATTCGCCATGCGCGAAGTTGACCACCCGCAGGACACCAAAGATCAGCGTCAGCCCGATGCTCATCAACGCATAGACACTGCCGATCAAAAGGCCGGAGATCACAAGCTGGCCGATCGTGTTCACGCGCGTCTTTCGCCGAGCGGGTGAGCTACCTCAGCGGCGGGATACGAAATCAACGCTTGCTCCAGTCCGGCAACGGCACCATCGCCGGCGGTTGGGTTGCCAGTTCCGGCGGATAGACTTCTTCGTTGCCGGCTTTGGTCCACTGCCAGACGCCGATCGAGGCGCGCAGATTCTGGCCGGCGTCCTTGGGATCGTCCGCCCAGTCGAAATTGGTGAACTTGACGCCGCTGCCGTTGACAAGCGATCCCTCGGGCAGATCGAGCTTCAGCGCGACCTCGCGTAACTCGTCCGGCTCGAAGGTCTTGGCCTTCGGCAACACCTCGGTGAACAGGGCCCAGACTGCAGAGAACCCGGCCGCCGCGTGCCCGGCCGGCGGTCGCTTCAGCTTGGCCTCATAGCGCTTGTAGAATTCTTCCGCGACCTTCTTTGTCTCCGGGGTCAGCACCGCGGCATTCACCTTCGGCGGAAAATCGGCGACGCAAATGCCGACGACGGCATCACCAATCGAATCCCGCAAGTCGGGCGACGAGTACCCGGCGCTGACGCCGATGAAGGCTGCGACGTTGAAATCGAGCTCCTTGGCCTTGCGCTGGAACAGGATCGCATCGTTAGGGAACGAGATCGCAATCACGATATCGGGCGCGACGTCCTTCAGCTTCTGCACGATCGGCGTCATGTCAGTCGCGGTCTGGTCGTAACCTTCGTCGTAGGCAAGCTTGACACCCTTGCTCTGCGTATAGGCGCGGATGCCGTCGCCGACCGATTTTCCAAACGCGCGATTTTCCCACAGCAGCGCGATCTTCAGCGCATCAACCGGCTTGTTCAGCCGCTTGGCGAGGTCGTTGAGGATGAAGTCGACAGCCGCCTGGCCGTATTTGCGTGCGGGCGCGCCGACCTGGAACGTGTGTTTGAAGCCGCGGCGGGTAATGACTTCGGCAGCGCCAGTGGTTTCCCAGTGGAAAACGCCGTGACGCTCGGCGGCCTGGCTCACGGCGATCGCGATCGGCGATGCGAACGAGCCGGTCGTGATCTTGATGCCGTCCTTGGTAATCAGCCGCTCGGTTTCGCTGATCGCCGCGTTCGGCGTGTTGGCGTCGCCCTGGAGGTATTCGATCTTGCGGCCCTGGACGCCGCCGCGCTCGTTGATCATGTCGCGGGCGATCTGCATGGCCTCCCAGTTCTCAAGGCCGTTTTTGGCGAGCGGGCCCGTCAACGGCAGCAGAACACCGATCCGGATGTTCTCTTGCGCCTTCACAGGCAATGGCGACGCCGCCAGCAGCAGAGACGCCAGGATAATGCCGATACGCTCGATGCCCCTCATGATCAGCTCCGCTTCGCGCCATTGCGAATACAAAAGCCTAACAACGCGACTTGCATGCAGCAATCGAATTTTTGCGATATGATCTATTCAAAGATCGTATACGTTGTCGCAGTTAGGCGCGCGTCATGGACCAGCGGAAAATCAGATATTTCTTCTCGGTGATCGAACACGGCAATCTTTCGAGCGCCGCGCAATCGTTGCGTGTGTCGCAGCCGACCTTGAGCCGGCAAATCCAGGCCATCGAGCACGAATTCCAGACGCCGCTGTTCGTGCGCGGCGGCCGCGGCATGCTCCTCACCGAAGCCGGCCGGCAACTTCATGAAGGCTTGCAGAGCATCGAGCGCCAGTTGCGCCTACTCAAGACCGACGTTGCCGCCGTGTCAGTCGAACCTTCAGGCGAAGTTGCTTTCGGCATTCCGCCCTCCCCGCGTGGATTGATCGCGGTGCCGTTGGTCAAGCAGTATCACCGCTCCTATGCACGCATCGCCATCCGCCTCGTCGAAGAGACCAGCGGCCAGTTGCGCGATCTCGTCGCGAACGGTGTCCTCGACCTTGCGATCACCAATACGACCGAGCCGTCGCACGGGACGGTCTCACAGATTCTCGGCCGCGAGCGCCTGGTGCTGGTGGGTCCGACCGACGCAAAACTCTCGATGCGCAAGGACACGCATATCGGGAAGCTCGGCGACCTGCCGCTGATCCTGACCATGCGTCCGAACAGCTTGCGCCTGATGGTGGAAGACCGGCTCGGGGTGCACGGGCTGACCGCCAATGTGCGCGTCGAAGCCAACACGCTTCCCCTGACGACCGACCTCGTGATCGCCGGCCTCGGCTACACCGTACTGCCGATGTGCGGCGTGGGCGATTTGTTGAAGCAGGGACGCGTATCCGCAAGTCCGGTCTCGGACCTGTTCGTCACCTGGCTGGTGGCGCGACCCAAATCGCGACCGCTCGGCGTGGCGGCCGAACGCTTTCACGACATTCTTTGCGAGTTCAGCCGCAAGTTGATTGCCAAAGGCGTCTGGCAGGAAGTCTGACGGCCGCGGTCAGAGGTGCGAGAACATCGGCTTGCCCGGTACATCCAGTTGCGCCTTCAGGATCGAACCGCTGCCGGATTCCGTGATGAACAATGTTTTGTTGTCTGCGCCGCCGAACGCCATGTTCGTCGTATGAGGTTCGGCGCAGCTCCGGATGCGATAGACCGGCTCGCCGAGCGCATCGACTGCCCACACCGCGGCCATGCCGACATGCGCTATGAACAACCGTCCCTCGGCGTCGAGCGCCAGACCGTCCGGCCCGCCCCAACCGCCTGAAAGCTGGATGTAGACTCCGACCTTGGCGACGCCGCCGTCGGGATTGAGCGGCACGCGCCAGACGCAATTGCCGCGTGTCACCGCCAGATAGATCATGTTCTCGGCAAGGTTCATGACCAGGCCGTTCGGGCTTGGCACGTTGTCGAGCAGACATTCGAGCTTGCCGCTTGCGGTCAGACGAAACAGCCGGCCGGTTGGATCGTGCAGACCGGTGAGGCCTTGGTCGGTGAAATAGAGATCGCCATTGGCGGCGAAGAACAGGTCGTTGCAGCCCTTGAAGGGCGCAAGGTTGGCGCGCAGCAGATGCGGCTTCACCTTGCCGTTGACGGGATCCATTTCCATGATCCCGTTTTTGTAGTCGGCAATGAAGATACGGCCGTCGCGGTGGAATTTCAGTCCGTTCGGCCAACCGTCATACTCGGCGGCGACATGAAACTGACCATCCGATGCAATCTTGTAAATTCGGCCGTTCGGAAGATCGACGCACCACAGATTGCCATCGCGGTCGAAGGATGGTCCTTCGAGCAGCGAGCGCGCGGGGCTGCCCTTCGGCTGGTAGCGTGCCCATTCGTTGTTCGGGTCGGCTTTGCGAAATTCGTCGGGCAGGCGCGCGAACACGCTGGTGGCGAGGTCCTTGGGAGGATGGAAAAACAAGATCGTATCCCCCTTACGCGGTACGGACCGACAGGGTAGCGTCGCTCTCGCTGGGGCCGATCGGTGTCCGCACCACCAGGAAAACCGTGAGCGCACCAAACGCGAGTAGCGCGCCGGCAACGACGAACGCCATATTGAAGCTGCCGGTCGATTGCACGACATAGCCCGTGACGATTGGCGCCAGAATGCCGAAGATGTTGCCGCCGAGAATGAGCAGACCGGTGGCCCGGCCGGAATCCGCTGGCGTCCGCAGCAGGTCCCCGATCATCGCGATGTTGAGCGCAACCGCCGACGCCACGCCGCCAAGCGCCAGCGTGATCAGCACCAGGATCAGATAGACATTCTCGACCAGCGGCGTCAGCAGGATCACCGAGCCCATCAGCAGCAACAGCGCGCCCAATCGCCTGCGGCCGCCGGCGCGGGCGCTTTCCTCGGTCAAGAGGCTGTCGCTCAGCTTGCCGAGCAGCACCGTAAGGACCACCGCCCCGAGGAACGGCAGCGACATCAGCGCACCGCTCTTGAGCAGCGACATGCCGCGCTCGGTCTGAAGATAGTTCGGCAGCCAGGTCAGGAAGAAATACTGCGTATAGACGGCGCAGCCCTGGGTCACCATCAGGCCCAGCATCGACGACGAACTCAACAGCCCGCGCAGGCCGATCGAATGCCCGTCGGGTGCTGTATTCTTCGCACTGCCGTTACGCTCGCGCAGGATAAAAGCTCGCTCTTCATCGGTAAGCCAGCTCACCTCTTCCGGCTTGCGGAACCAGATCATCCAGGCGAGCAGCCAGACGAAGCCGATGGCGGCGCAGATCAGAAACGTGGTGCGCCAGCCGACCGCGCTGACGAGCCAGGCCAGGACGAGCCCGCCGATCGCCGGCCCGAAATAGGCGCCACCGTTGAAGATGGCCGCGAACAGCGCGCGCTCCTTCAGCGGAATCCATTCACGGATGACGCGGCCTGAGGCCGGATAGGTCGTGGACTCACCGACGCCCATCAGCACGCGCGTCCCGATCAGCATGCCGAAGCCGGTTGCCAATCCCGTCAAGGCGGTCGCGATCGACCAAAGACCGATCCCCGCAGCGTTGACCGTGCGGGTCCCGAGTTTGTCGACAATCATGCCCATCGGAACCAGGCAGACGACGTAAAGCCAAAGGAAGGAAGAAAAGAGATAGCCGAGCTGGACCTTGTCGATACCGAACTCTTGCGCGATGGGCGTACTGGAGACCGACAGCACGATGCGGTCGACGTAGTTGATCGTCGCCAGCAGGAACATGAAAACGAAGATCCAGTAGCGACGATGCCCCATATTCTCCCCCCAATTTTTCGCGCCTACTGCCGAGGCGCTCGATTTCTTGTTGATCAAGCAGTACGTCACGGCCCGCAGGCAGGCAAGCTGCGCGACAGTAAACTGATACTCTCGGGCATGATCAGGCCACAGCGCTGGACTGCGCCGTTCTTCGGCAAAGCAACAACGAGAGCGAGAACCGGATCGCTGTTGCGATCTTTGGAGTAGATCGGGCCTATCCGACGGGAAGCACCAGCCGATCTGGCGCAAGCTCACGGCATGCGGATACGTGTTGGCCGACCGCTACCCCGGTCCGTTTCAAGCGGTGGCGATTTTGAAGCGTCACCCGTTGAAAATACGTTCTGGCCAAGGGTCCAGCTTTGCTGGCGCCGTGATAAAACGGCCACGGCCAAACCGAAGCAATCAGAAGAAGCCGGGACTGAGATCAAGGCCATAGGTCGCAAACAGCAGAGAAACGAACAGGCAGGCGCCACAAAACATCGCGACCAGCTTCAGCACACTGGTCTCGGTTTCGGTATGCGAAGCGCGGTAAAAAGCCTGAACCAGTGCAGTCATGACGACCTCCAAAATCCGCCTCGGCTGAGGCAGGTTGCAGTGTCGCAGGGCGGTATTTCCGGCGGTTTTCGCGCCTCAGGGAAAATGGTTTCGGGATTGTTTCGTCCGGCGCCCGGCGGAACAATCAGCGGCGGGCCGGTAACGCCCCGGATCAAATCGCCAGGCGTGCGTGATAAGGCCGCGAGACGGCACCTACCGGGCGGTTGAAGCGTTGATGAGCAGCGCGCGACGCCACGGTTCCGCGCCCGTCCGAGACGATGGAGCGGCCAGATGTCGAGAAATGAAAGAGTCATTCGATTGGCTGCACTGGCGCTTGGCCTAGCGCTTACGCACAGCGGGGCGTTTGCGGCTGAACCGTCGAAGAATGCGTATCCCGGGGCATTCGACCGACCTCCCGTCAACGAGGAGCCCGCGCTGACAAAGGACGAACAATCGAAGCTCAAGGACGATCTGACCAAAGCACGCGATCGCCAAAACTCTCAAGTGAAAACCAAGGAAGCCACGCCGGCGCTCAAAACGAAAAGCCCTAGCGGCAAATAACTGGCGACGGAACCCGCGCTAACCGGGAATTAATCTCATAAGCCCATAATCCAGAAGAGTTCAGTGTGTAACGCGTAAGGAGCCGTCGTGTGGACGATCCCGCGGCGGCTTCATTTTTTTAAGAGGTTGCAGTGACCAGTACATCGGAATCCCAGAGCCAAACCCAGCAGCTCAAGTCCGCAACCCGCAGCACGTCATCCGCCCGAAAGTCGATCCTGGCACTGTCGGTGTTCGCTGTAGGCCTGAATGCCGCGGCGGCCGTCTATACGAAGTCGCCCGCCGACTTTGCCCTGCCTGATGTCAGCAGGTTAGCTGCACTGATTCCGTTGCCGCAAGAGAAGGCTGTCACTCCAGTTCCGGAGCCGGTTGTGGCCGCGTTGAAGGACGTTCAGTCAGTTCAGCAGCAACACGCTGCCTCGCTGCAAGAGAGCAACGCGCTATCGCAACAAAACGCGGCCCTGCTTGAGCAGGACTCCACCCTGCTCGTGTCTCTGAGACAGAGCCTGTCGGAAGAGCAGTCGGATGTGAAGAAGATATCGGGTCAACTTTCGACGCTGATAGCGAAAGTCGACTCTCTGCAAAACGCAATTGCACCGGAGTTCACCTCTTCCATTCCGAAAGGACGCGCTCGCAACCGTCTATCGGGCCTGGCACGCAAGAGGGTCGCCAAGCCACTAAAGCCGGCTGGACCAATTTCGGTTGGAGGCGCTCCGCTGACCGCAGCGCCCGCGCAAGTCTGGACCCCCGCGCAGAGCCCGGAAGGCTAAAGCTGTAGGGAAGAACACCGGGCGCCGATCGAAATGATTGGTCGGGGCAGCTGGATTCGAACCAACGACCTGCAGTACCCAAAACTGCCGCGCTACCAGGCTGCGCTATACCCCGATCCTAGTGGTCCGATTCTAACATTTGCATCCCGGTCTGGCTGGCACTTTTGCAAATGTTAGAATCAAAGGACCACTAGCAAATATAGGTTTCTAGTGGAGTTTTGGATTTGACATTCGCATTGCGCATTCCGGGCAACTGGCTCCGAATGTCAAATCCACTCCACTAGGGAAGACCTCGTCGATACACGCTTAAGGACCCGCCAGCAAGGCGGAAGGGCGGTGGAAATAGCCATTGGCCTTCTCCAGGAAATGGCAATCAGAACAACGCCCTAAAGCCTTGATCAAAGGCTGAACGAAGCTGTGCGGTTGCGCGATCTACTTGCCATTGAATAGCGGATGGCCCACCCGATCGCCCGGGGCAATTCCGTATTTCTGCGCCGTGCCGGCGATCACTTCGAGCACCCCTTTCGCCAGCCCCCGCGACGGGATGATCTTGGTCGACATGGGTTCGGTATTTTCCGCGATACGAAGAATCCGGCCGTCGGCCCGGATGAAAATCATGTCGAGCGAGATGTAGGTATTCTTCATCCACATCGACACTTCCTGTTCGGGCGTGAAGTCGAACAGCATGCCTTTGCCCTCGGGGAGTTCCTTCCGGTACATCAGCCCCGTGGTCTTCTCTTCTTCGGTCGTCGCCATCTCGACCGAAAACACGTGCACGCCGGTCTTGGTCACGATCTCGAGCGGCTGGATCGAGGCTGCATGTGCGGCTTCGCCTGCGAACGTCCAGAGCGCGGATATAAAGGCAAACGCCACCCAGAACCGGAATTGCGGCCCGCAGCCCCAGACCGCCTGACCAGACTTCGTCGACACCATCCGCCTCACCACGCCTCGTTGATCGCCCGCCATCCGGGACCGAAACGGCGCGGTTTTAGCATTCGCGGTGTCCCGCGGCAGTCACATTTACGATTTTACCAGACCTTGCCGCTGCTCCTGGGATGCCAGGTCAGCCGCGAGAGCACACGGAATCGCCACAAGCCGCGGCAGATTGCTGCAAGATGGCAGGCTTAGTGCGAGGAAAGTCCGGGCGAGCCGGTTTCGGGCTGGATCTCGGCCGCCATCATCCCCTTGGAACCAGGCCCGAAACGGACCAGCACATACTGGCCTGGCCGAAGCTCGGTCATGCCATAACGCCGAAGCGTTTCCATGTGGACGAAGATATCCGGCGTACCCTCCCCGCAAGTCAGGAATCCGAAGCCGCGAAGCCGGTTGAACCACTTCACCTGCGCTCGCTCCAGACCGCTGGTCGGCGTGACGCTGACGTGAGTCCGGGGCGGCAACATCTGGGCGGGGTGGATCGCGGTCGATTCATCCATCGAGACGATGCGGAACGCCTGATAACCTTTGGCGCGCTGCACGCATTCGCAAACCACGCGCGCGCCCTCATAGGCGGTCTGGTAGCCGTCGCGGCGGAGGACCGTGACGTGCAGCAGCACATCCGGCCAGCCATTGTCAGGAACAATGAAGCCGTAGCCCTTTGATGCGTCGAACCATTTGATGACGCCGGTGATTTCGACGAGATTGGCCGCGGCATCGCCCAGCCCCTGCATCGCATCAAGCGCTGGATCTCTCGGACCGGCGGCCGAAAATCCAGAACCGAGCCTTCCCGGTGTAGTCGCCGCCCCTGGCGATTGCCCACCGAGCTTCTTGGACTCAAATCCGTCCGACCCCATGACCCCGGACCCCACACTGATCAACGTCCCGCCGACTATTGCAGCGGCGATCCTCTCGCGTCTGTCTCTGCAATGTTCAGGAAGACGACCGCGAATCTCTCGAATCAAAGATAACACTCCCGGTCGCGGCGCATAGATAAAAAACGATTCTTCCGGAACCTATGAACAGGCTTGCGTGGCGGCGAATCAATTGGGCATCAGTTGCCCACAAACGGACCGAGCGTGTCGCCGATATCATGCCGAATGACGAGATCGGCGATATCGTCCTGCTCGGTCGGTTCGTTATTGATAATAACGAGTTGCGCGCCCGAGCGTTTCGCCATCAACGGAAAACCTGCGGCCGGCCAGACGACCAGCGAGGAACCGATGGCAATGAACAGATCACACTGCGCCGCGAGTTCCGTCGCACGGCGCATGGCCTCTTCGGGCATCGCCTGACCGAAGGATATCGTGGCCGTCTTTACCGGCTCGTGGCACGTCGCACAGTCCGGCGCATGACCCGATGCCTCAAAACGCTGCCTTACCCAGCCAAGATCGTAGGTCAGGCCGCATCCGATGCAGCGCGCATAGGTCGTATTGCCGTGCAGCTCGACCACGTGATCATCTGCGAAGCCTGACGCTTGATGTAAATTGTCAATATTCTGAGTGACGATCGCCGGTATTTTGCCCGCACGATAGAGCGCCGCCAGCGCGCGATGACCGCGGCCGGGAGCCGCAGCCTTGAACGTCGCGTCTATGGCAAAGCGCCGCCGCCACGACTCATCGCGCGCCTCGCGGCTTGCGATGAATTCATCGAAGGGGATCGGCCGATTACGGCTCCATAGTCCGCCCGGCGACCGGAAATCCGGAATCCCGCACTCCGTCGAGATCCCGGCGCCGGTAAACGGCACGATGACGGAGGCTCTAGCGATCATCTCGCCGAGTTGCTCCACACCGTTACTGATATCCGAAGCAATCACTGCCAGCAGCCCAAGGGTTTGTCCGTATCGAATACAATACGGAGGCAGCTCTGGCTATTTCGAACTAGTGTGGCGGTTCAGAAGTCCGCATCATTGCTGCCGTCGTCTTGTCATGTGCGCGCTCTCGCTACCGGCAACGATCGCGCGTCACAAGAAGCCGCACCCCTTATCCACAATCACAATCTTGCAGCGGCTTTATCCCATTCGCGCCTCAATTGCGGACGCCAATGATGACGGGACGCGAATCAAGTTCAAGGGATGGGCATGAGCGAACGATACGATCGGCTCGCGCGCGAGCGTGAAGAAATCGCAGCACGCGTGGCGAATTTCAAAGCCACTCAGGAGAAATTCAAACGCGAGCGCGAGGAATATTTTACGACCACGCTGGACAACGCGCGCCATGGAGAGCCGTCAAAACGCGCCCTTGAATTCGCCCACGCCTGGCCGTGACGCGCGCAGGATCGTCGGTTGTCGACCGAAACCGCGAACAAAAACGTGGACAGAAAAAGCCCGGAGATCGCTCCGGGCTTTTCCTTTATTTATCAGGTCAGGTTACCAATCGTAACGGTGGTAATACCGGTGGCGCCAGTATGGTCCACCGTAAGGCCCGCCGTAATAAGCGTAACCTGGTCCGTAAGCGGGTCCGTAATACGGATCGTATCCATAGTAGCCGTAGCCTGGACCGTAATAGCCGTAGGCACCGTAGGCGCCGGCCGCGATCGCACCGGCCGCCAGACCAAAGGCGAGGCCAGGTCCAATACCGCGGAAACCACGCGCCTCAGCCGGCGCTGTCGCCGTGACGGTGGTCGCGCCAATTGCTGCGACCGTCGCCAATACCACGAGTGTTTTTTTCATGCGCGTTCCTCCATTCGCACTCATGTATCAACGCAGGTCGGTTGTGATGGTTGCTTTGGAACCGCTGATCAAATTTGAGCCTTGCGGGAACCAAAAGAAAAGAGCGGCCCGGTCAGGCCGCTCTTCTCTGGTTCAGCACAGCAAACGCCTTACGGGCAGGGGTGCCGCAAGCCATCGAAGCCAAGATACGTCCCGCTCGCCGGATCCCAGGAACGGTAACGCTGCGCGCAATATGACGCGTCGCCGCCAACGGCCACGGGGCCCTCGACCGGCACCGCCTGATCGAAGGTGACGAGCGGAATGCCGGCGTCGTACGTCGCGCCGGTATCATAGGCGTAGCTGTCGCCGTAATAGCCGGAGTCATAAGCGTAGTTGTCGCCATAGTATGGGTCATAGCCGCCCGCCGCGATCGCAGCGCCGGTAGCTACACCTACGGCCGCCGCGCCGACGGCAAAGCCGGCATCGCGCCGGAAGCCACGGTCGCGATCACCGCGGAATTCACCGCGCTGCGCGAACTGCGGATTGCCGCGATTGAACTGCGCCGCGTTACCGCGAGCAGCAAAGTTCGCATTACCGCTGGCAGCAACATTTGCGCGGCCAACATTGGCCTGAGCGCCCATGTTGGGCTGCATGCGCGGGCCACCCATCCGTGCGCCACCCACGTTTCCACCTGCCGCGTGCGCACCACCGCCCGGCCGGCCGCCATGGGCTTCTTGCGCCAATACCGGGGTTGCGATCGCGAGTGAAAGCGAAAGAGCCGAAGCTCCCAAAACACCTAACCTGGTCATACCGTCTCTCCTGGACTGTGAAGAGAAGGAAACAGCGTGGCGGGGTGATCGTTCCGGTGCATCGCAAAATGCCGCACTTATCGGACCAGCATCAGATGCTGGCGAGAACGATGGCTCCGATCAGGCCGCTCAGAAAAACGGCGCGACGAAACGGCGTGTTGAGAATGATCTCACCGCCGCGGGCCTTTTCAGCCGGATATGGCTTTTGATCCATCCTGCGGCTCCTTCGGGAGTCAAGATTTGAACGCCGCATTGGTTCCGAAAGGCGCGGCTGCCTGCTATTGAAGTTCCCGAGAACCGAAGTAACGGTCCATCCTGGGAGAACAGAACATGCGTTACCTTCACACCATGCTGCGCGTCCGCAATCTCGATACCGCGCTGAAATTCTATCGCGACGCGCTCGGATTGAAGGAAGTTCGCCGCGTCGACAACGACAAAGCCAAATTCACCCTGGTATTCCTCTGCGCGCCCGAGGATGAAGGAATCCTGGCGGCGTCGAAGGGGCGCGGGGCGCCGCTCGTTGAACTCACCTATAACTGGGACGAAGAAAAATACGGCGAGGACCGCTACTTCGGCCACCTTGCCTATGAGGTCGACGACATCTACGCGACGTGTGATCGGCTGATGAAGCTCGGCATCACCATCAACCGCCCGCCGCGCGACGGCCAGATGGCGTTCGTGCGCTCGCCGGATTTGCATTCGATCGAGCTTCTGCAAAAGGGCGATGCAAAGCCAGCGGCAGAGCCGTGGTCGTCGATGCCCAATACCGGTCACTGGTAGACACAAGCAGTCGGCATTCTTCAGCGGACTTGCGGCCTCGCTATCACCGGAACTCCGCTTTGCCCCACGCGTTGCTCATCCATCGAGGAACGAGGAGGCAATGATGGGACGAGGAATATTGCTTTGGCTATTAGGTGTACCGATTCCGGTGATCATTCTGTTGTGGCTGTTCTTCGGCCACTAGCAAAGACGATCAACATCCCGAGTATGAGATCAGGCTTCGCCGACCGCGAAGCCTGATTTTTTACCTTCACATCTCGTAAGCAGCATTGCATCGAGACAACAAGATACCTGCTTTTGTCCGGATTTTGCGCTATCACCCACAAATTCTTAGTGGGAGCGAAAAATCGTGTCGAACGATAACAACAATCAGATCACCATCTGGGGCCGTCCAAACTCCGTCAACGTGCAGAAAGTGCTGTGGTGCCTACACGAGCTTGACCTGCCCTACGCGCGCATCGACGCTGGCATGGCGTTCGGCAAGAATCGCGAACCCGAATATCTGGCGATGAACCCCAACGGCCGCGTGCCGACGCTTGTGGACGGCGACTTCGTGCTGTGGGAATCCAATTCCATCATGCGCTACTTCGTTCTCGCCTATCGGCCGCAATCCTCGCTCTATCCGCAAGCCCCGAAACTGCGCGCGAGTGCTGACCGATGGCTGGACTGGACACTTTCGACGCTGCAACCGGTCGATCGTCCCGTGTTCTGGGCGCTGGTGCGCACCCCGGCCGAACAACGCGACATGGTCGCGATCCAGAAAGATGCCGACGCCGAAGCGGTGCAATGGCAGATCGTCGATGCCTATCTCAAGACGCGCCGCTTCATCACGGGGGATGAATTCACGCTAGCCGACATTGCGCTTGGCGCTTATGCGCGGCGCTGGTTCGGCGTCGAGGGAATTACCAAGCCGAGCTTTCCGCATCTGGAGCGCTGGTTCGCAGAACTCGGCGCCCGGCCCGGTTTCGTGCGGCACATCGCGCCGCCGATGTCGTGAAATCACGCGCTTTAAGGCCGCCGCTGTCTACTTGACGAACTTGACGCCGAAGGAACGGCCCCGCCGCCAGACCACCTGGCATTTGCGGCCTTTGCTGGCGTCGCGCGAAAACGCCAGCCGTACCCTTCCCGAAAGTACGCTCGAATCCGAGACCGTCAGCTTCGCGCCGGTGGTGGACAGGTCATGCACGACACACTCCCGCGCGGCAAAGCCGCCCTCGAGGGTGACCCAGCCCGTCTGCTGCACGGACCTGCGGACGTCGCGTTTGGTAGGTGCGGGCACTGTCGGCGATTCCCAGTTTGAAAACGGTCTCGCACCCTTCCTATCCGAACCGGCTTTAGAAACTGTTGCAAATTGCCGGGGGACAAGAACCGGGGCGGTATCCGCGAGGGGGCGCCAAAACAGGCGGGCCAAGCCCTGTGGGTAAAGCGGTCTACGCACGGCTTGCCGGGGAACGCAAACGCCACTATACGTTCGCGCGCCGGTCTTCGCTGCGTTTCGCGGCCGGGCCGACAAGGTAAACAAATCCTTCCAAGGCTTTGATTTACTGTGAGTATTTCGCTAGTTCAAAGCGAGGTGCGGCGCGGCCTCCGGGTTTGGCTGTGTCGCAGCAGGCGCCTTGCTCCCTTCGTCTATCGGTTAGGACGCCACCCTTTCACGGTGGAGAGAGCGGTTCGATTCCGCTAGGGAGCGCCAAAACTCCTTCGTCAAATCGCAGTAAAATCAATTACATAACAAAGGTAGTTGACGGTTCGGGGCTCCCCGTGGGACAAAAACGTCCTACAAAACGTCCTACATCGATGAGCCTAACCGATGAGCGAGAACGGCCAGTACCTCACCATCCGCGACGGCACATGGCATTACTATAGGCGCGTGCCGAGCAACTACGCTCACCTCGACAAGCGCGGCAGCATCAAGCTCTCCACCAAGATCAAAGTCGCCAATGATCGCGCAGGCACGAAGGCCGGTCGCATCGCCGCTCGCATGAATGAGACCCACGAGGCTTACTGGCGCAGCCTTGTCGAGCAGAAGGCAGGTGAAGCGCGGCGATCCTACGAGGACGCCGTGAAGCTCGCGCGCTCCCTTGGTCTCGATTACCTGCCGCCGCCGGTCTGGGCGCAGCAGCCGATCAGCGACGTCGTTACGCGTATCGAGACGGCGATGGTCGACGGCAGGATGGACGACGCTGCCCTACGAAAGGCCATTCTCGGCGGCGTCGAAAAGCCGAAGATCATGTTGTCGAACCTGTTCACTGAGTACGAAGCGACGCAGCGCACCAAGATTGCGAAGATGTCGCCCGACCAGCTTCGCAAGTGGACGAGCGCGAAGAAGCGTGCCGTCGATATCCTGATCGAACAGCGCGACGACAAGGCGCTCGACGCGCTGACCCGTGAAGACGCCCTCGCCTTCGCCGATTTCTGGGAGAGCCGCGTGATCGAAGATGGGATCAGCGCCGCCACGGCGAACAAGAACATCACGCATATCGGCGGCATGATCCGGGCAGTCAACAAGCGCCTGCAACTACGTCTGGACAACGTGTTTGCCGGTACTCGCATTGAAGGCGGCAGGGATGGCAACCGTAAGCCGTTCGCGGTCGAGCACATCCGCGACGTCATCCTTGCCCACGGTCAACTCGCCGCCTTGAACGAGGAAGCGCGCGACGTGGTGTACATCGTCATGGAAACCGGTGCGCGGCCGAGCGAGATCATCAACCTCTCGGCGGCGCGGATCGTCCTCGACGCACCGATCCCATACATCAGGATCGAGGCCGAAGGTCGCCTCCTGAAGACCGAACACAGCGAGCGCGATGTCCCGCTCGCGGGCATGGCACTGGACGCGATGCGTCGTCACCCTCAAGGCTTCCCCCGCTACCACGACAAGGGCAGCAACTTGAGCGCAACGCTGATGAAACACTTCAAAGCGCGCGAGCTGTTGCCGACGCCCAAGCACAGCATCTACAGCTTCCGGCACAGCTTCAAGGATCGGCTAAAGGCGGTCGAGTGCCCCGAGGAGATGGTCGACGAGATGATGGGCCACGCTGTTGGCAAGCCGAAGTACGGCGACGGCTATGGGTTGAAGCTCAAGCTGAAATATCTTCAGGCAATAGCCTTCACTGTGCCGCTGCTCGTCGCAGCCTGATCCCAAACCTGTTCGAGATAATGCCGGGCGCGCGACACGGTGTCTTCCTTGGCGCGCATCGCCGCGATCTCACGCTCCAGCCGCTCCAACACAGGCGCGTAGACCGAGCCATCCAACTGGATCGCATATGAGATCGCCAAAAGCGCCCGCTCCAAGCGCTCAATCGTTACCTCATCGGGCACTTTTCGCTTGGTCATTGTACGCAACACACGCAGCGGGCCATGATCGCTCCCGTATGCGAGGGGGCAGAACTGCGTCAACGATCTTGAGGTGTCTACTTGTTGCACGACGGGCATTTTCCGTTTTGCGCTCAAGCCTTTCCAACTATTCGCGCACGCCCCGATTTTGGCGCGCAAAACATACGCAACTGTTCAAAAACGGACAGCGTTGCCACATTCATTCGCCGATGAGCTTCAGGGAACCCGCAGGTCGAACTGCTCGACGACGGCGAGACCCGCGTTCGTGACGGTCATAGACGTCGGCCGCGTGCTGCCCTCGGTCGGTGGCACGAGCGTGCCGTCCGGCGCGATCTCGAACTTCTGCCGGATCGCATGCGGCAGGATGCGTTCGGTCGTGCCGGTCTTCATGACGGCGTAGCCGAGCGCGGCGAGTTGATCCGGCAATGGTCTCAACGCAATGTTGCACCGGACCGAGCGTCAAAGAATACCGTCCGGGTGATAGAGCACCGCCGAGGTAACCGCCATCTGCAGCGAGAACAAGCTCATCGAGCTGCTTCTCCGCAGACACTGCAGCGATGCGCTTTACCCCAACGAACAGATCTCGTCAGCGTGGCTGGTCATGTCGGTCTAACTGCCATTAGCGAAAGTCGTCGGGCATCATTCAATCACCTGATCCGCGCATGTCCGACGGCCTCGAATCGCCTACTGTTCCACTTTGGTAAACTGCACCCTGGAACGCGAAGACCGAGACATTATAACAACAGTCGTCGTGCGAAATTCCAAAATGCTGACCCGGACGCGTGGTTAAGAAAGCGTTAACTGATTTGTGGGGATATAAGCGGACCGATGATTCCAGAAGGAGTTCTCGATGGCGAAGTTCGCGATTGGCGAGACGGTCGATAACGCAGCCGACGACCATGAGGTGGGTAAGGTCATCGCCGTGTTCCCAACAGATGACGGTAACTTTAGATACGCGGTTGACATGGAAGGGTACGGCGCGCTCCAGTTTTTCAACGAAGAAAAGCTAGTCGTTCACCCCTGCTAGACTGGAATGGCGCATGATGGGCCGCTTTGCGCGGCCCGTGGTGCCGTCAATTTGGCAAGATCAAACTCAATCGTTTGTACGCGTAACCGTGGGGCCGCTTCCACCCGAACAGCGGACATCGCGAGCACAGCCGGGACATGTCGGCTAAGTGCCCCAACAACCGACATCCGTTTGATGCCTAACCGCCCATCGGCGTGCGTGCGATCACGGCCTCACGGACTTAGCGGCAAAAGCGCATTGCGCAGCGTCGCACTTGAAATCCCCATTAGCCCCGTGAAGGGGCTATCCAGTTCCAGGACCAGAAAAATCGCCCCGGCAAATGATAGCGCGCAGACAAATAACGAGGCCACCACGACCGGATTGGTTGGCGCAAACAAAGTGAAACTAACGAAAATCGCGCTCAGCCAGAAAACCAGCACGATCAGAAACGGCGCCGGGATTGAACCGCCAGCCTGCGTAAACAGAAGCAGCCGGGTCTGCGCGCCTTCCGTAAAGGCCGCAATGGCGCGCGACTGCAGCGGGCGTTGCGCGTCATTGGCCGGCGACAGGCCTTCCAGTTCATTTTCGAAGGCCGACGACTGAGCGCTCGCCTCGAAACGGACGGGCTTGCTGGCCGGAAGTCCTCCTTCATGCCAAATGCCGTTGGCCAGTGGCTCAATGCTTTGCCGCAGGCGAGTTCGGACAGGAATTGCTTCCGGACCATATTGTGCGAGCAACTCGTCGAGAAGAATGATTTTGGCGGTCATCTGCCTGACTTGACCGGTTTTCTGGTCGAACGAGCTTTTCGCGGATGCGATCAACAGGCCCAATACAAGAGCGGCCAGTGTACCGATCAGGCCGGTTGCCATTTTGACAACGTCCTTTGAGTCCGGCTGCAGATGTCTTTCCGACAAGCGAGGTCGAACCACGACGCCGACTAGGGCGCCGCCTGATATCACCGCGAAGACAAGGAGCGAGATCAACAGGTCATTCATGGGTATTCTCACCATCTACACCGGTCGAGGGTCGCTCAGGCTGCCGAGACGATCGCCGGCTTCCTCGCAAGCATGTTTCGTCGATCGTGTATCAAACCCTCCAGCCGATGCGCGGCCACGTTGAGCGTCGCGTCATCTACCGCGTTCTCATCCCCGCCGGCGGATTTGGTGCGCTGCGCGTTGAGGATGCCGTCGATTTCCTCTTCGACATCGGCAAGCTCAGCCTCGGTCGCGGCCTTGCGGATCAGGCGTCCCAGGGCGTAGAGAGAATCCAGCGGGCCTTGTCCGGTTGCGGGCTGGCCTAGCCCAAGGAATTTCCAGGCCGCGGCGAGTAAGGTGGCCGCGCCCCCGAGCGCCATCGGCGTCAGGTAAATCCAGTTGCCGTATTCATCCATGAAGCTTTGCTGGGTGCTGTTATAGACGGCTGCCGCGCCAGGATGCAGCGGAAGATAGGCATCCTGATCGGTGCTGGGCGCGGTGATCTGTGCGAAAATCGGGTCCTCGGCGAGAAGCTCCCTGCGCACTTTCATGATCGTTACCGTAAGGCTGGTGATCAAATCAGCGCTGAGCTTCTTGTGCGCAACCAGATACAATGAAGCCCTCAAGGTCGTCAGATCATCTTCAGGAACCGGCGGCGATCCTCGTAGCGTGCCCTTGGGAACGTCGAAGCTCTCATAAGCGCGCTCGGCCTGTGCGATTGCCCCGGCGGACTCGATCGGGACCAGCACCGGCAATGCTTTGGAGCCTCCCTGTTGAAAGAAGTCCCGCACCAGTGACAGATATTTTCCAGCCAGTGGAATCACGACCAGCAGCGCACTCACCTCTTTGGATTGAATGGCGCGCCGGGCATCCGGCAACGCAATGTCCTTGAAGACCTTGGCGCGGTCGAGGCCGAATTCCCTGCTCAGCACGTCGACAATTTTGCTATTGGCGTCCCCGCCAATCACGCCGACGCGGCGGCCCTTCAACTTGTCGATACTGTCGATGGGAGAGCCCGGCGGCGCGATGATGAGCACGACCACATGGCTCACGACGACGACGGCTTGCGCTTGCGACAGATCGCCGGCGTCGCCGCGAACCACCGCGAGGTCCGCCTTGCCCGCCGAAAACGCACTGGCCGCTTCAAGCGCGGTGCCGCTGTCGATAACCTTGAGCCGCACCGGCGCGTTGGTCGAGACCAGCCGGCTCGCAATAGCCGACATCGCCTTGGCGGCTTCGCCGTCGATCGACCCCACCGCCACGCTCAGCGTTACCGGACGGGTATAGTACCGATAGGCAAGAAGGCTTGCGCCCGACGCAAGACCGATCACGCCGACAAGCAGGACAAAACGAAGCCAGAGTGGCCAATTTTGCGAAGCCATGCTCATTGCTCCTAACGGGTCGACTAATCGCCGCCAGTGTTCGGCTGGCTTTCTTCGTGATATCACTTGAAGCCGCTTTTTACGACCATCCACGGTCAACGGACAACGATTAGCGCGAGCCGTTATGCTTCGTCCGACGGGTGCCCCGGGTTGTGAGGCACCCGCCGCATACCTTGGCGGGCTACTTGGCGATCGAGTTCCTGGCCGCCTCGATCTTTGCCTTCACGGCATCGAGGTTGAAGCTGGCCCCTCGCTGCATCGGTGGAAACTCGATCGCCGTCATCGCCAGCTTTTCGACCTGCTGCTGAACAAATACGAAGCGCCAGAATTCGTATTTGAACCAATCGAAATATTGCTGCGCGCCGTCCTTTGTG
This sequence comes from Bradyrhizobium erythrophlei, assembly GCF_900142985.1. Taxonomy (NCBI): domain Bacteria; kingdom Pseudomonadati; phylum Pseudomonadota; class Alphaproteobacteria; order Hyphomicrobiales; family Nitrobacteraceae; genus Bradyrhizobium; species Bradyrhizobium erythrophlei. The sequence goes on from NZ_LT670849.1 coordinate 7,093,835, forward strand.
CCGTTATTCGGCCACCCCGTGCGTTCGAAGGGATCGAGGCGAAGATTGATCAGATACGGCACGTCGGGCTTGGTCTTGTCACCAAGCCAGCCTCCGGGCTGGTCGATGAAGCGATATTTGTAGTCGTCGATGCGCACGGCACCCAATTCGCTTTCACCGAAGTACCAGATTTCGTGCCGGTTCGACGGGCCCTTGCCAGTGATCATGTCCATCTGGTTATAGCCGTCCAGATAACACTTGTAGGTCGTGTCGCCGATCTGCTTGCCCTTCTTCAGTTCGTCGGCAATGTTCGGGTTGCCAGCCGCCGCAACGAAGGTCGGAAACCAGTCCAGCCCGGAGATGATGCCGTTCTCGACCTTGCCCGCCGGCACCTTGCCTGGCCAGCGGATCATGCAGGGTACGCGGAAGCCGCCCTCAAAAACCGTCCCTTTGCTCTGCGCGAATGGCGTCTGTCCGCCATCAGGCCAGGTGAAGACCTCGGTGCCGTTGTCGGTGGTGAAGACGACGATGGTGTTGTCGTCGACGCCCATGTCCTTGAGTTTCTGCATCACGATGCCGACGTCGTCGTCGAGCTGCGCCATGCCCGCCTCGTGGATGGTCCAGCCGTTCTTGGAGTTGCGCAGCGCCTCGTACTTCGGCGACAGATGCGTGACGATATGCATGCGGGTCGGATTGAGCCAAAGGAAGAACGGCTTGTTGTCGGCCTTGGCCTTCTCGATGAACTTCAGGGCGAAGTCGCGGATTTCGTCATCCACGGTTTCCATCCGCTTGGGATAGAGCGTTCCAGCATCCTCGATTCTCTGCTTGCCAACCTTGCCCCAGCGCGGATCTACGGTAGCGTCGTCGACATTGGTCGCATACGAATGGACCATGTTGCGCGGCCCGACCGTATTCAGCAACTCCTGCGGATAGCCGGGATGCGCCGGATCTTCCATCGCGTCGAGATGATAGAGGTAGCCGAAGAACTCATCGAAGCCGTGCACTGTCGGCAGAAATTCGTTCTTGTCGCCGAGATGATTTTTGCCGAACTGGCCGGTGGCGTAGCCCATTCCCTTTAGTGCGGTAGCGATCGTCGCCGCCTGCGCCGGTATACCGGTCGGTGCGCCGGCCTGCCCGACCGTGGTCATGCCCGTGCGAATCGGCAGTTCGCCGGTGATGAAGTTGGCACGGCCCGCCGTGCAGCTCGCCTCCGCGTAGTAATCGGTGAACAGCATGCCTTCGGCGGCGAGCTTGTCGAGGTTGGGCGTTCGACCGGCCATCATGCCGCGGTGATAGGCACCGATATTCCACATGCCGATGTCGTCGCCCATGATGACAACGATGTTGGGCTTTTGCCCAGCGGTGGCCGGCGCTGGCTGTTGCGCTTCTGCCGGACTTGTCAGCCCAACAGCCGAGAGTGCCGAAGCGGCGACGAGAGAACTGCCGCTCAATAACAGATCACGGCGTTTCAATGCTCCGCCGGCCAGGCTCGTATCGCTATCCAGTTTTTTCATCTCGCTCATCGCGTACTCCTCCTGTTCTTGTTATGCACCGAAAGCCGACATGGCTCATGGACGTGTCGACCGGCTGCGGGTGACGCGCTGCCGGCCGATAGCGGCGGCAGTAGTTCGGCGCGCACAGATGCGAGCCGCCCTTGACGACCTTGCGGGGAATTCTGATTTGCGGTTGGCATGGGTCGTAGCTTCCCGCCTCGATGCCGCCGCGCGGATTTTCTGGAACGCAGCAAACTTTCGGCGCGTCGCCGGCATGCCGGGTCGAATACCAGTCGGTAGTCCACTCCCAGACATTGCCGATCATATCGAAGAGACCGAAAGGGTTCGGCGGAAACGCACCGACCGGCGAGGTACGTGCGTATCCATCGCTGGCGAGATTCTCGTGCGGAAATGCGCCCTGCCACGTGTTGGCCATATGCCGGCCGTCCAGGGTGAACTCGTTGCCCCACGCAAACTCGGCCTGATCAAGTCCGCCGCGTGCCGCATATTCCCACTCGGCTTCGGTCGGTAGTTGCTTGCCGGCCCAGGCGGCGTAGGCCTCGGCATCCCGGTACGAAATATGCACGACGGGATGGTCGTCGAGGCCGCGGATCGAACTGCCCTTGCCGTAAGGACGACGCCAGTTCGCGCGGAACTTGAAGCGCCACCAGTTTGCAAAGTTGTTCAGATCGACCGAGTGATCGGGCGGATCGAAGACCAGCGAACCCGCGTTCAGCATGTGAGGCAGCGCGCCGGGATAGTCCTCAGGTTTCGGCGCGATCTCGGCAAAGGTGACGTAACCGGTCGCCGCGACGAATTCGCGGAATTGCCGGTTCGTGACCGGCGTGCGATCCATCCAGAACCCGTCGACCGTGACGCGATGGACCGGCGCTTCTTCCGGATAATGCTTGTCCGATCCCATGCGGAATGTGCCGCCGGGAACAAGCCGCATCCCGGCTTGCTCCTGGTGTCGTGCAGCAGAGTCTGCGTCGGCAAGACTCATGGTGACCTGACTTGATCTTGTGAAGGTATGCCCTTCGGCCCATCAACAGCGCTGCCGGATGTTTAAGGTCGATCAATTTCAGAGCAGAAATTTTCGATAATTGCCGCATGACGCGGATTGGAATCGATATGGCGCGAGCCGTCATGCGAAACGTGTCAGGTGCCCTGACATTTATCGACGCCAAACCCTGCGATGAACCCCGTACCTTGGCGCCACGGCAACGCGACGTACGCCGGGATGAACAACACCAACGCCGCCGACGCAGCCTGCCCGGTACAGTCCGCGCGCACAAACTATGGCGTTTGCTTCTGTCGTGGTCAGGACAACGAAGCCCAAAGCGAAGCTTCCAACCAGCAAGGCGGGGATAATCAGATGTTTCACCATCGCGCTCTCCTTGAGTTTGTTGCGTCTATGATAGGCGGCCGCCTTTGGCGTGTCTGAGCAATATTGCTCATCCTGGACGGGTTTTTGGTGCTACCGACTGAGGACGCCAAGCGCGGGGCTCATGCCTGCGGCATACCGGGAAACCGAGACGTTCCTGATCCCATTGAAGGAGCTGAAGCCATGTTGAACTTGAGCCGATCGACTGGATTGTGCGCCTTGCTCGCTTGCAGCTGTTTTCTTCTATCTTCGCAGGCGCTGGCCTTCGATTTAACCGGCGCTTGGGCGACGAGCGCCGATCAGTGCAGCAAAGTCTTCGTCAAGAAAGGCGATCAAATCAGTTTTGCTCAATTTTCCGAAGAGTTCGGCGGCGGCTTTGTCGCGGCCGGAAACGAGATCAAAGGCAAAGCCGCCCGATGCACCATCAAATCGAGGAAAGAAACTGGTGACACCATCGACCTTCATGCGGCGTGCGCCTCGGAAATCATGGCGTCGAGCATTCATCTGCAAATAAAAATACTCGATGACAACAGCGTGTCGCGAATTTTCCAGGATCCGGATTTTGAGGGAATGCAACTGACCTTCCACCGTTGCGCGATGTAATTGCCGGCGCGGCGACTGCGCGCGATGTCGGTTGTCGGTCAAAAGCCGACGTAGCGACGTAGACCACAGAATGTCCTCTTCGCCCCGAGAAGCCGACATCGTCATCGCGACCTCAGAACAGCTCTGCCGCTGAACCATTAGTAGGTCACATTAAGCCTGACCTGCGTCTTCAAATTATAGACCGGATAATCCTTGATGATGGGCACGCCAAACTCAAACGACACCGCGATATTGTTCGAGAATTGACGCCCAACCCTGACGTCAAACGGCAGGAACAGCCGGCCGGTCTGACCCGTGATAGGATCGCCGTAGTTGATCCTGATGTCCGGGCTTGGATAGAAGGTGAGAAACCATCGGTCGGGAAGGCCGACATTAAGTGTCGGCGCAAATTGAAGGTTGCTGATATTTCTCTTGGTTGGATCGCCGGCGAAACTGACATCGTAGCGGATCACCGGCTCGAAATAGCTCGACGGGCTGATCTCCCATAACGCGTAGCGAAAGCCGCCGGCCGGCATGATCTGCCATTTTCCGGAACCGAGCGTGTCGCCACCCGTGGGGGTGATGAGGCGCGCACCGAAACCGACCGTCCAGCGCAGGTCCAAATTGTGAATGATAACGGCTTGAACGTCGGTATCCCCGACGCCTCCGACGTAATCGCCATTGGGGTTGTCTGATGTGATCGGGTTTTTTGCAACCAAAGGCAGATCTGCCCGTAATGCTAGGATCCACATCGGCGCGAGATCCAGCGAGTGGTCCATCCGCAGGTTGAGCGTCTCCGTCGTGACGTCGCGCGTGGTTCCCGGCGCACTGCCGCTGCCGGGAGCCGTCTTGTAATCATACATCATCTGGAAAAGGTTGGCCGGAGGACGAAAGAGATCGTTGCCAGTATTGGCATTTTGATCCTGGTAAGATGCGCTCTGTGCCACCGCGCCATCGGGGCGCAGGATCACGACTGCGAGCAAGCAACCACCGATCAGTGCGCGGGCCATCATAGCGGCGGGGTCGCTATAGGGGCCACCCGCGGCAGGGTGATCCTGATTTTCGTTCCCTCGTCAGGTTCGCTAGCAAGGCTGATCTGGCCGCCCAGGCAGTTGGTGGCGATGGTGTGGACGATGTGCAAGCCAAGACCCGTACAACCCTGATCGCGCCGCGTCGTAAAAAATGGGTCGAAGGCCTTATGCCTGATGTCGGCGGTCATACCACAACCGTTGTCAGCAAATCGGATTTCGACCTCCTTGTCACCCGACGCCTGCACCTCGATGCCAATGGTACCCCCCTTTCCGTCTGGAAAGCCATGCGTCATCGAGTTGAGAAAGAGATTGCTCAACATCTGTCCATACGGCCCGGGATAACTGTTCATGGTCAGATCCGGTGGGCAGTCGAGGCAAACGGTCAGCCCCTGATCTCTGAAACCCGCCTGTAGGCTCTTGATGGCCTGCCTGGTGATATCGCCCAAATCAAAGATACGCCGATTCGACGAACTCCGGTCGATTGCCACCTGTTTGAAGGACTGAACCAGTTCGGCCGCGTGATTAAGGTTGGCGACAAGTTGCGTCGATGCCGCCCGGCTAACCTCGAGAAAATTGTTGAGGCTTGATCGCCTGAGATTGCCTTGCGCCACTCGCGCGGCAAATTGAGCCGTCTTGCTCTCCAGTGACGAGGCGATGGTGAGGCTGGTACCAACGGGACCATTCACCTCGTGTGCGACCCCCGCGACCAGCCGCCCGAGAGCGGCGAGCTTTTCGGATTCGATCAGCGATTCCTGCGTCTCCTGCAAATGTCGCAACGCAGCCTGAGCCGCGTCTCTGGCGCTGCGCAGCTCCCTTTCGTGGGCTTGCAATGCTGCCGCGGCTCGTTTGCGCTCGGTAACTTCCTCGGCGGCAACATTAATCCCGACAATGTCGCCCGCGTCGTTCCGTAGTGGATGCCAATAGGTCACCCACCAGCGTTCATCGGTTTGATCGGCACGCTGGCCGGCGACCTCGATGCCGGTTACCGGCTCGCCCGTTTCCATGATCGAGCGGACAATATCCTCGACCGCGTCGGCCAGCCCCGGCACGCAGTCCCGGACCGATCGTCCTAGATGATCCTCGACGGAGATGCCGCATATCTCGGTGAGGCGCTGATTGATGTGCAAGTAGCGGCAATCCGGAGAAAGAACGGCAAGTCCTATCGGCGCCGTATCATAGATGAGCCGCAGGGCCGGCTGCTCTGGAACCGGCACGTTGAGCGTCGGCGGCGACCGCGCGGAAGTTACCCCATGTTCCCCACTCGTTGACAACAAACGCCCCTCTACGAGAACCAGCCTTTGCTCAACAACATCGCAGTATACCACCGTCAAAACGGGTTGACGTAATTCGTGATCGCGATCTGGCGCAGCAATACCTCGCGGATGACGTGGGCAGCCGTCACGCGGACGGTGAAAATCGCCGCCATGCTGCCTGCCCGAAAATTTCCGGCCAACATAACCGTCATGGCCTTGCTCCCGGCGGCACATATGGATCGGGCGTTCCCATCGCGATCAGAGGGTATTTCTTCGTGCTCGCCTCGAATTCTCCGACCATCTTCAGCACCGGCCCGAAAATCCAGCTATCGGTAATCTGCTTATCCTGATCCTCCCGCGGGTTGGTGTAGAGGTTGAACAGTAGCGGTATCGCTAGCTTGACCGGTGGCGAGACCATGGTCTCCTGCTGGTAGAAGTGAACCTTGAAATTTTTCCACTTCACCGCCTGCAAACGATCCGCGCACCAGATCAGGATTCCATCGCGAGCGGACTTCTCTGTTTTTCCGGTGAAGAAGTCGGATTGGTCGACGCCATCGATGGGCCGATCCTTTGGCACCTCGGCCCCAGCGAACTTGGCCAATGTGGGGAACAGATCGACGGCATGGACGATCTCGTCGCTCACGCGGCCGGCCGGGACCTTCCCGGGCCAGCGGATCAGGAAGGGCACACGAATGCCGCCCTCCCAGGCCGTGAAGTATTGGCCCTTCCAGGGTCCAGCCCAACCTTCCCAGTCCCTTAGAAACTCCGGCCCGTTGTCGCTCGCAAAGATAACGATGGTCTCGTCGCGGATTCCGAGCCGGTCGACCGCATCGAGCATCTCACCGACGTTGTGATCCATCTCGGCCAGCATGTCGGCCCAGTCGCCGTTGCCGGTCTTGCCGACGAATGCGGGGTTAGGCAAGGTCGGCAGGTGCGGCTGTGTCAGGGTCGCATAGGCGAAGAAAGGCTTTTTCGTTCTCGCCTGCCGTTCCATGAACGCGATCGACCGCCGCGTGATTTCCGCGTCGATCAGTCGCCGTTGTTCGAGGTCGTAAATCTTGACGTCACGGCTAGGCTCGCCCTTGCGTCCCTCCATGATCTGTTCCGGCGGCATGATGTTGGGCGAATAGCCGGGCGAGCCCGGCCACATAGCCTCGTCCGTGATGCGCGGGATGCCGTACCACTCATCGAATCCCTGATCGTTCGGCAGGCGGCCGTTGTGGCTGCCGAGGTGCCACTTTCCGTTGAGCGCTGTTGCGTAACCAGCCGCCGACAGCGACTCGGCAAGCGTTACTTCCCACTGCGTAAGCCCGTCGGCGACGCCGCCGAATGGCACCGAATGGGTGCCCGACCGAATCGCGTAGCGCCCGGTTAGGATCGCGGACCGGCTTGGCGTGCACTGCGCCTCCATGTTCATGTTGGTGAGGCGAAGGCCTTCGCTCGCGAGCCGGTCGATGCGCGGTGTCGGCGCGCCGCGCGTCGCACCGCCGCCATAGACGCCAAGTTCGCCGTAGCCGAGATTGTCGACGAGCATGAACAGGATGTTGGGCGGTCGTTGCCTTGCCGGCTGCTGTGCCTGCGCGCGATGCGTGCGCTCGGCCACGCCCACCGCGGCCGCTGCCACCGCCGAGCCGCCGAGCAAGATGCTGCGGCGACTAAACGAACGATCTCCAGACATCTCGCCTACGTTCGCCACGCTTGCTCCTTCGATCTAGACCTGCTCGAAGTCCGGCAACGGCCAGGACCGGTCGAAATAAGCCTCGGTCGGCTGGTAGAAGCGGAAATACGCAAACCAGTTCTTGCCGGGGACGGTCGGAATCCAGTTTTGTACGAACCCGGCCGGCGCCTGCGGTCCGCAATGGATGTCCACCGAGCCGTCCGCGTTCCGCCGCAGGTCCATGCGCGAGGAGCGATCGGCAATCTTCTGCTGGTTCAGGATCAGCGCGCGCGTATCGACGTCGTACAGCGTCACTGACCAGAACAGCTTGATCGGCGGATTGGGCGGAACGCGCAGGCGATACGATCTGCCGCCGTCCAGCCACTCCCCGGCCTTGTCCTTGTATGCGCCGAGGTACGCCGACGAAGGTCCTGGCCGCTTGGGCGCCATGTCCGGCCCAGCGCCGATTGCTTCGTAGAACCAGGAGGCGCGCTCGTCGAGCAGGTTCCAGAATGCATCGGGATCGTCGGCGTCCAGTTGCAACGCGAAGTCCCAGTGGGCGTCGGACCGATATTGCGAACCCGCGAAGCGGCGCTCCGCGGTATTGGCTTTCGCCATGGCCTCGCCGATCAACGCGGCATCGGTCAGGATCCTCGTCTGCCGCGCGTCCGGCTTGAAGGGTAGGCCCTTTTCCAAGCCGAGCGGCCGCAGCATCGCGTGGTAGAAGATGTCGCGCGGCTCGATAGGCTCACTCTGAATCACGTCATCGAGCCGCTCCCAATACGCCATCCCGCGCGGCGGCAGACCGCTCCATGCTTTCGTGCCCGCGTCCAGGACCTCCATCTTAGGCGGATTGTCGCGCTGCGCGTAGGGATACATCCGCAGTTGCGCCAGCGCCGCCTTCACACTTTCCGGATCGGGATCGGTCAGTCGCACGCCGAGGAAGATGTTGACGGTTGGCGAGCGACGCACGATGAAGCCGTCGACGTTGTCCGGCGCGTTCTGCCCCGGCCCCAACACGAGATACTTGCCGGGCGCTCCGGTCCCCGGAATGGCGTGCTGCAATGAGTCGTTCATCGCACCCTGGACGCCGCGCGTCGGCATTTCCAATACCAGCGGTCCCGCGGAAAGATCGGCGAACCCGAGATAGTACGGCGTCGTGGCATTGGCGGTCAGGACGCTGCGCTTTGCCTCATAAGACAGCAGGGACACGATCTGTCCGTTCCTGGCGCCGAGCTCCTTCGTGAGTCCGTGCTGAAACGAAGTGAACGCGACCGCCGGAAGGGACCAGAGATAGGCCTGGCAGGCGCGTTGAAAATCGCGCTCGTCGTAGAGCTTGTCGATCGTCGCGTCGGTCGGGTAGCCGTTGGCGAAGTCGTGGGTAAATTCAAGCGGGCCGATGCGCGTTTCTATTGTCTGAGGCCCGTTCACGCCCGCCGCCGCCCCCGCTTTGCCTGGCTTCGCGCCCTGGGCATTGGCCGGGACTACCGTTCCGGTGGCAGCAAATGCGCCGAGTGCCGCAGGCGCAGCGCCGGCGAGCAGCGAGATCGCTTCTCGACGATTGGGCCTCATCGCACTCTCCTTACTGAGCAGAAACCCGCTCGATATCCGGCAGCTTCCAGGTCTTCTCGACGTAAGCCTTTTCGGGGCCATACAAGCGAAACAGCACTTCGAATTGCCCACTCGAATTCGTCGGCACCCAGTTCGTCTCCCGGCCAGTTGGCGCCTTCGGTCCGAAATAGATGTCCACCGAGCCATCCGCGTTCTTTTGCAGCCCAGGGCTTTGCGATCCGCGACCCGAACGGGTCATGTTGCGAATAAGGCCGTGTGTGGCACGATCGTAGACCGTCGCCGACCAATACTGGCTCACCGGCGCGTTTGGGGGCACGGTAAGGCGATAGCTCTTGTCGCCGTCCAAATTCTGTCCTTCCTTGTCCTTGAGGGTCATCAGATAGGACTGGCCCTGCCCGAGATGCTTCGGCGTGAAGAAGGCAAAGGTGAACGCAAGGCCGCGACTGTCGACGGGATATGCGTTGGGATCCGAGAAGCCGTTTGATGACGCCTTGAGATAGTCAGGCATCGCCGGGAGCGACCAGCGGCTGATATCGAAATAGGGTCTGAACATGCCTTCGTACCTGATTTCCAGCAGCGCGCGGGCCTCGCGCACGGCCGAATCCAGGACGTCTTCCGTTTGGGCATCCGGATTGAACGGCTTGCCCTTCTCGATGCCGATCGACTTGAGCATGTCGATCATCATCTTGTCGCGCGCGAGCCACGGCTCCATCTGCACAACGCGGTCGAGCGACCGAAAGAACCTTGCATCGTAAGGTATCGTGGAGTCGTAGACGACGTCGATCGCATCAACGAATGTGGTCGGCGGCGGGTTGGCCGCCTGCGCGAGCGGATAGACCTTGATCCGCTTGGCATAGGCAACCGCCTTGGCGACATCCGCATCGCTGCCGCTCTGGAGAATTGAACGCAACAGTGCGTAGCCCTGGTAGTTCGGCGAGGGCAGAGCGATGTAGCCGTCCGGAACGACGGCCGCATAGCCGGGCGGCAAGATCAGATATTTGCCGCCTTTGCCCTTGTCGACGCCAGCCGGCCCCACATCCTCAAGAGGCACTTGCCAAGCGTCCATGACGGTACCGTTGATCACACCATCATCGGCCGGCGGGATTTCCAACACCATGGGACCGACGTCCTTGGTATTGAAGAACGGCATGAGATAGACCACGTCAGGATTAGGGGTCAGAGTCTGGTTTTTCCAATCCGGAAGTCGGGACCAATAGACAATCTGATTGGGCTTACCTTTGGTGCTGCCGATCATCGCTTGAAGCATCAGGTCCAGATTAACCGCCGGCATGCCCCAGATCACAGCCTCAACCGCGCGTCGTTCGATGGCGCTGCGGTTCAGCTTGTCACCCGATGAATTTTGCCCGACCGCGGAGACGATCGTTAACAACATCATCATTACTGAAAGTATCGATCTCTTCATCGGTCTGCCTCCGCGTCCAGCGATCTAATGAGCAGCCTCTAGGCTCCTCTGCATTTTCTCGACGATTTGATCGATGGTGAAGCTCTGGGCGCGCTGACTTGGAGGATAGTCCTTGAACGACGCAAGGAATTGTCCGACGACAGCCTGGGCCGCGACGATCACGTAGCCTTGGGACAGCAGCCAGTCATAGTAAGTGTTCGACGTAATATCGGCTCGTTCGTATGGATCGGCCCGCAAATCGAACAGCTTCGGCAGGCGTAGCTTAGTGAACGGCTCGGCCCACACCAGCAACGTGCCGGGAGCGCGCTGCTCCTCGAAGACGAACTTCCAATTCTCATAGCGCAGGGAAACTAGATCGCCATCGTCGTTGAAATAGATGAATTCCTTGCGCGCACCCCGCTCCTGCTGGCCCGTGAGGTGCGGAAGTTGATTGTATCCATCTAGATGCACCTTAAAGGTCCTGCCCGCGGCGCCATATCCGGCCAGCAACTTGTTCTTAATATCGGGCTCGCCCGCTGCGGCCATTAACGTCGGGACCCAGTCAAGCGAGCTGACGATGTCGTTTGAAACCGACCCGGGCGCGATCTTTCCCGGCCATCGGATCATACAGGGGACGCGGTAACCGCCCTCCCAATTGGTGGTCTTCTCGCTACGGAATGGCGATGTGCCGCCGTCCGGCCAGGAGTTCTCGTGCGGACCGTTGTCCGTTGTATAGATGACGATGGTGTCATTCGCGATACCCAGATCGTCAAGCGTCTTGAGCAACAATCCGATATGGCCGTCGTGCTCGACCATGCCGTCCGCATATTCCGTCTTTGCGGCCAACCCTGCCGGACTGCGGTGCTCTTCGCGCACGTGCGTCCGAAAATGCATGCGCGTCGAGTTGAACCAGCAGAAAAAGGGCTGGTTTGCACGGGCTTGGCGCTGCATATAGTCGATCGCCGCGGCGGAGGTCTCGTCGTCAATCGTCTCCATGCGCTTGCGCGTCAGCGGGCCGGTATCCTCGACAGTCTGCTTGCCGACCCTGCCAAAGCGAGGGTCGACGGTCGCGTCATCGCGGTCGGAAGCTTTACAGCGCAAGACGCCGCGGGGACCGAATTTTGCGCGGAATGCCGGATCGCGCGGATAGGTCCGCTGCTCCGGCTCCTCCTCCGCATTGAGGTGATAGAGATTGCCGAAAAACTCATCGAAGCCGTGGACGGTGGGCAAAAACTCATTGCGGTCGCCGAGATGGTTCTTACCGAACTGGCCAGTCGCATATCCGAGGAGCTTGAGTAATTCCGCGAGGGTGGCGTCACGTGGCTGTATGCCGATTGTCGCGCCGGGAATACCGACTTTCGAAAGACCCGTGCGCAGCGTCGCCTGTCCCGTGATGAAGGACGATCGGCCGGCTGTACAACTCTGGTCGGCGTAGTAGTCGGTAAACATCATGCCTTCGCGAGCAATGCGGTCGATGTTCGGCGTTTTGTAACCCATGAGTCCGAACGTATAGGAGCTGATGTTTGACTGGCCGATATCATCGCCGAAGATGACCAGGATGTTCGGCTTGCGCCCCGATAACGAGGTCGCCGCCACCGCTGGAGCAGCCTTCTGAGCCTGCGCCAGCGCGCCTGATGTCAACGTCGTCGCTGCCACCAGTGCCGATGAACCCAAGAGGATATTCCGGCGGCTGAGCACGCTGTCGTCAGTCTCGTGCGATGACGCTTGGTGTCGGTCTCGGCCTTGAGTGTCGTCGGACATCTTAGGCTCCTTCTTCACTATGAGGACTGCGAACTATCCGGCGGCTCTGGTCCTCTTCACGCAGCGAAATCCGACATGGCTGGTCGATGTATCGATTGGCTCTGCGTGGCGCGCCGCAGGGCGGTAGCGGCGGCAATAGTTCGGCGCGCACAGATGCGACCCGCCCTTCAGCACCTTGCGCGGAATCCTGATGTTCGGCTGGCAGGGGTCGTAACTGCCGTCTTCGCGGCCGCCGCGCGGATTTTCGGGAATGCAGCACACCTTCGGCGCATCGGCTTCATGCTTCGGCGTGTACCAATCGGACGTCCATTCCCAGACATTGCCGATCATGTCGAAAACGCCATACCCGTGGGGCGGAAACGACGTTACAGGCGAAGTCCGCTCGTAGCCGTCGCCGTTGTCGTTATGCAATGGAAAATCGCCCTGCCAGGTGTTGGCCATGTGCACGCCACCCGGCGTCAACTCGTCGCCCCAGGCGAACTCGGCACCATCAAGCCCGCCGCGCGCGGCGAACTCCCACTCGGCTTCGGTCGGCAGGTCCTTGCCCGCCCATCTAGCGTATGCCAGCGCGTCGGAATAGGAGATGTGCACGACCGGATGGTTTTCCGAGGTGTTGATATTGCTCTTCGGACCGTAGGGATGCCGCCAGTCGGCGCCTTTCGTGAAGGTCCACCATTGGCTCCAGTCGCGAAGGTCTAAGGTTGATCGCGGGGCGATGAAGACGAGCGACCCGGCATAAAGCATATGCGGCAGCGCGCCGGGATAATCTTTCGGATCGGGTGGTATCTCGGCGTAGGTCTTGTGACCGGTCGCTTTCACGAACTGCTTGAACTGCCGGTTGGTCACAGGCGTCAGGTCAATCCAGAAGCCGTCGACAGACACCCGATGCGCCGGCGCCTCCTCAGAATAATGATGGTCCGATCCCATGCGGAATATGCCGCCTGGAATCCAGACCATGTTGTCAGTTCGGCGACCCTCGGCTCGTCGATCGATCGGTTCGACGTCGGTCGTCCTCTGCAACGTCATGACGCCCGGTCCTTAACGTGCGTTGCTAGGGACGGGGGTCCCGCCACGTCACCGACGCGAGGCGACGAACCCGTCAGCACCTCTTACCTATCTATAGTTGCATCTTCAGTACGATCTTCCCAGAGACCTTGATCGTCAACCGTGTAATTCGCTGTTCTTTGCTAGCCGTGACAACAAGCCACGCCGACGAAAAGTGTGGTTCTTGCGTTAATCCTCGAAGCGTGTCGTGGACTGATCAATTTGCATCTAGCGAATGCGGCATTGTCCGACAATTCGATTCAAACGATGTTGGAGCGAGTTCCGTCGCCTCTTCGATCAGCGCGACGCAATGGAATGTTTTCGGCTGTTACCGATCTGTCACGGACATCCGGCGTGGTCTGTGGCCTACTATAGTAGCGTGAGAGCCCGTAGTTGTTCGTCTGGTAAGGCTGTGGGTTCGCGCAATGCGGCCCCGGTGCGTCGGCCGCCACTGCTTGCAAGTTTCGAGTGGGGGTTTGCAATGACAGTCTTTGCGTTAGCGGAGAAGAACTCAAAAATTCGACGACAGATCGGCTGCGCGGCAGCGATCATCGCTGGTCTTGCTTGTGCCGACGTCGCACGCGCCGACGAAGGCGGCGTTTCATTCTGGCTTCCGGGCCAGTATGCCAGCTTCGCCGCCACTCCACAGGTCCCGGGGTGGGCGCTCGGCGTGGTTTACTACCACACCAACGTCGAAGCGTTCGGGAGTGTGGCTGCGTCAAAGGAGATCACCATCGGCAGAATTCCCGCAAACCTGAACGTCAACTTGAATCTGAGTCTGGCCGGCCAAGGCGATCTTGTCGTTCTCGCGCCGAACTATACATTCGCCCAACCGGTACTTGGCGGGCAATTGTCCGTGGGCGTGTCGAGCTGGTTCGGCCAAAACGCCGCCAGTATATCCGGAATGCTAACGGCGTCCGTCGGATCGGTATTTGCTCAGCGCACCGGAATGATTTCGGATTCTCTGACTTCCTATGGAGACATCGTGCCGACAGCGACGCTGCGCTGGCACCAGGGTGTCAACAACTTCATGGCCTACGTGACCGGCGATATTCCAGTCGGCGACTACGACCCGATGCGGCTCGCTAATCTAGGCATCGGCCATGGCGCGATCGACTCGGGAGGTTCCTACACCTATCTCAATCCGGCAACGGGCAACGAATTATCGGCCACTGCCGGCTTCACCTACAACTTCAAGAATCCCGATACGCAATATCGCAGCGGCATCGACTTTCACCTCGACTGGGGCGCATCGCATTTCCTATCGAAGCAGCTTTACGTCGGCATCGCGGGATACGCCTATCAGCAGGTCACGGACGATTCCGGTCAAAACCCCATTCTGGGCGGCTTCAGGTCGCGCGTTCTTGGTGTCGGACCGCAGATTGGATATCTCTTTCCAGTCGGCGGTATGCAGGGCCTCTTGAGCTTCAGGGCCTATGGCGAGTTCGATTCAGCAAATCGTCCGCAAGGTTGGAATACCTGGCTGACATTTGCGATTTCGCCCGAAGCGCCGACAGCGGCTTCGCCGGCCCAGCGCCTGATAACGAAATAGTCGCTATTACTCTACGGATATTGGCGCAGCCAAGCCCAATGTCCGTGCTGGGTCATGAGCGTCGCTTTGAGCGGCGGCCCATCACTTCCGGTCTACCCCAACAATCGGACAGTGGGTGCGCGCGCATCCGGTCGTTGCGCGTTACGGCAGCTTCCTCATGCCCAAAATGCTGTCAGTCGTTCAACGAACCAGAACGCTGCCACGACGCCGACCCCATAGGCCGTGACGGTCCGCAGCCGACGTTCGACGATATCGGGGATACGAAATTGCCTGGCCAACTGCATCACGCCGAGAACGGCGGCGAAGAAAGCAAGCTGTCCCACCTCGACGCCGATGTTGAAGGCGAGCAGCGCTATCGGAACGTCGCCTTGTGGAAGGCCGATATCGATCAATGCGCTGGCGAAGCCGAGGCCGTGCAGAAGCCCGAATGTAAAAGCGACCGCCCATGGCCAGGAGGCGGTCAGGCTGGGTTCCCCTCGCTGCCGCCGCAGGATCTCGCTCGCCAGAAGCAGAATGCTGAGAGCAATACACGCCTCGACCGGCGGTCCCGGCACGTGGATAACGCCCAAGGTCGCAAGCGAGAGCGTGATCGAATGTGCGAGGGTGAAGCCCGTCACCGTCCACAACAGCATCCGCGTGTTGCGCACGATGAGAATAAGCCCGAGCACGAACAGAAGATGGTCGAAGCCGAACAGGATGTGCTCAATGCCGTGCGACAGATAGGCGCCGGCGACCGCGAGAGGCCCGAGCGACGTCGCGATGTCGACCCACGGCTGCGACGGCCGCACCAGGGTGGTCGAATGCGTGCCATCCAGCATCTGCACGCGCACCAGAACATCCGTGACCGTCGCCTGAAGCCCCACGAACTCAATGCGCTTCCCCGCCAGTCCCTGGGCGCCCACGTCAATGACCTGGCGTTCGACAAGGGAATCTGAGAGCTCTTGCGCGACAGGCGCGACGACATTGTGAATCTCGTCCGGGAGGCGCAGCACAACCGGCAAGCGCATGCCGGCAAGCATCGGCGTTCGCCAAAGCAGTTGGTAGCGGCCGGGCCCGACTTCATCGATCTGCAGATAGGCCGGCCGGACCTCGTGAGCGTGCGCGGGCTGCATCGGCACCATCAACGCCGCCAGCAGACCGGCCAACGCGACCCGGAGCCGCCGCCATTGCATCGATCGCGCCCTCACTGCGGCAACACGCCTGTCGACGCGATTGGCGCCTGAGGATTCCGCAGGCTCCCGAAGTCGACCGATTCGATGGGCGGGACCACGACCGTGTAGCGCGCACGCATCGCCTCGTATGCAATCCGTTTGATCTCGCTCTGCTTTTGATCCAGCCAGGCGGATTTGACGTCGGGCTCGACTTCCTCGAACAAAGGCACCCGGTCCGGCTCGATAGCGTCGACGAAGACGAGATGCCAGCCATAGCCCGACTGGATCGGCCCCTGCCATGCACCGGGCTTGAGCTGAAACACCGCTTTCGCGAAACCCGGGCCAAACTCCTTGGCGATCTGGTCGGGAGCGCGTTCGGCGTAGTAGTCCTGGAACATGAAGGGGTCGGCAACCGTAGCGACCTCAGGTGTATCGGCCGGCTTACCGGAGATCTTGTCGAGTATTCCAGCAGCCCTGTCGCGAGCACCAGGTCGATCGAAGGAGAAGTACAGGTGGCGAAAGCTCGCGCGCGGCGGAAGCGCAAAGCGACCCGAATTCTGCGTGTACCAGGCCCTGAGTTCGGCCTCGCCGGGATCCTGCAAAGTGGCAATATCTGCTGCGAGAAAATCCATCTTCTGAGCCAACCGGCGCTTGATGATCTCGTCGTCCTTGTCGAGCCCAAGCGCCACGGCTTCACGGGAGAGAATCTCCTCGCTTACCCGCTGCTCGATCAGAGCGTGCATCTGATCAGCCGTCGGCAGTGGCCGACCTTGCGCGAGCCATTGCACCGCCAATTGGCGGAGATCGTCCTTGGTGAGCGCGATCTGATTGGTTCGGTCTGTCCGGTTGGCGGTCGGGTTCAACAATTGATAGATCGCGAAGATCAGCGCACCGGCAAAAAGGAAATGCAGCAGGGGTTCCCGCAACCACCTGCGCACAGGCGTTGGCGGTTTCGGCCCAGTCTGTGACTCATCCAGCGCTGACTCGGACAGTTCCGAGGTCGGTTGCGGTCGGGCAAGCTGCGATGCCATGGGTTGGCCTGTCAGGATGGGGGATCTATTCAACAGCGGCGTTGGCGGACGCGGCGCGCTGCAGATAGTTGACGACGGCAAATTCGGAGGCCGGATCCTTTATTGCATTGGACTTGAGCAGCGCCGCGTATTCCGTCGCGGCGTCCCAATAGTCCCAGTCAGCCAGCTGCTGCGCCACGAACCCGGCCATCGGCGCGCGCTCCCTGATGAAAGCTCGATACGCCTGGATCACACGCTGGCGGGGCACGGTGCGATTCGCGTCGCCGTGAACATCGAGTGCAAGCAGGGCCGCCTCGATCTCCGGCATCGTCCGGCTGTGATCGGCAAAATACTTCGCCTCGACCCAGCCAACGCGGGATGGCCCGCGCAATTCCAGGTCCGCACCAATCATCGCGGCGAGGTTCGTGTCGTCGTGAGCGCTCCATGCGGCCTCGATGTGCTGCTCGAGCCGCGCGGCATCGGCCGGACCGCCGACGAAGCCAAGCAGGAGAGTATAGGCGGCATGGCGTGAGGCGAGTCTTGGATCGTCCAGCCAGATCCCAACCGTTGCCGCATCGATCCGCGATCTCACAACGTCCATGATCGCATATGGGGCGCGTGCCAGCTCGCCCCATGCGATCTGGGCAGCCAGCGGATCGGGGTTTTCGAGGTAGGGCAGAACGAGCGCAACACGTTGCCGCCAGCCGGCGTAGCTGAGCGTGGACGACGTCTGCATGTTCGACGGCCAGGTAGGCCTTGGACGGTCGCCTTTGACGAAAGCGGTCGCAACCAGTTGCCGCAGCCAATCCGCATATTCAGCCCGGATGGTGCCGAGATCGGTCCATTGCGAAGCAAACGGGTCACGAACGAGCAGGCATGGATCAGAGCCCGGTGCCATTGCCTCGCCGAGGCCCGTCGGCGGGTCCGCGATGATATCGCCGACGGTATCCTTCCCCTTTACGACCTCGACAATCCGGAATCGAGTCGCGCCCGCGAAAGGCACGGCCAGCACCGCTCGATCTGCCATATCCAGGCGCTGGCCGATGGTCACCATTTGGCGAGCAGCTTCATAGCAGAGCTGGCATGCCACTGCGGCCGCTGCAGAGATCAGGAGGAAGAAGGCGGCCAGCGTACACTTCAGCCGCCTCGGAGCGGGAGACCGCGGCAGTTGAATCAACATCGATGCCTCCTCAGCGCAGCACCGGCTTACCCGGCAACGGACTGAGTTCGGGCACTGCCGGGATGATCTCGTAATTCGCGAAGCCGAACTCGTTGCTGCGGGCGCCGTAATACTTGTCTCCCAGCTTGTAGGCGGTGACTTCGATCGGCGTGCCGGCGATCACGGTGACGATCTTGCCATTGTTGACGTAATAGGGCGAGGGCGTGCCGAGATAGCTGGCCCCCGCCGGATCGCCGACGGCGCTTGGCTGGACAACGCCACGGCCGGCGTGATCGATCAGGCTCTGACCCTGATTTTGGGCGAGTTTTGACGTCACATACGTCGGATCGATCGGCGTGAGCGTTTGCGTCGCATTGGCCGCCCCCGACGCGCTATAGGTGATCTTGAACTTCGTGCCGGTGACGTTGTTCTGCAGCCACGGGGACTTGTCGACGATCAGCGCCTTCAGCTGAGCATCGTTGAGCGCGACTGCCCCCTGCTTCATGAGATCGTCGACGGTGAGACCAGCCTTGGCGATTTTCTGCGCCTCGGCGGTCGGGCTGTACCAGATTGGGGAACTCCACGCCCGCTCTTGTACGGTTGCCGCCACCACGTCGGGCGGCGCGATGCCGAGTTTCGCGGCCTGGATCGTCGTCCAGCGCGGCGTCGGAACCTCGAGCACACGCGCATAGTAGAACGCCGGAACGCCCGGATCGAACTCAGGATCGGTCCACACGGTCTTCAGTTCGACCGCGCCGCTGCTGTTCGTGTATGTGGCTTTTTCGACGTCGACGGTGCTTGCGATCGGCGGCACGCGACCTGTCCACTTGTCGGGCTCACGGTCACCCGCCCAGGCGACGTCGAAGACCTTCTCGAAGCTTTGACCGCTCTTGGTCCAGCCCTTGATGACCTGGATGCGGTCGAGATTGCCAGACGTGGGATCCTTGACTGCCCACACCGCGAATGACGGTGTCTTGTCGCCAGCGGGCATGGGGGTGAGGTCCCCGCCCATG
The DNA here is from genome assembly GCF_900142985.1 of Bradyrhizobium erythrophlei. Classification (NCBI taxonomy): domain Bacteria; kingdom Pseudomonadati; phylum Pseudomonadota; class Alphaproteobacteria; order Hyphomicrobiales; family Nitrobacteraceae; genus Bradyrhizobium; species Bradyrhizobium erythrophlei. The sequence continues at coordinate 7,112,878 of NZ_LT670849.1, forward strand.
GCCACACCCTGCGCATAGGCAGCCTTGACCCAATCGCGATCCTTGATCCAGTCCGGCACGGACTTCCAGAACGCCCGCCGCTGCTCGGCCGTCGCAGTCTCGGCATAATTCCAGCCGCCGAAGAAGCGAACCTTGATGTGCGGGCCGCTGACCGCGAAGGTCTCCTTGCGCTTCATGGCGTTGAAGATCGACTCGCGCGTGTTCTCCTCCGCCCACACCCCGGTGAGCCCGGCGGGGCCTTCCATGCGCACATCGAGGCCGGCGAACAGATGTCCCGACATCCGCGTCTCGATGGTTGCGTCGGCGATTCCATGGGCCCCGAAGAAGTTGTCCTGGCGATAAGGCACCCCGGTGTCGTGCGAGTCGGAAGCGGCGCCGAAACCGAACCTGTAGGGGTTGAAGCCCTTGGTGTCTTCGAGTGCGAGCCCATCCTTTAGAGCCTGGCGGGCATAGCTGCCGATGACATGCGGAATGCGGCCGGAGGGATCGCCGAGGAGATAAGTAAGGATCTCGAAATTGGCGAATTCGTCATTGGGCGAGAGCAGAGGGTGGGTCTCCGATTGCCCCTTGATCTGCTTGAGCTCGATCAGAGGTTCATTGCGCATCCGGGATTCAGCGTAGACTTTGTCGATCGGTCGCCCCTTTAGGTCGACGTCGGTTGGATACATGCGCCCATCCGACAGGTTGGCGTTGTGCGAGATTGCGAGAAGTTCGTTGCCCGCCTTGCGCTGTCCGTCCATCCAGGTCCACAGGTCGGTCGGGTCAGGCGAATCGAGCGAACTGAACGGCATCGCCGGCACATGGGCGCAATCCTTGAAGAAGACATTGCGGTGGAGGTTCATGTTGTTCGGCATGGATGTCCACTCATAGCTGCAGAAGGCGGTGAACTTGCCGGGTTCATTGGCCTTGTCCGCGAGTTGGACGTTCTGTTCCCAGATCGTGTGCGCGATCTCGGGACTCGCGAGCGCCTTGACCGGGGCGCCACCGAGCAAATTGGCGCCGTAGAGATAAACTCTTTGCACCTCTTCTGGGCTGTTGTTCTTGAGGATCAGCGGCGCCGCGGCTGGCAGCTTGCTAATCGGCGAACCGGGATCATTGGCCAACTTCATCACACCGACATATTCGGAGTGATCGGTGACGCCCGCGAAGTCGAGCGGCGTCTCGATCTTGATGTCGTAGCCGAGCGGATGCTTGATGGTCTCGCCCTTGAAATATTTGTAGGCATCGCCGGGATCCGTCACGCGATTGCCGAACAACCACGCATCCAGCGACCAGCTGGTGTGGACATGCAGCTCGCCGAAATACGCATCGCGGAGCGGGTTGACCTGAGCTAACGCGGGTGAAGCGATCAGACCGATCAGACCGCCGGCGCCCAGTATGAACGTTGCGAGATAGCGTTGCTTGGACGTCCGTTTCATCGTCGCCTCCCATCTTTGATTATTTTCGCTCGGTCAGGCTCCCTAATTTCAACACTGTTTCGTCACCGCCTGCTTCGTCACCGCACTGCGGCTTGCGTGGCATCGGTTGCAAGCTTCCAGCGCTCAACAATGAGTATAGCGCGAATTTCTGCGCTGGCGCATGAAGAAATAATGGCGATGAGCGCCGCTGGCCTTAGGTCTTCGGCAACACCATTGGTGTGCTGCCTCGGGGCTCAATATCGATCGCAAACTAGAAACTTAGTAGCGACGGAAGCCACGACGGTAAGCATAGCCTCTACGCACACCATAGCCATATCGATGGACACCGTAGCCGTACCGATAGACGGGGGCGGTACGAATACAGTGCCATCCCAAACCAGGGTCGCGCCAGACAACGAAAACGATCGGACCAACAACGAGGGGCTCATGACATATTATCTTAGCGGCGGACAATTGCAGCGCGCTCACGGAAACGGGTCAACTCAAACTCCATTTCGTGTCAAAAGCGTCGGTTCCCGTTGAAGGCGAGTGCGAAAAGCACGGAGACGACGGCAAATGACCGCTTGCCACGTTTCATGGCCCAGCCTCCTAAGGTCGAAAAACACGGCGAGTTTGGAGTGACGGCGCAGTTCGTCATTGAGGTACAGCCTTTATTCATCCGCAACAGCTTCCAACAGTTTTTTGCCTGCGTGCCTTCGTATCAACCAAAAAACCCTTTTGTTCAAACCGAAGTGGATCTGGAACAAGATTCCCGATGTCATCCGCGACAGGACCGCTCAGTAACCAGACCTGTCGCATTACGGACTCAAGTCGGACATCGAGCCATGTCCGAAAAGGGGGTTAGAAGCTGACATGGCGACGGGGATCACGGGATGTCGGCTGTACCTCGAAAGGCGGACATTGTGCCAACAAGGGACATCCAACCTGACGCATTGCTTGATTTGGCATAGACGCGCGCGCAGAGCGAGCCTAGCCTTGCCGTGCCAGTCTACGTTGAGCCCAAGCCGCAAATCGGGAAGGAGTGTTCAAATGTTGACGAAACGCGATCTTCTTCGTTCCGCCGCCTTGGCTGCAATCATTGCCTCAACAGCGAAGTCCTTCCCGTTGCACGCACAGACGAGCGCCGACCGCCCCGGCTTTTTCAAGGCAAAAGACATCGCGGAAGCAGGTTTCATCTATGGTTTGCCGATCGTGATGAATTACGGCGTCATGTATGAATACGCCGTCGATCGCAATTCGGGGCAGTTCAAGGCCCCGTTCAATCAGCTCAAGAACGAGCCCAACGTCTTCACCTACAAAGACACAGCCATTCCCACGCCGAACAGCGATACTCCCTATTCGTTCGTCTGGATGGATTTGCGGGCAGAGCCCGTCGTCTTGTCGGTCCCGGCGGTAGACCCGAGGCGCTACTACTCGGTCATGCTCTGCGACGGCAATACCTACAACTACGGCTATATCGGCAGCCGGGCCACTGGAAGCGAAGCCGGCGACTACATGGTGGTCGGGCCGAATTGGAAGGGCGCAACGCCACCCGGGATCAAGAAGGTGTTTCGGTCAAGCACACAATTTTCGGTGGCCGGGTATCGCACCCAGCTTTTCAACCTGGACGACCTCGACAACGTCAAGAAGGTCCAGGCCGGCTACAAGGTGCAGACACTTTCCACCTATCTCAAGCAGCCGGGTACGGTAGCTGCCGCGGCGGGCATCGACTTTCCGAAGATCGACAAGGAGCTCGTGAAGACGAATTTCTTCGAATACCTCGACTTTGCGTTGCAGTTTGCGCCCGCGCAAGAAAATGAAAAGGAGATGCGCGCCCAGCTTGCACGCATCGGCGTTGGGCCGGGCAAGACCATGAATTTCAAGGACCTCTCAATTGAGGACAAGCTTGAGATTGGCTTGGGTATGAAAGAAGGCGATCGAAAGGTTGACGGGGCTGTCGCCAATGCCGGCAAGGCGGTCAATGGCTGGCGGGTAAGTGGACTACCGGGCGACAGTACCCACTACAATGGCGACTGGTTGATGCGCGCTGCCGCCGCGAAGGCCGGGATCTACGGCAACGATCCCGCGGAAGCGACCTATCCAATCACACGCATCGATAGCGACGGCCAGACGCTCGACGGTAGCAAACGTAATTACACGCTGACGTTCCCGCCCGGTCAGCAGCCGCCCGTGAACGCTTTTTGGTCGTTGACCATGTACGACGGCAAAACGCAGCTCCTGATCGAGAACCCAATCAATCGCTACCTGATAAATTCGCCCATGCTGCCGAACATGAAGACGAACGCGGATGGGTCGCTAACACTTTACATCCAGAACAAATCGCCCGGTGCCGATAAGGAAGCCAACTGGCTGCCGGCTCCAAACGGCACGATCTATCTGGTCATGCGGCTCTACTGGCCGAAGGCCGAAGCGCCTTCGATCTTGCCCCCGGGTGAAGGGACTTGGCAGCCACCTGCGATCGCACGGGCGACATAGCAACCATCGCGTCGTCTCCGTATGCGGCGCACCTACAAGCGCGCCCCATACGAGGAAACTCGTCGCGACCTCCGGTTCGGGTCATTGACGGAAGTCACAGCCCCGGCGTCGTCATGTCTGCTTCGCCCCCAACAGCAGACATTCAACTCATGGTACCAAACGCAAGTGAGCCGCAGGTGGCGACCCTGCGGCTCTTTGTCTTGTGTCGTGTTGTGGACGCACGACGATTGCATCGCCGAGCCACGCCATGCCTTGCCTCGAGGCCACTGGACGGCGGATCGTCTGGACACTGATCGCTCTGGTCGCTGGTCCGCGTGGGACACTGGACGCTCTGGATACTGGTCGCTTGATTGCGGTCTCTGGGCCTTGTGTCGATCATAACCTAATCGACAGGCCGATCATGATCCCGTCAGCGCGGAATGCAAATCACGAAAAAATAACCCCTTCAAAGAGAGCTACCGCGAAAACGCAAGCTGCCGTTTAGCGTGAGCAAGCTTTCACACCTTGCAATGATGCCAATCATCTCATCGTCTGCTAACGCTGCGATAACAATTTAGAAGGTCGAGCCCGCAGGAAGCCCGCTCATGCGTTCGACCTGTCGGCCGGTCAGTGAGAGCGGCGAGATCGTTCAACGAACCGGCAGCGCCTCCGCCGCGCGGCGCGGGCCATCGTGGCGCGCATCGAACCTTGCGTGTCGCGGCTTTTTTATTCGCACCTGAGTTCGGGGTGGAGTCCTGCTTTTTCGTCCGTCATCTGTTTCACCAAACCGGCGATGGCGTCCAAGGTACGTTGGTCGCTGACCTGCTTTGCTAATCTGTTGTATTGAGCAATTTTGTCGGTCAATGGGGTGCACTTTGCACACATGGCTTCACCGCGAGATTTGGGCGGGAGCCTGAAGAACTCTCAGTCACCGATGATTGCCGGAACCGGGCGGTGATGTCAGCGGCCTAAACCTCAAGTCAGGTTCCCGACACAGAAATCTGCGGGCGAGCGCGGCCCTGCTGGGGCACCGGGTGCAGGACCGCGCAGCCGTCCTCCTCCTCGAACCTTCGATTGGACGACCACAGAAAAAATTCGCGAAGTACCCACGCCGTTCCCGCGCCGTCGAGTTTCAAAAAGGGACCCATGGGTCGGGTTCCCAAATACTGCAACTGAGCGCGGCTGTTCCCGGCAGGAGAACTACGGGGCACGGAGCTTTGTTCTCCGGCCGGAGAACTACGGGGCCGCCAACCGAGGCGGCCTTAGCTAAGGCGCTTACGTAGCCGCTCAATGATTTTCCGCAGATCATTCGCGTAATCTTTGATAACCCGCAGACGTTCATCCGAGGGTGGGGGCTCGGGGTCGGGCGCTTGCTCATCTCGCAGTTGTTCGCCGTTGCGCATCGTAGAGAACTTTAGACATCCAAGCTGACGCACACCTTACGGCCGCTGGCCGAAGCCAAGGCCGAACCGGAACAGGTGATCGAGCCTGTCGCAGTGACGCGTGATCCGGGCGAGACGCTGCAATAACCCAGTCCAATAGGGACGCGGTTTGTCCCTTGTCCAACGTCTTATCCCACGTTATGAGCCCGCCGCGCTGAAGCGCATCGAGGTCGGAGCCTACAACCCGCCGGAAGTGAAGAAGACCAACATCGGCGGCACCGTCGATGTTCACCGGCGCGACGCCGTACTTCGTGTTGTCGTGTGACAAGGTGTTCGGAAAATTTTTCCAAAAATTGGAACCGGATTCCTCCAACAGCTCTCGAAATAGAACTGCCGCCGAAAACAGGTCCCTCTGCGAAAAGCGGCGCGCATGTGAACGAAGGGGGGATAAAAATTAAGAGACGTCGCTTTCACCTGCGGCCCCCACCGGCCCGGACGGCTCCCCTTGGGATTTGGCTATGTCGACGGTGGCGTGGTGTCAGGCCGGTGGTGGCGGTGGTGTCCTATTCGAGCATCCGTGCGACGGACGATGCGGAGAACATCGCGCCGCTGGAGTTGCGGTAGCCGTGCTCGGCAAGCGCGACCGAGACCTTGCGGAGCGAGATCGGCCGCTTGTTCGGATCAGGCCGGTGCAGTTGCCGGGCCAGCTTCACCATCTCGGGATCGCGTTCAGCCAATGTCTTGCGACCTTGAGCCCTACCGACGCCGGACGCCCGCTTGCGATCCCGCGCGCCCTTCAGCTTCGCGACCAGCCGGGCCTTTTCGTATTGGTGAAATGCGCCTGCGATCTGCCGCATCATCGTGCGTGACGGATCGCTGTCGTCGGTGAGATCGTCGCCCGATGCGGTGAGCACACGAACACCGCGTGTGATGAGAGCGATGAGACCGAGTTCCTGCGTCATGAGCTGGCGCGCGAACCTGCTGCCGTCCTCGATGATGACGACGCGGACCCCGTTGGACTCGATGCGATCCAATAGGGCAGAGAAGCCCGGCCGCGTCTCGATGGGATCGGCACCGCGCACAGCTTGATCGGTGAACTCGCCGACCAGGGCGAACCCTGCGCGCTTGGCAAAGCCCGCAATCGCCACGCGCTGCCTCGGCTCGCTGTCCTTGTCCGCGCCGATGTTGGCGGCCGACGATGTACGGATGTACGAAACCGCCTCGACCAATTTCCCCTTGCGCGCCATCTGCTTGCCTCCATTTTGTACAAATCTCTCAGGAGATTTGTACAGAACAGGCGGATTCGCGTCAACGAGATGGCGCGATTACAGCGGCCGGAGATCGCGCCGCCGTCTGCCAGCGATCAGCCGCAGCCGATCTGATGCTGTCCGATAGCCGAGCCGACGCAAGGTGGCGGCAATGCTTCGCACCTCGGACGATGTCGCGCCGCTGTGCCGAGCCAGCAACTCGCAGGCGTCGCCTTCGTCGTCATGATCGGCACGAGCACAGGCGATCAGATAGGCATACACGGCCGGGATCGTTTCAAGGACCGACAGGTCGGTGCCGGTGTCCGGCGTCGCGTCCAGCCTCGTTAGCTCGGCAAGATCACCTGCCCTAACCGCCATGTTCGATCACCTTCGGCGGTTGGTTCGGCAAAGCCTTGCGGGGTTTCGGCGTGTCGATGTTGCCCAGCAACTCAGCCGCCCTCGCAAACCGATCAGCGAACGCGACGACATCGACCGCGATGTTGAGATCGAGCGTTCGCGGCATCAGATCGGCGACGACGCGAACGAACTTTTCCGGGTGTTCCAGCGCACATGCCTTCAGCGCGGCCTCGCCATGCTCGTTCCAGGCCGCAGCCAAGTCGGCGACAAAGCTGTCGGCCAAACGGTTGCGGCTTCCGCGCTGACGTCCGGCAGGGTTTCCGCTTTGCCCCGGCTTGAACCAGTGCGCGGGCCGCTGCTTCTCGTCTGCTGATGCAGTGTCGCTCATGCCGGGCATCATAGCAGCTTACGAATTTCGCTGCACCCCTGTCTTAGGTAGCTCGGCATCGGTGGTGTTGATGCCGATCTTCACGATGATGCATGCGTCAGTTTCGGATTGTTGTCTGTAAGGTAGGCAAGGAACTTGACGCAGTCTTCCGGTCTTTTCTCAAAGGTGCAGGCTTCGTCGATGATGTGGTCGATGTCGGTTATCTTGAGAAGCGCGCCGAAGGCGGCGCGCGCTGTTACTTCTTGGTTCGGACTAGAAAGAGGTCTCAGCTCGACGAGCTGTCGAAATGCTTGCTCCTCTCTATCCGCGAGTCCGGTAGCGCGCGGCGAAGCCGCGCTTCTATCTCTGTTCCTCTGTTCATATGTTCCGCCACACTGTGTGTCAGGTATGGATGGCGTTTTTGTCGGGTATGGAGCTGCATCCATAGGCGACAGAATCTTGGCAGGTATGAGGTCGTCGTTTTCTGCAACCGGATGCTCTTCTACATCGGGTTCCGCAGCCTGCGGGATGCAGAGCGTGATGTTGACCTTGTCGGTGCTGCCGCCGCGTTTGCCTGCGATCCAGCCGAGGGCTTTGAGCGCGGCGATCCCGCGTTGCACCTTGCGCTCCGAAACGTGCATCTCCTTCGCCAGCAAGTCTTCGCCGGGATCGCAGCGATGGGGTGGTTTGCAGCGGTGGTGAAGCGCGATGCGGTTGCCGAGGCGGACGACGAACTCAAGCGACACGTCGAATGCGGTTAGGTCGAAGGCACCCGCTGCTTCGTTGAACGCGATCATGTATCGGTCGCGACTTCGCAGATCGGTGACGATGTTCCTGGATGAAGTCTGTTGCGCTTTTTGTGCGCCGGGCTTATGGATCATACGCCTGCTCCTCTTCGCGGTGGACCGGCGCTCGTTGCTCTTTCAGGGAGCACAATTCGCCGCTCTCGGTTTTCACCAGCCGAGGGCGGCCCCTCTTTACTCCCGAACAATTTCGCAGGTCAAAGCGCGCACGCCGGAAACGGCGCTGTTACGCGGCCTTCGTTTTTTTTGTTACAACGGCTCGTGCTTGCTATCGCACGATGACGCCGAATGAATCCGGCGCGCGGCTTTTGCGATAAACGAGTTCGGAATTATTTTAACGAAGCGGTGGTCGGCACGTCGTTGTCCGTCTCGCGCGAGCTTCCGGCGAGGCGACGGCCTGTGGCTATCACCAGTCGTTGAGTTCGAGGATCAGATCAGCATTGGGACCCTCATCGGGATCAGCTCTGCCGCTAAGTGCATTCAGTTGATCGTTCATGCCTGCAAGTCGTATCTGGATCGTTTTCAATCGCATTTCGAGTTCGCTGGCCATCGACACCGTGAACGCGCCGAGAAAACAGATCAGCGTGTCAGTCTGACCCAGACTGAAAAACCATGGTGCGGTCAACGCTCCGAGTACCACGATCACCATTCCAGCGCGTCGCCACGACCGCATCCGACGATACTTTTTCAGCGCGCCCTTAAGCTCGAATTCCATCTCGCCCCTCTCCGAACACTCAATAATCGTAGACCTGTTCGCTAGCTGGGGGCAGGTAGTTTGCCGGTATCCACAGCCGAAAACATAGTTGGACGGGCAAACCAACTCGCCCGTTACCGACCTACCATGTTCCAGATCAGCGCGAGCGCCACGATGATCGCCATGCAGATCAGGGTGCGGCGGCCGATGCGGTTCAAGTGGTCTATCAGGCTTTCTTGATAACTATGATGTCGTAGAGCCCAACACTGAACCCAGTGCTCTTGTGATCATGCACAACTTCGTAGCTGCCATCATTGCGTTCGAGTGCATCTAAGGCAACGCGCTGAAATCGGCGGACAGAGTCCTCGCTATCTTGGTCGACGGCCATGATCGAGAATGTATCCTCGCTGTTGATCATCACTGTGTGCAACGGAGAGCCTTGTTTCAACCGGTGATAAGCGTCCATTTGTTACCCCTTATCTAGTAGTCCTGTCACGCGGTGTCGCAATCGATTATTTGCCGAATACCGCTACAAGAACTGCGACGATGATCCCGACCAGGCCAATCAACGCTGCTGCTTTTGCCCACCACAACGTGTCGGCTTGAAGCTTTGACGCCTCACTATCCTTCTTCGCGAGCCAACCCTCCACATCGCTGTGCGATACTTCCGGCAAAACTGAGGTGCCACCGACACGAGCGTATTGTAAGCGCTCTCTGACATTCGACGGACCGAGTTTATCGAGCATGTCGATCTGTTCTGCTGTGAGTGGCAACACTTCACCTCTAGCTGTCGAACTGATGCGCGGCGATGGCGTCGCGCTTGGTCGGGTTCTCCTCAGCAAAGTAGTCCCGCATGGCCTCGACGAAGCCGCGCGCAACCTGCGGCGGGAGATCGAGCGGCGGCTTGCGGATCATGTGCTCTCGTCTTCGACAAATCCGGGGGGCATCTTCGGCGGATCAACTCCATCGCTGATCTCATTGTCGCTGACGGCGACGCTGGACCGGATTCGTTCTGCGACTGGATTTTTTCTACTCAGAACTGGTTTTTGTAGCTGCCAACCGCTTTTGTGCGTCTCGGGTTAAACCCCGCAAAATCCAACGATAATGACCATAAGTAAGCAGAGCAACGATAGAGATAAAAAGCCCATTTAGGGCAAACAACGTCAACAGGCGAAAGTCACCCGATAGCAAAGGGCACAGCCATGTTGACGAAATCGGGCACAGCCACGCTGAAAGTTTGATTTCGATGAAATCAGGAAGGTGTCCGGGAATAAGCTTCGCTCCGACTAGGCCCAAAATGGCACCCAACAGCGTCAATTTCAAAGCCCGCGATCTTGGCGTCTCGCCTTGCATCTCATAGCGAATGCGCATTGCGAGAAAAGCAAAACTCAATGAGTGCAAAGTCTGAGCGGTCGGGCTTCGCAGATCATCGATGATGGCAAGCCATTCGCTCTCGGCGACGACGCGCTCATCTTCGGGTAGCCGTGCTGCTGCGAACTTTACGAGCCAAGTGCAGAACGGCTTATGCTGTGCGCCGATTTCCGCTCCCAGCCATCGGCCAGTGATGGCCAAGACGATCTTTGCGAGAATGCCAAGGATTACGCCCACGCGAGGCCCCCATTCGGCGCAACGGTGGGCGCATTCTCGCGGTAGGCCGTCTGACCGGCCGCAGTTAGCTTGTAATACCTACGTTTCGGGCGTCCGAGTTCGACTGGGTCATCGTCCTCCCATCGATCTTTCAGCCACCCGGCGGACTTAAACCTGATCAAGAGCGGATAGAGCGTGCCGGACAGGATGCCGGTGCGCTCCGCAATATCAGCGCCGGACAGCTCGCGGTTCCCGGCATCGAAAAACGTGTGAAGCACTTTCAGTCCCTTTGCGCTGAGGCGCGGTTCTTTCGCTTTGGCCATAGCTCCGTCTTTCACACTCCATCCCCTTACTAGAAACTCTACATAGGGTGAGTCGGGGCCGCCATTCAAGCGGGAACAACGTCACACAAAACGTCCTACAATGCCCTGCCCCAGCCTACTTAAGCTATTGAACTGATTTGTGGAAATGGTACCCAAAAGCCGGATCGGCCCCGCTAGGGAGCGCCACCCTTAATTTCCAACCATCCCGATGTCCTTTTTTCCGCGCCGCCGGTTCGCTTCGCGGGTGTATTTATCGGCTCGCGCCAGCGCGGTGTGATCGTGTGCTGCAATGATGTCGTGAGCCGACGATCTGGCTAGCAATCGACCGGCCACATCGGGCACCATCGGCAACCGCAGTTGCCCGCCCCTGCAATCCGTGATCCAGAAATGGCCATGAAAACCGCCCAACGCTTGCCGGCTTCGCTCACGGCGCTCGATGCGGCTCTCGCCGCGCTCCTCGACGGTCTCGAACCGATCGCGGCCGCAGAACTGCCGTTGGCTGAAGCGCTCGGCTGTGTGGCGGCCGATATGGCGCCGGTCGGGGCGTATCCATCGCGAAACGTCGCCCTGGCTGACGGTTGGGCGTTGCGCGCCAGCGATCTGGTGGGTGCGTTCGCCTATGCGCCGCTCCCATTGACCTCGGCGGCCCATTGGGTCGATGCCGGCGATCCAATTCCCGATGGCTGCGATTGCGTGATCGATGCCGACGGCGTCGACCAACAAGGCCCGATTCCGCAGGTCGTGACTGAAGCCCTGCCGGGGTACGGTGTGCGTCGATGCGGCGCCGATTTTCCGGACGGCTTCACGATCGTCCCGGGCATGCCGCTTCACCCACTTGACATCCTGTTTGCCCGCGCGTCCGGGCTTGAGAAAATGAAGGTGCGTCGGCCGAGGTTGCGCGTGGTCAATGTACCCGCAACCAGCGGAGACATCGGAACGGCGCAGCTCATTCAGGAAGTCGCGCGACGCGACGGCGCCGACGTGACTTCCGCCACTGCAAAATCGCGCGACGCCGCCTCGATCGCTGCCGAACTGGAGCCGATGGGCTTCGATCTTTTGATTACGATCGGCGGCTCCGGCGTCGGCCGCACCGACGCGAGCGTCCTCGCAATCGGCCAACGCGGTGATGTTGTTGCTCATGGTCTTGCTCTGAGACCCGGCGCGACGTCAGCGATCGGCAGGATCGAAAGAACCCCGGTCATCGCGCTGTCCGGTTCGGCCGCTGACGCGATGGCAGCGTGGTGGACACTGGGACTTCCTGTGCTGGATCGACTGTCCGGACGGAAGCCCCGGGAAACCACGACCCTGCCGTTGGCGCGCAAACTTGCTTCCAGCGTTGGAATTACCGAAATCGCCCTTCTCGAGCGAGACGGCGGCAGTTGGCTGCCGCTGGCGCTGGCGGATCTTCCGTTCAGGGCTATCCTGCAGGCCAGTGCATGGCTGGCGGTCCCAGGAAACAGCGAAGGATTTGCGGCGGGAACACCGGTCAGCGCCTATATCCTGCGTTAACGCCGCGAGTGCCGACATGACCGAGACATCGTTGCCGAAGGGCCGCAACAGCATCGATCAGGATCAGTTCCTGACGATCTTGTCGCGTGAGGAAGCGATGGCGCGTTTTGAAGCCGCGTTGTTTCCACGGGAATTATCCATCGAGCAAAGGAAGCTTGCGGAGACGTTGGGTTGCACGCTGGCGAGAGATATTTTCTCACCGATCGACGTACCGCCGTTCGACCGTTCAAACGTTGACGGATTTGCGGTCCGCTCGACTGATCTCGCTTCGGCGGCGGAATTCGCGCCGGTGCAACTGACCTTGAACGAAGAAGTCATTGCGTGCGGCACGGCTCCGACCCATCCGGTCCTGCCTAAAACAGCGACGCCGATCGCAACCGGGGGGCCAATTCCGCGCGGCGCCGATGCTGTTGTGATGGTGGAGCATACCCAGCTCTTGGGGGTTCGCGCGATCGAAGTGCGCCGCGCCGCTTCACCGGGACAGTTCGTGTCATTTGCAGGGTCCGATATCGCTCGCGGCGAAGCGCTTTTGCGGGCTGGCACAGCGATCGGGTCGCGGGAGATCGGTATGCTTGCGGCCTGCGGAATTGCCGAGGTCCCGGTTGCGCGGAGCGTGCGCGTCGCGGTGATCTCGACCGGCGACGAGTTGGTCCAGCCCGGAGAGGCATTGCGACCCGCAGCGATCTACGACAGCAATGGAGCCATTGTAGCCGCGGCGATCGACGAGAATGGTGGCAACGCGGTGTTTTGGGGCGCCGTACCCGACGACGAACAACAGCTCGAAGCGACGATGCAGCGGGCGCTCGCCGAAAGCGACATGGTCGTGCTGTCGGGCGGGACCTCGAAAGGAGCAGGCGATGTCACTCACCGCATTATCGCGCGCCTTGGCCAGCCCGGGATTATCTGCCACGGGGTTGCGCTCAAACCGGGCAAGCCCCTTTGCCTGGCCGTGTGTAAGGATAAGCCGGTGGTGATCCTGCCGGGCTTTCCGACCTCGGCCATGTTCACCTTCCACGACATGATCGTGCCGATACTTCGGCGCATGGCCGCCCTCCCGCCGCGCGCGGACGCGACGGTTACGGCAAAAGTGCCGGTGCGGATTGCCTCCGAACTCGGGCGCACCGAATTTGTCATGGTCTCGCTAGTCGACGGCGCTGACGGCCTGATTGCCTATCCGTCCGGCAAGGGATCAGGAGCCATTACATCCTTCTCGCAGGCTGACGGCTTCTTACGGATCGACGCACTGGCTGACCAAATGCCGGCCGGCAGCGAGGCTGAAGTGACCCTGTTCACCCCGCATGTACGAGTACCCGACCTCGTCATTGTGGGCAGCCACTGCACGGGCCTCGATCTCGTCACGGCGCCGTTGGCGCATGCCGGTCTTACGGTGCGTTCGATTGCGGTTGGCAGCCTCGGCGGGCTGGCGGCGGCGAAACGCGGCGAGTGCGATCTTGCGCCAATCCACCTGCTCGACGACAAGACCGGAACCTACAACACGCCTTTTCTGAGCGCGGGGCTCGAGCTGGTGCCGGGCTGGCGGCGGATGCAGGGGATCGTGTTTAAAAAAGGCGATCAGCGTTTTGAAGGTTTGAGCGCCGAACAGGCCGTGCGAGCCGCGATCGCCGACCCCAGCTGCATCATGGTCAATCGCAACCACGGCGCTGGCACGCGCATCCTGATTGACCGCCTGCTCGGCGAAGCGCGCCCGGATGGGTACTGGAACCAGCCGCGATCGCATAATGCAGTCGCGGCCGCGGTGGCGCAGGGACGCGCCGATTGGGGCATGACCATCGCGCCGGTCGCTCGCGCATCGGATCTTGGCTTTATCCCTTTCGCCGAGGAACATTATGATTTTGCGGTTGTCACGGCGCGCAAACACCGACCAGCGGTACAGGCCTTCCTCAGCGCCCTCGCCTCGCACCAAACTCGTGCAGCACTCGAGAGCGCCGGCTTCAGACCGGCATGAACGCTTTCGCGGATCACGGCACGCAAGCCTCCCTCACAACGTCATCTGAAGGCTGAGCAGATATGTCCGCGGTGTCCCGAGGTAAGCAGTGTTGGCGCCGGGACTTCCCACAATGTTGCCGTCGGCAATCGACGAATAATAGAACGTATTGCCGATGTTCAGCACCTGAAAGCGCGTGGTTACAATGTGTTTGTCGACGGTTTTGGAAAAGCGAATTCCGGCGTCGAACGTCGCGTAAGACGGCGCAAATGAATTGTTCAAATTGGTTGCCGCGCGTTCGCCCTCCGCGTGAACGCCGCCTGTCAGCGCGAAGCCTAGCCAAGCCGCCGGGTGATAGTCGAGGGCGACGTCGGTTTTGAAGAGCGGCACACCCACGACCAATCGGCCGTCAGTCGAAGCTACCCCTGTATTCAACAGCCTGGCGTCAATGTAGCTGATACCGCCAAATACCGAGAGGTCTTGAACTACCTCACCTTGGAGGAACAGTTCGGCGCCGTTATTCCGTTGAGTACCCACGACCTGAAATACGTTTGTGGCCGCTACCGTTTCCGCCAGCGGGCGCGTCATGTGGAACAGCGCAAAGGTTGCGAGCAGTCTCGGCGTAACGGCGTATTTCACGCCAACCTCGTATTCCTCATCGTGGTATGGCGCGAGGAATGCGTTTGCATTGGCAGTACCGGCCGGCGCCTGGTCGCTCTGTTCGACGCTGTTTGCCCAAGTGGCATAAGTGGTGATCTTTTCAGTCGGCTTGTAGATCAAGCTTACCGTCGGGCTAACGACACCGTCCGCCGAATTATTACTCGTCACACCACCAGCGGCGTTCCAGCTTTGCGAATGCAGGAAGGATGTGCTGAGCACGCTCTGTACGGCCCACTGATCGTTGAAATGGAATGTGTCGCCAGTGATGATCGTCTGGTTCTGAAGAATTGCGGATTTGAACTGGCCGCCGTTGTTTGGAACGGGCGGCAGGTTTGTGAATACAATAGGATCCGCCAGATTTGACACCCCGGAGAGATTCTGCGCTATCGAATTTACATAGGAATACTGGCCGTTGAAGAATCCGTTGGTCCCGATGGTCAGTTCGTTCCGGAAGCCAAACAGGTCGAATTTTCCATTCAACGATGCTGTGTTGCTGGCGATGGTGAAGTGCGGAACGGCGTTGAAATTCTTGGTGACCGTAAAATTCCCGTTATTGTCGACAAACGTATTGGTGATACCGAAGAGATTCCGGACGGCATCCTGATAGAGGCCGCCAATCTCGAAGTTCCAGTCATTGTTGAACTCGTGCTTGAGCTTGACGAGACCGGTGTTGGTGATGAGGTCGGTACCCGCGCCCGGCTGTCCCAAGCCCAACTTGGTCGGATCGACCGCCGCCGGAAGGACGATGTTCGGCTTACCGAAATAAACGATACTACCAGGCAGTCCGGTGATGTTGGTTTCGTAGTGGCTGAAATTGGTTTCGACAACGGTTCGATTGCCCAAATAGAAATCGAGCGCTCCGCTTGCCAGCGTCCGATTGGTCGAACTCTCCGGCGCCCAGCTTTCGCCTTCGCCATGGACCACGTTGAAGCGGTAGCCCACCTTGCCGTCGGGCGTGCGTCCGCCAACGTCGACGCTCTCGGTGAAGACCGAAGTGGAATCGAACCCCTGCGTGTAGCTTGCATACGGCGTGTCGGTCGGCCGCTTCAAGACGTAATTGAACACGCCCGCGGGAGTGGCGGGACCGTAGAGCGATCCTGCGAGCCCATTCAGGACCTGAATGCCGGCCAGATTTTCGGCCGGAATTGCGGTCGTGCCGATGATGCTGAGCCCATCCATCCTCGTATTTTGCACGACGGTGCCTTGAAAGCCCCGCGCTTGCGGACGAGAAACCTCAAAACCCTGCTGATTCCGGATCTCTACGGAGGGCAGGTATCGAAGTGTGTCGTTGACGGTCTTTAGTTGCAGGTTCTCCATCATGTCCTGTGGGACCGACGTGATCGAGAACGGCGTGTCGAGCACGTTGCGATTGCCGAGCGGCCCAACGCTCACGCTGCGAACGTCGTAGTTCGGGTTCGTCGCGGCGTTGTGGACGCCGCCCGCATCAGCTTGCGCCGGTGCGGCGGCCGGAACCGGCGGCTGCGTCGGCCGGTTCGCCGATCGCTTCTTTTTCTTCGGGGCGCCGCTCTGTCGCGTAGCCTGCTGGCCCTGCTGCTGACCAGATGCGGGTTTCGAGGGATCCACCGTCACAGGTGGCAGACCCGGCGCTTGCTGAGCCCGCGCGACTTCAAACGTCTCGCACGTTAATCCCACCAGCAAAATGCTGGTTGTCAGCGCATATTTCATCTCTTTAGCCCCCGCCAATTTCCCTCTAGGATCGCGGCCGATCGCTGAGAGATTTTATCGTTATATTTCTAGGGATATAACGCTCTGTTCGGAAGTACTTTTATGCAACGCAGGCAAACAGACTATAGCCGCCAGGACACGATTGAAAAAACAAATGAAGCGATCCGAATGACCGATCGACGAAGCGCTCGACGAACCTTTACGCTCCCTGCCCTCGTCAGCCTGTCAATCGCCAGTTCCATCCTTTGGACGCCGGCGCGGGCAGACACGTTGAAGGTGATGGCCGCCGGCAGTCTTCGCGCAGCCATGACCGATCTGCTGCAGCGCTTTCCACGACAGTCGGATGAGGTCGACACGCCAGAGTTCGGCGCCTCAGGTCTGATGCGTCAGAAGATCGAAGGCGGCGCGGCCGTCGATGTTTTCGCGTCTGCGGATCTGGAGCAGCCGCACAAGCTCGCCGCGGGTCACCCCGAACGCCTGGTGATCCTCTTTGCGCGAAATAGCCTGTGCGCGCTGGCTCGCCCCGGCCTCGCGCTCAACGAAACCAGCTTTCTCGATCGCCTACTTGACCCCGCAGTGAGGATCGCGACCTCGACTCCTGGCTCGGATCCGCTGGGGACTTACAGTTGGGAGGTGTTCGCACGCGCTGATGCAGTCAGACCAGGAGCGCGCGCGACGTTAGAGGCAAAGGCAAAAAAGCTGGTCGGTGGTGGCGAGAAAACGCCACCGCTGGTGCCAGGAAAGGGAGCTATCGAAGGCATCTTTCTTTCCGACCAGGCGGATGTCATGCTGATTTATTGCAGCGCCGTCTCAGCGGTGCAAAAAGAAGTTCCGTCGTTGACCTCGGTTAAACTTCCACCGACGCTTTCCGTCGAGCCTGCGGACGGGTTGATCATCATCAACAGCAAGCCTGTGGCCCTGCGCTTTGTTGCATTTGTGATGTCCGAAGAAGGACAGGCGACGCTGCAGAAGCACGGCCTGGAACCAATAGCATCGGTGGGACCACGCAACCCCTAGCGAGGCACGGCACGCCAGAACCAGCCCCACCGACGTTCCGATCGGGCGCGCCTGCTCTGAGAGGTGCTGACGCGCCCACCGCTTGATCCGGGCTATCGTGGTTTATTCCGCCGCCGTTCGTATCTCGATCTTCTCCGCGCGGGCAGCGCAGAATTTGAACTCCGGAATCTTGCCGAAAGGATCGAGCGCCGGATTGGTCAGAAGGTTCGCGGCCGCTTCGGCATAGCAGAATGGCATGAAGACCATATTTTCCGGTACGTCGCGGTCAGAACGCACCTTCACCTCGATAGCACCCCGCCTCGTTTCCAGACGAATGAAGTCGCCGGGCCACAAGTTCATTCGCCGCATATCCTTGGGCGACATGAAGGCGACCGCCTCGGGCTCGATCTGATCAAGCACCTGGGCACGACGGGTCATGGAGCCGGTATGCCAGTGCTCGAGAACGCGGCCGGTCGAGAGCACCATCGGGTACTCATCGTCAGGCAATTCGTCGGGCGGGATGACCTTCGCCGGCACGATCTTGCCTCGACCGCTCTCGGTCGGGAAACCGGTGGTGAAGATGATTTCGTTGCCGGGCTTGTTCGGGTCATCAACCGGATAGGTCACCGCGCCTTCACGCACCAATCGATCCCAGGTGATGTTCTTCAGCGATGGCATGAGTTCGGCCATCTCGGTGAAGACCTCGCCCGGACCCGAGTAATTCCAAGGCAGCCCCATGCGCTTGCCGATCTCCTGGATGATCCAGAGGTCCTGGCGCGCATCGCCCGGCGGTTTGACGACCTCGCGGGCCAGCTGCACGCGGCGATCGGTATTGGTGAAGGAGCCGGATTTTTCCGCAAACGCAGAGGCCGGAAGGATCACGTCGGCGTGGAACGCAGTCTCGGTGACGAACAGATCCTGCACGACGAGATGATCCAGCTTGGCCAACGCTTCGCGCGCGTGCTGCAAGTCGGGATCGGACATCGCGGGATTTTCGCCCTCGACATACATGCCGTGAATCTGACCGGCATGGATCGCATTCATGATCTCGACGACCGTGAGCCCGCGCACGGGATCGAGTTCCTGTCCCCAGAGCTTCTCGAACGCACCTCGCATGTCGTCGCGACCGACCGGCTGATAGTCCGGCAGGAACATCGGGATAAGACCGGCGTCGGAGGCGCCCTGCACATTGTTCTGACCGCGCAGCGGATGCAGTCCCGTCCCCGGCCGCCCGATCTGGCCCGTGATCAGCGACAGCGCGATCAGGCAGCGCGCATTGTCGGTGCCGTGCACATGCTGGCTGATGCCCATGCCCCAAAAGATGATGGAAGATTTCGCGCGCGCGTAGGTCCGGGCGACCTCGCGCAGGGTCTCGGCGGGAATGCCACAGATCGGCGCCATCTTCTCCGGCGTGAACTCGGTGATCTTGGCCTTCAGGTCGTCATAGCCTTCGGTGTAGCCGGCAATGTATTGCTCATCGGTCAAGCCTTCAGTGATGATCGTGTTGATCATCGCGTTCAGCATCGCGACGTCACTGCCGGGCTTGAAAGCGAGATGCTCGGTCGCGTGGCGCGACAGCGTCTGGCGCCGCGGGTCCATCACATACAGCTTGGCGCCGCGCTTGGCGGCATTCTTGATGAACGTAGCAGCGACGGGGTGGTTGATGGTCGGATTGGCACCGATCACCCAGATCACGTCGGCATCCGCGGCGGCCGCGAACGGTGCCGACACCGCACCCGAGCTTAGTCCTTCGAACAACGCCGCGACCGACGAGGCATGGCAAAGCCGCGTACAGTGGTCGACATTGTTGGAGCCGAAACCTGTCCGAACGAGCTTCTGGAACAGATAGGCTTCTTCGTTCGATCCCTTGGCAGAGCCGAAGCCGGCCAGCGCCTTGGGACCCTTCTCGTCTCGAATCTTGACGAGGCCCTTTGCGGCGAGGTCGAGCGCCTCTTCCCATGACGCTTCGCGGAAGTGGGTAAAGGGATTTGCGGGATCGACCTGGTCGTTGGCGTCCTTCTTGACGCCTGGCAGCCGCACCAGCGGCTTGGTCAGGCGATTGGGGTGGTGGATGTAGTCAAAGCCGAAACGGCCTTTGACACAAAGTCTATTGTGATTGGCCGGACCGTCGCGGCCTTCCGCGTAGATGACCTTCTCGTCCTTGACTTCGTAGGTGACCTGACAGCCGACCCCACAGTAAGGGCACAGGGAATCAACCTTCCGATCGGGATAGGTGACGCGGGTCTGGTTCTCGTCGAGCATCACGGCGGGCATCAGCGCGCCGGTCGGACAAGCCTGGACGCATTCGCCGCAAGCCACGCAGGTCGACTCCCCCATCGGATCGTCAAAGTCGAACACGATCTTGGCGTCGTGGTTACGATAGGCCATGCCGATAACGTCGTTGACCTGCACCTCGCGACAGGCACGAACGCAGAGGCCGCACTGGATACAGGCGTCAAGATTGACGCGCATGGCAGGATGGCTGGCGTCGCCCTGCCAGCGCTCGGCCGCCGGGAAGCGGCTTTCGGTAACTTCGATCTTTTCCGCCCAGTGCCAGAATTTCGAGTCCGGGTCGTGAGAGGTCGCCCGCGGCGGCTGGTCGGCAACCAACAGTTCCATCACCATTTTCTGTGCGGCGATGGCGCGGTCGCTCGCGGATTTCACCTTCATGCCGACGGACGGCGTCCGCTTGCACGAAGCCGCCAGCACGCGCTCACCCTCGATCTCGACCATGCAGGCACGGCAGTTGCCGTCGGGTCGGTAGTCCGGCGCGGGCGAATAGCACAAATGCGGAATCTCTCGACCCTGGCGTTTGGCGACCTGCCAGATGGTTTCGCCCGCATTGGCCTCGACTTGCTTGCCGTCGAGCTCGAACTGGATCTTGGTCATTCCGCGGCCTCTTTCGGCACGAATTCTTCCGGAAAATATTTAATGACGGACGTCAGCGGATTCGAGGCCGCCTGCCCCAGCCCGCAGATCGAGGCGTCACGCATGGCCTGGCTCAATTGACCAAGCAACTCCTGGTTCCAAACGGGCCGCTGCATCAGTAAGGCAGCCTTTTCGGTGCCTGCACGACAAGGCGTGCACTGTCCGCAGCTTTCGTCCTCGAAGAACTTCATCAGATTGAGGGCGGCTTCCCTGACGCTGTCGGCCTGCGAAAGAATGATGACCGCGGCGGAGCCGATGAAGCAGCCGTATTTCTCCAGCGTGCCGAAATCGAGAGGGATGTCGTCCATGTCAGCCGGCAGGATGCCGCCTGAGGCGCCGCCCGGAAGGTAGGCGTGGAACGTGTGACCGTCCGCCATACCGCCACAGAATTCGTCGATCAATTCACGCACGGTAACGCCTGCGGGCGCGAGTTTCATGCCGGGATTCTTGACCCGACCCGAAACCGAATAGCTGCGCAGGCCGTGACGGTCGTTGCGGCCATGGCCTTTCCACCAGTCGGCCCCCTTCTCGACGATGTCCCGCACCCACCACAAGGTCTCGATATTGTTGATGAGCGTCGGCAGGCCGAATAATCCGACTTGAAACGGATACGGCGGTTTGTGGCGCGGAAGTCCACGTTTGCCTTCAAGACTTTCCAGAAGCGAGGATTCTTCACCGCAAATGTAGGCGCCGGCGCCGCGTCGCATATGAATCGTGGGTCCGCCGGGCGGCAGCTTTGCAATTTCGGTTTCGAGGATTTGGCGCGAGGCCGGATATTCGTCGCGAAGATAGATATAGACGTCAGTCGCTTCGACCACATGCGCGCCGATCAGCATGCCCTCCAGAAAGCGGTGCGGGTCGGTTTCGAGGTAGTAGCGATCCTTGAACGTGCCAGGCTCGCCCTCATCGCCATTAACGGCCATCAGCCGCGGGCCAGGCTCGCCCAGCACCGAACGCCATTTGCGTCCGGTCGGAAAACCCGCGCCGCCAAGGCCGCGCAAACTCGCATCGTCGAGCGATTTCAGTAGATCTTCTTTCGGAAGAGCGCCGGATCGCAGGCGCGAGAGCAGCTTGTATCCGCCATCCGCTATGTAGGCGTCATACCCGACGTAATCTGGAACATGGGTATGCGTATCGCCGCTCTTCGCTGCCGCAAGCACCTTGGAGACGGTCGCATGATCCACGAAGTTGTGGCCGACCTCGGCAGCCGGAGCAGTGTCGCAACGGCCGACGCAGGGCGCGCGCACCACGCGAACGCCTACGCCGGCTTTGCTCTGTAGTTCCTGCAACAGTCTTTCGCCACCGAGCATCGCGCAGGTCAGCGAATCGCAGACGCGAATGGTCAGCGGCGGGACGTTCGGTTCGCCCTCCTTCACGATGTCGAAATGCGCGTAAAAAGTTGCGGTCTCGAACACCTCGGCGAAGGAGAGCTTCATCTCGTCGGCCAGGGCGGCCAGGTGCGCGGCCGAGATCTGATGATACGTGTCCTGGATCAGGTGCAGGTATTCGATCAACAGGTCGCGTTGTCTGGGCCGGTTGCCGAGCAAAGCTTCAACTTCGTGCGCGGCCGCCGGATCGACCTGACGCCCTTTGGGGGTCGATTTGGCTCGTTTTCGCCCCTCGCCGGGGTGCTCAAAGGCGCGAACTTTGTGGACGTCTTCGCTCATGCAAACCAGTTTCCACCCAATATCGACTTAGTAGACATTAGCCTCTGGTATACCAGAGGCAAGGTGTTTTAGAACACGTCTAGATGAAGAGAAATTATCCTTTCCGCCAACGGCTTGCATAATCGGTCTCCAGCGCTGCGTTAGGCTTTGGCAATTGTCGGCTTGGCTTTTTCGATCAGAAAAACGATTCTTCGGTCGCCGCGTTCGGTGATCTCGACCTTATCGCCGGTCTCTCGAATGAGGTTCGGGATATCGATGACGGACAAAGGGTCGGTGCAATGCACTTCGAGAACGTCGCCGGGCGACACCGACGTGAGCGCCTTGCGGGTCTTGAGCGCGGGTATCGGGCATCGAAGACCGGTGAGATCGAGCTTGATGGTGGCCATGCGCTGGAACCTACAACAGGTCGGCGTAGCCGAGGAACCCAACGCTGTCTCCCGGAGCGACCTTGATGACGTCTTCCCTGAGTTCGACGAGGCCATCGGTTTCGACCAGCGATGACAAAAGGCCAGCTCCTTCGCGCGGGAATTTTATCGCCTCCAGCGGGCCGTCCTCGGCTTTTCGAAGGGTAACGCGAACGTATTCGCGGCGGCCGATCTTTTTCCTGTAAGTGAACGCCGCACGGACCGGTAACGCTACCAGCGGTGCGGGCACCGATCCCAGAAGCGCCAGCACGGTCGGCCGCACCACATGGACAAATGTAACAAAGCTCGCCACGGGATTTCCGGGTAAACCAATCAAGGGCGTTCCATCGATAACCCCCATGGCCACGGGACGGCCAGGCTTTATGGCCATGCGCCACAGAACAAGCGATCCCGCTTTTTCAACCCCGGCTTTGACGTAGTCCTCTTCACCCGTCGAAACACCGCCCGTGGTCAGAATCAAGTCATGCTGCGCTGCTGCTCGCTTGAGCGCGCTCGACAGCGACGTAGGCTCGTCTCGCAGAATCCCGAGGTCGCTGACCTCACAGCTGAGCCTGCGCAGCATCGCCATCAACATGTAGCGATTGGAGTCGAAGAGTTGAGAGGCCGCCCGCGTCGTGCCGGGCGAGGCTAACTCGTCTCCGGTCGAAAATACTGCAATGCGAAGGCGTCGCACGACGTCCAGGTGCGTCAATCCGAATGCGGCGGCAAGCGCGACGTCCTGAGGACGCAGCCGGTGACCAGACCTCAGGGCGATATGACCCTGAGGTATGTCCTCGCCCGCCGGCCGAACATTGGCGCCGGGCTTGAGGCCCGCAGGCAAGACCACATGGCCGGCGTCATCAATCCGCACGTCTTCCTGCATAAAAACCGTGTCGGCGCCTTGCGGCATCGGAGCGCCCGTGAAGATGCGAACCGCATGGCCGGGCGTTGCAGCTTCGGCGCTGGCCCCCGCCTGCACACGCCCGCTCAGCGGGAACGCGCGCTCCTCGCCGCTCGGCAACTCCCGACTTCGAACGGCGTAACCATCGACGGCGGAATTGGTGAACGGGGGAAGCGGCAGAGGCGCGGCAAGATCGTCGGCGAGGGTGCGGCCATCGGCTTCCACCAATGGAACCGCTTGGCTCTCGCCGATCGCCCTGACGCGTGACGTGATGATGCCGACGGCCTCGTCGACCGAAAGCATCGGTCCACCGAACGCAAAGCAGTCGTCCGACAGCTGCGCCATTAATTCTCGAATCCTTCGCCGCCGAGGCTACTAGTGGTCCAATTCTAACATTCGCACCCTGCTCGATCTGCCACTTTTGCGGATGTTAGAATTGGACCACTAGCAAATATGTGTTTCTAGTGGAGTTTAGGATTTGACATTCGCTTTAGGAACCCGCGGCCGGCTGGGTAGCGAATGTCAAATCCACTCCACTAGGTAAGTATCCGTGATCCCTATATGCTGCGTAAGGCAGTATCATACAACCCTTGGCGAGTTGACCGTGCTTGAGAAGACCCCCGCTCCGCTGATCTTTCCGAATCCGGCTGATCCGCGTCTGACGGAAAGCGTCACGGGCATTGACCAGACCGGCGCCAAGACCGAAACCAAAGTGCCGGTCGAGCGTCCACTGACGCTGTATCTCAACGCGCAAGAGATCGTCACCATGATGACGATCAACGATTATCCGGAATATCTCGCGCTTGGGTACCTGCTCAATCAGAACATGCTCAAATACGACGATGCCGTCACCGACGTCGAATATCATGACGATCTGCAGGTCGTCGTGGTACGCACCGAGCATCACACCAATTTCGAAGCCAAACTGAAGAAGCGCACTCAAACGTCAGGGTGCGCTCAGGGCACTGCGTTCGGCGAATTGCTGGACGCGTTCGGGAGCGTGGCGCTGCCGCGAGCCACGCTACGCACGTCTTGGCTGTACCAAATGACCCACGAGATAAACACCGTGCCGTCGCTTTATCTGGAAGCCGGCGCTATTCACGGCTGCGCGTTATGCAAGGAGGGATCGCCGGTCTGCTACACGGAGGATGTCGGCCGTCACAACGCGGTCGACAAGATCGCAGGGTGGATCTATCGCCACGGCGTCGATCCCTCCGACAAGATCCTCTACACCACCGGCCGGCTCACCTCGGAGATGGTGATCAAGACGGTACGAATGGGCATTCCCATCCTCGTGTCTCGTTCCGGATTTACCGCCTGGGGTGTCGAGCTCGCGCGACAAGTGGGGTTGACGCTGGTTGGTCGCGCGCGGGGGAAACGTTTTATCGCTTTGTCAGGCGAGGAGCGCATCGTCTACGACCAGAACCTCCAATACATCGAAGAGGAATCTGCGCGTCACAAGCGCAAGGGTGAAGGTAGCGATGACTGAAATCCCCGGCGTCATTTTGGCTGGGGGACTTGCGCGCCGGATGGGTGGCGGCGACAAGCCGATGCGAACCATCGCCGGCAAGACCATTCTAGAACGCGTGATAACGCGTCTCGGCGCGCAATGCGACGGGCTGATCTTGAACGCGAATGGCGACCCTGCCCGCTTCGCGCAGTTCGGCTTACCGGTCATTGCGGACAGCGTTTCAGATTTTCCTGGTCCGCTCGCCGGCATATTGGCGGGACTCGATTGGATGGCGATAAACCGTCCCGACACCAACTGGATGTTGAGCACAGCGGGCGACTGCCCTTTCCTGCCCCGCGATCTGGTGGTCCGGCTCGATCAAGAGCGAAGGCGGCAAAATGCGGAACTCGCGGTCGCGGTCTCCGACGGCCAGACGCACCCGGTAGTGGGGCTTTGGAACGTTCGCCTTCGAGAGGACCTTCGCCAGGCATTGGTCGTCGAAGGCATCAGGAAGATTGACCGCTGGACCTCGCGCTACCCGATTGTCGCCGTCTCCTGGCCAACCGAGCCGTTCGACCCCTTTTTCAATGCGAACACGGTCGAGGATATTGCCGAGGCGGATAGGCTTGCGGCGCTTGATTCCCCGTAGTGGCCGCGAATATCTCCTTCCATTGTTGCATTTCCGTCTTGGTTTTCGGCGAAGCTTCGAGCTTCGGCCCTGCCCCCAAAGCTCACCGGTGTTCGCATGAGACGCGAGATCACAATCGGAATTGCGGTCGTCGCGGGCGCCGCCGTGCTCGAAGCCGCGCTGGTGCCGGGTCTAATTCTCGGAGGCGCAGCGTGGCTCGCGCCGCGCCTTCTCGGCGGAGGGCGCGGCCAGACGGGCCGAAAAAAGGTCAAGCCCGCAGCGACCGCCACCTCTTCACGCGAAGTCACCATAAAGCAGCCATCCGAGCTACTCGCCAGATCGCAACTTGGCCGAGCGATTGCAAAAACCATCACGTTTCGCGTGGTGGTCACGACGCTCGATTTCACTACGAACTATATCGTTATCGGAGAGCTCGCGACCGCGGCGGGCCTGTCGACCTTCAATCTGATTGCCGGCCCCATCTTCTATTTCGCCCATGAGGCCGTCTGGAACCATCTCGGTCCCGCCGATGGCGATGCCGGCGTCCGCGTGCAATTGCCGACATCAAGCCCCGACGACGAAGCAACCGCGCTGACGATCAGCCCGGCCCTCGCCAAGACGATCACCTACCGCACGATCGCAACCATCGTCGACTTCACCACCAATTACGTTGTTGTCGGCAATGTAGCCGAAGCGACGATCCTGTCGGCAACCGGCTTCTTCCTCGGACCATTCGTCTATTTCGGCCATGAAAAGGCCTGGGAATATCTGGCTGGCGATCCCAAAACGAAAGCGCCCCCGACAAACGAAATTGCCCTGCTTCCAGCACTGGGCTAGCTGCTTCCGGCACAGGGCCAGGCCATTCCGTTAAACTATTGATTTGCCTCGAAAGTGATGTTCCTTTAGCGAGCGAACGTCAGTACTCACACGAGGGATCACAGCTTGCCGGGGGCCTCAGCAGCGGCGCGCCGCCTCGATAGCTTCAAGCGCCTGCTTACTCATATTAACGAGCTTGTCCTGCCCGACCTCGGCTTCGTGTTGTGGGACGGCTCGACGATACCTGCGGACCTTCGTCCCGATGCGCTGGCCTTCGTCATCGCCGACGAAGGCGCTATCGCTGCAATGATCCGGCGGCCGAACATCGATACCTTTCTCAATCTCTGGGTCACGTCGCGGTTCGACCTGCGCAATGGCTCGTTTTTTGATCTCGCGGCGCGCCGGCCGAAAATGCGCAGCCGCGCATTGATCAGATCCTTCAACAAGCCGCTGACGCTTGCGACACTCGCCCGGTTCCTGTTCCTGCCGCGCGGCGGACCGTGGCCGCTTGAGGCCGTTCGCAACGCCGAGACGCGCTCCGACGGTTCGGAGGCAACCAACAAGACCAACATTCACTACCATTACGACCTCTCCAATCGTTTCTACGAACTCTTTCTCGATCCGGAGATGGTCTACTCCTGCGCCTATTTCAAAGACTGGGACAACGATCTTGCGACCGCGCAGGCCGACAAGCTCGACATGGTCTGCCGCAAGCTGCGCCTGAAGCCGGGAGAAAACTTCCTCGACATCGGCTGCGGCTGGGGCGCGCTGGTTTGTCACGCCGCCAAACATTACGGCGTTCGCGCGCATGGCGTGACGCTTGCGGAAGAGCAATTCGCCTATGCCAAGGAGAAAGTCGCTCGCCTTGGCCTCGAGGACAAGGTGGTACTCGAACTAAAGGATTATTCGCTGCTCGATGGCGGCTTCGACAAGATCGCCTCAATCGGCATGTTCGAGCATGTCGGCATCGCCAATCATCCGACCTACTTTCAGACCATCAATCGCCTGCTCAAGCCGGGCGGCCTATATCTTCACCACGCCATCGCGTTGCGCTCGAAGAGCTTTGAACGCTTCCGCCGCAGCCGTGGACGGGAAGCTGCGGCAGCCACCGCTATCGGCCGTTACATCTTCCCGGGCGGCGAGCTCGATCATGTCGGCATGTCGGTTGCCAATCTGGAGATGCATAACTTCGAAGTGCATGACGTCGAAGGCTGGCGCGAGCACTATATGCACACCACCCGGCACTGGCACGACCGGCTGTCGGCGAGCCGCGACGAGGCCGAGCGCGAGGTCGGCCGCGAAAAGACGAGATTATGGATTGCCTACCTCGCCGTTGTCTCGATCGCGTTCATGCAGGGCACGGTCGGCATCTTCCAGACGCTGGCCTCTCGGCGTGTCCGCGGCCCGTCCGGCCTGCCGCCGACCCGCGCGGACCTCTACCGCTGAGGCGGATCCGGCCACGATCACAAATCCTCTAGTCTATTGACTTCGCATGGCCTCGCCCTGTTAGAGAAGTCGACTGGAATTGCAGGGCGCGGCACACATCAATGGCAGTTCAACGGAACCTCGTGATCTTCGCGGCTTTGGCGCTTGCGGGATGCGGCGCGATGCCGAACCTTTCCTTGCCCGATGTGAAGGCAAGAAACGATTTCAAGGGCAAGCCCCTCAGCGTGGTCACTGCCCAACTCGGCAATCCCGATGGTCAGCAAACCGTCAACAGGCAAAAGATCTACACCTGGCGCAGAGGCCAGGCTTTGCAGGACTGCCTGATTTCGGTGGTCATGACGCCGGCCGGCGACGTCGTCGAGTCCTACGGTACGTCAGGCGACGCGGCGATCTGTTCTCCCTATCTCGCTCCCGCCGAACCCGTTTCTGCCCAGTAGCGACAGGCTTATCTGAATCATGAAAGACCATCATTCCAAAGCCAACCGCGCCCGCGTGCTTGCCGATCTCAACGCGCTTCGGGCGATCGGCGCCTACAAGACCGGCGTGCACCGGCCGACTTTTTCCGAGCCGCACATCCATTCGCTGCAATGGCTGTTGCAGAAATTGCCGGAAGCAGAGCTTGCAGGCGAGATCGACGGTATCGGCAATGTGCTCGGCACCAGCGCGAAAGCGGGACCGAAATTGCTGGCGGGTTCGCATCTGGAGAGCCAGAACTTTGCCGGCTGGCTCGATGGGCCGCTCGGCGTCATCTATGCGCTTGAAGCTGCGCGCGTGATCAATCCGGATCCGAGTGCCAAAGGCGCGGTCGAAGTCGCCTCCTGGTGCGATGAGGAGGGCCATTTCGGTCAATTTCTCGGCAGCCGATCCTACGTCAGCGACGTGACAGAGCAGGAGATCGACGCGGCGCGCGATCGCACCAATGCACGGCCAATGCGGGAGGCGTTGCAGGCGGCCGGCTTCGCGGGCCGTCCGCGGCGGACCGCCGCGCGCGGCCGACACCTCGGATATCTCGAGGCCCATATCGAACAGGGGCGAACGCTCGAAGGCGCCAACCTCGCTGTCGGCGTCGTCACCTCGATCGTCGGCATCTGGCAATATCGGATCACGTTCACGGGCGAGCAAAATCACGCCGGCACGACGCGGATGAAGGATCGAAAGGACGCTGGCCTTGCGGCTGCAAGGCTGTGCGTTGCCATCGACGGTGGCTTTCCAAGCGCGTGCGGACCGCGGACGGTGTGGACCACCGGCCGCATCACGCTCGATCCCGGCGCGCCGAGCATCATTCCCGGCCGCGCCGAAATGCTGTTTCAGGTTCGCGACGATAGCCCTGCGATCGTCGAACGTCTCGAAGCGTGCTTGCGTGAACTCGCCGCCGAAACCGGCACAGCGAGCGGATGCGGCGTCGAAGTCGAGCGTATCCGCACCGGCAAGCCCGCGATGATGGATGAAAAATTCCAGCGCACCATCGAAGAGGCAGCCTCGACATTCGCCGACGGCAAATCCGTTCGCATGCCGAGCGGCGCCGGCCACGACGCCCAGGTGCTCGCCACGATCATGCCGGCCGGCATGCTGTTTGTGCCCTCAATCGACGGCATCAGCCATCACTGGAACGAGAACACCACCGACGCCGACATCGTCAGGGGCGCGGACGTGTTCGTCGAGACCTGCCGGCTTTTGCTCGCAAGCTGAACTTGCCGAGAGCATCGCGCCAGCGACCGTACAGGCTCTATTTTCCCTGCCAGCGCGGCGGCCGTTTCTCGGCGAAGGCTTTCGGACCTTCGATATAGTCCGCCGATGCCAACATCTCGCGCACAGCCGGATATTCGCGCTGCGCGATCATCGCTTCCGGCAATGGCACATTCAGTCCTTCCAGCACCGCCTGCTTCGATGCGCGGATCGACATTGGGCTGTTCTGGCAAATCTGGTTCGCCCAGCGCTGGGCTGCACCGAGCGCTTCGCCCACCGGCACCACTTCGTTGACGAAGCCGAGTTCAAAGCCCTCCCGCGCGGAAACATGCCGGCCGGTGAGGATCATACCCATCGCCCGCTTCAAGCCGATCTGGCGCGGCAGCCGTTGCAGGCCACCGGCCAGCGCCGCGAGGCCAACGCGCGGTTCGGGCAACGCGAAGGTCGCATTCTCCGACGCAACAATGAGATCGCACGCCAGCGCGACTTCGAAGCCACCGCCCATCGCCACGCCGTTGACCGCCGCGATGATCGGCTTGTCGCAATGGAAGCGCAGCGTCAGTCCGCCAAATCCGCTCGAATTCCAGCCACGTTCACCGCCTGCGGCCTGCCACTTCAGGTCATTGCCGGCGCAGAAGGCCTTCTCGCCCGCCCCGGTCACGATCGCGACCCATTGATCGGGATCGGCGGCAAAGGCGTTGAACACCTCGTGCAGCTCGAAATGCGCGGGCTTGTGCAGGGCGTTCATCACGGCAGGACGGTTGAGCGTCACGATCGTGATGTGGCCGATGACCTTTACGTCCACAAATTCAAAACTCATTTTGAACCTCCCCTGAAAACGTTTCCTCTTGTTCTTATATGTTGTGTGACGACCGCTCTTTTTCAGATGGCGGTACGCAAGTTTGCATTCCCTTCCGGCACGCGACGGTTAGGGCTGGATCTCGTTGCAGTTGGTGCGCCCGGACAGCACGCAGTCCTGCATCTTGCTGGCTGCTCTCAGCTCATGCGCCAGCCACAGCCCGACCACCAAAAGCACCGCCGCAATCGCAAGCCCAGCTACGGCCGGCGTGTTGCTTTCCCGGGATTGCGGACTTTGCGGCCTGGGGTTGGCGGGCTTCGGGTTTTCAGCCTTTGGATTTTCAGGCTTCGAATTCTCATGCTTCGAATTCGCAGACTTGGGGTCGCTCATGACCTTCTTCTCGATTTTTTTCGGCGCGGGATCAACTCATCCGGCGGCGTCCCCAGGGAATTGCTGCCCAAACCCGTTCGTGGAGATAGTACCACGCGATCTTGGTCACGATCTCAAATCCCGCGATCGAGCCCGCGATTTCGACGCGTCCGGTAAAGAACCAGCTGATCGCAAATGTGTCGAGGGTTCCAAGGGTACGCCAGCTGATGGCCTTGAAAACCGACCTTGCGTGCGTTTCTGCCCCGCGGAATAAAACCACCGGCGCGCTCCCTCGATATTGTTGGCCTTGAGCCTACCATGTAGGGGCTCGCGATCCGCTCTACGTTGTCATGCAGCGGAGGCAAAGGCCTCGGCTTCGAACATGCGTTGGCAATTTCGCAACCAATTGATTTGGATAATATAATTTCCTTCGGCTGGAACATCGTCACCCGTTCGCTTTGGCTGCGCATGGCCGGCAGGCGTTGAATGGCCAGCACCAAAAACGACATCGGGGGATCAAGCCGCCAAGCGGATGCGGCGAAATGCGCACCATTGCTTATAGCGAACGCGGGAAAATAACTTATTTTGCCTTCCTTACGCCCAATCGCTCGTGATTTGACGTGACGGGAACTTGACCCTGTGATGCGCCTTTGCTTCTAACCGCGACTTTAGCAAACAGGGAGCCGCCGGTGCCGGCGGCAAAGCGAGTGTTAGAACAGGCGTAAGCAGATGTTGCTCCTCGAATCCCTCCCGACAGTCATCGGAACGGCCGCGGTGGCGCCCGCGCTTCTTATCCTGTGGCTCGTGGTTGCCGCCGATGAACGGCCGGGACCGCCGGCCAAGGTGTGGACAGCCTTTTTCCTTGGTGCGGCGAGCATTTCCCTGCTCGGGTTGATACGTGCGCCCTTCGCGGCGCTCTTGTCCGCACCCGACAATCCCTGGCTCGCCCAAGGACTGCATTCGCTGTTCGGCGTCGCATTGCCGGAAGAAAGTGTGAAGATCTTCGTCATTGCGATCGTCTCGGTATGGCGAAGGCGGTTCAGCGACCCCATGGACACGGTCGTCTATGGCGCGGCCGCGGGTCTCGGCTTCGCGGCTTATGAAAACCTCGCTTACCTCGTTCAGCATGCCGATATGTGGCAATCGCTGGCCGCGTTGCGCAGCGTTCTCACCGTTCCGTTCCACGGTGCGCTGGGGATCATCGCTGGCGCTTACCTTGCGATCGCACGATCCGGTACGGCGCTCGGCGCCCACCGCCATCATCGCGACTGGGCCCGTATCGTGAGCCGCATTCTGGTGCTGGCGGGACCAGTGGGGCTGCATGCCGCGTTCGACTTTCCGCTGCTGACCTTGCAGAAGAATCCCGACATCGACAGCACCACCCGTCTCGTCCTGGGCGCGTCCAGCGTGCTGATCGGCTTCTCCTCGATCGCCTTTGCGGCGCGCCTGGTGCGACGGGTCGGCCGCCACCACGCGCCCCGAACCGCGCTGGCGCGCGAGCGGCTCAGCCAGCTTCGGCGAATGTGGGCCCTGCTGGTGGTAGGCGGCGGGGCGGGCTTTGCGGGCGTCGTTTTTGTCCTCTCGTCGGTCCACCACTGGCTGTCCAATCCGGATCGCAACGTCACGCTCGTGCTCATTCCGATCGGATTTCTCTCGATCCTGATCGGCTTTGCGTTGTTGGTGGTGACGACGGCGATCTATTTTCTCGGCCGTGAGCGCATCCGCGCCCAGGCGTAAAATCTCCGATCCCTGCCGGGTCAAGGCTGACGCGGGTGTTAGAATCGGACCACAAGCCCGCCGGATGCGCTATATTTGCGTCGTCACAGAACCGCGTCATTCTGATTGAGGCTGGATCGCTTAACCGGTACGGGAGATTGCGATGACCCACGACAATGCGGAGCTACCGACGAAAATGCGCGATGCCGTTCGTGAGCACTGGAAAGCGCTGCTGATCGAGGGCATTCTGTTGTCGATTTTCGGACTGGCCGCCATCGTCGTGCCACCAGCCGCCAGCCTTGCCGTGACGATCCTCCTCGGCTGGCTATTTCTGATCAGCGGCATCGCCGGGCTCGCTTTGACCTTCTGGGCCCGTGAATTGCCGGGCTTCTGGTGGTCACTGATCTCGGCTGCACTTGCGGTCCTCGCGGGCCTCATTCTTCTGGCCCAGCCGGCACAAGGCACGCTCACGCTGACGATCGTGGTCGGAGCCTATTTCCTGGCCGAAGGCGTCGCCACCATCATGTATGCGCTGGAGCACCGCCGCGAGCTCTCGGGCCGCTGGTCGTGGATGCTGATCGCAGGCCTCATGGACATCCTGATCGCAGCGATCATCATCACGGGGTTGCCAGGATCGGCCCTGTGGGCGATCGGCCTTCTGGTCGGCATCAACCTGCTGTTTGGCGGCGCGACCTTGATCGGCGTGGCGCTCGCGGCGCGCAACGCCTGAAAACATCAGCAGCCGCGGCAAATGCTCTTGATCTTGCGATCGAGCTCGGCGTCTTCGCGCTTCTCGGCATCAGTCGCGGCGGGATTATTCTTGCCTTCCGGCACCTGGTCCGCCCGGGGCTGGCGGTGACCGACAGGCGCAGGCAACGGCCCGTCCCGCTTGGTGGTTTGCGCCATCGCCGCCGACCCGATCGTCAGCATCAGAACTGTTGCCGTCATCGCTAGTTTTTGCATCTGTCTGTTCCGTCTTCGACGCTTACCCCTGAAATCCACACCTTTCCAGAAAAGTGTTCACGGAGCCGGGGGGTAGAGGTGAACGTCACCGCAATAATCCACGATACGATAGCGGGTTTCGGCGGACTGTTCACGATCTGCGGAGAAAGATTTTTCGACCGAAAGGTAGTTCGGCCCCGCCGGCACCTTGCCGTGGCCGCCCGGGATATCGACCACAAAATCGGGCTGACACAGCCCGGACACCCGACCGCGCAGCGCACGCATGATGTCCTGGCCTCGTGCCAGCGTCGTTCGCAGATGCGAAGTCCCCGGCGCGAGATCGCCGTGATGCAGATAATAGGGCTTGATCCGGCACTCGACGAAACCGCGCATCAAGGCCTCGAGCGTCTCGGGATCGTCATTGACGCCGCGCAAGAGCACGGTTTGGCTTACCATCGGAATCCCGGCATCGATGAGGGCCGCGCACGCAGCGCGCGCGTTCGGCGTCAGTTCGCGAACGTGATTGGCGTGGAGCGACACCCATGTCGCCACCCCCTCGATTTTCAATGCAGCAATCATCTTGACACTGATGCGCTGAGGTTCGGCGACCGGCACGCGGCTGTGGATGCGAACGACCTTCACGTGATCGATTTGCGCCAGATCCGCCATCACTTCGGAAAGGCGGCGCGGCGACAGCATCAGGGGATCGCCGCCGGTCAGGATGACTTCCCATATTTCCGAATGCGCTCGGATATAGGCGAGCGCGTTGTTGTAGGCGCCTTCCGAAAGCGTGGTCGCCTTGCCGGGACCAACCATCTCACGGCGAAAACAAAACCGGCAATAGACCGCGCAGACATGTACCAGCTTGAACAGGACGCGGTCGGGATAGCGATGCACGATGCCGGCGACCGGCGAACGCGCGTCGTCGCCGATCGGATCGGGCTTCTCGTTGGCTTGCGCCACCAGCTCATCGGCGCTCGGAATGTACTGGCGTGCAATCGGATCGAGCGGATCGTCGGGATCGATCAGCGCCGCCACCTCGGGGGTCACCGCGATCGCATAGCGTGATGCGACTTTTTCCAGCGCCGGAAGATCCTCGACCGGCGCAAGCCCGCGCGCGACCAGTTCAGCCGGTTCGCGCAGGGTCGTGGTGGGTTGAATGGTTATACTACTTCTCATGTCTCTCATTCTGGCGGCGTCCAAACCACCTGATCGACCGACGTGGCACCGCTTGCAAGCATCACCAGCCTGTCAAAACCAAGCGCAACGCCGCTTGCCTCCGGCATGCAGGCGACCGCGGCGAGGAAATCTTCGTCCAGCGGATAGCGCTCGCCGTACCGCCGCTGCTTTTCATCCATGGCAAGGGTAAAGCGGCGACGTTGTTCGGAAGCATCAGTCAGTTCACCAAATCCATTCGCCAATTCCACACCGCAGGCATAGACCTCGAAACGCTCGGCGACGCGTGGATCGGTTGAAGCGACACGCGCGAGCGCGGCCTCCGGTATCGGATATTCGTAGAGTAAGGTAAGGCGTCCTTGCCCCAGATTTGGTTCAACGAACTCGACCAGTATCTTACTGAAGATATCGGACCATGTGTCGTCAGTAGTAATACGGACCTTGGTGCCCGTTGCCGTTGCGAGCTTCGTGCGGTCGCCTTCGCCGTCGACGACGGTGGCCAACATATCGATACCAGCGAAGCGCTCGAATGCCTGCGCAACTGTCAGCAGCTCCGGCTCCGCGAAAGGATCAGCGGCCCGTCCCCGAAA
Organism: Bradyrhizobium erythrophlei; assembly: GCF_900142985.1. Taxonomy (NCBI): domain Bacteria; kingdom Pseudomonadati; phylum Pseudomonadota; class Alphaproteobacteria; order Hyphomicrobiales; family Nitrobacteraceae; genus Bradyrhizobium; species Bradyrhizobium erythrophlei. The sequence goes on from NZ_LT670849.1 coordinate 7,147,824, forward strand.
CGTGAACTGTCCGATTCCCGTTGCTTGGGCTGCGTGAGCAATCAGCACGACAGCATCCGCCATGATGGCATCGTAGGCGGCGTTCGCGCGGTACCACTCCAGCATGGTGAATTCCGGCAAATGCAGCCGGCCGCGCTCGCGGTCACGAAACACCCGGGCAAACTCGAATATTTTGGCCTCGCCCGCCGCAAGCAGCTTCTTGCAGGCGAATTCGGGCGAAGTCCGCAAATATCTGGGGACATCGCCGCCGTCAGAACCGGTCAATTCGACGCGTGGCGCGTGCAAATGGGTCTCGTTGCCCGGCGAGACTTGCAGAATCGCCGTTTCCACCTCCGTGAAGCCCTGTTCATCGAACCAGGCCCGGGCGGCCCGGGTGATGGCACTTCTGGCGGCTAAAAACGGCTTGATATCGGCGCGCCGGGCGGAGGACCACCATGGCGAAGGGCTCTTGTCCGCAGTCATCAACCAATCGCCTTATCGGGTCCGCAAAATGCTAGCTTCCAAGCACAAAATCAGTATGTTGCAGCCCGAAACCGCCCCCACCGGCCCCCAGGGAAGCCCCTGCCAGGCCCGACCCCGGGCCAGAATATCAGGAAAAACAGCTTTGAAAGTCATCGCCAGCTCTATTCGCAAAGGCAACATTATTGAGCAAGACGGCAAGCTCTATGTGGTGCTTACGGCCGAAAACATCCACCCCGGCAAGGGAACCCCCGTCAGCCAGATCGAAATGCGTCGTATCGGCGACGGAGTGAAGATTTCGGAGCGTTACAAGACCACCGATCAGGTCGAAAAAGCCACCGTCGAGGACCATAACTTCAACTATCTCTATGAAGACGGCGACGGCTTCCACTTCATGAACGCCGAGAACTACGACCAGGTCCAGGTTTCCAAGGAAATCGTCGGTTCGTCGGCACCTTATTTGCAAGAGAACATGACTGTGAAGCTGTCGCTTCACGACGGTAATCCGGTGGCGATCCAGTTGCCGCAGCGCGCGACGCTGGAAGTCGTGGAAACCGAACCGGTCACCAAGGGGCAGACGGCGTCGTCCTCCTACAAGCCTGCCGTGTTGTCCAATGGCGTCCGCACCGCTGTGCCGCCGCACGTTGCCACCGGCACGCGGATTGTGGTGATGACCGAAGACGGGTCTTACGTCGAACGCGCAAAGGATTAAGATAAGACGACGGGTTTCATGCGCCGGGGGGCGTTACTGTGGGATCGGGGGCCAGCAAGTTTGCTACTTATCTTCAGCTAGCCTTCTTTTTGTTCGTTGCCGGCTCTGGCACGCTGGCCGCAGACGAATTCAGAAGTCCGGCTGTGTCTGTCGCGCGCGCGGACTGGCGTGCGGCGCTCGATCAACTCCGTTCAGAGATCAGCACCGAGCCTTCGGTCGTCCCGGCCTTTACGTTCGCTGGCCGCCGACGCCTTGCCGCGTCGGATCCGCGCTCGCTGCCGGCCTTCATGCAGCTCAACGCGACGACGTCCCGGATCTTCACCGGTATCGGTCGCAGCACGGTGCCGGTGCTTCTACCATTCGACGCCGCGGCCTATCTCGACGCACGATGGACAGGGACGCTTGAGGGCATCCCGCTGTCGCGCTTTCAGGCCGACTTCCGTCCTGTTGACATGTTCGATGCGGGCCCCGCCGGCTACGACGCGGTGTTCTCGCTCGAGCCCGGCGTCGGCCTGCCGCAGCGCATTTTTGCCAAGCCGGTGGAAGTTCAGATCACCGGCTCGCTCCTGACCTACGATCTCAATGATCCCCTTGGCGGCAAGGGCGAACCGGTCAAGTCGCTGGCGGCGCAATATCCGGACATGCGCCGTTTCATACGCGAAGGTTACGTGCGCTATGCGTTCACGCGCTTCGGCGTCCCCTATGTCGTTTCGATCCAGTGCCTCGACAGCGCGCCAAGGCCGAAGCGGCTTGCCTGCCGCGAAGCCTATCCTGTCGCCGAGCGGTTTCTGAAGGCGTTACATGTCGCAGGTGGGCTGCCGTCCCGGAAGCGCATGGACGTCACGCCGGAAACCGTGGAACGGCCTTTCGATCTCTCGGCGGATTTCAGCTACCGCGCGCCCGGCGACATCATTGCCAAGAGCGGGTCGCGCAAGCAGGGCGGCCGGGCGGATTTCACCGCCTATTCGCAAATTCGCTTTCCTCTGGAGAAAGCCCCCGCCTTCGCCCACTCCCAATCCTTCGGCAAGCACCGGCCGGCGGCGAGCTTGGACGAATTGTCGGGCGGGCCGACCAGTTATCCCTGGCAGGATAATTTTTGCGAGGCCCGCAGTTTTGGCGTCGGGCAATGCCCAAGCGGATTTGGCCATCAGGGCCAGGATATGCGGCCTGCGCCCTGCCCTGCCCATGACGACGGAGGCGAACATTGCGACCCAAAGCAGCAACCGGTAGTCGCCGTCCGCGATGCCGTGCTGATCCGTTCACCGAAACAGCAGGCAGCCACGCTTCAGGTCAACAGCCGCAACGAGCATATTCGCTTCCGCTACATGCACATGAATCCGGCCGCGATGGATGAGGATGACATCCTGAATGGCCGCCATGTTGCGGAAGGCGAGAAGATCGGCGTCGTGTCCAACTATCTCGATCATCCCAACGGCACCACGCGCCACCTCCACTTCGACATGCAGGTTTTTACGCGTGACGGCTGGTTGTGGGTCAGTCCTTACGTCACGCTGGTCTCGGCCTATGAGCGCCTGATTCACGGACGTGGACGCGAGGTCGGCCCCCGCAGCCTGCCGGCCGCCGCCAACGTGGCTCACGCCCTCCCTGAAGACATGAGCCACCGCGAGCCGGAAGAAGGCGGCGAGAATTAATGGCGGGAGCCGATCGGCGCTACTCGATCAGCGTCGTCAGCTGCGCTCCTTCGTCCGCCACGAACACCGCGATCAACTCAGCAGGTTCGGTATTGCTGGCATTGGCCGAAACCAGGGAAGAGGTCATCATCCGGCGCTGGCTGTCCAAAATTGCCCTCGATTTGCAACAGGATATCTAACGCGCCCTGCCCGTTTTTGCCGGACGGCGCCCGGCGCGGTTAAACTCACGCAATGACGCAGGCTGATTCCCAACAATCGCCTTCACGCCGGACACTGCTCCACGCCGGCCTCGTGGCCGGCCTTGGCGCAGGCGCCCTGCTCGTCAGTCCCCTCACCGCGTTGGCCGCCCCGCCGGGTTTCGAACAATGGCGCAACGGCTTCCGTAGCCGCGCGCTGGCGAAAGGAATTTCGGAAACGACCTGGGCGCGCGTGATGGGCCACATCGAGCCGGACATGTCCGTGTTCGCAGAGCTCCGGAGCCAGCCGGAATTCAAGGAGGAACTCTGGCAATACATCAATCGCCGCGTCTCGGACTGGCGCATCATTCACGGGAAAGAGGCGCTCAGAAAGAACGCGGCGCTGTTCGCCCGCATCGAGAAGGATTTCGGCGTCGAGCGCGGCACATTGTTGGCACTGTGGGGTGTCGAATCCGCCTATGGCGATCCACTGGTGCAGCAGAATCACATGCGGCCGGTATTCCCCGCGCTCACGGCGCTGGCCTGGAACGAACCGCGCCGCCGGGCCTATTGGGAAACCGAACTGATCAACGCGCTGCGCATCGTCGATCGCGGCTGGAGCACCCCGGAGGAAATGCAGGGTTCGTGGGCTGGCGCGATGGGTCACACCCAGTGGATGCCCGAGGTCTGGCTCAACGTCGGCATGGACTACGACCATGACGGCCGGGTGTCGCCGTTCGGCAAGCCCGACGATGCGCTGGGTTCGACCGCCCGTTACCTCGTCGACCGCGGCAAGTATCACCCCGGTGAACACTGGGGCTATGAAGTCCGCGCGAACGGCGCATCGGCCCATGGAAATCGCACCTATGCCGCGTGGACCGGCGCCGGTGTGACGCGCGCCGATGGCGCGCCCTTTCCGCAACCGAATGCTTCGGCGCAACTGTGGACGCCCGTGCCGGGCGGACCGAGTTTCCTGCTGGGGCCAAATTTCTATTCGGTGCGAAGCTACAATCCCGCCATGAGCTACGCGCTTGCGATCTGCCATCTCGGCGATCGCGTCCTTGGCGCGCCGCCATTTATCCAACCCTTCCCTGATTCCGAACGCGCACTGACGCTCGCCGAAGTGCAGGAGATGCAGACCCGCCTGACCAAGGCCGGCTTCGACACCGGCGGCACCGACGGCCGCGTCGGCAATGATACGATGCAGGCCGTCAAGGACTATCAAAACAAAATGGGGCTTCTGCCGGCCGACGGCTACGGCGGACTGAAGGTGCTGGCGAGCTTGCGGCAGAAGTCGTGAGATCGACAACGCCGCCAAAACGCGGCAAGAGTCTCCTCCCATTTCCCCCCGCTGGAGATCCCCATGTCTTTCGCGCCGGCGACCACCGTTCTTGACTCCGTTCTGTTTCGCGACGCCTTCGGCACGCAGGCCATGCGCGAGGTATTTTCCGATTCGGCCCTGATCGGCCGCTATGTCGAGGTCGAGATCGCGCTGGCAAAGGCCGAGGCGAAATGCGGCGTCATTCCCGTCGACGCGGCCGAGGCGATCGCGAAACTGGCCGATGCCTCGACGCTCGACCTCGATCTGTTGCGCGAAGAGACCGACAATGTCGGTTATCCAATTCTGCCGCTGGTGCATCAACTCGCAAAACAATGCGGCGAGGCCGGCCGCTACGTGCATTGGGGCGCGACCACGCAGGACATCATGGACACGGCCGTGGTCTTGCAGCTCCGCGAGGGCCTGAGCCTTATCGAGCAGGATATCTCGGCCTTGCGCCGGATTCTCGCCGACCTGTCGCGGCGTCACCGCGATACGCCGATGGCCGGACGCACCCATCTGCAACAGGCGCTGCCGATCACCTTCGGCTACAAGACCTCGATCTGGCTTACGATGTTCGACCGTCACGCCGAACGCCTGCAACAATTGAAACCGCGCGTTCTCGTCGGTCAGTTTGCTGGCGCCGCCGGCACGCTGGCCTCGCTCGGCGACAAAGGTCTTGAGGTGCAAGAAACACTTTGCGAGGAGCTCGGCCTCGGCGCGCCCGTGTCGACCTGGCATGTCGCCCGCGACGGTTTTGCCGAAGCCGTCAACTTTCTGGCGCTGGTGACGGGATCGCTCGGCAAGATCGCGCTCGACATCATGATCATGGCTTCGACGGAATTCGCCGAGGCCTACGAGCCATTCGTGAAGGGACGCGGCGCGTCGTCGACCATGCCGCAAAAGCGCAATCCGATCTCCAGCGAGTTGATGCTCGCGGCCTCCAAGGCCGTTCGCCAGCATGCAGGCCTCATGCTCGATGCCATGATCCAGGATTTTGAGCGCGCCACCGGTCCGTGGCATGCCGAATGGATCGCGGTCCCCGAAAGTTTCGTGTTGACCTCGGGCGCGCTGCATCAGGCCAAATTCGCCCTTGGAGGGTTGATCGTGGACGAGGCGCAGATGGCCAGGAATCTCGACATTAGCCGCGGGCTGATCGTCGCGGAGGCCGTGATGATGGGGCTGGCGCCGCAGCTCGGCCGCCAGGAGGCCCATGACGTCGTCTATGACGCTTGCCGGCGCGCCAACGAGGCAAGCATCTCGCTTCAGGAGGCCTTGCTGTCCGATCCGAAGGTCACCGCGCGGATCGATCGCGCCACGATCGAGCGGCTGACCTCGCCCCGCAACTATCTCGGCCTCGCGCCACAAATGGTCGACCGGGTGCTCGCCTCTGTGTCGCGCCAAAGCTAAGTGACCTACCTGATCATCGCCGGCCCCTGATCGGGTACGGCAACATCCAGCACGCGCAACTGCACGCGCTCGGTGCCCTGCCAGCGATCGACCGCGAGCGATCCCGCCACATGCAGCACCTGACCGCGATGGGCCGTGAGCGCGTTACCCAGTTTCTGGCCGATCGAGCGAAACGCCACGCCGTTGACGATGGCGCCGTCGCCCGACTTGAAGCGCAGGCGCAGATGGGCCTGGCCGATTTCATCGGCATAGACCAATTGATGCGACGGCAGCGCCAGCACCGGCTCCGGGTTGCCGCTGCCGAACGGACCGGCGCGATTGAGCGTGGCGGCGAGCTCCGTGGTCACGCCACGCGCGCTAACCGCGCCATCGACGAAGATCTCGTTGACATGGCGCGACTGCGCGACATCAGCGGCAAGGGCATTCTCCATATAGGCGCGAAACTCGGCGAGGCGCTCCTTGCGCAAGGTCACGCCGGCGGCCATCGCATGCCCGCCGCCCTTGATCAGGAGGCCGTCGTGCACGGCCTGCCGCACCGCCTTGCCGAGATCGACGCCGCCGATCGAGCGGCCCGATCCGGTCCCGAGGCCGCCGGGCTCCAGTGCAATGGCAAAGGTCGGGCGCGAGAACTTGTCTTTCAGCCGCGAGGCTACGAGACCGACGATGCCGGGATGCCAGCCTTCGGAGGCCGTCACGATGACGGCTCCCTTGTCCTCGAGTCCGAGCGCGGCCAGTGCCTCGGCTTCGGCCTGCGCTTCGGCCGCCTGTTCGATGACGCGGCGTTCGGTGTTGAGGCGGTCGAGCTCGGCGGCAATCCGTGCCGCTTCGGAAATATCGCCTTCGAGCAGCAGCCGCACGCCGAGATCGGCGCGCCCGATGCGTCCGCCCGCATTGATGCGCGGTCCCAGCATGAAGCCGAGATGCCAGGCTTCCGGCGGGCCGTTGAGCCGCGCGACATCCATCAGCGCGGTGTGGCCGACATGGTCGCGCCGGCGCATCGCGATCAATCCCTTGGCGACGAAGGCGCGATTTAACCCGATCAGCGGAGCGACGTCGGCGACGGTGCCGAGCGCCACGTGATGCAGCATGCCGAGCAGATCCGGCTCCGGCATCTCCGACTTCCAGAAGCCACGCGCACGCAGTTCGCGATTGAGCGCAACCAGCGTGACGAGAACGAGGCCGACGGCCGCGAGATGACCGAGCCCGGAGAGATCGTCCGGCCGGTTCGGATTCACCAGCGCGTCGACCTCGGGCAACTCGTCGCCGCATTGGTGGTGATCGATCACGACGACCGACATGCCGAGCTTGCGCGCCTCACTGAGCGGCTCGAGGCTGGTGGTGCCGCAATCGACCGTCACCAGCAACGTGGCGCCCTTCCCGGCCAGCGCACGCACCGCCTCGGTATTGGGCCCGTAGCCTTCGAAAATCCGGTCGGGAATGTGGATCAGCGGATCGAGGCCGCAATGGCGCAGGTGCCAGGCAAGCAGCGCGGCGGATGTTGCGCCATCGACGTCGTAGTCGCCAAAGATCGCGACCTTCTCGCTGCACATGGCGGCATCGGCGATGCGCTTGGCCGCCGCCTCCATCTGGGTCACGGTGAAGGGGTCAGGCATCAGCTTGCGGATGGTCGGATCGAGGAAGTCTTCGACCGCATCGATCTCGACCTCGCGCCCCGCGAGCACGCGCGCCAGCATTTCCGGCAATTGATAGCGTTGCGTTATCGCCAGCGCCTTCGCAGCTCCGCGTGCATCCAGGCGGTCACGCCACAGCTTTCCGGTCAGGGAATGGGCGACGCCGAGAAAAGCGTGCGGGGCCTCGACTGGCAATGCGGATGCGGGAAGCGTCATATGTCTGCGAAAGATAGGCGAAAGTGCTGGTTCTTCAATGATTCGGGCCACGGTTTATCGCTCTCGCGGCCGGAAATGCCCGAGTTATACGCCTTATTCTCGTCGCCCAAAAAGCAGAGGGCGCAGGGAAAGCCGGATGCCCAGACGCACCCGCAGCCTCGTATGCAAAAGTGAAAAGCATACGAGATAGTCACCACAGGTTCGCCGGAGCACCCGGCCTTCCCTGCGCAATGGTTTTAACGGTTTCCTTCGCGCTCTCCCTGGTGAGCCGGGCTTTCTTGCCACCATCCCCAGTCACGATGCGCACGCATCGTCACCAGGTTGATACCAGCGTCGGGATATCAGGACCACGCGACTTCGCCGTCCGCTTTCGTGCCACTCGTCTTGCGACACTGCCGCGTCCACCGCATCCCGCCCAACGTTCGTGACGATGGCCAACGCCCCTCTTGTGAGGGCGGGACAGCGCGAAAGTGAGGTGTGTCTATTGCGTTCGGCAAGCTTGCGCCCGTGCGACACATTGGCACGACGGGCAAATCACTTCGCTCGCAAAAATCCCGTCAAGAATTTTCGTCGTGACCAAGTGCACAGCAATTGCTTGGCCACGTCGCCATTGCGAGCACCGACCCAATGTACGCCCTGCGCTGAATCGAGTTGAAAATACCTTGTTATCGATACACGGATGTTGGGACAGCTATATTCGACGAAGTCCTGCTGCCCCGGACTTCACGATCTCTTTTGCCACCTCCATGACGGTTCGGCACGCGAGCGTCGTATTTCCCTGACGTGACATCGCCAGGGCAATGTGGCGTGTGATAACGGGATCAACCAGCTTGGACGATCGTAAGCGCCCATCTCGGGATGCAGCTGCGATCGCATAGGGCCCGAGCAGCGTATAGATGCCGCCCTCTGCCACAATACTGGTTTGCAGGCTCAGCGAATCTGCCTCCAGGGCCACATTGAGAGAAATGTTGCGCTCCGTGCTGATCTGCTCGAGATAATTGCGCCAGCTGCTGGGGCGACAGAACAGAACGAGTGGCAGATTGTGCAGGGCTGAAAAGCGTACTGTCCGCCGTGAAGTCAGTGGATCGCCGGCCGCGCTGACGAGGTAGGTCGACGTTTCGACCAAGTATGTGTCGCCGTTTCGTGGCGTTTCGCTCGTACGAAATAGTAGGGCAAGATCGACACTGCCATCCTCAAGCCACGTCTCGATCTGTGCGCCTTGTCCTTCTCGCACCGTTAGTTGAATGAGCGGGTATCGTTGCTTCAGTCGCTTGTATAGCGTGCTCACCAGCGGGTGGGCCGTCGATGGCAGGCTGCCGATCCGAACCTTGCCGATCGGCGTGCCTGCGGACGTCCGCACGTCGTTCGTGAGCTGTTCGGTACCGGCCAGCCAGGCCCGGACCTTCGGCTCAATCCGCTGTCCCAGTTGTGTCAGGATCACCCCTCTACCCGTTCGCTCGAACAATCGCCCACCGCATTCCTGCTCAAGCTCGCTGATCTGGCGGCTGATGTAGGGCTGGCTGGTCCCGTAGGCCAGCGCAACCTTGCTCAGGCTTCCGTGTTCGGCTGCGTCGATGAAGAGCTTCCATGCGGCGTAATCCATACGCGGCCCTTCCCATATCAGATAAGTTATATCTGAAATATATGATCTAAGTCTTCAGCTATGGGAAGAGGCTGCATAGGGTTCTCTCACGTGATCGACGGCGCTTCATCAGGCTCCGCAGACGATCCGGTGACATTTATCGCAAATGGAGGAAACTCACATGGAAGCCCTAGATCTCAGAGGTCTCGTCCCCGCCCCGGTTACCCCCTTCACCCGCGAAGGCGAGGTTAACCATGCGGCCATCCAGCGGCTCGGCGGCTGGCTGGCCGGCTTCAAGGAAGTCAAAGGTCTGGTGGTTCTGGGCCATGCCGGCGAAGGCACGTTCCTGACAGCTGACGAGCAGGCCGCGGTCATCGAAAGCTTCGTCAAGGCGGTCGACCGCAAAATTCCCATTATCGCCGGCATTACGCTGGAAGGCACCGCGGTTGCCGCGGCCGAAGCCAAGCGCGCGGTAAAGGCCGGCGCGGAAGCCGGACTGGTCTATCCGTCACATGGCTGGCTGCGCTTTGGCTATCAGAAGGGCGCGCCGCAAGACCGCTATCGGGCGATCTATCAGGAAAGCGGCCTGCCGCTGATCCTGTTCCAGTATCCCGACGCGACCAAGGCGACTTACAACCTCGACACCCAGCTCGAGATTGCGGCGTTGCCGGGGGTCTTCGCGATGAAAAACGGCGTGCGCAACATGCGCAGGTGGGACACCGAAATTCCGGTGGTACGCCGCGAGCGGCCGAACTTGCAGATCCTGACCTGTCACGACGAATATCTTCTGCACACGATGTTCGACGTCGACGGCGCCCTGGTCGGTTACGGTGGGCTCACGCCGGAGCCCTTGATCGAGCTCATAGCTGCAGGCAAGGCCAAGGACTACGCCAAGGCCCGCGCGATCCACGACCGCCTGCTGCCGGTGACGCGCACGGTCTATCACCGCGGGTCGCACATGGAAGGGACCGTTGCGCTGAAACACGGCCTTGTCGCACGTGGCATCCTGGACCACGCGACGGTTCGCTCTCCGTTGCTGCCGCTTGAACCTGGCGCCGACGTCGAGATTGCAGACGCCTTGCGTTCGGCGGGGCTCGTCGGGCCGACATCCGCAAAATCCCGCGCGGCATGACGCGGTGACGACGGCGGAGCGGCTTACGCTCCGCCGATCATACAGAACACAGGGAGGAGAACCATGTCTGCGCTTGCCGCGGAGGGCGCGATGCTGCACACGGCCGACGTCACCCCACTCAATGCCGCCGCTAATGCTCAGCTGATCGCCCGGCTTGAACGGCTTCCAATCACGCCGCGACTGACGCTGCTGCGCGTAATCGTCGGGATCGCGACGTTCTTCGATGCCTATACCGTGCTTGCCATCGCCTTTGCGATGCCGCAACTGGTATCGGAGTGGGCGCTCACGCCCGCAGAAGTCGGCGCAATCATCTCGGCCGGATATGTCGGGCAACTGCTTGGGGCAGTCCTCTTCGGATCGCTCGCCGAGAAGATCGGCCGGCTGAGGACCCTTTTCATCACCATCGCACTATTCGTTTCGATGGACGCCGCCTGTCTATTTGCCTGGAGCGGCGTCTCCATGATCGCCTTCCGCTTCCTCCAGGGCATTGGCACCGGAGGCGAAGTGCCGGTCGCAAGCGCCTATATCAGCGAGTTCATTGGAGCCGAGAAACGCGGCCGCTTCTTTCTGTTGTACGAAGTGATCTTTCCCATCGGCCTGATGTTCGCCGGCACAGCAGGATATTTTCTGGTTCCGCTCTACGGCTGGAAGATGATGTTCGTCGTCGGCCTGATTCCGTCGATGCTGACGATACCTCTGCGCTGGTTCATGCCGGAATCGCCGCGATGGCTCGCGTCGAAGGGACGGATCGTCGAGGCAAATGCTGTCGTGAAGATCCTCGAGGACAGCGCGACCGCACGCGGTGTCACCTTGAAGTCGCCGGTAGCGCGCACTGTCGATCTGAACGCCAAAGTCAGCTCGGACTGGCGCGAACTTTTTAGCGGAATCTACCTGAAGAGAACCCTGACCATCTGGGGCTTGTCGCTTTGCGTGTACATGATCAATAATGGTCTGGTCACCTGGCTCCCGACGCTCTACTCGCAACTGTTCCAGCTGCCGCTGAAAACGAGCCTTGCCTATGGCTGGATTACCTCCGCCGTCGGCGTCATCGCCTCGATCATTTGCGCCCTCCTGATCGACAAGGTCGGTCGGAAAGCCTGGTATGCGTCGGCATTTCTCGCGGCCATCGTGCCGCTACTGGCGCTTTGCTGGCTCGGCGCGACGTCGGCTACGGAAGTCCTGATCTTCGCGACCGCAGCCTATGCGATTCTGCAAACCGTCGCGTTTTCGCTCTATCTCTATTCGGCCGAGCTCTATCCGACACGGCTACGGGCTGTCGGCGTCGGCTTCGGCAGTGCTTGGCTGAGAGCCGGTTCTTCGATGGGGCCGATGATCGTAGGCTCCATCGTCGCTGGCCCAGGCATCCGCTATGTCTTCGCCGCCTTCGCGGCGACCGCCCTGATCGGCGGGCTGGTGACATTGCGGTCCGCAATCGAGACAAAAGGAAAATCCCTGGAGGAGCTGTCGCCCTGAACCAACCGAGTGGCGCAGCGTCGCTCCAGGTTCGGAACCGTTTCGGCTTTGGGCCTGTCTACGGCGCGTGAATCTAACCCCCATCCAGTTTGCCGATTCGCCGAACTTCCTGACCCGGTTTCTTGCGCGACTTTCACCAGTGCGCCGGCTGAGCGCATCGCGTGAAAATTGCTGTCCTGTAGCCGCCCATTGTGCCATGATTTCAGCATGACCGGCGTTATTCAGTTCCTCCTCAACGGCGCCATGCGTCGCGTTACCGAGGTAACGCCCGCCATGACCGTCCTGCAATATCTTCGCGAACGCGAAAGCATGATCGGCACCAAGGAAGGGTGCGCGGAGGGCGACTGCGGCGCCTGCACGGTCGTTGTTTGCCGGCTGGAAGACGGGCGGCCCGTTTATAATGCGGTCAACTCCTGCCTGGTGCTGCTGCCTCAACTTGACGGCGCCGCCGTGTTCACGGTCGAAGGACTGGCCGATCAGCGTGGCGAACTGCATCCGGTGCAGCAGGCGCTTCTGGAAAACGACGGCACCCAGTGCGGATTCTGCACGCCGGGAATCGTGATGTCGATGGCTGCGTTCCAGCAAAGCGGCGAGCCTGCGACCGATGATCATATCCACGAGATGCTGTCGGGCAATCTTTGTCGCTGCACGGGCTACCGATCGATCGTCGCCGCCTGCCATCGTCTCGCCGCCGACACCACCGATGCCGCTCGCGCGCCGTTGCTGAAATCACCCTCCGTGCTCGAGACGCTGCCGTCCTGTGCGGATTACAGGGACGACAGCCTGATTTTCCTCACCCCGCGCTCGCTCGCGGAACTCGCCGAGGTCGCAGCGCAGTATCCGCAGGCCCAGTTCCTCGCCGGCGGCACCGATCTCGGGCTGCTCTTCAGCAAGTATAAGAAGCAGCCGACGGCGCTGATTTCTACCGCGCGCGTGACCGAACTGAAGCGGATTACCGTTGAGGCGGACGCGATCGAGTTCGGCGGCGCGGTGACCTATACGGAGGCGCTGCCCCATCTCGACGAGCATCTGCCGCAGTTCGCAGACCTGGTACGGCGCATCGGGTCACGGCAGATCCGCAACCTCGGCACCATCGCCGGCAATCTGGCGAACGCCTCGCCGATCGGCGATACCCCACCCTGCTTGATCGCGCTGGAGGCGGTTGTGACATTGCGGTCGGCGGCCGGCACGCGCACTGTCCCGGCCGAAAGCTTCATCACGGGTTATCGCAAGACCGTCTTGCAGCCGGGTGAATTCATCGAAGCCGTCCGCGTGCCGCGCCTGCTGCCCAACCAGCAGTTCTTCGCCTACAAGATCTCGAAGCGCTTCGACCAGGACATCTCGACGACGATCGGCGCGTTCCGCATCGAGGTGCAGAACTCCGTCGTTCGCGATTTGCGGGCCGTGTTCGGAGGGATGGCCGCGCAGCCGGCCCGCGCGGCCTGCGTCGAGAAGGCGTTAAGCGGACGTCCGTGGACGGCTGAGACGCTTGCCGGCATCGATACGGAGGTCGCGCGCGACTTCTCGCCCATTGACGATCATCGCGGCACCGCGGCCTATCGGCTGCGAGCCGCGGCAAATCTGTTCCGCCGGCTTCAGCTGGAAACCACGACCGCAAACCCAGTCCGCCTGGAGTTGCTATGAACGAGCCGATCCTGCGATCCATCCGGGGCGGCGCCCATGCGCCGGTTCGCCACGATAGCGCCGTCGGCCATTTGACCGGCCGGGCGCTTTACATCGACGACCTGCCGGTCGTGCCGGGCACGCTGCACGCTGCGCTGGTGCTCAGTCCGCACCCCCATGCGCGCATCAGCCGGATCGACCTGGCGCGCGCCCTCGCCTCGCCCGGCGTCGTGGCCGCGATCGTAGCTAACGACATTCCCGGCAAGAACGATATCGGCCCGATCCGACCCGACGAACCCCTGCTGCCGAGAGAAGTCGTCGAATACGAGGGCCAGCCCGTTGTGGCTGTCGCGGCCGACACCCTGGACAATGCGCGCGAGGCGGCGAAGCTCGTTGCGATCGACTACGAAATCCTCCCGGCCGTTCTATCGCTGAGCGAAGCGGTCGCGCGCGAACTCTATGTTTCGCCTGTACAGACCATGAAACGCGGCGACGTCGATGCGGAACTCGCCCGTGCCCCGCACCGGCTGTCCGGCGAATTCGCATGCGGCGGCCAGGACCACTTCTACCTCGAGGGACAGGTTGCCTTGGCGGTGCCCGGTGAGGGGACCGATATGGCGGTCTATTCGTCGACCCAGCACCCGACCGAGGTGCAGCATGGCGTGGCCCACCTGCTCGGCCTGCCCTTCAACATGGTCACGGTGGAAGTCAGGCGCATGGGCGGCGGCTTCGGCGGCAAGGAGAGCCAGGCGACGCTGATCGCCGGCATCGCAGCCGTACTCGCCCGCAAAGCCGGCCGGCCGGTCAAGCTCCGGCTTCCGCGCGACGACGACATGCGCGCCACCGGCAAGCGCCATCCGTTCCTGTTCCGCTATGACATCGGCTTCGACGGCGACGGGCGTATCCTGGGGCTAGACTTGATGCTCGCCGCCAATGGCGGCAATGTCGCCGATCACACGCCAGCGGTGGTCACCCGCGCGCTTTGCCACGCCGACAATTGTTACTGGCTGCCGAGCCTGCGGTTCACAGGCCTGCCGTGCAAGACCAACACCGTCTCGAATACGGCGTTTCGCGGCTATGGCGGACCGCAGGGCATGTTCGCGATCGAGACCATCCTCGATATCGTGGCCCGCCATCTCGGATTGCCGCTGGAAGAGCTGCGGCGGCGGAATTTCTACGGCATCGGCCGCAACGACGTGACGCCTTACAGCATGAAGGTCGAGGACAACATCCTCACGCACGTTACGGACGAACTCGAGCAAAGCGTCGATCTTGCAGGCTGGCGCGAAGAAATCTCGGCCTTCAACCGTACGAGCCCGGTGATCAAGAAGGGGCTCGCGACCCTGCCGATCAAGTTCGGCATCTCCTTCAACCGTCCGGCACTCAACCAGGCTGGTGCGCTGGTCAGCGTCTATACCGACGGCAGCGTGACGCTGAACCACGGTGGCACCGAGATGGGACAAGGCCTGTTCATCAAGGTGGCGCAGGTCGTCGCGGAAGCCTTTCAGGTCGATCTCGAAAATATTCGTGTTTCGGCCACCACGACCGGCAAGGTCCCGAATACGTCGCCGACCGCCGCCTCATGCGGGTCCGATCTCAACGGCATGGCGGCCCTCAATGCGGCCCAGGAAATCAAGGGACGGATGACCGATATCGCGGCGAAGCATTTCGACGTGCCGCCCAACGATATCCTGTTTGCGGCGAACCGGATCTATGCTGGCAACCGCAGCGTCTCGTTCAGTGAACTCGCACTTCTGTGCTGGGATCAGCGCGTGTCGTTGTCGGCGACGGGCTACTACCGGACGCCGAAGATCAACTGGGACCCCAAGACCAACACCGGACGTCCCTTCTATTACTTCGTCTATGGCGCCGCGGCTTCGGAAGTGGCGATCGACACGCTGACCGGCGAGATGCGGGTGTTGCGCGCCGAGCTGTTGCAGGATTGCGGCAAGTCGCTCAATCCGGCGCTCGATCTCGGCCAGATCGAGGGCGCCTTTGTGCAGGGCATGGGCTGGCTCACCACCGAGGAGTTGTGGTGGGACGAGAGCGGACGGCTCAAGACGCACGGTCCCTCCACCTACAAGATTCCCGGCAGCAGGGACGTGCCGCCCCGCTTCAACGTCCGCTTGTTGAGCGATGCGCCGAACAAGGAAGCGACGGTCTTCCGTTCCAAGGCGGTGGGCGAGCCGCCGCTGATGCTGGCGATTTCTGTATGGCTTGCGGTCCGTGACGCGATCGCCAGTCTTGCCGACTACAAGCTCTCCCCCGTTCTCGATGCGCCGACAACTCCGGAGCGGATTCTTTCGGCTATCGACGATATCCTCTCGCGGGCCGCCCACTAGCGGAGTGGATTTTCCGAATTGAGAAACCGCGAGACACACCAGCGTCCGACCGTCATCCGCGGTCCCGTCCTGACCTTCACGGGTAACCCCTTCACACATGGGCTCGAACGCACCGCGGTCTATGAACCGGACGCCATCGTTACGATGGCGAACGGCCTGATTACCGACTTCGGTCCGGCCCAGCGTGTCCTGCCGCGACTGCCGGCCAATGCCGAGATCAAAAACTACAGCAAGGATTCGCTGATCTCGGCCGGCTTCATCGATAGCCACGTGCATTTTCCGCAGACGCCGATGATAGCTGCCCATGGCGAGCAACTGCTGGATTGGCTGACGAACTATACCTATCCGACCGAATTGAAATATTCCGACAAGGATTTCGCCCGCTCCGTCGCGCAGGTGTTCCTGCGGGAAAACCTGCGCAACGGAATCACCAGCGCCTGCGTCTATTGCACGGTATACCCGCAGTCGGTCGATGCGCTGTTCGAGGAAGCTGAAAGGCTCGGCATGCGCATTGCCGCCGGCAAGGTGCTGATGGATCGCAACGCGCCGGCCGCGCTGCTCGATACGCCGAAGAGCGGCTACGACCACTCCAAAGCGCTGATCGCGAAGTGGCACAATCGCGGGCGGCTGTCGTACGCCATCACGCCGCGGTTTGCGCCAACCAGCTCGCACGAACAACTGGAAGCCGCAGGAGCCCTCTGCCGGGAACATCCCGACTGCTATTTGCAGACCCATGTTTCAGAGAACAAAAGCGAGATCGCTTGGGTTAAAGAGCTGTTTCCCGAACGTGACGGCTATCTCGACGTCTACGATCACTACGCGTTATGCCGGCCGCGTGCGATTTTCGGCCACGGCATTCACCTCACGGACGACGAGTTGCAGGTGATGCACCGGACCGGTTCGGCGATCGCCCACTGTCCGACGTCCAATTTCTTTCTCGGCAGTGGTGCGTTCAATATCGCCCGCACCCTGCGCGAGGATCGACTAGTGCGCACCGGTATAGGCACCGATCTCGGCGCGGGCACCTCATTTTCGATGCTGACCACCCTCAATTCAGCCTACAAGGCGGCCCAGCTCAACGGCTATTCGCTTTCCGCCCGTCATGCGTATTATCTGGCCACGCGCGGGACAGCGCATGCCATGTACCTCGAAGACAAGATCGGCAGTATTGCACCGGGCATGGAAGGCGACATTGTCGTGCTCGACATGAAATCGACGCCGCTCATCAAGTACCGGATGCAGTTCGTCGAGGATTTCGAAGAGGCCCTGTTCGTCCAGATGACGCTTGGCGACGACCGGGCCGTGCAGGCGACCTACATTGGCGGCGAATTGAAATATAGCCGCGATCCCGCGGAGGTCCGTGCTTCCTGATCGGGGTTGCACGGCACAGGTTACCCAAACAAAATCAGCATCCCATCCGGCCGGCCAGTTCGCCGAAATCCTTGGCGACGATGTCCCAGTCGCCTTTGGCCTCGAGATCGTATTTCTGCAACGGCCCGTATTCGGTCGGGCGGGCAACGAAGGCGGTTTTCAGGCCCAGATTTTGGGCGGCCTTGAGGTCGTGATTGTGCGCCGCCACCATCATCACCTGCTCGGGCGGCAGGCACAAAAGGCGCGCGGCGCCGAGATAGGTCTCGGGATCGGGCTTGTAGTGCTCGAACAGTTCGGCCGACATGATCAGGTCCCACGGCAGGCCCGCGAACTTCGCCATCTCCGTCAACAGCGCGACATTGCCGTTCGACAACGGGCTGAGGATGTATCTGGTTTTCAGCCGCGTCAGCCCGCCAACGCTGTCGGGCCATGGATAGAGCCGGTGCCAGCCCATCGTGAGGTGGTGCAGGTCGGCGTCATCAAGTCCGGTGATCCCGAGCTGCTCGACCAGTTTCTCCAGCGAGCGTCGGTGCAGCACGTCGAGAATGACGTAGCCCCGCTCCGGGTGCTTTCGCACGTCATCCATCGAGGCCGCATAGACCGCGCGCCAGCCGTCGACCAGTGCGGTCCAGTCCCCGTCGATGCCTCGCTTCTTGCCCCAGGCGGTGAAGTCGTTGATCAGGCTGGTACGCCAATCCACCACCGTGCCGAAGACGTCGAATATCAGCGCTTTGACTTGCGAAAGATCGGACATGGTCGCCTCACTCTGTCATTCCGGGGCGCCCGCAGGGCGAAACCGGAATCCATTTCTCCGAGTATTCATGTCGCACCATGGATTCCGGACAGCCGCTGGCGCGGCTTCCGGAATGACGGAGCGCTAGTCGAGATGAAATTTGTCGAGCTGGCGGTGCTCGGCCTTGATGTAGCGCACGGTACCGGTCACCGAACGCATGACCACCGTTTCGGTCTGGATCACATCGCCGCGGAATTTGACGCCTGACAGCAGCGAGCCGTCGGTGACGCCGGTTGCCGCAAACAGGCAGTCGCCCTTGGCCATGTCCTCGATGCCGTAGATCATCTTCGGATCGGTCACGCCCATCTTGCGCGCGCGCTCGCGCTTCTCTTCGCTGTCGAGGATGAGCCGGCATTGCATCTGGCCGCCGATACAACGCAACGCCACGGCCGCCAGCACGCCCTCGGGCGCACCGCCGGTGCCCATATACATGTCGACGCCGGTATCTTCCGGATCGGCGCAGTGAATGACGCCCGCCACGTCACCGTCGGTGATCAGACGCACCGCAGCCCCGGTGGAGCGGACGCTGTTGATGATGTCGGCATGACGCGGTCGATCCAGCACCAGAACCGTAATGGCGGAAGGGTCGACGCCCTTGGCCTTGGCGAGCCGGCAGACGTTGTCGGCCGGCGGCGCATCGAGCTCGACGACGCCTTTGGCATAACCGGGTCCGATCGCGAGCTTCTGCATGTAGACGTCGGGTGCGTGAAGCAACGTACCGCCGTCCGCCATCGCCATGGTCGCGATCGCGCCCGGCATGTTCTTGGCGCACAACGTGGTGCCCTCAAGCGGGTCGACGGCGATATCGACCTTCGGTCCGGCCTTGAGCCCGACCGACTCGCCGATGAACAGCATCGGCGCCTCATCGCGCTCGCCCTCGCCGATCACGACCGTGCCTTCGATCGGCAGCTTGTTGAGCTCGCGGCGCATGGCGTCCACCGCCGCCTGGTCGGCCGCCTTCTCGTTGCCGTGGCCGCGCAGGCGTGCCGCCGAAACCGCCGCGCGTTCCGTTACCCGCACGAGTTCGAGCGTCAGGATGCGCTCGAGCAGCAGCTGGGGCGGAACGGAAATATGGGTCGACATCGGCGAGCTCCTCTCAGGACTTAAATCGCAGGCTTTGAGGCCCGCCTATCATCTTTTTTCGCGGCGCAGGTTCCCGCATCTCAATTCTTTTCGATCCGGATCACCTGCGGACGTCCGCTGATCACCTTGTCGCGCTGCACGGCGTCAAGCGCGCGGTGGACGGCGTCCTCGCTGGTGGCGTAGGTGATCAGGATCACCGGCACCGGCGCAGCTTTCCCCGCCGTCTGTACGACGTCAACGCCGTTGGCATGACGCTGGACGATCGATTCGATGGAAATTTTCTGGTCGGCCAGCCGCGTGGCAATCGTGGCGGCGGTGCCAGCAAGATCCCGCGCCATCAGGCGGATGTAATAGCCGCCCTCATGGCGTTCCATCGGCGCCTTCGCAATCGCACGCAAGCGTTCCACGGGACGGCCAAAGGGCAGCGCGCGGATGCCGCGCGCGACGTCGGCGATATCGGCAACGACGGCGGAGGCCGTTGCCGCGCCGCCCGCGCCTGGACCAACCAGCGTGATCGGCGGAATGCCCTCCCCGTCGATGGTCACGGCATTGGTGACACCCATGACCTGCGCGATCGAAGACGTTTTTGGAACCATGGTCGGATGCACGCGCTGCTCGATGCCCTTGGCGGTTCGCACCGCAACGCCGAGCAGCTTCACGCGAAAGCCGAGGTCGGCAGCGGCGCGCAAATCCTCCGGTGCGATCGACGAGATACCTTCGACATAGACCGCGCTTTGCGAAACCTTCGTACCGAAAGCCAGACTCGCCAGAATGGCGAGCTTCTGCGCGGTATCATGGCCGTCGACGTCGAACGACGGATTGGCTTCGGCATAACCGAGCCGCTGCGCATCCTTCAGACATTCCGCGAAAGACAGTCCCTCCTGCTCCATCCGCGTCAGGATGTAATTGCAGGTGCCGTTGAGAATTCCATAGACGCGATTGACCGAGGTTCCGGCGAGCCCCTCGCGCAGCGTCTTGACGATCGGGATTGCCGCACCGACCGCGGCCTCGAAATTCAGGGCGCCGCCGAATTGTTCCGCGGCCTTCGCCAGCTTGAGGCCGTGTTTGGCGATCAGCGCCTTGTTGGCGGTCACGACGGACTTGCCGGCCTTGAGCGCGGTATCGATCGCGGACAACGCTGGCTCGCCCGCGCCGCCCATCAGCTCGACGAAGCAATCGATCCTGGGATCGCTCGCAAGCTCAAGCGGGTTCTTCGACCAGTCGATGCCTTGCAGGTCGAGCCCGCGCTTCTTGGCTTTCGAACGCGCGGTCACCGCGACCACGCGCACCGGGCGGCCGCAGCGCGACGACAGCGTCCGGCTCTGCTGCTCGATCAGGCGGACCACTTCGGCACCGACGGTGCCGAGGCCCGCGATACCCACTTTCAGGGGTGCGACCATAACTTCGAAAGACCTACAGGAGAAATTTCTTAGGCATGATCTGGTCCGAAAACCGGAAGTCCACTTTTCGGGATCATGCCTAGCGCCGGTTGGCGAGAGGAACCACGTTGTGCAACGTTTCGATGCCGCTTTCAAGGAAGCGGCGCACGCCGCGGGCGGCCTGCCGGATGCGTTGCTCGTTTTCCACCATGGCGATGCGCACGTAGCCGTCGCCGTGCTCGCCGAAACCGACGCCCGGCGAGACGACCACGCCTGATTTCTCGACCAGTAACGTCGCGAACTGCATGCTGCCGAGGCTGCGGAACGCTTCCGGCAACGGCACCCAGGCAAACATCGAGGCCTCGGGCGGCGGAATCTCCCAGCCTGCCCGGCCAAACGACTCCACCAGAGCATCCCGGCGCTTGCGATAGGTGTCGCGCATCTCGCGGATGCAATCCTCCGGGCCGTTGAGGGCCGCAGTGGCAGCCACCTGGATCGGCGTAAAGGCGCCGTAGTCGAGATAGGATTTGACCCGCGCCAGCGCTGCGATGATGCGCTCGTTGCCGACCGCGAATCCCATGCGCCAGCCCGCCATCGAAAATGTCTTCGACATCGAGGTGAACTCGACCGTGACATCGATCGCGCCCGGCACCTGCAACACCGACGGCGGCGGGTTCTTGTCGTCGAAATAGACCTCGGCGTAAGCGAGGTCGGACAGAACGAAGATGTCGTGCTTTTTGGCGAAGGCGACGAGGTCCCGGTAGAAATCGAGGCTCGCGACGTAGGCGGTCGGATTGGAGGGATAGCAGACAACCAAAGCGAGCGGCTTGGGGATTGAATGGGTGATCGCCCGCTCGCAGGCTTCGAAAAACTGCGGCGTCGGTTCCGAGGGGACCGACCGAATCACGCCACCCGCCATCAGGAAGCCGAAGGCATGGATCGGGTAGCTCGGGTTCGGACACAGCACCACATCGCCCGGTGCGGTGATCGCCTGGGCGACGTTGGCAAAGCCCTCCTTCGAGCCCAGCGTGGCGACGATCTGGGTCTCCGGATTGAGCTTCACGCCGAAACGCCGATCGTAATAGGCGGCCTGCGCGCGCCGAAGCCCGGGAATGCCGCGCGATGCCGAGTAACGATCGGTGCGCGGCTTGCCCAGCGTCTCCTTCAGCTTGTCCAGGACGTGCTGAGGCGTCGGCAGGTCCGGATTTCCCATGCCGAGATCGATGATATCGGCACCGGCATTGCGCGCGGCCGCCTTGGCCCGGTTGACCTGCTCGAACACGTAAGGCGGCAGACGGCGAATGCGGTAAAACTCTTCCATGGGACCCTTCAGCTCCGGCAACCCTCGATCAACGCAGATTTTGAGGGACAGATTCGCCGACGTACCCCCGCAGGCACTTTCGCTTTCGCCCATAATCATCACAAAATCAGATAGTTAGTGAGATTTCAGGCTGAAATGATTTAGCGCTCGCACAAACCGGCGGGGTTCAGCAGGATAATTCTAGCACGCCAAGCGCAGTCCGCTAGTGGACCATTAGCAGCGAGATTATTTCCCGGCCTGGACCTGGTTTTGGTCCTTGGACTGGGCCTGATCCTTGCCGGCACCGGCCGAGGCCTGACGTTCCCGCGCCGCGATCAATTCCTTCTGGACCTTGGCGCGCTCGGCCGGATCCATCGCGGCCTCGTCGCGCGCGGGCGGCGTATCGTTAACGGGCAGATAGGTGCCGGTATCTTTGGGCCGCGTGTCGGACGCGGCGCTGCCGATCGGAATCTCCGAGATCGACGTGGAGCAGCCGCCCAGAGCCAGCGCCGCAAGCAGCAGCGCTGCCCCGGCCAATGCTCCGCCTGACCGATTCTCCGGCATCATCGTCCCCGCGCCCACCCAGGCCATGACACACACTGACACAATTTCGACCAAAGGGTATCCGGCCATCAACCATTGTTGCCCCGAAACCCTTAAAGGCCAACCAAGAAAACGGGCGTCTGGGGCCTGAATAAGACCGAGCCGGGCGAAAATATCGCAGTGCAACAGCAACTTTTCGAGAGCGGATCGTTCATTCAACTAGCGTCGATCTGCGCGATGACGAATTTGAAACGAAGCTGTAGTGTTGCGCCATGACTGATGTGACGACACAAGCCCCGACCGCACCGAAATTCAACGCCGAAGCGTTCGCGATGAACATCGCCAAGGCGATGGAGAGCGGTGGACAGGCGCTTGCGGCCTACCTCAAGCCGGCCGCCAATGGCGAGGTACAGGACAAGCCGCCGAACGAACTTACCGAACTCGTCAAGACCTTGAGCTCCGTCGCAGAGTATTGGCTGTCGGATCCCGATCGCGCCAACGACATTCAGACCAAGATCGGCAAGGCCTATCTTGACCTCTGGGGCAGCTCGGTGCGGCGCCTCGCCGGTCAAGAAACCGCCTCCGTGATTTCGCCCGCGCCGCGCGACAAGCGCTTTGCCGATCCCGAGTGGAAATCGAACCAGTTTTACGATTTCGTCCTTCAGCTCTATCTGCTGACGACGCAGTGGGCCAACGACCTCGTCCGCGATGCGGAAGGACTGGATCCACATACCCGAAAGAAGGCCGCGTTCTACGTCCAGCAGATCACCAACGCGATCGCTCCCACCAATTTCGTTTTGACCAACCCGGAGGTGCTGCGCGAGACGGTGACCTCGAATGGCGACAATCTGGTGCGCGGCATGAAAATGCTGGCGGAAGACATCGAAGCCGGGCATGGCACGCTTCGCATCCGCCAGTCCGACCCGTCCAACCTGCAAGTCGGCGTCAACATGGCGACCACGCCGGGCAAGGTGATCTATCAGAACGACTTGATGCAACTGATCCAGTATTCGCCGACGACCGAAAGCGTGCTGCGGACGCCGCTTCTGATCGTGCCGCCCTGGATCAACAAGTTCTACATTCTCGATCTCAAGCCGGAGAAATCCTTCGTCAAGTGGTGCGTCGATCAGGGCATCACCGTGTTCGTGATCTCCTGGGTCAATCCGGACAAGAGTCTCGGAGCCAAGACCTGGGAAGATTACATGA
This sequence comes from Bradyrhizobium erythrophlei, assembly GCF_900142985.1. Lineage (NCBI taxonomy): Bacteria > Pseudomonadati > Pseudomonadota > Alphaproteobacteria > Hyphomicrobiales > Nitrobacteraceae > Bradyrhizobium > Bradyrhizobium erythrophlei. Next base: position 7,171,225 of record NZ_LT670849.1, read on the forward strand.
AGGAAGGTCCGCTGGCGGCGATGGACGCGATCGAACGCGTCACCGGCGAAATGAAAGTCCACACCATGGGCTATTGCGTCGGCGGCACGTTGCTCGCGACGACGCTGGCCTGGCTCGCGGAAAAACGCCGCGTCCGCGTGACGTCGGCGACGTTCCTGGCGGCCCAGGTCGACTTCACCCATGCCGGCGATCTCCTGGTGTTTGTCGACGAAGATCAGATCTCGGCCATCGAACGCGACATGAGGGCCTCAGGCGTGCTCGAAGGCGCCAAGATGGCGATGGCGTTCAACATGCTGCGATCGAACGACCTGATCTGGTCCTATGTCGTGAGCAATTACCTGAAGGGAAAGGCGCCGTCGTCGTTCGATCTGTTGCACTGGAATTCCGACGCGACGCGGATGCCGGCCGCAAACCATTCCTATTATTTGCGCAATTGCTACCTGGAAAACCGGCTCTCGTCGGGCAGCATGGTGCTCGACAACACCCTGCTCGATCTGTCGAAGGTCAAGGTTCCCATCTACAACCTCGCCACCCGCGAGGACCACATCGCGCCCGCCGATTCCGTGCTTTACGGCTCGCAATTCTTCGGTGGCCCCGTGAAATATGTGCTGTCCGGCTCGGGACACATCGCAGGCGTGGTCAATCCGCCCAGCTCCGGAAAATACCAGTACTGGACCAACGACAATATCAAGGACGTGACGCTGGCCGACTGGATCAAGAACGCCCAGGAACACAAGGGCTCCTGGTGGCCGGACTGGCGGCAATGGCTGGAGACGATCGACCCCGAGCAGGTTACGGCCCGCGAAGCCGGCGCGGCCGCATTGCCACCGATCGAGGACGCACCCGGCAGCTACGTGCGAGTACGTGCATAAAGCCGTAACGTCTCGCGCTCGCATGGCGTAATGTCATCGCCTGATGTATAGACTGCGATCCCGAAGGGAATTCACGTTTTAAATCTGGCAGGGGGAAACCATGACGCCTGGACTGATGACGGCTGAACTGTTCTGGCTGACCTTGACGGTCATTCTGACCGGATTTTTGTGGGTCCCCTACACCCTCAATCGCATCATGGTTCGGGGCCTGGTCGGCTCGATGGCCAATCCGTCGCGCAACGACAAGCCGCATGCGGAATGGGCGACGCGGCTGATGTTCGCGCATGACAACGCGGTCGAAAACCTCATCGTTTTTGCGCCGCTGATTCTGATCCTCAGCGAACTCGACTATTCGACCAAATGGACGGTCTATGCCGCTGCGGTCTACTTCTGGGCGCGCGTCGCGCATCTCATCGTCTATACGCTCGGCCTGCCGGTGTTCCGTACGCTGGCGTTCACCATCGGCTTCTTTGCGCAGGTTGTGTTGGCGCTCGCGATCTTCAAGATCGTCTAAATGCGCGAGGCCGCGGCGCCGCCAACGCGCTCGCCTGACTTCAATCTTTGCGCATGACGAGATGCAACAGAGTGTCTGGCGTCCCGTCAAAACTCTTGATCTCGCTTGTATCGAAGCTGATCGTTTGCCAGGGCCCGGCCGCGGCGTAGGTCGCGAGAAGCCAGTCCGCTGAGACATAGTTGTAATATCGGCCGAGCGAATCCCGCCCGTCGCCCTCGCCCGCCTTGTAGCTCGCATAGAACACGCCGCCGGCTTTCAGCGCGCGGTGAATGCGCGCGAGAATTCCGGCGAGCTCTTCTTTCGGCACATGCAACAGACAGGCGCTGGCCCAGACGCCATCGAACACTTCACTTTCTTCCAATTCGTCGAAGCGCATGGTCGCGACGGGATGATGGAGCCGTCGCGAGGCGATCTCGGCCATTTCGGGCGAGCCGTCGGTGGCGCGCAGGGCAAAGCCGCGTGCCAGCATTTCGGCGGCATGACTGCCGGCGCCGCAACCAAGTTCGAGAATGGAAGCACCCGCAGGTAACAATCCGAGAAAGCCGATTAGCCGCGTCGACGGCGCTTTCGCCCAATCGGCATAGGCTCTGGCGTTGCTTCGGTAGAATTGCAACGTCTCATCGTCCACGGTCGGCCTCATTATGGAAACAGCGCGATCTGCTCAAGCCCTGTCGCCTCGGGCCAACCGAACATCAGGTTCATGTTCTGGATCGCTTGCCCCGCCGAACCTTTCACCAGATTGTCGAGCGTTGCAATGACAATGGCGCGGCCGTTGATGCGATCAGGAAACACGCCGATCTGAACATAGTTCGAGCCACGCACATTCAGGGTCTGCGGTATCACGCCCTCTTTCGCGATATGCACGAATATCTCATCCCGATAGGCCCGCTCCAACGTTGCGCGCAGATCGTCCACCGTGGCCCCGCTGAGCCTGACGTAGCAGGTGCAGAGCTCGCCCCGCGCCATCGGAATCAGATGCGGCGTGAAGTTCACCGTGATGGGGGCGCCCGCGGCGACACCAAGCTCCTGCTCGATCTCCGCTGCATGCCGGTGCGTGCCGACGGCGTAAGGCGACAAGCCCTCGCCCGACTCGCTGAACAGCGTGTTCTGCTTCAACCCGCGCCCCGCTCCCGTCATGCCCGACTTGGCATCGATGACGATATCGCCTGCGTCGATCAGTCGAGCCTTGACCAGCGGCATCAGCGCGAGCAAGGCCGCGGTCGGATAGCAGCCCGGACAGGCCACGAGGCGCGCTGCGGCGATTGTCTCACGATAGAATTCGGTCAGCCCGTAGACGGCCTCTTGCTGCAGATGCGGTGCGCGATGCTCGTGGCCGTACCATTGCGCATAGGCCGCGTTGTCGCGGAGGCGAAAATCCGCCGACATGTCGAGGATCTTGATGCCGGGATTGGCTTTCAGCACCGCGGCGATGACGTCCTGCGTCGTGCCGTGCGGCAGGCCGCAGACGACCGCATCGAGCCTGGTCCAGTCGACCTTCTCCCATTCCACCAGTGTCGGCAGGTCGAGCACGAAGAAATGCGGAAACACCTCGTTCATCGGCTTGCCAGCGTGACTATTGGCGGTGACCGCGGATATTTCGACATTCGGATGCCGCGCAAGCAACCGTATGGCGTCCGAGCCGGTGTAGCCGGACGCGCCCAGGACTGCGACCTTCCTCTTGATACTCACGGCTCGTTCCCTTTGGTCTTGATTTGCGTTCACGAATGCCTGCCGCCCGCCGGGAGGCAGCGTCGTGCCGAGCAGCGAGCGCGTGTGCGCCCACCGTTCGGTGGATTTCGGATTATGCCGGTTGGGCTTGCGGCGCCTGCCGCCTCAGCTATCGGAAAGGCCCAGCATCAGCCGCATGTTCTGGACGGCGGCTCCCGAGGCACCCTTGCCGAGATTGTCGAGGCGCGCAACCAGGACGGCCTGGCGATGCTTGTCGCTGGCAAAGACGTAGAGCTCGAGCTTATTGGTATCGTTAAGGGCTTCGGGCTCCAACTTGCCGCTCCTGGCGGCTTCGTTGTCGAGCGGAAGCACCGAAACGTAGCGGCTGCCGGCATAACGCTGGCTCAACGCTGCGTGCAGCTCTGCGCCGCCGACTTTTCCCGGCAGTGCATCGAGCTGCAGCGGCACCGAGACCAGCATGCCCTGCCGGAAATTGCCGACCGACGGCACAAAGATCGGCCGATGCGTGAGCTTCGAATAAAGCTGCATCTCCGGCAAATGCTTGTGCTCGAAGCCGAGCCCGTAGAGCTCGAAGGACGGCGCGCTGCCATCCTCAAAGCTAGCGATCATCGATTTGCCGCCACCGGAATAGCCGCTCACCGCGTTCACGGTGACAGGATAGTCCGGAGGCATCAGTCCGGCATCGACGAGCGGCCGCAACAGCGCGATGCCGCCGGTCGGGTAGCAGCCGGGATTGGCAACTTTCTTGACGTTTCGAATCTTGTCGGCCTGGTCGGCAGCGAGTTCAGGAAAGCCGTAAGCCCAGTCCGGCGCGACGCGAAAAGCGGTCGACGCATCGAGAATCTTCGGCGCAGCCGCGCCCATGCCGTCGATCAGCGCCACGGTCTCTTTCGCTGCCGCATCCGGCAGGCAGAGAATCACGAGGTCGACCTCTTCCATCAGCGCGCGCTTGGCGGAGGCGTCCTTGCGCTTGTCTTCCGCGATTGCCTTCACCACGACGTCGTTCTGCAACCGCAGCCGCTCGTTGATGCCAAGGCCGGTCGTTCCCGATGCGCCATCAACGAACACGGCCGACTTCGTGGCCGCACCGGCGGTCTGGCTTTCTTTGGTGTCGGAAACGCTCATGGCACGTTCCTTTCGAGCTCGTCTGTTTCGCCGGCGAAGGCCTCTGGTCTTGCTTTGCGCATCAAATCAGCAATCTGTTGCGAACCTGTGTCGGGGCGCTGTTCCAGCGCACCCGCCACGGCCGCGTAATCGGCTTCGGACTTGTGCTGGTTGAGCTTGAAGCTGCCTTCCACTTCTTCCACCGTCATGACCAGTCCGACAATCGCCTTCTTCATCACCTCCAGCCGCGCCGGCGTCATCTTCGCCGACGTCCACGGCTTTTTCGGCAACAGCCAGTTCTCGAACTTCGCACTAAGCGTGTCGATTTGAACCGCGAGCTCGTCGTCCGACAGGACCCGTACCGTCCCGGTCAGATGGACCGACTGATAGAGCCAGGTCGGCACCTGGTCCGGCGAGACGTACCAGTCGGCCGATACATAGGCATCTGGACCGTTGACCGCGAGTAGCCAGGGGGTCGCGCCGTCCGCGAACTTCAGCAGCGGATTGTGGCGAGCGACGTGAAACAGGGCCTGAGGCGTACCGTCCCCGGCATGGTTCAAATAGAACGGCAAGAGCGAGGCAACCGGCCGCGCGCCATTCCAGGCGCAGATGGTGCCGAATCCGCGCTCTTGCGCAAACGCGAGGCTTGCGGCGCGATCCTGCTTGAACATCGGGGGCGTATACATCTCAAACTCCTGCGTGGCTGAACCCTTGAGTGAGGCCGCCGGGATCAGATGCGCTGACAGGAGAGAATGCCGCGGATCGGATCCGGCGGCAAAGGCGATGATCTAAACGCGAACAACCGCCCTAACCGCTGAAATGCGGCGGCGGCGACGGGCGACAAAATGGGTCACGGCGTTGATCATGGTGCGCCGCTATAAGGCCGGCGCCGCCCGCCGTCAAGGTTTTGAACGCAAATCCTGCTCAAACCACCCGCCACAGCCATTCGGCGATCACGGCAATTACGTCGCCGAACACGAGCAGCGCCCCGGACCAGACAAACGCCGACACGAAATTGGCGATCTGGAATTGCCAGTATGGCATTTCGAAAATCCCGGCCGCGAGCGGCACCGAGGCACGAAGGGGTCCGAAAAACCGCCCGATGAAAATGCTCGGCACGCCCCAGGATTTCACGAAGGCCTCGCCGCGCGGCAATATTTCGGGATAGCGCGACAGCGGCCACATCTGCGCGACCTGTTCTTTGTACTTGTAGCCGAACCAGTAGGAGACCCAGTCGCCGAGTGCAGCGCCAATTCCGCCGGCAACGCAGAGCGGCCAGAAACTGATGCCGCTGACACCTATCAGGGCGCCAATGGCCACCAGTGCTCCCCAAGCCGGGATGAGCAGTGAAATGAACGCAAGCGATTCGCCGAATGCCAGCAGCAAGACGATCGGTGCGGCCCACGCCTGATGATCGCGCACGAAATCAGCCAGCGCGCGGGTATATTCTTCCATCCCAAAAGGCCTTTCCCGGCAATCGATCTGTTTAAGCTGGCTCAATCGGGAACATCAAGTCACAATGGCTGCGCAGGGCACGGCACTTCCGCCGATTCCCGATTACCAAAAAAGTTAATATGAGGACGCAGCACATGATTGGCTCGTTGATGATTCGCACCGCGACCGTGCTTCTGGTGGTCGGCATGATCTGGGGAATCGAAATGGGCATTCGGCAAAGCTTTTCGCTGGCTCCCGCGCATGCGCATCTCAACCTGGTCGGCGGCGTTCTCTTGTTCGCGTTCGGGCTTTACTATCGGTTGGTTCCGGCCGCCGGTCAAAGCGCACTGGCGAGGTGGCAGGGCTGGTTGCACATCGCAGGCGCCATCCTGTTTCCCGTCGGCGTGGCCGTCGTCATTGCCAAAGGCGAGGCCTTCATCGTCCTGCCGATCATCGGCTCTTTGGTCGTGCTGACTGCGACGGCGCTCTTTGCGCTGATCGTTTTCCGTACCTCGCGCGCTTAGAGGCGGCCCGGACGGCCCCCTTACGGCCGTCACTTTTAGAGCTCATCCGTGGCATAGTCGTCGAAAGCGATTCGTCGCGCCACCCCTTCGCATCACCTGAAGAGCTATGCCCAAGCCACTGAAATCAAACGCTAAAGCCAAGCCATCCGACGACCTCTTCGAGGCCACGCCGAAAGCCCGTCCGGCCGCCAAGGCGGCGTCGCGTCCGAATAATGCCGAGGCCGGCTACACCGCGCGCGACATCGAGGTGCTCGAGGGGCTCGAGCCGGTCCGCCGCCGGCCAGGCATGTATATCGGTGGCACCGACGAGAAGGCGCTCCATCATCTGTTCGCGGAAGTGATCGACAACTCGATGGACGAGGCGCTCGCGGGCCACGCAACGTTCATCGAAGTCGAACTCGAAGCCGACGGATATTTGACCGTCACCGACAATGGCCGCGGCATTCCCGTCGATCCGCATCCGAAATTTCCGAAAAAGTCCGCCCTCGAAATCATCATGTGCACTCTGCATGCCGGCGGCAAATTCGACTCGAAAGTTTACGAGACATCCGGCGGTCTGCACGGTGTCGGCATTTCCGTCGTCAACGCGCTGTCGTCGCGGCTCGAAGTCGAGGTCGCGCGCAGCCAGAAACTCTATCGAATGGTGTTCGAACGCGGCCACCCGAAAGGCAAGCTCGAGGATCTCGGCAAGATCAATAACCGTCGCGGCACCAGAACCCGATTCAAGCCGGACACCGAGATTTTCGGCGCCAAGGCGATGTTCAAGCCGCAGCGGCTGTTCAAGATGGCGCGCTCGAAAGCCTATCTGTTCGGCGGCGTCGAAATTCGCTGGCGCTGCGATCCTTCGCTGCTCAAGGGCGTCGAGGATGTGCCTGCCGAGGACAGCTTTCACTTTCCCGGCGGCTTGAAGGATTATCTCGCCGCCGCAATCCACGCCGACACGCTGGTGCATCCGGATATTTTCTCCGGCAAATCGGGCCGTACCGGCGCGCAGGGCGCCTGCGAATGGGCAGTGGCCTGGACCGCGGATGCCGACGGCTTTCTCTCCTCCTACTGCAACACGATCCCGACGCAGGATGGCGGCACGCATGAATCCGGCATGCGCAGCGCGTTGCTGCGCGGCTTGAAGGATCACGCCGAGCGCGTCGGCCAGGGCAAGCGCGCAGCCTCCATCACCTCGGAAGACGTGATGGTCGGTGCAGCCGTGATGTTGTCGGTGTTCGTTCGCGAGCCGGAGTTTCAGGGCCAGACCAAGGATCGTCTCGCTACCGCCGAAGCCCAGCGCATCGTCGAACAGGCGATCAAGGACCCGTTCGACCATTGGCTCTCCGGCAATCCGGTGCAGGCCAACAAGCTCTTGGATTTCGTCGTCGAGCGTGCCGAGGAGCGGCTGCGCCGCCGCGCCGAGAAAGAGATTTCACGCAAGACGGCGGTAAAGAAGCTGCGCTTGCCGGGCAAGCTCGCTGACTGCACCGACACGGCGGCAGACGGCTCCGAACTGTTCATCGTCGAGGGCGACTCGGCCGGCGGCAGCGCCAAGCAGGCGCGCGACCGCAAGACGCAGGCGATTCTCCCGCTTCGCGGCAAGATCCTCAATGTCGCCTCGGCCACCAAGGACAAGCTGGTGGCCAACGCGCAACTCGCTGACCTGATCCAGGCGATCGGGTCCGGCACCGGCGCGCATTATCGCGAAGAGGATCTGCGCTATTCGCGCATCATCATCATGACCGACGCCGACGTCGACGGCGCTCATATCGCCTCGCTGCTGATCACGTTCTTCTACCGGCAGATGCCGCGGCTGATCGACGAGGGTCACTTGTACCTCGCAGTCCCGCCGCTGTTTCGCCTGAGCCATGGCAGCAAGACGTTCTATGCCCGCGACGAAGCGCACCGCGACGCCCTGCTCAAGAGCGAGTTCAACGCCAACGCCAAGGTCGACGTCAGCCGCTTCAAAGGCCTCGGCGAGATGATGCCGGCGCAGCTCAAGGAAACCACCATGGACCCGTCGAAGCGCACCCTGCTGAGGGTGGTGCTTCTGGCCGACGACCGCGAAGGCACCGCCGATTCGGTGGAGCGGCTCATGGGCACCAAGGCGGAGGCACGTTTTGCCTTCATCTCCGACAAGGCCGAATTCGCCAGCGAGGAGCTTTTGGACGTCTGAGAACGCGATTCTCTGGCGTCCTACCGCCGGAACCGGGCCGGGAGGTAAAATCCTCCCCTTTCCCGCTGATTTTTAAGGATTTTTTACCCTCGAGACGCCGGTGGATTTTGTCGTTTTCGGCCAGGTGTGCCTCGCCGGCCACAGCTTTTTGGACGGAAACGTTTATAAATGGGGGCAGAATCGAGACGCGTCGACGGCGGCGCTTAGCTTTGAGGGACTGAAAAATGAAGAAGTTGGTGTTGGCTTTGACCGCGGTTGCGGCGTTCACTGGATCGGCTTTCGCGGCCGACCTTCCCGCGCGCACCTACACCAAGGCTCCCGTGATGCCCGAGCCCGTGTACAACTGGACCGGCTTCTACATCTTCGGCGGCGCCGGCGGCGGCGTCTGGGATGCAGACAGCCTCAGCGTGAACGCGGCTGGCAACGCAAACACCATCACCCAGCGTACCGGTGGCGACGGCTGGTTCGGCACGGTCGGTGCCGGCTACGACTGGCAGTTCAACCACTCGTGGGTCGCCGGTATCTTCGCTGACGGTCAGTTCGGTAGCCTCCGTGGCTCGCTCAACGATGCCGCGCTCAACTTGACCGGTACCGAAAAGCTTCGTGATACCTGGGCGGTCGGTGGCCGGATTGGCTACCTCGTCGCTCCGAACGTCTACTCTTACGTCAATGCCGGTTACACGCAGTCTTATTGGTCGGGCGCTTCACTTGGTCCGGTCAGCGGCGTGCCGCTCACCGCTGCGAATGCCGTCTCGACGGCTTCGTTCAACAAGGGTGGCTGGTTCGTCGGCGGCGGCGTCGAGAACAACCTGAACATCTTCGGCATCACGGCGCCGGGCTGGTTCATGAAGACCGAATATCGCGCGGCCTACTACGACAAAGCGACGTTGGCCGAATCTTTCTATGGGACCGGTGTGCTGACTGGCACCTCCACGACCTTCCACCCGCTCGTGCAGACGATCTCGACCTCGCTGGTCTATCGCTTCAACTGGGGTGGCCCGGTCGTCGCCAAGTACTGATCGCCTCTAAAATCGACGTTCAAAAGCCCCGGCATCGTCCGGGGCTTTTTTGCATCTTGATGCCAAAGCCCATTGTGACGATGCGGCTGGCCGTCTTTAAATGCCGCCGGGCCATAACAACCCTAAAAAGAACGCCGCCAGAGGAAACCCCATGCGTAACTTGCTGCTTGTGCTCGGCCTCATCGCGCTGGCCATCGGCGTCCTGTGGATCGGACAGGGCACCGGTATGATCACCTGGCCCGCGTCGAGCTTCATGATCCGGCAAATCCAATGGGCGGGCTACGGTGCGGCGCTATCCGGCCTTGGCCTGGTGCTGATCTGGCAGAGCAAGCGTTAGACTCAGAACAAAGAGTGCCAGCAGGAGCATCCATATGACGGCAGGACTGTTTGACCTCAACGGCAAGGTCGCGATCGTTACCGGCGGCAATGGCGGCATCGGCCTTGGCATGGCGCGCGGGCTGGCGGCCGCGGGTGCGGCCATCGCTATCGTCGGCCGTAACGAAGCCAAATCAGCCGATGCGGTCGCTGTCCTCGTAAAAGCCGGTCCAAAGGCCCTTGCGGTTGCGGCCGATGTCACCGACGAGGCGGCGGTCGACGCCATGGTGATGCGCGTTCGCGGCGAGCTCGGCCGGATCGATATTCTCGTCAACAATGCCGGCATCAACATCCGCAAGCCGCCGGAATCGCTTGATCCCAAGGAGTGGGACAGCGTGATCTCGACCAATCTCACGAGCGCATTCCTGTGCTCGCGCGCGGTTCATGCGGCGATGAAGGCTGCCGGGGGCGGCAAGATCATCAACATCGGTTCGATGATGTCGATCTTCGGCGCGAGCTTCGCGCCCGCCTATGCGGCGAGCAAAGGCGGCATCGTGCAGTTCACCCGCTCCTGCGCGGTGGCCTGGGCCACGGACAACATCCAGGTCAACGCGGTGCTGCCGGGATGGATCGACACCGAGCTGACCAAACGCGCGCGCGAACAGATCGAAGGCCTCCATGACAAGGTCCTGGCGCGCACGCCGGCGGCGCGCTGGGGCGTCGCCGACGATTTTGCCGGGATCGCGACATTCCTTGCGTCAGGCGCGTCGGACTTCGTCACCGGCACGGCGATCCCGGTCGATGGCGGCTACTCAATCATGGGTTAAGCAGAGCGTTTTCGAGCGAAGCATGCCCTCGGACTTGATCCGGGGGTGGGTACCGGTTCGCGTGAAGAAAACGCGTCAAACCGAAAACCTTCAGGCCCGTCTGCTTCAATCCAATCCGGTCTGAAGGACGCCTACGCGGCCGGCGAATGCACGTGTTCGGGACGCACCCCGACCGCCATCAGGCGGCCGGCCAGCGCCTGTAGCCACGGCACAGAGCTGACGATGCGCAGGAACATCGGGACCCGAAGCGGCTCATCGCCGGGCTTGATGACGCGGCTGATGAGATTGTTCTGAACCGCCACCTGCATGGCCTGCGTCATCCGCACCGGAAAAGTGCGCCGTTCCCGCACGGCATCGAGTTCTTGTTCGGAAGGGCAGCCGCGGCTGTCTTTCAGCGCCACGAGTTTCGCCGCCAGCAGGTTGGCGGTTGCGACTGCGTCCTGAATCGCGAGGTTGACGCCGACACCGCCGATCGGCGACATCGCATGCGCGGCATCGCCGATGCACAGCAGTCCCGGCCGGGTCCATCGCTTCAGGCGGTTGATTGCAACTGTCAGCAATTTGACGTCGTCCCACGTCTTCACATCCGACATGCCGGCATCGAGAACCGGCGCCATGCCGGCGATGTCGCTGCGAAAGGCATCAAGCCCCCTCGCCTTCACGGCATCGAACTGGCCCTTGGCGATCACATAGGCGCACTGCCAGTAGTCGCCGCGATCGAAGGTCACGAGCATCTTGCCGGTCTGAATGCGCGCAAATAGGTTTTCGGTTTCATTCGGCCGCCGGCCGGCGCGAAACCACAGCACGTCCATCGGCGCGCCGATTTCTTCCACGTCAAGCCGCGCACGCTCGCGCACTACCGAGTGTCGTCCGTCACATCCGACGGTAAGGCCCGCGCGAATCTCGACCGGCCCTTCCGGCGTATCGGCATGGACTCCGACGACACGATCGCCGGACCAGATCAGGTCGGTGGCGCTGGCGTTCATCATCACCTGAAGCGACGCAAACCGCTTGCCGCTCTCGCGCAGAAAATTGAGGAAATCCCATTGCGGCATCATCGCGATGAAGGGGTATTTGACGTGCAGGCGGCCAAGATCGGCTACGCGGATGGATTGGTCGCCGAACTTGCCGTCCATCTTCTGCAACTGCTGATGCGGCACTTTCAGAAAGCCGTCGATCAGCCCCAGTTCATCCATGACCTGCAAGGTCGAGGGGTGGACGGTGTCGCCACGAAAGTCCCGAAAGAAATCGGCATGCTTTTCCAGCACCAGCGTTTCGATGCCGGCGCGGCCCAACAGATAACCCAGCATCATGCCGGCCGGGCCGCCTCCGACGATGCAACAATGGGTCTGAATGGTTCGGGGCATCGGCCACGCCTAACAAGCTATGCCGGAGTTTCGCATATTCCGGCGAAGGATTTAACGCCGGAAGCTCTTGATCTCCGACACGCTGCCGTCGCGATAGGTCAATTCCACCGAGACGAATTTGTTCGAAGGCGAGAGCTTCACATAGGGTTTGACGTCGTAGGGAATGGCAATGGGATCCTTCATGTCGCAGGGCGGCATCTTCAGCACCTGATCCGGCACCGACGTGTCAATGCCGATTCTCACCTCGCGAATGGCGCAGCGATACGACACCAGATGGGTGTAATAGACCAGCAGTCCGTTGAATTCGCGATATGACAGCCAGCTCGTCGCGGTCATGTCGAGGATCTTCCGCTGGTCGCGGATCAGCGCAGCCTCCGGATCGAACTTGATCGGAAACGGTCCCTGCATGTTGCCGGACGCGTCGATGTAACGTACCTCGATCGTCGCCGCCGGCGTGTCCGCGGCCAGTTCGACCGACGGGTTGGGCATCCGCTTGCGCGTTCGTTGATCGAGGCTGTCGAGGAATCCGGTTTCGCGGAAATCGCCGCTGTTTCCCATCCGCCAGGAAATGCCGAGCGTCGGATCGGCGATCGAAAATACCACGCTCCAGCCGCCATTGTGGCGGGAGAACATCGCGATCGGCGCGTTGACGGCGTCGTCCTGCGGCGGCCGCGGAATTGCCGCTGGAGAAAGTGCAGCGACCTGCTTGGCCGGATCGGCAGATTTGTCGGCAGGCTTCGCGGCTTCGCTGGTTTGCGCCTTCTCATTGCCGTTCAAAAAGACGTCGTCGACCATCTGGTCGAAATAGACGGGAATCTGCTTGTGGTTCACCGTCTCCGCCATTTCGCTGACGATACGGCGGGTGTGCTGGGCGACCTGCACGAGATTTTCACCCGGTTGCAGCAATTCCTTGGCGAAGGTGCGCGTGAACACCGAGTTCGGATTGCTGTCGTTGTTGGAGAGGCGATCGAGCGCGGTCTGGCGAGGACCTGCCGAAAACACCGAAAACACGCCTTCCGGCAATTGCGTCATTGGCGCAAGGCCGCCGCCACCCGCCACCGCGCGGGTTCCCGCACGTTCGAACGGGTTGTTGCGGCAAGCGTCGAACACCATAATGGCGGTACGCACCTTCCGGTTTTGCAAGCGCTCAATCACGCGGTCCGCGAGCACCGACGCATCGCGCACCAGTTCTTCCTGGCCTTCTGTCGCGGCCGGCACGTCGGTCGGCAGCAGGAAATTCTGACCGGCGATTTCAAAGCCGTGGCCGGCGTAGAAGAAAAACGCGGTGTCGCCGGGCTCCACTGCCCTGTCGAAGGCAAGCAGCGTTTCGCTGAACGCCTGCCTGGTCTGGTTCTCCGCCAGCATCACCGAAAAGCCGAGTTGCTTCAGCGTCTCGCCCATGACGCGGGCGTCGTTGACCGCCTTCTGTAGCTTCGGGACGTTCTTGTAGTCGTTGTTGCCGACGACGAGCGCGACGCGCTTGGCGGCCTCTGCCGGAACGACCAGCATAAGGGGCATCGCGAGGCCTAGCACCGCCGTCGCAAATCTCAGCCAAGACCGGCCATTCATGTTCATTCCCCTGCACTCTCAGGCGGCCTTGGAGCTCCGGCCATCTAGCGGATAGTCGGCGAGCTGAAACCACAGGTTCAACTGCCAGTCATACAAACCGCCGAGGCGCCTGATTAATCCGTTTTTGTGTCAAAAGATTAAGCTTTTTCAACGCTTGCAGCCTCGTTTCCATTGACTTTGGCGGATGCGCGCCTATGTTCCGGGCTCGAAGCGGCCCGGTATCGAAACGCGATACCTTGATCAAACCGCTTTCCCGCGTATCCGAAAATCCCGTGCAAATCTGCGTGCCGTTCCGGGGTTGAGCGCGACGGTCTTTTTTCAAGATTCCAGACGGCGGTATCTGCCAGAGGCTCAATGTCTTTTTCTCATCTCGGCTTGTCCGACAAGGTGCTCGCTGCCGTTGCGGCCACCGGTTACACGACCCCTACCCCCATTCAGGAACAGGCGATTCCTCACGTTCTGGCCCGCCGCGATGTTCTCGGCATTGCCCAGACCGGCACCGGCAAGACCGCTGCCTTCGTCCTTCCGATGCTCACGATTCTGGAAAAGGGCCGCGCCCGCGCCAGAATGCCCCGTACCCTGATTCTGGAACCGACGCGCGAACTCGCCGCCCAGGTGAAGGAAAACTTCGACCGCTACGGCGCAGGCCAGAAACTCAACGTCGCGCTTCTGATCGGCGGCGTTTCCTTCGGCGATCAGGACTCCAAGCTGACGCGCGGCGTCGACGTCCTGATTGCAACGCCAGGCCGGCTCTTGGATCACACCGAACGCGGTGGCCTGCTGCTCACCGGCGTCGAATTGCTGGTGATCGATGAAGCCGACCGCATGCTCGACATGGGCTTCATTCCCGACATCGAGCGTATCTGCAAGCTCGTGCCGTTCACCCGCCAGACGCTGTTCTTCACTGCAACGATGCCGCCGGAGATCCGGCGCATAACCGAGACCTTCCTGCACAACCCCGAAAAGGTGGAAGTCTCGAAGCCGGCGACAACCGTCGCCACCATCACCCAGTTGCATGTGCCCTCGGGCCGCGAGGCGCACCAAAAGCGTGAAATCCTGCGTCGCCTGCTCCGCGAAGCCAAGGATCTCAACAACGCGATCATCTTCTGCAACCGCAAGCGTGAAGTCGCCGTCGTCTATAAGTCGCTGCAAAAGCATGGCTTCAGCGTCGGTGCGCTGCATGGCGACATGGATCAGACGGCGCGTATGGCGGCGCTCGATCAGTTCCGAAAAGGCGACATTCCGCTTCTGGTCGCCTCCGACGTCGCTGCCCGCGGCCTCGATATTCCGGCCGTCAGCCACGTCTTCAATTTCGATATTCCCCACCACGCCGACGACTATGTTCACCGGATCGGCCGCACCGGCCGCGCCGGCCGCACCGGAACCGCGGTTTCCATTGTTACGTCGCTCGATCACAAATCGTTGGCGGCGATTGAAAAGCTGATCGGACAGAACATTCCGCGTGCCGAAGGCAGCCCGGACGCCGAATTGCCGGAACAGGCGGATGCACGCGAACACGGACGTTCACGTGGTGACGAACGCGAGGGTTCGCGCCGCGGCGGCCGCAAGCGGCGCCGCGATCGTGAGGGCGGCAATAGCGCCGGCCGCAACCCCGCGCCGTCAACACAATCTCCGATTGCGGACGTGGCAGCGGCGCCGGTAACGCCGTCCTCCCCCGGACGCGGTGCTTCGAACAGACCTCGCCCGCCTTCGCAAGGTCATTCGTCATCGTCAGAACCAGCGGATCATTCGCATCTTCCGGCATTTTTGCTGCGGCCGGTTCGCGCCCGCGTCTGATCGGCACAAAATCCCTATATCGGTACGGTTCCCCGTTTAACGGCTCGTTCATCGACCTCCAGTAGCTTGAACACCATTGTTTAAGAGATTGGCGCGATCAGCGAGCCGCCGCTGACCGTCGCGGGGGCTTATTTCAGTGCTGGACGAATTCGAGAGAACGATGGCCTTTGCCGAATTGGCGCTGGGCCAGATCAGGTCGCTGCGGCAAACCGCAATCCCTCGCAATTACGAAATCTGGTACGTCTATGCGACGGGCTACAACCCGCAGCTCAACAAGGTCATCAACGAGACGCTGGCCCGCAACGGCAAGCTGACCGAGGCCGATCTCGAGCAGATCTACGAAACCTACCTTTCCCACATCAAGACCACCGATCGCATCGACAAGGTCGGCGCCCGCGTTATCGGCGAAATCGACGACGTGATGCTCCTGATCGACGAAGCGCTCGATATGTCGACCACATACAGCGAGAGCCTTTCCGGCGTCAGCAAAAAGCTTGCCGCGGCCATCGACCGCGACCAGCTCAAGAAAGTGGTCGATACGCTCGTCACGACGACGCGTGACATGCGCGAGACGACCAAGGCCCTGGAAGCGCGGCTGGCGCTCTCAAAGGCTGAAATCAGCAATCTTCAGCACAGCCTCGAGGCGATCAGGGCCGAAAGCCTCACCGATCCCCTGACCGGTCTCGGCAACCGCAAATATTTCGATCGGTCGCTCGAGGCTGCGGTTGCGAATGCGCTGGAAACAGGAGAACCGCTCTCGCTCCTGATGTTCGACATCGACTACTTCAAGTCGTTCAACGATTCCTATGGCCACCTCACCGGCGATCAGGTGTTGCGGCTGGTCGGGATGTCGTTGAAGCAATCGATCAAGGGACAGGACATCACCGCCCGCTACGGCGGCGAGGAATTCGCCGTGGTGCTGCCGAACACAGCGCTGCGACAGGCCCTGACGGTCGCTGATCATATCCGCCGCGCCGTGATGTCGAAGGAATTGAAGAAGAAGTCCACCGGCGAGATCCTGGGCCGCGTCACCATCTCGGTTGGTGTCTCGATGCTCAAGCCCGGCGACGATATGGATTCCCTGATCGAACGGGCCGATGCGTGCCTCTACGCCGCCAAGCGCGCCGGACGCAATCGTGTGGTCTGCGAGGCAGACCCCGAATATGCCGCGGAAACCCGCGGCCAGGTGGCCTAGGCTCTCTTCCGCCGCGCTTTCTTAGTTGCAGCAGGCTTTTTCTTTTTCGACGCCGTTTTCTTCGCCGAAGTTTTTTTGGCAACGGCCTTTGTCGCCGACGTCTTGCCCTTGGCAGCCTTCCGGCGTGGACGCTTGCTCAGTGCAGCTCGCTGCGCCGCGGCCAGGGCGGCTTTCGCCCAGCCCGTCAGCTCTTCCGAATCGTCAAACAAGCGCGCTGGCAGCTCCCAGTACGAATTGACTATGACGACCTTCCCGGACTTTCTTTGCTGATACTGAAACGGCTTCGACCCCTCCGCCTCGAATTGCGGAATGGTTGTTTCGTCGGCACGGAAATAGAGACCTGCGCGCAACGCGAGCGCAAAATTAGTACCGTCGGCGGAAATGCCGTAACCGGAGAACATCCGGCGGATGGTCACCGGACCAAAGTTCGAAAACAGATCGATCAGGAAATCGCGATCCATCGGCAAGCGTCTCGTGCCCCGGACGCGGCGCAGCGTCACGATGCGCCGCAGAGCCGGGGTCCGGTCTAAGTCTGGGTCCCGGTTCTGCGCAGCAGCTCAAGCGCCGCAGCGCGCCCGGGACAGGGATCAGCCTTCGACGTCGGCCGGCTTGAGCTGCACCGATTCACCGCAGCCGCAGGCGCCGATCTGGTTCGGATTGTTGAAGATGAACTGGGCCTGCATCCTGTCGGCCTTGTAGTCCATTTCGGTGCCGAGCAGAAACAGCACCGCCTTGGGATCGACCAGGATCTTCACGCCCTTGTCCTCGACGACTTCATCGGTCGGGCGAACCTCGTGGGCATATTCGACCGTGTAGGACTGACCGGCGCAGCCGCCGTTCTTGACGCCGACCCGCAGGCCGACGATTTCGGAATCGGCGCGCTTGGTCAGTTCCACGATGCGCGTCGCGGCCGCTTCCGTCAGCTTCATGACTTGCGGACGGGGACGCTTAGCCTTGGGCGTTGATGAGGTCGGGGTCATGTCAATCATGTGGTCAATCCCAAAGCCAATTCAATAAGGCGCTGTATCCTCGATGGGCACTCACCACATGTTGAGGACGAGACGCGCCTCATCCGACATGCGGTCCGGCGTCCAGGCCGGATCCCACACCAGGTTGACGTTGACGACGCCGACGCCGGGCACGCTCGCGACCGCATTCTCCACCATCTGCGGCAGCTCGCCCGCCGCCGGACAGTTCGGCGTGGTGAGCGTCATCATCAGATCGACGGAACGATCGTCCTTGAGCTCGACCTTGTAGATCAGGCCAAGTTCGTAGATGTCCGCCGGGATTTCCGGATCGAACACGGTCTTCAAGGCGGCCACGATGTCGCCGCTCAGCCGCTCGGTTTCCTCGGGCGGCAGAGCCGACTGGGTTTCCATGTTGGAAGTCCTGGCTTCCTGTCCCTTGGCTTCCATGTCCTTGGCTTCAACAGTGTCGGTCATGCGAACAATTCCCGCGCCTTGATCAGCGCACTCGCTAGATGGTCGACTTCCTCGCGCGTATTATACATCCCGAACGAAGCCCGGCACGTCGCGGTTACGTTGAACCGCTCTAAAAGAGGCATCACGCAATGGGTGCCGGCGCGCACCGCAATTCCCTGCCGGTCGATGACGGTGGCGACATCGTGCGGATGGGCGCCCTTCATCTCGAAGGAGATCACCGGCCCCTTGCCTTTGGCGGTGCCGATCATGCGCAACGAGTTGATTTCGCGCAAGCGCGCCTCCGCATAGGTCAGGAGGTCGTGCTCGTGCGCGGCGATGCGCTCCTTGCCGATCGAATTGACGTAGTCGATGGCGGCACCGAGCCCGATCGCCTCGACGATCGGCGGTGTGCCGGCTTCGAACTTGTGCGGCGGATCGCCATAGGTAACCCAGTCCTGCGCCACTTCGCGGATCATCTCACCGCCGCCGTTGAACGGGCGCATCGCGACGAGGTGCTCATGCTTGGCATAAAGCACGCCGATCCCGGTCGGGCCGTAGAGCTTGTGGCCGGTGAAGGCATAGAAATCGCAATCGATGTCCTGCACGTCGACCGGCAGATGCACCGCGCCCTGTGCCCCGTCGACCAAAACCTTAATGCCGCGGGCATGCGCGAGCTGAACCACGTCCTTGACCGGCACGACGGTGCCGAGCGCATTCGACATCTGGGTGATCGCCACCAGCCTGGTGCGGGGGTTAAGAAGCTTCTCGAACTCCTCAATGAGGAAATTGCCGTCATCGTCGACCGGCGCCCACTTGATCACCGCGCCATGACGCTCCCTGAGGAAATGCCAGGGCACGATATTGGAATGGTGCTCCATGATCGAGAGCACGATCTCGTCGCCCTCGCCAATGGCCGGCTCGCCGTAAGAGGACGCCACGAGGTTGATCGCCTCGGTGACATTGCGGGTGAAGATGATCTCCTCAGTCCGGGGCGCGTTGAGGAATTTTGCGACCTTCTCGCGAGCGCCTTCGTAGGCCTCCGTGGCCGCATTGGCGAGATAATGCAGACCGCGATGCACGTTGGCGTATTCTCTCTTGTAGGCTTCCGTCATGCGATCGAGCACGGCGAACGGCTTCTGCGCGGAAGCGGCATTGTCGAGATAGACGAGCGGCTTGCCATAGACCTTGGTCGCCAGCGCCGGGAAATCCTCGCGCAGGCGGGCGACGTCATAAGAGCCATTTGAGACGGCCGGGTGCATGGTCATCCCCGCATCTCCAGCCAGCGCTGCGCTATCGTGATCGCGACCTCGCGAAGTTCATCGCTGGCAATCGATTCGATCGCTTCACCGACGAAGGCCTGAATCAGCAGCGCCTGGGCCTCCTTCTCGGAGAGGCCGCGGGCCCGCAGATAGAACAGCAGGCTTTCGTCGAGCGCGCCGGTAGTGGCGCCGTGACCGCAAGTCACGTCGTCGGCAAAGATTTCCAGTTCGGGCTTGTTGTCGGCCTCGGCCTCGTCCGAGAGCAACAGCGCCCGCGTCATCATCTTGGCGTCGGTCTTCTGCGCCTTGGGCTGAACGATGATGCGGCCCTGAAACACCGAATGGGCGCGATCGTCGACCACCGCGCGGAAGATTTCGCGGCTGGCGCAATTCGGCACCGCATGATCGAGGAATAGCGTGGTGTCGGCGTGCTGCCGCTCGTTCAAGAGGTTCACGCCGTTGACGCTGGCCTCGGCGCCCTCGCCCGCGAACGTCAGGTACCCCTGATAACGGCTCAGGCCGCCGCCGCTCGTCATGTTGAAGCTGGTGAGGCGTGACTTGGCGCCGATCGTAAAGACGGCCGTGGTGATGTTGCTGGCATCGGCGCTATCGGCCATCAGCCGCACATGCTGCAAATGGGCGTCATCGCCGAGCCAGACGATGACGGCGTCGTTCGCCTGATAAGATTTGGCGCCGTCGGCCGCGACAAAGCTCTCCACGAGCGTCGCGTGCGCCGCCTGACCGAGCTTCAGGCACGAACGGGTATAGGTTGAAGCCGATGAGCGCGTTGCGACATGCACAATGTGAATCGGCTTGGCGAGTACCGCGCCGTTCGCTACCGTGACCACGGCGCCATCGGTCGCCATTGCGGCATTCAGCGCAATCATGGCGCCGGATGCCACGCCGTTTTCGAGCAGATCGGCGCGTGCGGCATTGGAATTGTCTTGCAGAATTTCGCTTAAGCTCTGCACGCGAACGCCGGCTTCCAGCGCGTCGAGATTCGAGAGCGGCGGCGCCAGGACACCATCCACCAGCACCAGGCGATGGGCGTCAACGGCCGGGAGCGAGGCCAGCGCGGCCTTGGCGCGTTCGAGCGCGCTTGCATCGGGAGCAGCCGCAAGCGGCAGCACCTCGCGCATCAAGGCGCGCAGGTCGGTATATTTCCAGTCTTCCAGCCGGCGATGCGGCAGGCCGGCCCGCGCATAGGCTTCAAACGCCTGCGCGCGCAGTTCGGCGACCTTGCGGGTGCCGGGCAACCGATCACGCGCAGCCTCGAAAATATCGTCCGGCTCCCGCATGGTCTTGGTCTTTGCCAAAGCAATGTTCATCACAAGATCCGTATTCCCGTATCCGTCGTCAGGCCGCGTCTTCGAACTGCGCGTAGCCGGACGCTTCCAGTTCCAGCGCAAGTTCCTTGCCGCCGCTTTTGACGACCTTGCCCTTCGACATCACGTGTACGAAATCGGGCACGATGTAGTTCAGAAGCCGCTGATAGTGCGTGATAACGACCATCGCCCGATCGGGCGAACGCAGCGCGTTGACGCCGTCGGCCGCAATCCGCAACGCGTCGATGTCGAGGCCGGAATCCATTTCGTCCAGGATGCACAGGCTCGGCTCGAACAGCGCCATCTGAAGAATTTCGTTGCGCTTCTTTTCGCCGCCGGAGAATCCGACATTGACGCCGCGCTTGAGCATGTCCTGCGGGATGCTGAGATTTTTGGCAACCTCGCGCACCTTTTTCAGGAATTCTGGCGCCATCAATTCGCTCTCGCCCCGCGCCTTGCGCTGGGCGTTGTAGGCCGTGCGCAGGAAATTCATGGTAATCACGCCGGGGATCTCGACCGGATACTGGAAGGCGAGAAACACGCCCTTGGCGGCACGCTCGTTCGGATCCATCTCGAGCAGGTCTTCGCCCTTGAACAGGATCTCGCCGCCGGTGACTTCATAGCCCGGCTTGCCGGCGATGACGTGCGAGAGCGTCGATTTGCCGGAGCCGTTCGGTCCCATGATGGCGTGAACCTCGCCCCGGTTCACAATGAGCGACAGCCCGTGGAGGATTTCACGATCCTCGACACGCACCTGCAAATTCCTGACTTCAAGCAGTGACATCACGTTGTTCCGTCTTTTCCATTCATCCCTCGTCCGCGGGAGCGCCGAAGGCGCGTCTCGAAGGACGTGGCCGACCATCTTTGCTCTCATCCTTCGAGACGGCCGCTCAGGCGACCTCCTCAGGATGAGGAATTACCCGACCGATCCTTCCAGCGAGATCGAGATCAGCTTCTGCGCTTCCACCGCGAATTCCATCGGCAGTTGCTGAAGCACGTCCTTGACGAAGCCGTTGACGACGAGGCCAACCGCTTCTTCCTGGCTCAGGCCGCGCTGCACGCAGTAAAACAGCACGTCCTCGGAAATCTTCGAGGTCGTCGCTTCGTGCTCGAACAGCGCCGACGAGTTCTTTGCTTCGACATAGGGCACGGTGTGCGCGCCGCATTTGTCGCCGATCAGGAGCGAGTCGCAGGCGGTGAAGTTGCGTGCGCCGGTCGCCTTGCGATGCGCCGTGACGAGGCCGCGATAGGTGTTCTGCGACACGCCAGCGGCGATGCCCTTGGAGATGATCCGGCTCGTCGTGTTCTTGCCGAGATGGATCATCTTGGTGCCGGAATCGACCTGCTGATGACCGTTCGAAATCGCGATCGAATAGAACTCGCCGCGTGAATTGTCTCCGCGCAGGATGCAGCTCGGATATTTCCAGGTGATGGCCGAGCCGGTCTCGACCTGGGTCCACGAAATCTTCGAGTGATGGCCTCGGCAGTCGCCGCGCTTGGTGACGAAGTTGTAGATGCCGCCCTTGCCCTCGGAGTTGCCGGGGTACCAGTTCTGCACCGTCGAATACTTGATCTCGGCATCGTCAAGCGTGACGAGCTCGACCACGGCGGCGTGCAACTGGTTTTCATCGCGCTGCGGCGCGGTGCAGCCCTCGAGATAGCTGACGTAAGACCCCTTGTCGGCAATGATCAGCGTGCGCTCGAACTGGCCGGTGTTGCGCTCGTTGATGCGGAAATACGTCGACAGCTCCATCGGGCAGCGCACGCCTGGCGGCACGTAGACGAACGAGCCGTCGGAGAACACCGCCGAGTTCAGCGTGGCGAAGAAATTGTCGGAGGTCGGCACCACCGTGCCGAGATACTTCTTCACGAGCTCCGGATGCTCGCGGATCGCTTCCGAAATCGGCATGAAGATCACGCCGGCCTTCTTCAGCTCTTCCTTGAAGGTGGTCGCAACCGACACCGAATCGAACACCGCATCGACCGCGATCTTGCGGCTTGGGGACGGCTGGCCACCGGGCGGCGGTTCGACGCCCTCGAGAATCGCAACTTCGCGAAGGGGAATGCCGAGCTTCTCGTAGGTCTTGAGAATTTCCGGATCGATCTCGTCGATCGACGAAAGCGTCTTCTTCGGCTTCGGCGCAGAATAGTAATAGAGGTCCTGGTAATCGATCTTGGGATAGTCGACGCGCGCCCAGGTCGGCTCGGTCATGGTCAGCCAGCGGCGATAGGCCTCCAGGCGCCATTCCAGCATCCAGGCCGGTTCGTTCTTCTTTGCAGAGATGAAGCGGACAGTATCTTCCGACAACCCCTTTGGGGCCTTCTCGGACTCGATGAGCGTCTCAAACCCATATCGATACTGGTCGACGTCGATCTGGCGAACCCGATCGACCGTCTCTTGTACGGCAGCCATTCAGTCCTCCGCTCGCGGTTTCAAGGACCGCGGTGGAACCCAATTTGGGTGGTCTCTTACGATGTTTCCGCGACGAAATCACCTGCTTAGAATGGTTCAAGCTGTGTTTCGTCGCTGATCCTTAAGTAAGGCACCGGAGAGCCTTCGCCAAGCCTCTAGGCACCGATCTATGTCGGCATCTTGCGTGGACCAGCCCATACTGAGCCGCACCGCCCCTTGCGCAATATCAGGGTCAAACCCCATGGCCTCCAGCACATGGGACGGCTGCACCTTGCCCGATGAGCAAGCCGAGCCCGATGACACCGCGATCCCGGCGAGATCGAAGCCGATGACGGCAGTTTCAGCCTTCAGGCCGGGAACCGTGAACAGAGTGGTATTTGGCAACCGTTCGGCAGAATCCGAAAATATGATGGCGTCATTCGTCTGCCGGAGGCCCTTTTCGAGACGCTCCTGCAAATCCACGAGGCGGCGGCTGCCGACCGCGATATCTGTCATGGCCGCGGTGGCGGCTGCGCCGAAGGCGGCAATGCCGACAACATTTTCGGTTCCGGCACGGCGGCTCAGTTCCTGTCCGCCGCCCCGCAACAACGGCTCAAGCCCACTCAGTCCTTCGGCGAGAACCAGCGCCCCGACGCCCTTGGGCCCACCGATCTTGTGCGCGGACAACGTCAGGAGGTCGGCGCCCAGCGCCGCCATATCCAGCGGAATTTTGCCAAATGCCTGGATCGCATCGACATGCAGAAGCCCACCCGCCGCGTGCACGATCTCCGCGGCGGCAGCCACCGGCTGGATGGCGCCGGTCTCGTTGTTGGCGAGCATGATTGACGCCAGCGCCGGCGGACGGTCGCGAAGCAATTGGCGCAAATGATCGAGATCGATGACGCCTGCCGGCGTCACACACACCGTCTCGATCTGACTTTGCGAAAACCGTCCGCCTGCGAGCACAGAAGTGTGCTCGATCGCAGATACCACGAGGCGCTCGACCGCCGCCCCCGACCCGCGCCTCAGGTTTGGCGCCAGCCCGAGCGCATTCGCTTCGGTCCCGCCCGAGGTGAAGATGACGTTCCTCGGCGCAGCCCCGATGGCTGAAGCTACCGCAGCCCGCGCGCGTTCGATCCATTTCCGCGCTTCGCGTCCCTCCGCATGAACCGACGACGCGTTGCCCGGCAGATCGAGCGCAGACGCGATGGCGCGTCGCGCTTCGTCACGAAGCGGCGTGGTCGCATTCCAGTCGAGATAGACCCGGTTCGACATCAGCGTAATATAATACCTTCACCTTCACAGGTGAGCCCTTGATGCGGTGCCTTATGGCAGTTGGCAAGCCACGCGCGCCTCCGCAATTGCCGAATGCTGCCTAACATCCTGAACACACGAGCGGATGTTGAAAACCCTTGCTTTTCGCCCCTCGCCCCATGTTAGAACGCGGCCTCCGTCACCAGCCGTCGTCGCGCACTCACGCGCTTGAGACGTCTGCTTCCGATTTTCCGTACGCAAGGTCTCGTCGGCGATAAGCGCCGGATGAAGCCAGCGACAAACCGGTCGAATTCGCCCAAGGACCGTCCATGCCCGAAGTTATTTTCACCGGCCCCGCGGGCCGTCTCGAAGGCCGCTATCACCCGGCCAAGCAGAAGAACGCGCCGATCGCGATGATCCTGCATCCACACCCGCAGTTTCACGGGACGATGAACCATCAGATCGTCTACCAGTGCTACTACGCGTTTGCCCATCGCGGCTTTTCGGTGCTGCGTTTCAACTTCCGCGGCGTCGGCCGCAGCCAAGGCTCGTTCGATCACGGCACCGGCGAGTTGTCGGACGCGGCGTCTGCGCTTGATTGGGCGCAAACGATCAATCCCGAAGCGCGCGCCTGCTGGGTTGCAGGCTTTTCGTTCGGCGCCTGGATCGGCATGCAGCTGTTGATGCGCCGGCCGGAGGTCGAAGGCTTTATCTCGATCGCGCCGCCCGCCAATCTCTACGACTTCTCGTTCCTGGCGCCCTGCCCGTCGTCGGGCCTGATCGTACATGGCGAAAAGGACGCGGTGGTGCCGCCGAAGGACGTCAAC
The DNA here is from genome assembly GCF_900142985.1 of Bradyrhizobium erythrophlei. NCBI lineage: Bacteria > Pseudomonadati > Pseudomonadota > Alphaproteobacteria > Hyphomicrobiales > Nitrobacteraceae > Bradyrhizobium > Bradyrhizobium erythrophlei. The sequence continues at coordinate 7,196,090 of NZ_LT670849.1, forward strand.
ACGCTGGTCGAGAAGCTCAAGACCCAAAAAGGCATCGTGATCGATCAGCAGGTCATTCCCGGCGCCAACCACTTCTTCGACGGCAAGCTCGAGCCCTTGATGCAGTCGGTGACCGCCTATCTCGACATGCGTCTCGCCAACGTGCGCTAGCATAGCGTTTTCAAGCGAAGTGCACTGCGGTTCGCGTGAAGAAAACGCGTTCAAATAAGGAGTTCATCGCGTGGCAAGCTGGATCGCATTGCTGCGTGCGGTCAATGTCGGCGGCACCGGCAAGCTTCCGATGAGCGAGCTGAAGGCGACGTGCGAGGCGTTGGGTTTTGCCTCGGTCAAAACCTATATCGCCAGCGGCAACGTCGTTTTTCAAAGCGGCAAGTCGGAAGCTGCGATCAAGGCTGCGCTTGAGAAGCGGCTTGAGGCCTATGCCGGCAAGCCGGTCGGCGTGCTGATCCGCACCGCCTCCGAAATGGCTCAGGTCGCCGCGGAAAATCCATTTCCAAAACTGGCGCCGAACCGCACCATGGCGCTGTTTCTCGACCGCGCGCCGGCAGCCGACGCCCTCAAGGACGTTCGCGGCCAGAAGGACGAGAAGATGTACCTCGGGCGGCGCGAGATCTATATCCACTACGGCGAAGGAATGGGGACATCAAAGCTCGTCATTCCCGCCGCAAAAGCCGGCACCGCGCGCAACATGAATACGGTTGCGACGCTCGCCAAAATGGCCACCGAGCTTTAGGGAAACTCAGGCAGCGGCGCGCAGCTGAAGCTGCGATATCCACGAATTCCGCCGCTTCAGGAAATCGCGCAGCAGAGCCGGATATTCGGTGCTGGCGGCCGAGCGCACCGATGGCCGCGCGGCCAGTGACTGACGCCAGCGCGCAAGCTTCGGCTTGTGCGAAAGAATGCCGAAATCGCCGATGTCGTCGAACACATCGAAATAGCGAAACACCGGTCCGAACACCGCATCGACAAGCGAAAAACTTTCGCCATCGAACCACGGCGATGCCACGACGCGCGCCTCGAGCCGCGAAAACCGCGCCTCCAGCTGCGCCGCCTTGGCTTTGAAAGCAGCTTCATCCGCCGCCGAATAGAGGCCGGCGATATCGTTGAGCACGGCCGAACCGAATTCGATCCAGCCGCGATGATCGGCGCGCCGCAGCGGATCGGCCGGATGCAACGGCCTCAGTTGGGTTTCCTCGAGATATTCGAGAATCACCGCAGATTCGAAAATCGCGGTATCGCCGACCTGAAGCACCGGCGTACGGCCGAGCGGCGATATCGCCAGAAACCAGTCCGGCTTGTTGGCGAGGTCGACGTCAAGGCGTTCGAAGGGAACGCCCTTTTCCGTCAGCGCGATGACCGCCCGCTGCACGTAGGGGCAAAGTTTGTGGCTGATCAGTTTGAGGGGGGCGGACATCGGCCACTCCGGGATCAATGCAAGTGCATCCATTTAGATGCGATTGCATTAAACCGTCAAGGGCCCGCCCGACGCGTGCCGTTCACGGTCGCGCGACGATGCCGCCGGTCATCGGGATCGGCACGCCGGTCGTGGCGGGATAGCTCAGCGGCAGCCCTTTCAGGCCCCGCGCAGCGAGAAAGCCGAACGCCTGCGCCTCGATCGCATCCGTCGACCAGCCGAGCGCATCGGCCGATTCGACCCTCGCCGGCTGTAACTTCTCCCGAAGCATCCGCATCATGGTGTGATTGCGCGCGCCGCCTCCGGCGACGACCCAGCTCTTCGGGCGCTGTGGCAACAGCGGCACGATCTGGGCAATCGCCGACACGGTGAAGGCGGTCAGTGTCGCCGCACCATCGGTCGGAGATGCATTGCGGAGGATGCGCTTGGCGAAATCATTGCGGTCGAGCGATTTCGGCGGCGGCAGCGCAAAGAACGGATCCTTCAAGGCTTCCGCGATCCAGGCCGCATCCGCCGTGCCTTGCGCGGCCATGCGGCCATCCGTGTCGAAGCGCTGGCCGGTGGTGCGATTCATGAAGTCGTCGAGCAGCGCATTGCCGGGCCCGGTGTCGCAGGCAATCAGCGTATCGCCGTCGATATAGGTGACGTTGGCAACGCCGCCGATATTGAGCACCACAATCGGCCCCTCGCGCTCGAGCGACTGCGCCAGCGCCCGATGATAGACCGGAACCAGCGGCGCACCCTGGCCGCCGGCGGCGACGTCGGCGGCGCGGAAGTCGTGCATCACGGGAATACGGATTGCCCTCGCGAGCGCACAGGCGTCGCCGATCTGCACGGTCATCTTTTCGGCCGGACGGTGCAGCACCGTCTGGCCATGAAAACCGACAATGTCGATGTCCTCGCTGGCAATGCGATTCTGGGCCTTGAAGCTGGCGATGGCTTCGGCATGCGCCGTGGTGACGATCCGCTCGGCCTCGAGCAGGATTCCCGGCCGGGCCTCACGCGCCTCGAGGTGAACGGCTTCCGTCAGGGCCTGGAGCAACAGTCGGCGTTCGAAATCGGTATAGGGTCGATAGCCGGACGGGCCAAAGGCCTTGACCTTCTTGCCGTCGGTTTCGATCAAAGCGACATCGACCCCATCCAGGGAGGTCCCGCTCATCAGACCTATGGCCGTCAACATCATGGTATTCTAGCCTCAGCCCTGCCCCGGGGATCAGCCTGCGCGTTAACCTTGTGCCTCGCGCACACATCTTATAATGCCACAGCGCCCGCGTTCGAAGCAGCCCAACATAGTTAAGTTCCAGCAATTTGCTGCAAATACCGTAAAACAAGAATGATCAGGTTCGACGAAAGATGACCGCATTCAAGTCCGATTTCCTAAACGTACTCCAGGAACGCGGCTTCATTCACCAGGCCTCCGACTTCGAGGGCCTGGACGCGCTCGCCGCCAAAGGCGAAGCGACCGCCTATGTCGGCTACGACTGCACGGCGCCCTCGCTCCACATCGGCAACTTCCTGACCATGATGATGCTGCACTGGTTGCAGCAGAGCGGCAACAAACCGATCACCCTGATGGGCGGCGGCACCACGATGGTCGGCGACCCCTCCGGCAAGGACGAGACGCGCGCCATCCGCACCGTCGCAGAGATCGAAGCTAACAAGGCCTCGATTCGTGGCGTTTTTGCGAAGGTGCTGCGCTACGGATCGGGCGCGAGCGATGCGGTCATGCTCGACAACGCCGAATGGCTGACCAGGCTCAACTGGATCGAGATGCTGCGCGACATCGGCAAGCATTTTTCGGTCAACCGCATGCTGACCATGGACTCGGTGCGGCTGCGGCTCGAACGCGAGCAGGAGATGAGCTTCATCGAATTCAACTACATGGTCTGCCAGGCCTACGATTTCGTTGAGCTCGCACGGCGCACCGGCTGCCGCCTGCAGATGGGCGGCTCGGACCAGTGGGGTAACATCATCATGGGCGTCGATCTCGGACGCCGCATGGGTACGCCGCAACTATTCGCGCTGACGACGCCGCTGCTCACCACCGCCTCCGGCGCCAAGATGGGCAAGACGGCGCAAGGCGCGGTCTGGCTCAACGCCGACCAGTTCTCGCCTTACGACTTCTGGCAGTACTGGCGTAACACCGAAGACGCCGACGTCGTCCGGTTCCTGAAGCTGTTCACTATTCTGCCGATGAGCGAGATCGACAAACTCGCCCAGCTCAAAGGCGCGGAAATCAACGAGGCCAAGAAAGCGCTGGCAGACGCCGCTACCACGCTGCTGCATGGCGCGGAAGCAGCGCAACAGGCCGCGGATACCGCGCGGCGGACTTTCGAGGAAGGCACGATTGCGGAAAACCTTCCGACCGTGGAAATTCCGCACAGCGAACTCGAGGCCGGCATCGGCGTGCTTGCTTCGTTCGTCAAGGCCGGCCTCGTGGCCTCGAACGGCGAAGCGCGGCGTCAAATCAAGGGTGGCGGCTTGCGCGTGAACGACGTCGCGGTCACCGATGAAAAGATGCTGCTCAAGCCTTCCGAATTGACGCCGGAGGGCGTGATCAAGCTTTCCTTCGGCAGGAAACGCCACGTGCTGCTCAAGCCTGCATAAGCGCATTCCGGAAAGCGCGCTTGTGCTTCGGGATTAAAACGGGCTCCCATCCTTCCAATGGATCAAAAGACGCCACGGGAAGGAACAGCCGCCGCATCGGTCAAACCGGTGCGAACCGCGCTTGGCGTTTTGGCGATCTGCTTTGCACTTTCGGTGCTCGGGCGCGGCCTCGGCGAGAGTTTCTCGGTCTTCCTGCTGCCGATCTCGGAAAACTTCGGCTGGGATCGCGCGGACGTCGTCTCGGTCTATTCGCTGAGTGCGCTGGCGGGCGGCCTCGCCTCGCCTCTGATCGGCCGCCTGTTCGACTATTCCGGGCCGCGCAGCGTCTATTCGCTCGGGCTATTGCTGTTTGGCGGCGCATTTCTGTTCGCCGCCAATGCAGATCGGCTGTGGCAGATCCAGTTCAGCATCGGCATCTGCGTCGGCCTCGGCATTGCGCTGATTGGCAACGTGCCGAATTCGATCCTGCTCGGCCGCTGGTTTGGCCCGAAGCTGCCGACCGCGATGGCCGTGGTCTATTCGGCAACCGGCGCCGGCGTACTGGCGCTGCTGCCGGCTTCGCAGGTCCTGATCGACCACTTCGGCTGGCGCGGGGCCTATCAGATCTTCGGCACATCGGCGCTGGTGTTGCTTCTCCCGCTTCTGGTCCTGCCGTGGCGGCTGTTCTCCGAAGGTCAGCCGCACCTGACCAAAACCGCAACGACAGATATCGCCGACGAAGGCTGGACGGTCGGCCGCGCCGTTCGCCACCACGCCTTCTGGGCGCTGTTCTGGACTTTCTTTTTCACCGCGATCGGCATGTATGCGATCACGCCGCAGGTCGTTGCCTATCTAATCGAAGCCGGATTTCCGCCATTGCAGGCCGCGACCGCGTGGGGATTCTCCGGCGTCGTGCTGCTGTTCGGCATGCTGGGTGTCTCCTGGCTCGACGGCATCATCGGGCGAAGGCCGTCGGTGCTCGTGTCCTACGCCCTGTCGATCGTCGGCATTTTTCTGCTATGGCTATTGCAGTGGTATCCGAATATCTGGGTGCTGACCGGCTTTGTGGTTTGCTTCGGCAGCATGATCGGCTCCCGCGGTCCGTTGCTGACGGCGACCGCCATGAAGCTGTTCAAGGGCAAACGCGTCGGCACGATCTACGGCAGCATTTCGATCGGCAGCGGGCTCGGATCGGCATTCGGATCATGGAGCGGCGGCCTGATCCACGACTTCAGCCACAGTTATAATCCACTGATCCTCTACGCCTTGATCGCCGTCATCCTCGGCATGATTCCGTTTCTGGTGGTGCCGGCGCTGCGGCGCTGATGCCGAATCGAGAGTTCAGTTCGCCGGGAATTCGGCGCCACCGTTCTGCTTGCCGGTGTTGAAGTCCATGATCTTGCGGGTAATGCCGGGGAAGAGCGGCGAAATCGGATTAACGCGCAGCGTCGGTTTGTCCGGCGTGCCAACCACTTCATAGGTGAGGCCGAATACGCCCTCATTGCTGCCGCCGAAGAACAGTCCGACAACGGGGACATTATTGAGAAGGTTGTTCAACCCGTAGAGCGGCACAAAGGTGCCGCTCATGCGAACCTGATTGCCGGGATAGTCGATGCTGCCCTCGATCGTGCCGCCGATGCTCGGCCCCTTGAGCACGCCTTCCTTGATCGTGAGCTGCCCGTTCTGCCGCACGAATTCCGCACGCAGCCGCGTAAAGCCGATGCCGCCCGGCGCGCCCGGCGCGCCACCCGCAGCGAGCTTGTCCAGCGAGGCCTCGCCCTTGACCGTGAAGTCGCGGACGTTGAGAAGTCCCTCCTTCGCCGCCGGCTCCGATGTTGGCGGGTCCAGCGCCAGTTGAAGCTGGCCGCCGGAGACCTTGGAATAGGTATCGCTAAATTTAAGCAGCGCGCCCGCATCGTTGGTTTCGAGATAGATCACATCGCGGCCCTGTCCGCGGCGCAAGTCGGCCGTGACTGGCGTGTCGCGGCCGAGCTTGCTCGTGAAGCTGAAGCTTCTCAGCGTTCCGTTGCGGCGGGACATTTTCGTATCGACGCTGCGCAAGGTCTCGCCGCCAAAACCTGCGACCGCGCCGAGCTTCACGTCGACGTCGAAGTCAAGGGTCTTGGCCTTGATCTTTGGATCGCTCTCCCTGCCGGAAATCGCGGTCTTGAGAAAACCGCGGCCGTCAAATACATCGCCGCGCATGGTGACCTTGATCACACCGTCCGGTCCGCGATCGGCCCGCAACGAGGTCTTGTCGCCGTCGGAAGGTGAGTAGGTCGGGAAGTTCGCGTTCACGAGGTCGCCGTTCGGATCAACCTCGAGCGATCCCTTGATCGAGACGCCGCCGCCTTCGATCACGATGTCTTCGAGACGCGTCGATTGCGGCTTTTGAACCACGTTGAAAGTGGCGCGGGTCGACTTGCCCGACGTCTTGACCCAGCCGGGAAGGATATTGTCGAGCTTGAGCTGGGTGAGATCAGCATCGACGCCCAGGCGGGTATTGTCGCCGCCAATTTTGCCACTCAGCTTGACCGGGATATTGCCGGATACGGCCGGACCGAGGTCGAAGCCAAAACGGGCCCGGCTTGCCTCGTCGAGCGTGGCCTGCAACTTGATGTCGGCATCGCCGTCATTCTGTTTGCGGTAGTCGAGCGAAGCCGCCTGCCCGTTGATCTTGACGTCGCCCCTGACCTGATAGCCCTGGTTGTTGGCGACCACCTTCAGCGAATTGGCCTCCAGCTTCTGATTCATCACCAGACGATCGGCGGCAAACCCGCCGAGATCGGCGCTGACGGTGTAGCTGACGTCGGCCCGCGTAATGTCGTGCTTGATCGGCAGCGCAAGGTTGACCACCGCAGAAGCCGTTCCCTTGCTGGAGTTGGGATCGATCAGGGTTGCGGAGAAATCGCTCAGCTTGTCGGACGCCAGTATCTCCGCGGCCGCCGGCACCGGACCTTCGATGCGGAACTTCACCTTGGCCTGCACGGGTTTCGGGAAGGTGTCCGGCACTTCGAATGCGGCATCGGCTACCGTGAGCTTGCGGCCAGCCGGCGTATCGGCGGCGCCCTGGCCGACGGTGACACTGGCGGTTCGGCCGGTGATATGCGCTTTCAGATCGGCGTCCCGAATGGACGGCAGACCATCCACCGGCCGCAGCGTCACCGCATTGGCAACGATGTTGACGTTGAGGCCGTCGTCGGGAATCGGCGGCCCTTTTCGCGAGAGATTCCGAACCGGCGAATTGACCCCGATCTCGACGCGCTGAACGGCGCCGCGTTCGACCCGATCGACCACCCACTGCCGCACGTCGGCAACGACCAAAGACGGCCAGATCCGCTTGAGCGCGGATGCCGACATCGGCGTGCCCGCAAAGCCGAGCATCAGCCGGGGCTCGCCGGAATAGTCGATGGTGCCGGTGCCGGCGACGCCGATTTCGCCATTGCTGAAATCGGCCTGCGTCAGCACCACGCGTTTCTTGACGGTGTCAAACCGCACGCCGATGGCGACGCGGTTGAAGATGACCGGCGGATCGCCGTCGTTGCCGGCGAGCAGGATGGTGCCGCCCGAAAGCCCCAGCTGCCAGTCATTCACATTGCCATTGGGAGGCTCGAGATGGGCAAGCAGCGTGATCCGGTTTTCACCGGAAACGATCTTGAATGGCGCCACGAGCACCCGCTTGTTGGCGTCCCATTCGAGATTCACTTCGGCCGAATCGATCGCCATCGGAAATTCGGGCGTGTCGCTGTCGACGACCTCTCCGGCGCCGGAAGTGATCTTGCCGCGGAAATAGGTGGGAATGCCATCGCGACCGAGTTCGCCTTTGAGCTCGCCGCTCAGCGGCAGGTTGGCGCTGTAGTTCAGGTCCTTCAACCGCAGCGCCAGAAGGATGTTGGTCGTCGAGACCTTGTCGGCCTTGATATCGACCGATCGCACGCCGTTGGCAGGCGGCCCCACCGTCACGCGCAGCGACCAGCCGGGTGCGCTGTCCTCGGCAACGCTGAGCACCACGCCGCCGCTGCTTGGCCGGCGCAGACTGAGAGAGATGTTCTGGAAATTCCATTTGTTGCCGCGCTGCTGGTCATCAACGATGAGGCTGCCGTTTTTCAAGCCGATCTCGTTGAGATTTTGCCCGTCAAGACCGGTCAGGCTGAGGCTGTCGAGCCAGTCGAGGCCAGCCAGCAGTCCCGCCTGCGCGCTGTCGGCCGGCACTGCCGGTTGGTCCGGCGATGGCTGCATCTGTGCTTGGGCGGACGGACGGGGGAACGTCGGAGGAAGTCCCGCTTCTTTTTTCGAGGCAACGCCGGTGGCAAGCGGCCGCGCATTGTCGCCGGTCGATACCGTGACATAACCATCCGGCGTGATGCGCACGCTGAGTTCGGCATCGACCAGGTTCAGGCTTTCAGCCCGCAGGCGTCCCGTCAACAGCGCATAGCCTGAAAGTCTCACTTCGGCCTTTGGCGCGCTCGCAACGATCGCGTGGTCGCGATCCCGCACGATGATGTCGCGGATGCGCACGGCGATACGGATCCGCCCGGCCCGCTCGATCTGCGTGCCGCCGACCTCGACCGTGTTGCCGTGGCCGATATTGTCTTCGATCGCGGCGGCGAGCCAGGGCGTTGCCATGTCCAGATTGATCGGACCTGCGCCAAGCCGCCACCACAGGCCGCCGAAACAGCCGGCAAAGATGACGAACAGAGACACGCAGACGATGGCGATCCGCCAGAACCAGCGCCCGCCGGTGAGCCGGCGCCCTAACGACCCGACGCGATCGGTCACCAGATAAAAGCGGGAATTCGACCGCGACAGCAGCCGGCGTGCACGGCGCCGTGCCGCTTCGTCGTGCTCCCCATGCCAGTCGGCGCCGTCCCATTGCTGGGCCTGGGCGTCAACCGACGGATTGGGGTTCTGGGTCGACTTTTGTCCTACCATTGCCTCTCGTTGCCGGCGCGGATGGATGGATCTGGATGGGCAACAAAGGCTACGCCTGCCAACATTCTACCCCTCCTCTTCCCAGTGGGACCGATCCGACGTCCGCCGCCCATTTTACAACAGGCCTCAAAGCGAACTTCAAATCCCCCAAACCACTAAACCCTATATTTGCAAATAGTCCCTCGATTCCCGCTTCGAAAAGCGTCCGCGCCCCCAACATCGAGGCGGACCGAATGGCTCCGCCTGTCATCCGGCTGAAGCCACACCAGCGAGCGGGTGGCGTGTCGAAATCCTTTTGAGCATAATCGTGTAAAGACCAAATTGACCGGCCGAAAATCGACCTGATCCATCTTGCCTCAATACCTCAATGATTGATCCGCGGAAAGCGACGAAAGGAAGGCGTATGTCCAAGAAAACGCGCAAGAAATCCAGTGGTCATTCCGCCCGCAAGACGAAGTCCGCGGCATCGAAGGCATCGGCTAAACGGGGGACCTCGAAGTCGGGGCAATCGGTGGCAACCAAATCCGGCAAGAACCCAAAAGAGAGGCAAACCAAGACGTTGCCCGGCTCTTCGCCCAAATCATCAAAACCGGCTGCGTCAAAGCCTGCTGCGACAAAGGCGAATCGGAAGACACGGTCGACGCTGGCGGAAGGCGCCAAGGCGCCTTCGTTCCATTTGCCAGGGGACGGCGGTAACGCGGTCTCGCTTGCGGACTATGCCGGCCAGAAGCTTGTCGTGTTTTTCTACCCCCGTGCCGACACGCCGGGATGCACGCGGGAGGCCATCGACTTCACCCGCCTCAAGGATGCCTTCGCCGCCAGCGGGACCGCCGTCATCGGGGTATCAGGCGACACGCCCAAGGCGCAGGAGGCGTTTCGAAACAAGCATCAGCTCTCGGTTCCTCTCGCGTCGGATGAGAAACATGAGATGCTCGAGGCCTATGGCGCGTGGGGCGAAAAATCCATGTATGGCAGGACGTTCGAAGGCATCCTTCGCACCACCGTTCTGATCGGTGCGGACGGCCGAATCGTCAAAATCTGGCGCAATGTCAGGGTCGACGGGCACGCGGACGACGTGCTCGCTGCGGCCAAAGCCACCTGACGCCACATTCGCGAAAAATTAACCATGATCGGGCCACATTCGCCTCGAAATTTGCGCCGCAAGGAACCTTTCTCCGACCGGCACGGGAGTGTCGATGTCGTACCGTTCCGGTCATCAGTCCGAGTTTCGCCAGCCGCATGATTCTTCCCGGCAGCAACTCGCCCGCCAGCCGGCCAACCCATCGCCCGCCACGCACGAAGAAAACAGCTACACGCTGGTTCACGCCGGCAAGCAGGTCCGTGTTGGACCGGTGGTGTTCTGGATTGTGGTCGGCACCGTCACGGCGCTCGGAATGTGGTCGGCGGCGACCGCGACCTATTTCGCATTTCGTGACGACGTGCTGACGCGGCTGATCGCACGGCAAGCGGAAATGCAATACGCCTACGAGGACCGGATCGCGGAACTTCGCGCCAAGGTCGATCGTGCCACCAGCCGGCAGTTGCTGGATCAGGAACAGTTCGACCAGAAACTCGAACAGGTCATGCGCCGCCAGACGACACTCGAATCGCGCGCGGCTGCGATCGGCGGCATGTCAGACGTGACGGGATCGATCCGCTCGCCATCGCGCGGCGCGGCTGCTGCCGATCCCGCCCCCTCCGCCACGCCGAAACCTTCTCCGATCAGTGACACGGCCGTGTTCGTCGCGCCGCCCGACCGCGAGGCCCGGCTGGAATCGCGCGCGCCGGTTCTCAGCCTTGCGCCGGTGACGAAAGCTGCCAAGATCCAGGGCGTCGACAACGTGATCGTGCGTTTGCAGAATTCGCTCGATCAGGTCGAGCGACGTCAGCTCTCGTCCCTCACTTCGCTTGAAGACAGCCTTGAATCGCGGGCGCGACGCATGCGCGGCGTGTTCACGGATCTCGGGCTCGACGTCGGCCAGCTCGAAGCTGCAACGCCGCGCGCCGGCATGGGCGGGCCCTATGTGCCGGTGAAATTGTCCGGAGATGCCGGCGCCTTCGAACGTCAGCTTTATCGTATCAATATCAGCCGAGCCCAGGTCGATCGCCTCAACCGCACGCTGGCGCTGGTGCCGTACCGGAAGCCCGTGATCGGCGAAGTCGAATTCACTTCGGGATTTGGCGTGCGCTCCGATCCGTTCCTCGGCCGCCCTGCGATGCATACGGGTCTCGATTTCCGCGCCGCCATGGGTGACCCCGTGCGCGTAACCGCCAACGGCAAGGTCGCGTCCTCAGGATGGGCCGGCGGATACGGACGGATGGTAGAGATCGATCACGGCAACGGCTTGTCGACACGCTACGGACATCTCTCCGAGATCAACGTGAAGGTCGGCGACGTCGTCAAAATCGGTCAGGTGATCGGCGCCGTCGGCTCGACCGGCCGTTCGACCGGACCGCATCTGCACTACGAAACCCGCATCGATGGCGAGGCCGTCGATCCGCAGAAATTCCTGCGCGCCGGTGTGCGTCTGAGCGCGGGCTAACCTCTTCGCTACCGCTAGTCAACGTCCTCGACCGCGCCGGCATCCGTGCCGAAGGCGCGCTGCGCCAGGGTCGCGGCCATGAATTCGTCGAGGTCGCCGTCGAGCACGCCTGACGTGTCCGACGTCAGCACCCCGGTGCGCAGGTCCTTGACCATCTGATAGGGCTGCAACACGTAGGACCGGATTTGATGGCCCCAGCCGATGTCGGTCTTGGCGGCCTGATCGGCGGCCGCCTGTTCCTCGCGTTTCTTCAATTCGATTTCGTAAAGGCGAGCACGCAGCATGTCCCACGCCTGCGCGCGGTTCTTGTGCTGCGAACGGCCGGCCTGGCAGACCACCGCAACGCCGGTCGGAATATGCGTGAGCCGCACCGCGGATTCGGTCTTGTTGACGTGCTGGCCACCCGCGCCGCCTGAACGCATCGTATCGGTGCGCACGTCGGATTCCTTGATGTCGATCTTGATGCTGTCGTCGATGACCGGAAAGATCGCAACGCTCGAAAAAGAGGTGTGGCGCCGCGCGTTGGAATCGAACGGCGATATCCGCACCAGCCGATGCACGCCCGCTTCGGTCTTGAGCCAGCCGTAGGCGTTGTGACCCGAGATCTGGATGGTGGCCGATTTGATGCCGGCTTCTTCGCCCTGGGATTCCTCGAGATATTCGATCTTGAAGCCGTGCTTTTCGGCCCAGCGCGTGTACATCCGGAGCAGCATCTGCGCCCAGTCCTGGCTCTCGGTGCCGCCGGCGCCGGCGTGAACCTCCAGATAGGAATCGAAGCGATCGGCCTCACCGGACAACAGCGCTTCAAGCTCGCGGCGCGCGACCTCTTTCTTCAGCTCTTTCAGCGCGGCCTCGGCCTCGCCGACCACACCGGCATCGTTCTCGGCTTCGCCGAGCTCGATCATGCCGATATTGTCTTCCAGCTCTTGCTCGACCTTGCCGATGCCCGACAGCGAATCCTCCAGCGAGGTCCGCTCCTGCATCAGCTTCTGCGCCTTTTGTGGATCGTTCCAGAGATTGGGGTCTTCGGCGAGCTGGTTCAGCTCCGCCAGCCGCGCAGTGGATTTTTCGACGTCAAAGATGCCTCCTCAGCAGCCCGACTGACTGCTTGATCTCTTCGACAAGACGTTCGACTTCGGCGCGCATGACGTTCTCTGATCTCTGGCTCTGAAAGGTTCGGCTCAGCGCAAAACCTCCGCCTCAAGTAGCGGCGGAAGTCGCAAAGTGCAAGCAAGGTTAGATCAAGCTCTAATACAGGCCGCCGGTACCGGGCCGGAAGAAGTTTCGATCGGAATCGGGCGGAGGCTGCTGCGGATAGACCTGCCGGCCGTCGGCGTCGGCAACGCCGATGACGGCGTCGGGTGGTGCCGTTCCCGGCTTGAAGGCTTCCAGAATGGTCCGTCCGCCGTCGCCCGGACCGACGCGCATGCCGGATTTGGCGTCGACACGGACGAGCTTGATGCCAGCGGGAATCTTGAACGGCACCGCCGGCTTGTCGGCGAGCGCCAGCTTGAGGAAGTCGCGCGCGATCGGCGCGGCCAGATGGCCGCCGGTCGCGGCATTGCCTTTACCCAGCGGACGCGGCTTGTCGTAGCCGAGGTAGATACCGACCACGACGTCCGGCGAGAAGCCGATGAACCAGGCGTCCTTGGCCTCGTTGGTCGTACCGGTCTTGCCGGCGATCGGCTTGCCGACTTCCTTGACCGCGATCGCGGTACCGCCCTGCACCACACCCTCCAGCATCGAAGTCATCTGATAGGCGGTCATGGTGTCGAGCACCTGCTCGCGGCGGTCGATCAGCTGCGGCTCGGTCTGATTCTTCCAGCCGGTCGGCGCATCGCAGCCGCGGCATTCGCGGGCGTCGTGCTTGAAGATGGTGTGGCCGTAGCGATCCTGGATGCGGTCGATCAAGGTCGGCTTCACGCGGCGGCCGCCGTTCGCAATCATCGAATAGGCCGTGACCATGCGCATGACCGTGGTTTCGCCGGCGCCGAGCGCATAGGACAGGTAGTTCGGCAATTCGTCATAGACGCCGAAACGTCGCGCATATTCGCCGATCAGCGGCATGCCGATATCCTGCGCCAGCCGCACCGTGACGGTGTTCAGCGACAGACGCAGCGCGTTCCGCAGCGTCGTTGGACCGTTGTACTTGCCGGAGGAGAAGTTCTCCGGACGCCAGACGCCGGCCCCCTGCCCCTGGTCGATTTCGATCGGCGCGTCGACCACCTGGGTCGAGGGCGTATAACCGTTGTCGAGCGCGGCGGAATAAACGATCGGCTTGAACGACGAACCCGGCTGCCGGTAGGCCTGCGTCGCGCGGTTGAACTGGCTCTGGTCGAACGAGAAGCCGCCGACCATCGCGAGCACGCGGCCGGTCCAGGGATCCATCACGACCATCGCACCGGACACTTCGGGCAATTGCCGCAGCCGGTACTGACCTTCGACGGCATTGCCGTCCTTAAACAGCGGATCGGCATAAATGATGTCGCCCGGCGACAGCACCTGGGACATCGACGTCGGCGTACGGCCCTTCGCCGGACCCGTGGTTGGCTTCGCCCATCTGACGCCGTCCAGCGTGATGATCCCGGTCTGCCGCTCCTTGCTCACGGCGCCGCCGAGTTCACGGCCGGGCTGAAAGCCGATGCGCGCCGACTGGTCGCTGATTTCCAGAACTACCCCAAGCCGCCACGGCGAAACGTCCGACAGCGATTTCACGTCGGCGAGCTTGACGCCCCAGTCGCCGGAAATATCGAGCTTGCTGGAAGCGCCGCGCCAGCCCTGCGCCTCGTCGTAATTGACGATGCCGGCGGCCATGGTCTTGCGCGCCATCACCTGGATTTTCGGATCGAGCGTGGCGCGAACCGACAGACCGCCTTCGTAGAGCTTCTTCTCGCCGTATCGCTCGAAGATGTCGCGGCGGACTTCCTCGGCGAAATACTCGCCTGCGAACGTGTGCGCGGCGTTGGAACGATTGGTGACGATCAGCTGATCCTTGCGGGCCTTGTCGGCATCGGCCTGCTTGATCCAGCCGTTTTCGAGCAGACGATCGATCACGTAGTTGCGGCGCTCGATGGCGCGATCGCGGTTGCGCACGGGGTGCAGCGCGGCCGGCGCCTTCGGTAGCGCAGCGAGGTAAGAGGCCTCCGCGACCGTGAGTTCGTTGACCGATTTGTCGAAATAGACGAGCGAGGCCGCCGCGACGCCATAGGCGCCGAGGCCGAGATAGATTTCATTGAGATAGAGCTCGAGAATCTTGTCCTTCGAATAGGTGCGCTCGATTCGCATCGCGAGCAGTGCTTCCTTGATCTTGCGGGTGAAGGAGACCTCGTTGGTCAGCAGGAAGTTCTTGGCGACCTGTTGGGTGATCGTCGAGGCGCCCTGCGGCCTGCGGTTCGAACCGATGTTCTGCGCATACAGCACCGCTGCACGCGCCATGCCCGAAAAGTCGATGCCGCCGTGCTCGTAGAAATTCTTGTCTTCGGCGGCCAGGAACGCGTTGATGACGAGCTTCGGCACCGCCTGGATCGGCAGATAGAGCCGCCGTTCCTTGGAATACTCGCCAAGCAGCGCGCCGTCGGCGGCGTGAACGCGCGTCATCACCGGCGGCTCGTAATCCTGAAGCTGCGAATAGTCAGGCAAATCCTTGGAGAAGTGCCAGATCGCGCCAGCGACGCCAGCGACGCCCACAAGGAACACGACGGTTCCCGCGGCGAACAAGAAACCCAAGAACCGCACCAGCAAGCGCATAATGATGAATTCCGTTTAGTCCCCGCGCCGAATGACCAGCGCTCCTGTAGAGGTATTTTCCGCACCCCGGTCATCGCTGGCCGTTGCTGGATTATACCACACGCCACCGCAACGCGAACAACGCCGATTCCTCAAGGTTCCGTGGCGTTTATAAGGCCTCCGCTGTGGCCAAACTAGGGCCTCGCCGAGTACCGCCTCATACGCCTTTAATTCCCGTTTCCTGCCGTCGCCAGCCGCTTGGCGAAGAACGCGTCGATCGCGTGCGCCACCGATCCTACCGTGCGGGAACGCCAGTTGTCCGATTGCAGATGTTCGAGATCATCCTTGTTGGAGACGTAGCCGAGCTCGACCAGGACCGACGGTACGTCCGGCGCCTTGAGCACCCGGAAGCCAGCCGACTTGAGCGGGTGCTTGTGCATTCGCGTGACCGTCTTCATCTCCCCCATCAAGAGCCGCGCGAAACGGTTGGAAAATGTGCGGGTTTCGCGCTGGGCAAGATCGATCAGGATATCGGCAACCTCGGTGGGTTCTTCGGTCAGGTTGACGCCGCCGATGGCATCAGCCCTGTTTTCGGCCTCCGCGAGTTTTTCGGCCTGCGCGTCCGAGGCACGGTCGGACAGCGTATAGATCGTGGCGCCCTGCGCGTCGCCTTCGTGACGCGGCAAGGCATCGGCGTGAATGGACACGAACAGCGAGGCCGACTGGCCGCGCGCGAACTTCACGCGGTCGTCGAGCGGGATGAATGTATCGTCGGTGCGCGTCATTACGACGCGGTATTTCCCGTTCTTCTCGATACGCTCACGCAAGGAGAGCGCAAAGGCCAGCACGATCGCCTTTTCACTCGCGCCGTCCCATTGCGTGCCGTTGTCCGGGCCGCCATGACCGGGATCGATCACGATCACCGGACGCGTGTCGGACGGTGAGGCCTGAGAGCCAGACGCCTCGGGCTTCGCCGGCCCGGTCGATACCGGAAGCGTTGTATCCTTGGCGTCAGCGATCGCGGGCCGAAGCTCGGGCCGGTTTTCGGGCGCCAGCAGTTGGACGAAGGTGGTCCGATCGACCTCCTCCAGGTCGAGCACAAGCCGCGCCGGTTGACCGTTGACGGCCTGGAGCACCGACGCATTGGTGATTTTGGCAGGTCCGGCGAGATCGATGACGATCCGCGAACCGCCGGGCATCACGAGGCCATAGCGGAATGCCTTGATCAGGCCCCGGCCCGTCGCGCCGATCCCTGGCGGGAGCTGAAACGTGACCTGCGGCAGGTCCACGACGACGCGGTAGGGGTCGGCCAGCGCGAAGGCGTGCACCGAAATCGGCTGGTCGATATCGAGGATCAAGCGGGTCTGTTTGCCGTCGCCGGCCAGACGAGCGTCGGAAGCGATCGGGAACCGGACGGTGGCGACCGGCTTCGGCGGCTGCGCTTCGACGGCGGAGGCCTCGCCAAGCGCAAACCATAGCAATGCTGCGGCGCACACTGACGCAAAACCCGATAATACAAGGTGATTTGGGCGGCCCGCCACCTGATCCGTGCCTCCGAGCCAGTCTATTACCGCAATAGGGCCACAGGGTTAATCGTGCCTTAAACATTATCCGCCGAAAAGACGGGAGTGTTACTGTCCGGCTACGGCTCCCTTGCACGGAGAGGCCGATCCACGTATGTATGTGGTGCTGACGGTCAAAATTCCCGGTTGTGTCGCGATCAGCCTCTCGGTGCAGCGCAGGAACCTCCCACAACGGAGATTTCAGCGTCTTTCCAGCCTCTTCGGAGCCAGCGCGAGCCGCGCGGCTGACAGGAGGGGCGGTTTCAGGCCCGAGCGGCGTCCGCTCCCAGGTCACAGCTTGTTCCAGGGACGGTTGATATTCGACCTAACCGATTATCGGGCCTCAAGACCCCGATTTGGCGATTGTGGCGTGCGCTTTGGCGCAAGGCCAAGCCTTCAGCGATCGACAAGGCGGCGCTTTTGCCGCCCAAAATTACTCAGACGGGCCGACGCTTAATGCGCCAGACTGTGTTGCCGGCACTCCAGGGAAAGATATCGCCGATGCGGGGCGCAAGCCGCGCACGTCGTTGTCGCTCCCCGGAAACGTGTTCGGCGAGGCGCTCGACGACGCGTTTCGGCCTTCCCCTCACCCCCGAATCAGGTGGACCGTCGCGTCATCCGGCCGTGCAATTTGCGCGTGCCGCTCTGCGCGCCCGCCGCCGTCAAGAGTTACAAAATGCCCAACAAGATGCTTATCGATGCCACCCACCCGGAGGAGACCCGGGTCGTCGTGGTCCGCGGCAATCGCGTCGAAGAATTTGATTTCGAAACCGCGCAACGCAAACAACTGCGCGGCAACATTTATCTGGCGAAGGTCACCCGCGTCGAACCGTCGCTGCAAGCCGCGTTTATCGAATATGGCGGCAACCGCCACGGCTTTCTCGCTTTCAGCGAAATTCATCCCGACTATTACCAGATACCGGTCGCCGACCGTCAGGCGCTGATCGAGGCGGATGAACGCGCCCATCGCGAGGCGGAAGAAGAATCCGAAAACCGCGCCAGCCGCCGCCGTTCGCGCCATCGCTCATCGCGACGCCGCGGCCACGGCGAGCGGGTTCAGAGCGAGGTCGTCGACTCCTCCAGCTTCGACCGCTCGGCTGAAGGATCGGCCGGCGAGGCTCACGCCGAGGGAGGCCACCACGACGAGCACCTCCACGAGGGTGAACATCACGCCGAACACCACGAAGAAGCTGCGCATGATCACGACCACCATGATCATGACCACCACCACGACGATCACGAACATGCGTCGGACCACGAGCATCACGACGATGAACATCATCACGACGATGCCCATGCCGAAGCACCCGCGCTTTCCGCCGACTCGCGCGTAAGCGAGGCGGAAGCCGCTGTCGATATTTCGGAGGCCCTGCGGGAGGCTCCCGAAGAAGGCGCGCACGATGACGACGCGCCCGAAGGCCATGCCAGCGACGAGGCCACGGCGGACGAGGTTGCGGCGGAAAACGCCGCTCATGCCGGGTATGCGAGCGAACAGCGCGCCTCTCATGAAGAACATGCCGCATCGTCCGGCGAGGCGCATCCCGCCGCCGATGGCGAAGAAGCGCACGAAGAGGAAGGCGACGAGGTCGAGGAAGAGCTTGTCGAATCCGTCGGCGGCGACGACGTGCTGGAAGAGGTGCCGGAGCGCGCGTTCCGTCCGCGCCGTCAGTACAAGATCCAGGAAGTCATCAAGCGGCGCCAGGTCATGCTGGTGCAGGTCGTCAAGGAGGAGCGCGGCAGCAAGGGTGCGGCGCTCACGACCTACCTTTCGCTCGCAGGCCGCTACGCGGTCTTGATGCCCAATACCGCCCGCGGCGGCGGCATCAGCCGCAAGATCACCTCCGCCCAGGACCGCTCGCGGCTGAAAGAAGTGGTGCAGGACCTCGACGTGCCGGAGGGCATGGGGATCATCCTGCGCACCGCCGGCGCTTCCCGCACCAAGCCCGAAATCAAGCGCGACTTCGAATACCTGATCCGGATGTGGGAGACGGTGCGCGACATGACGCTGAAGTCGCAAGCGCCGACGCTGGTCTACGAGGAAGGCTCGCTGATCAAGCGTTCGCTGCGCGATCTCTACAACAAGGAAATCGACGAGATTCTGGTGGCGGGCGAGGCCGGCTACCACGAAGCGCGCGACTTCATGAAAATGCTGATGCCCTCCAACGTGCGCGCCGTGAAGCAATATCGCGACGGCCAGCCGCTGTTCTCACGCATGGGCGTGGAGAGCCAGCTGGACGCGATGTTCTCGCCGACTGTGCAGCTGCGATCGGGGGGCTACATCGTCATCAACCAAACCGAGGCGCTGGTTTCGATCGACGTCAACTCCGGACGCTCGACACGCGAACATCACATCGAGGACACCGCGCTCAAGACCAACCTCGAGGCGGCGGAAGAGGTCGCAAGACAACTCCGCCTGCGCGATCTCGCCGGCCTTATCGTCATCGACTTCATCGACATGGACGAGAAGCGCAACAACCGGTCGGTCGAGCGCAAGCTGTCCGATTGCCTGCGCCAGGACCGGGCGCGAATTCAGGTCGGGCGCATCTCGCATTTCGGCCTGCTCGAAATGTCGCGCCAGCGCATCCGCGCCAGCGTGCTTGAAAGCTCCACCGAACCCTGCTCGCAATGCGGTGGCAGCGGCCACGTTCGTTCGGTCTCCTCGGTTGCGCTGCAATTGCTGCGCGGCCTCGAGGAAGTTCTGATGAAGGGCGCGACCCACAATCTGGTGGTGCGCACCCGCACCGACGTCGCGCTTTATGTTCTCAACCACAAGCGCGGCCATCTGCGCGATCTCGAAAACTCCTTCAAGGTGACGCTTGCCGTGATCGCCGACCCGACCGTGAGCGGTCAGCAGTCGTATGTGATCGATCGCGGCGAACAGGTGCACACGCTGGAAGCCGCCAAGGCGCTGCTGGTGGCACAAGCCTCCGCCGCTCCGGCGGTGGTGGAAGAAGCCTTCGACGACGAGGAGTTTCTCGACGCCGAGTCCGAATCGGAGGTGGAAACCGAAGAGAGCGAGGGGCTTTCCGACGAGTTCGCCGGCGGCGAAGCAGGTTCGGAGGCCGCAAGCGACGGTCCGCGTCGGCGGCGGCGCCGGCGGCGGCGTGGTCGCGGCGGCGAGCCCCGCGAAAACGGCGCGCCGCGCGACGACAATGCGTTCGCGGAAGCCTCCACATCGCCCGAGGCCGAACTGGCCGACGACGAAGCCGACAACGACGAAGGTGACGAACAGCCGAACCAGGCCCGTGCCGATCAAGGATCAGGCGAGCGGCGGCCGAGACGCCGCGGCCGTCGTGGCGGACGCCGCCGGCGTGGCGGGACTGAAGAAGGCCTTGCCGGATCGATTACCGACGAGCTCGGACCCGTTTCCGCGCCGGAGGCCGCGAACGCGGTGGCCGACTTCGATGAAGTGACATCGCACCTGTCGCCTTCGTCGGACCAGTACGCACCCGAACCGCACCCCGTGGAGCCGTTACCTGTTCAAGCCTCGGCGCCTGTTCAAGCCGCGGCCGAGGCGGATGCGCACGAGTCCGAGAAGGCTGCGCGGCGCCGTTCGACGGTGCGCGAAAAGGTGAGCTTTGGCTCGCATGCCGCGCCGGAGCCCGCCCCAGCCGGTTACAGTCAAGCTGAACCGCCGCCGGCGGCCGAAACACCGACTGAGCCGGCTCCCGAAGCAACGTCAGACACTTCGCCGCGTCGCGCGGGATGGTGGTCGCGGCGCTTCGGCGGCGGCGAATAGGTTCTTCGACGCGAGATACAAAAAACCGCCCGGCAAAACCGGGCGGTTTTTCCCTGGAAGATCTGCTGGATCTGCTGGCTAGCTGGTCGTGACTGCGGTCTCGATATCGGTCGGATCGACCTGCTTGTTGAGATTGGCTTCCAGGCGGCCGCGATCGAGTTCGCCCTCCCACCACGACACCACGACACAGGCGACGCCGTTGCCGCACAGATTGGTCAGCGCACGGCACTCGCTCATGAACTTGTCGATGCCAAGCACGATCGCCATGCCCGGCACGAGACGGGGATCGACCACGGCAAGCGTTGCAGCCAGCGTGATGAATCCCGCCCCTGTAATTCCCGAAGCGCCCTTCGAGGTGAGCATGGCAACGACCAGGATCGTGATCTGCTGCCCGAGCGTCAGATCGAAACCAAGCGCCTGCGCGATGAAGAGCGTCGCCAGCGTCATGTAGATGTTGGTGCCGTCGAGATTGAAGGAATATCCGGTCGGCACCACAAGGCCGACGACCGACTTCGAGCAGCCGAGCCGTTCGAGCTTTTCCATCAATGACGGCAGCGCGCTTTCCGATGAAGAGGTGCCGAGCACGATCAGGAGTTCGTCCTTGATATAGGCGAGGAACTTGAAGATCGAGAAGCCGACGACGCGCGCGATGATGCCGAGCACCACGATCACGAACAGCCCGGCGGTGAGATAGAATGTGGCGATCAGGCCGACCAGATTGAGGATCGCGCCGGTGCCGAACTTGCCGATGGTATAGGCCATGGCACCGAAGGCGCCGACCGGCGCAGCCCGCATGACGATCGAAATGACGCCGAACACGCCCTGCGCGGCATCATCGATGAAGGAGCGCAGCGTGTGGCCGCGCTCGCCGAGCGCCATCAGCGAAAAGCCGAACAGGATCGAAAACAGCAGGACCTGCAAGATCTCGCCGTTGGCGAACGCGCCGACCACCGTGTCCGGAATGATGTGCAGGAAGAAGTCGACGCTCTTTTGCGCTTTGGCCTGCTCGGCATACGTGGCCACCTTGTCGGCGCTCGCCATCGCGCCGCCGAAGCCCGCGCCGGGGCGGACCAGGTTGCCGACCACAAGCCCGATCACCAGCGCGAAGGTCGAGACGACCTCGAAATACACCAGCGCCTTGATGCCGATACGGCCGACCTTCTTGGCATCCTGGATGTGCGAAATGCCCGACACCACCGTGCAGAAGATGATCGGCGCGATCACCATCTTGATCAGCTTGATGAAGCCGTCTCCGAGCGCCTTGACCCAGTCGCTGGTGGCGAAATCCTGGAACTTCCAACCCACGAGGGCGCCAAGCACGATGGCGATCAGCACCTGGATGTAGAGAATCTTGTACCAGGGTTTGGCCGGGCGGACCGCCGCTGGTGTGGTTACAGTTGTGGGCGCCATCGCACTCCCCTCCCCAGATTTTCTTGATTTCAAGCCAAAATCGATTGGCCGAGCCGTGTCAATGCCGACTAGTGGTCCGATTCTAACATTCGCATCCCGTTTCAGCGGCCACTTTTGCGAATGTTAGAATCAAAGGACCACTAGCAAATATAGGCTTATAGTGGAGTTTTGGATTTGACATTCGCTTGCCGAACTCGCGGCTAGGTTGGTAGCGAATGTCAAATCCACTCCACTAGCCTTCGTTTTGGCCGCGTCACTTCAGCCATTGGCCAATGCGCTCCACCGCCTCACGCATTTCCTGCGCCGACCGCGCATAGGAAAAGCGGATGAACTGCCGCCCGTGAATGGGATCGAAGTCGACCCCTGGAGTGGCTGCGACATTCGCCTTTTCCAGCATTTCGCTCGCGAATTTGAAGCTGTCGGATGTGAAGTCCGAAACGTCGGCATAAAGATAGAACGCGCCGTCGGCGGGCAGAAATTTGGTCAGGCCGGCGCGTGGCAGGCCCTCGATAAGGATGCGCCGGTTCTCCAGATAGCCGCGCTTCACCTCCTCCATCTCCGCCGAGCCGTCAAAGGCGGCTTCGGCCGCGATCTGTGACAATGTCGGCACGGAAATCGAGAGGTTCTGCTGCAATCGCTCGATCGGCCGCACCAGCGGTTCGGGCACGACCATCCAGCCGACGCGCCAGCCGGTCATGCAGAAATACTTCGAGAAGGAATTGATCACGAGCGCGTCGGGAGAGAGTTCCGCCGCCGTCACCGCCGGGAACGCGTAATCGAGGCCGTGATATATCTCGTCCGAGATGAACCGGATGCCGGCGGCTTCGGCCGCCGAAATCAGGCTGTTCAACGCCTCCCGCGACATCATCGTACCGGTCGGATTGGCGGGGCTTGCGACCAGGACACCCTTGAGCGGCGCCTTGCGGTGTGCGGCGAGCAAAGCTTCTCCCGTCAGCGCGTGGCGGGTCTCGCTCGATGTCTCGATCAATACCGGCTCGCAACCCAGCGCGGTGAGAATATGCCGGTACGGCGGATAGCCGGGAACGGTCACCGCGACCCGGTCACCCGGCTCAAACATCGCCATGAAGGCCAGGATGAAGGCGGCCGAGGAGCCAGTGGTAATCACGACCCGGCTGGAATCGACGGCAAAGCCGTAACTTTCGCGATAGTGGCGCGCAATTCGTTCCCGCAAGCTCGGGGTTCCCAGCGCTGCGGTGTAGTCGATCCGCATCGAATCAAGCGCGGCATGGGCCGCCCGGATGGCTGTTTTTGGCGCCGAGGCAGCGGGCTGCCCCACCTCCATATGGATCACGTGGCCGCCCGCGGCCTCGATCCGGGCCGCCGCCGCCATCACGTCCATCACCATGAACGCCGGCACATCGCTGCGGCCGGAGGCTGCGGTCAGGACGGTTTTGGCTCGTTCGCTCAATGTCGCTTCAAGCATCGATATCTGCTACAGGTTTCATGTTCCGGTTCTGACGCCCCAGACTAGCCTTATTCCACGGATTGTTAGGGCATATCGCGGATCAAACCCGCCGCCAATCGATAAAGACTTGTTGATGCTGTTGCGACTAGCCCTTCTCCGCAAAACGACCAGATTGACAGCGATCGCCACCGCGATCGCCCTTGTCGCGGCCCCGACGGCCGCCTTCGCCCAGGAAGAAAAGCTCGCGATCCTGCGTGACACCGAGACCGAGCAGCTCCTGCGCGACTATACGAAGCCGGTCCTTCGTGTCGCCGGCCTCGAGAGGCAGAATATCCAGGTCACGATCATCAATCAGCCCGTGTTCAACGCATTTGTCGCCGATGGCCGTCGCATTTTCGTGAACAGCGGCGCATTGATGCAGTCGGAGACGCCGAACCAGATCATCGGGGTGCTGGCGCACGAAACCGGCCACTTGGCCGGCGGTCACCTCTCGCGCCTGCGCGAGCAACTGGCCGCGGCGCAGACACAGATGATCATTGCGATGCTGCTTGGCGCCGGTGCGTTGGCCGCGGGCGCGCGCAGCAACAGCAATGTCGGTCTGGCGGACGCAGGTGCTGCCGTGCTCGCAGGACCGCAGAACATGATCCTGCGCAACCTGCTTTCCTACCAGCGCCAGCAGGAGGAGAGCGCCGACCGCGCCGGGGTCAAGTTCCTGACCGCGACCGGTCAATCCGCGAAGGGCATGTACGAGACCTTCAAGCGCTTCACCAACGACAGCCTGTTCTCCGCTCACGGCGCCGACCCCTATTATCAGTCGCATCCGATGCCGGCCGAACGCGTCGCCGCGCTGGAAGAACTCGCCCGCTCCAGCCCCTATTGGGACAAGAAGGATGATCCTGCGCTGCAAATGCGCCATGACATGGTGCGCGCCAAGATTTCCGGCTTTCTTGAACGCTCCGATACCGTCTACCGCCGCTACCCGCTGTCCAATACCAGCCTGCCCGCGCGCTATGCCCATGCGATCGCGACCTACCTTCATGGCGATTTGAACAACGCGCTCGGCCAGATTGACTCGCTGATCCAGGTCCAGCCCAACAATCCCTATTTCTACGAGCTGCGCGGCCAGGCGCTGCTTGAAGGCGGCAAGCCGACGGAAGCCATTCCCTCGCTGCGCAAGGCGGTCACGCTGTCCAATAACGCGCCGCTCATCGAGATTTTACTTGGACAGGCGCTCGTGGGGGCCGACAACAAGGCCTACACTGAGGAAGCGATCAATATCTTGCGCAACGCGATGGCCCGCGAGACCGAACAGCCGCTCGGTTATACCCAGCTTGCGATGGCGTTTGCGCGAAAGGGCGATCTGGCGGAAGCCGATCTCGCATCGGCCCAGGCGGCGTTCCTGCGCGGTGACAACAAGACCGCGCGTGATCTCGCCTCTCGCGCCAAGACCCGGTTTGCTATCGGGACGCCCGGATGGGTCAAGGCCGACGATATCGTGCAGGCCAAGCTTGCCGGCGGAAAGAAAGACGGACCCAAATTTCAGTTTCAGACAGGATCATCTCAGGATCGAACAGGTCGCTTTTTAGGCCCCGCGCGCCAACCCGATTCTGATGCGAACCAGTAACGCCCCGAATTAGAGAAAACCGAGGAACCATCCGATGTCCCCGCTCCGCCTACTCTCTCCCGCTTTGCTTGCGCTCGCGCTCTGCGCGGCGCCCGCCTCGGCCCAGACCTTTTCCGACGGTCAGCGCGGCGAGATCGAGACGATCGTGAAGAACTATCTCATCGCCCATCCGGAAGTGCTCGAAGAGGCGATGAACGAATTGAACAAGCGCCAGGCCGCCGACGAGGCTGCAAAGCACGAAGCGAGCATCACGGAGAATTCGCAGGCGATCTTCAATTCGCCCCGCAACGTGACGCTCGGCAACAAGAGCGGCGACGTCACCTTCGTCGAGTTCTTCGATTACAATTGCGGCTACTGCAAGCGCGCGATGACCGACATGATGGACCTCATGAAAGCCGATCCGAAGCTCAAGGTGGTGCTGAAGGAATTTCCGGTGCTGAGCGAAGGCTCGGTGGAAGCTGCGAAGGTCGCAGTCGCGGTGCGGATGCAGGATCCCGGCGGCGCCAAATATCTGGACTTCCATCAGAGGCTGCTCGGCGGCCGCGGCCCGGCCGACAAGGCGCGGGCGCTGGCAGCGGCGAAGGAAGCCGGCCTTGACGTCGCCCGCCTCGAAAAGGACATGGCAAGCCCCGAGGCGAAAGCTACGATCGACGAGAACTTCAAGCTCGCCGAATCGATGGGCATGAACGGCACGCCGAGCTACGTCATCGGCAAGCAGGTCGTCGTCGGCGCCATCGGCGTCGAGGGACTGAAAGAGAAGATCGGCATCGCCCGCTGCGGCAAGGTGACCTGTTAACCGCTCAGCGGCACTGAGTCGCACATCGCGCGAACTTCTTTGGTGAGAGGCCGGCGATATCGCCGGCCTCTTTGTTTTGCGGACATTGCCGCGTTGTGACTCCGCGTAGCACTCCGCGTTTATCGGCGGTTCATCAAACAAAAGCGATGGAACCATCAAAATGGAGGAACATCGCCACCCCCCTTTCGTTGTCGCGCGGGCAGTGCAAACTTCGTGAGGAGGAATTTTCGATGAATAATCGCTTGATGATGTCAGTCGCAACTGCGGCATTGATCGCCGGGACCGGTTTCGCCAATGCACAAGGCATGGGTGGCGGCCGTGAAGGCGGAGCCGCCGGAGGCGCAGCGACGCAGCAGAGCGCACCGTCGTCACCGTCGGGCGGCGCAGCGAGCCATGAGACTGCGCCGGGTGGCATGAAGTCCGGCCAGGCCGAACCAAAGGGCGGTCCGGCCAGTCATAGCGCGCAGCAGGAGAAGTCCGGCTCGATGGGCGCGAGCGAGAAGTCCGCTCAGTCCGGGGAGAAGTCACAGGCTCAGGAGAAGTCGGCCCAAGATACCAAGGGCGACATCAAGGGCGGCGAGCGCTCCAAGAGCTCGCAAAACGACAAGGCCGCCCCCGGCAAGGACATGAAGGCCGAGAGCCGCGAAGACCGCAGCGGAAACCGTGCGGAGGAAGGCCGTCAGGATCGCAACAACACGACCATGGGCGCGAAGGAAGGCGAGCGTTCGCAAACGACCGGCCAGGCTGGTGCGGGCGCGAAGCTGACCACCGAGCAGCGCACCAAGGTCACGACGGTCATCCGCGACCAGCACATCGCGCCCGTGACCAACGTCAACTTCGCGATTTCGATCGGCACCCGCGTGCCGCGTGAGGTTGGCTTCCACCCGCTGCCGGCGGAAATCGTGACCATCTATCCGGACTGGCGAGGCTATGAGTTCTTCCTCGTCCGCGACCAAATCGTGGTGGTAGATCCGCGAACCCTTGAGATCGTGGCCGTGCTTGACGCCTGATCCTAAGTTCTGACATCGCGAATCCGGGGCGGGTCCTAGCGGCCCGCCCTGTTCGTTTGGCCGTTTGCGCTACCGCTGCGTCGGCCGCATCCATCGACCAACCATCATGGTAAATGAATGGTTTACGTCGGTTTTGTCAGGGTTTTTCCCAACTGGATGAGGCATTTGGGAGCGGCCCCCTCCAGGCTAAAGGCTTCCCTCCCGCCGGTTTGTTACCTATAACCCGCCTTCACCGCCACATGACCGGTACCTGGATGGCCAAAACCGCTGCCGATACGATCTATGTGCTCAACGGTCCGAACCTCAACCTGTTGGGGACCCGCGAGCCCGAAACCTACGGCCACGCCACGCTCGCCGATGTCGAGAAGCTGTGCGCGGAAGCCTGCGCCAAATACGGCTTCAAGGCCGACTGCCGGCAATCCAACCGCGAGGGCGAGCTGATCGACTTCATTCACGACGCGTTTGCCAAAAAAGCGGCGGGCATCGTCATCAACCCCGGCGGTTATTCGCACACCTCGATCGCGCTCCACGACGCACTGGTCGCGGTGAAAATCCCGACGGTCGAGGTCCACATCAGCAACATCCACGCCCGCGAGAGCTTCCGTCATCACTCGTTCACGGCGAAGGCCGCCTTCGCGACGCTTGCAGGTTTCGGCATTGACGGCTACCGCCTCGCGATCAACGGTCTTGCAGCCAAGCTCGGCGTCAAAGCCAAGCCTTGAAAGACAAGCCTTGAACGACAAGACCCGACGGTCTCCTTAAAACCACGAGATAGAAAGTTCTGGATTAGATCATGGCGCGCCAGCCTGAGGACAAAGCAGCCGCAAAGTTCGCAACCAGCGACGGAGCGCTCATTCGCGAACTCGCCTTGTTGCTGGACGAGACCAGTCTGACCGAGATCGAGATCGAGCGCGCCGGCCTTCGCGTGCGTGTGGCGCGCAACGTCAGCATAGCCGCTTCGCTGCCGGCCGCAGCCCCCCTCGCCGCTGCAGCGGCGCCCGCGCCAGCGGCTGCAAGCGCGCCGGCTGCCGCCGCCGATTTCAGCAAGCACCCGGGCGCTGTTCCCTCGCCGATGGTCGGCACCGCCTATTGGTCGCCTGAACCCGGCGCCAAACCGTTCATCGAGGTTGGCAGCAAGGTATCGGCCGGACAGACGCTCCTGATCATCGAAGCCATGAAGACGATGAATCAGATTCCCTCCCCGCGCGCCGGCACCGTCACACAGATTCTGGTCGAGGACGGCCAGCCCGTGGAGTTCGGCGAGCCGCTGGTGATCATTGAATAGAGGCCGCGCAACGAACCGCAGGCAGCGTCAGATAGGCTGCGCTCGATGCCGGCTCACCATTCGCTTCTTGGGACGCCATGTTTGACAAGATCCTGATAGCCAACCGTGGTGAAATCGCGCTGCGCATCCTGCGCGCGTGCAAGGAGCTTGGCATCTCGACGGTCGCGGTGCATTCGACCGCAGACGCCGACGCCATGCATGTGCGGCTTGCGGACGAGAGCGTCTGCATCGGTCCGCCGCCGTCAAAGGACAGCTATCTCAACGTGCCGGCGCTGCTGGCGGCCTGCGAAATCACCGGCGCCGACGCCGTGCATCCCGGCTACGGCTTCCTGTCGGAAAATGCGCGCTTTGCCGAAATTCTCGGCGAGCACAATCTGCATTTCATCGGTCCGAAGGCCGAGCACATCCGCCTGATGGGCGACAAGATCGAGGCCAAGAAAACCGCCAGACGCCTCGGTATTCCCGTGGTGCCCGGTTCGGACGGCGCTGTCGCTCCCGGAGATGACGCCATGGCCATCGCGAAGGAGATCGGCTTTCCGGTACTGGTAAAGGCGGCCGCGGGCGGCGGAGGCCGCGGCATGAAGGTGGCGCAGACTGCGCAGGATCTCGCGCTCGCGCTCTCGACCGCCGCGAACGAAGCCAAATCCGCCTTCGGCGACGCCTCCGTCTATCTCGAAAAATATCTTCAGAAGCCCCGCCATATCGAAATCCAGGTGCTGGGCGATGGCCGCGGCGGCGCCATCCATCTCGGCGAGCGCGATTGCTCGCTGCAACGGCGGCATCAGAAGGTGTGGGAAGAAGGCCCCTCGCCTGCGCTCGATGCGGCCCAACGCAACCGGATCGGCGGCATCGTCGCCAAGGCGATGCAGGAGATGAAATATCTCGGCGTCGGCACCGTCGAATTTCTGTACGAGGACGGCGAGTTCTACTTCATCGAGATGAACACCCGCATCCAGGTCGAGCATCCCGTGACCGAGATGATCACGGGGATCGACCTCGTGCTGGAGCAAATCCGCATCGCCGCCGGCGGCGATCTGCCGGCCACGCAGGACCAGGTCCAGATCAACGGCCACGCCATCGAATGCCGGGTCAATGCCGAGAACCCCGTGACCTTCCGTCCCTCGCCCGGCAAGATCCTGCAATACCATCCGCCCGGTGGCCTCGGCGTGCGGATCGATTCCGCCGTGTACCAGGGCTATGTGATCCCGCCCTATTACGATTCACTCGTCGGCAAACTGATCGTGCACGGCAAGACCCGGGCCGAATGCCTGATGCGGCTGCGCCGCGCACTCGATGAAATGGTGGTGGAGGGAATCGAAACCACGCTGCCGCTGTTCCGCGCTTTGGTGCGGGAGACCGATATTATCGACGGCGATTATCATATTCACTGGCTCGAGCAGTACCTGGCCGGCCAGACGGCGAACTGAAGGCCATCGGCGTACCAGCCGGGTGGTTCCAATCGCGGAACCAAAGCAACGCTCGCACGTTTTGATCGAGCGGAGTATTTCCGTCAGGATCTTTATTGTCCCGATTATCCCGCCAGGGGGTTTTTGATTTCGTCTAGCGAGACAATTGGCAACCCGGGCGCGCCGGTTGGGCGCGCCATTTGGCAAACCTTGCTGCTTGCAGCGGGATTTCTCGTGCTGGTCGCCGTCAGCGCGCTCTCGGTCATCCTCGTCGACCGCGCCCGTGAAGACAACGACTGGGTCGTGCATACGGTCGAGGTAGAGAACCAGATTTCGACCCTGCTCTTGCGCATTCGCACCACCGAGAGCGCCGCGCGCGGCTACCTTCTCACGGAAGAACAGCGCTTTCTTGCGGAATACTCGGCCTCGGCCTCCAACGTCCATTCCGATATCGATGAGCTGATCAAGCTGGCGGGCGACAATCCGGTCCAGATCGCCAATTCCAACCGACTGCGGGAACCGGTCCAGGCGCGGCTCGACGAATTCGAACGGGCCATCGGCTATGCCAAGCGGCATGATACCGCGGGCGGCATCGCTATGCTGCGCTCGTCGGACACCGGCGAAGCGGTCCGGCGCATCGAGGACGTTGCCGGGCAGCTGCGGGCCGAAGAAGAGCGGCTGTTTGCGCTGCGTACCGAGACCGCCGACCGCACCGAACGCCTGGCCTCCATCGTGACGGTGGTGGGGTCGGGCCTCGTCATCCTGCTGGCCGGCATCTCCGTGTTCCTGGTGCGGCGCTCGACCCGCGCACGCGATGAAGCCGAAGCGGCATTGCGCGACAGCAACCTCAATCTCGAGGCCACCGTGGACGAGCGCACCACCGACCTGCGCGAGGCCAATAACGAAATCCAGCGCTTCGCCTATATCGTGAGCCACGACCTTCGTTCGCCGCTCGTCAACATCATGGGATTTACCAGCGAGCTCGAGGAATTGCGCACCGATATCTTCAAGCGGATCGCGGGGCTTCATCTTGCGGCGACAGCGGAGGCGGCTTTGCCGGAAACAGGAAGCGACGCCGAGCCCGCGCTGGAGTCCCAGGACAAGCAGTTGCTTTCGAACTTTTCCGAAGCGCTCGAATTCATCAAATCGTCGATTGCAAAAATGGACCGGCTGATTTCGGCCATCCTCAACCTGACGCGCGAGGGACGGCGCGAATTCGATCCGGTCCGGATTGACGTGAGAGAACTGATCGAGGCGATCGTGACTACGGTGGCGCATCAGTCAGCGGAGGCTGAGGCGCAGATTCATATTGAGCCGTTGCCGGACATCACCAGCGACCGCCTCGCATTGGAGCAGATATTCTCCAACCTGATCGATAACGCACTCAAATACCTCAAGCCCGGCGTTCCCGGCGAAATTTCGGTGCGGGGCCGCACCAAACTCGGCTATGCGATCTTCGACGTCACCGACAACGGCCGCGGCATCGACCCGAAAGACCATCAGCGCATTTTCGATCTTTTCCGGCGGGCCGGCCTCCAGGACAAGCCCGGGCAAGGCATTGGCCTTGCCCATGTCCGCACCCTTGTGCGGCGGCTCGGCGGCACCATGTCGGTGGCATCGGAACTTGATAAAGGCAGCACGTTCACAGTAACCCTTCCTGTCAAGTGGAACGCCAATCAACGGAACAGGGATTCATGAGCAAACCGGTTTCCATCATCATGATCGAGGATGACGAGGGCCACGCCCGTCTGATCGAACGGAATATCAGGCGTTCCGGCGTCAATAACGAAATCGTTCCGTTCAGCGACGGCACCACGGCGGTACGTTATCTGTTCGGAAACGATGGCTCCGGTCTCGATCACAAGGGAGAAGCCCTGCTGATCCTGCTCGATCTGAACCTGCCCGACATGGGCGGCATCGAGATCCTGCAACGGGTCAAGGAAAACAAGCATCTCAAGTCGACGCCGGTCGTGGTGCTGACGACGACTGACGACTCGCAAGAGATCAAGCGCTGCTATGAACTCGGCTGCAACGTCTACATCACCAAGCCGGTCAATTACGAAAGCTTCGCCAACGCCATTCGTCAGCTCGGCTTGTTCTTCTCGGTCATTCAGGTGCCCCCTGCCGCCATATGAACTCTGAGACGCCCACCCTGCTCTATATCGACGACGACAAGGCCTTGGCACGTCTTGTCGATCGCGGTCTGACGCGGCTTGGGCTGAAGGTCGTGCATGCGAACGGCGGAACGGAAGGGTTGGAGCGTCTGGCCCAGGGTGGCATCGACGTCATCGCGCTCGATCAGTACATGCCGGGTCTCGATGGACTGGAAACGCTTGAGCGGATCATGGCGATCCCGAGTGCCCCGCCAGTGGTGTTCGTCACCGCCTCGCAGGATTCCAAGATTGCGGTCACCGCGCTCAAGGCCGGCGCGGCCGACTATCTGGTCAAGGATGTGCATGGCGACTTCGTTCCCCTGCTCCAGGTCGCCGTAGACGGCGCGCTGCGGCAGGCGCGCCTGCAAAAGGCCCGCGACGACGCCGAGGCCGAGGTGCACGCCTCGCGCGACCGCTTTGCGGCGCTTGCCGCCGAGCGCGAGGTGCTGTTGCGCGAAGTCAATCACCGCGTCGGCAACAGCTTGCAGATCATCGCCTCGCTGTTGCATCTGCAAGCAAGTTCGGCCGCGGAGGACGACGTCAAGGCCGCGCTCACCAACGCCATGGGCCGCGTCGCCGCCGTGGCCCAGGTTCATCGGCGACTCTATACCTCGCACGACCTGAAAAGCGTGGTGCTGAACCAGTATCTCGACGCCTTGCTCGAAGATCTCCGGCGATCGGCCGAAGGCAACAAGATGTCGCGCCTGACCGTGAAGTCTGAACCGATCGAGATCGATCCCGATCGCGCGGTTGCGATCGGAATCATCGTCAACGAGCTGGTGATGAACGCGGTGAAATACGCCTATCCCGATGGCGCCGGTCCCATTCATGTCGACCTAGTGGCCCGCGGCCCCGATCTCGAACTGTCGATCGCCGACAACGGCGTCGGCCTCAACGCCAAGACCGATCCGCGCTCGACCGGCATGGGCCAGCGCATCGTCAGCGCGATGGCGACAAAGCTTTCCGCCAGCGTCGAGCGTGACCCGGCCCATTCCGGCACAAGGATCGTGCTTCGCTTTCCGCGGACCGCCAGCAAGCCGCCCGCCAAGGCCGCCCCCGAGACGGCGAACCAGCACTCGTAACGTTTTGCCGCAAATGTTTTGCCGCACAGGTCGCGGAAGCCTGCTAACCTTTACATCGTGATGTCGCGCGACGCTGCCAATTCAGAAATCACGCCCGAAGTGCTGCTGCGCGCCTATGCCTGCGGCATCTTCCCGATGGCCGAGAGCGCCGATGATCCCAGCCTGTTCTGGGTCGAACCGGAAATGCGCGGCGTGATTCCGCTCGACGGCTTTCGTATCGCCTCGCGCCTCGCCCGCACCGTGCGCTCCGATGCCTTTACGGTGACGGCCGACCGCGCCTTCAAGGCGGTGATCGCCGGCTGTGCCGCGCCCCAGGCG
This sequence comes from Bradyrhizobium erythrophlei, assembly GCF_900142985.1. Taxonomy (NCBI): domain Bacteria; kingdom Pseudomonadati; phylum Pseudomonadota; class Alphaproteobacteria; order Hyphomicrobiales; family Nitrobacteraceae; genus Bradyrhizobium; species Bradyrhizobium erythrophlei. Next base: position 7,229,102 of record NZ_LT670849.1, read on the forward strand.
GGCCGCGACGATACCTGGATCAACAAGCGGATCCGCGATCTCTACGTCGGACTGCACGGATTGGGACACGCGCATAGCGTCGAGGTCTGGAAAGACGATGATCTCGTCGGCGGGCTTTACGGCGTCAATCTCGGCCGCGCGTTCTTCGGCGAGAGCATGTTTCACCGCGCCCGCGACGCCTCGAAGGTCGCGCTCGTGCATCTGGTCGCACGCCTGATCGCCGGCGGCTTTGAATTGCTCGACACACAATATGTGACCGAGCATTTGCGCAGTTTTGGCGCGGTCGAAATCCCCCGCCGCCGTTACACTGCGCTTCTCGACAAGGCGCTCAAGGGCGAAGCTGATTTTTACAAGCTGCCGGCTGATGTGCCACTCGGCGGCGCGCATGCGCTGGAAATCATCGCCACACGCGGCTAAAGCGTTTTCAAGCGAAGCCGCCTTTGCCAAAGCTTCGGCGGCCGGGTGAGCTAGTGGCCCGGCGAAGTCGTGGTGGAGACGGGTGGGTGCCGGTTCGCGTGAAGAAAACGCGCCAAAAAATCAAATCCCCGGCTTGATTGAATCAAACCGGATAGCCCCAGGCGATCAAGAATTACTGCCGGAAGATCCCGCCGAACAGGCCGCCCGATTGCGGCGGAGGTTGCGGCTGCGGCGGCGGTGGCGGCTGATATTGCGCCTGAGGCGGCGGCAGCGGCCGCGGCTGTTGCTGCACCTGTTTCGGCGCCGGTTGCCGTTTTGGCGCGGGCGGCGGCGGTGGCTTCGGCGCATCCGGTTGCACGCTGACGACCGTGGTGTCCGGCAGTTTGCAGTCGGTCAGCCAGATATCATAGATCGGATGCTCGACGCCGTGCAGGCCCGGGCTTGCCGCAAACATCCAGCCTGAAAAAATCCGCTTCACCTCGCCCTGCAAGGTGATTTCGTCGACCTCGACAAAGGCGTCGGTGTTGGCCGCTTCGGTCGCCGGCCGCGTGTAACAGGCGTCGGTCTTGACGCGCAGCGCGCCGAACTGAACGGTCTCGCCGATGTCTTCATCGAAGTTGATGATGCGGCCGGTGATCTTGTCCAGGCCTGAGAAACTCGCCTTCTTGTTGACGATCTTCTGCGCCGGCGGCTCGGTCACGACCTCGTCGCCCGGCTGCAAGGTCGCAGGTGCCGGCGGCACACCCTTTTGTCCCGGACGCAGGCCCGGTTGAACGTTGGCGCCGGGTGGTGCAACCGCGACATTCTGATTGGGCTGCGGCACGCCCGCAGCAGCAGGAGCTTGCGGGTTTTGCGGAACGACCGTCGTGCCGGGCGGCGGAGCCAAAGGCTGCGACGTCACCGCTCCCGGCGCCGGCACACCCTGGCCCGGCAGCGGCCGGTTAGGCGCCGGCAACAAACGGCCGCGCGGCAGTTCCGGCACCTCTTCTTCGTCGTCGGGTATTGCCTGCTGCTGCTGTTGGCCGCCACGGGGAACGCTGCCCGGCGGTCGCGGCTGATCCGAAAAGATATTGCCAATCTGCGCGTGCGCCGGCGGCGCAAGCGAGACCGTCAAGCCCGCGACAAGGGCTACAAATATCGTCAGGAACAGGGTTCGGATCATCTCGCGGATATAACAAGCGAATCGGGCATCCGACACTGAAAAGCTTACCGTCGCGCCCATGCCGTTCCGGTTAACACGCCGAATACGGCGGGGAAAGGGCGGCTATAGGCCGCGTCGGATGGGAGGCTGGCCAGCTCCCCCGGTCGATGGAATAGTCGCGTCCGCCAAGGCCGCCCGCCCCGGGGTACCGTCTTATGTCCGTCACCCTCGATCCCGACGCCGCCCTCGTCTACAAGGCGTTCCAGGATGCCGGTCGACCGGCCTATGAGACACTCACGCCTTCCGAGGCGCGCGAATATTACCGCCAGGCCCGCCTCGTCACCAATCCCGATCCGCCGCTTCTGAAATCGGTCGAGCCGCTGGCGATCACCGCGCCCGGCGGCACGATCCCCGCGCGGATCTACCGGCCGGGAACGCTGCGGCAATCGAACGGCCTGTCGCCATGTCTGGTGTTCTTTCACGGCGGCGGCTGGGTCATCGGCGATCTCGACACCCATGATGTGGTGTGCCGAAAGCTGGCCGACGAAGGCCAGCTTATCGTCATCTCCGTCGATTACCGCCGCGCCCCCGAACACAAGTTTCCCGCCGCCGTCGATGATGCCATTGCCGCGACTGCATGGGTTGGGGATCATGCCGACCAACTCGGCATCGACACCGCGCGGCTGATCGTCGGCGGTGACAGCGCCGGCGGCAATCTGGCTGCGGTGGTTGCGATCGCAGCGCGCGACGGCAACGGCCCTTCGATTTCAGGACAGGTCCTGATCTATCCCGCGACAGATTTTGCGATGACGCATCCCTCGCATCGCGAGCTTGAAGCCAGCATCCTGTTGACGCACAGCGTGATCCGCTGGTTTGCCGATCATTATCTCAACGACACCAGCGATATCGAGAACTGGCGCGCCTCGCCTGCCCGCGCCAAAACCCTCGCCGGCCTGCCTCCCGCTTATGTCGTGACCGCGGGCGCCGATCCCCTGCGCGACGAAGGCGAGGAATACGCCAAACGGTTGACCGATGCGGGCGTCGCTGTGACCTATCAAACCTTTCCCGGCCAATTCCATGGCTTCTTCACCATGGGCAAACTGCTCGATCAGGCCAACGTCGCCGCGCGCGACATCGGCGCGTGGCTGCGCACGCTGAGCTAGGGTATGTACTCGTAAAGGCCAGGCGTCGGCTTTCGGAGCTTTGGTGGAAACCTTAGGCGCGCGAACGACGGGTTGGTCTGCTTTGCCCCTCTGGATTCGGACGCCAACCTGTTCGGCTATGGCGAGCACATCATCGACCTCGATGCCGGGGTATCTCACAGTGCTAGACCGGGAGACGTCTCATGCAAGCGGCAAAATGGGTGGCCAGAATCGGCGCCGGCTTTTACGTACTCTGGGGCATCTTCCATTTGGTGGCAGCGAATTCGGTCTTTGCTCTCGCTGAGCAGTCGACCGGGATGGTTCGCGGCCGGCTCCAGCAGGACGCCTTCTATCTTCTCTTCTTCGCGATAGCGGGTGTCCTGATAGCGGTGATCCTGAATTGGCGGAACGGCAAACAGGGCTATTGGATGAACGGTGCCCTTTTGGCGGTTGCCGATATCCCATTCATACTATTCGTGCTGGTTCCCGGCCTCATTCCTTGGTGGCCCGGCTTGGCAGGGCCACTACTCTGGCTGGCGGCGTTCATATTCACGTCCGTGGGCCGCTTCTCGCCGCTCCGCCCGCGATACGCGTCATCACGAGTCTGACGTCAGCCTGCATATTATGGATCGCGCCTGGATCGCCGCAGAGATGTTTCAGGAGATAGTTCTGGAACAGTCCGTCGATGGCGGCATAGGCCGCCGAGGGCGTCACTCCAAGTGTCACCCCGCCGAGTTCAGCCAACCGAGACACGATCCGCCAGATCATATCCTCGAGGCTCTTGTCGATCTCCGCGACGTCGGTCCGAAAAGCGACCTCGAACATCGCCTGGGCACGGATGTCGTACCACAGGCGGTGCAGGTGGCCCTCTTCGCGCAAGGTGATCGCGAGCGCGGAGAGAAAGCCTTCCAGCAACTCGTCGGCTGACGTCGCGCGTGCCGTCACCTCGTCATAGCGCGTGACGCAATGGGCCTTGTATTGCCGGACGCTGCACAAGATCAGATCGAACTTGTCGGTGAAGTAGTAATGGAGAACGCCGTGCGTGAACGCGGAATTCTGGGCGATCTCGCGCAAGCTCGTCCGCGCATAACCCAGCTCTGACAACGTCTGCAACGTGGCTTCTGCAAGTTCGGCGCGGCGTTCGGCGAACTTGTCGACCGGTTGCCGCGGCAGTCGCGCCAGTTTCGTCACGGTTCGGGAACTCATCATATCCTGCTGTTGCATCTCGGTTTATCGACGCACCATACGCGAGTCCATCCGCCCAGGCGAGCGCGCCTGGACGAGTGTATAAAAATAATCTTGACACTCGTATAGAAAATTCTTGACGATTGTCAAATTTTTGGCATCCTCTCTTTCACCACGACAAAAGTCGGGTTTCGGGAGGAGACGATGGGTCAGTTGACGGGCAAATCCGCCCCGGTGACGGCTTGCGCGCACCCGCAGGATCTCGCGGCCGCCAAAGGTCAGTCAGATGACCCGCCCAGGTCTCGTTGTGGACGGCGGCACGACCGCCTGATTGCATTTCTCAGCCAGCGCCCCACACACAGTTTCAAGCAGTCCGGACAGTCGCGGGCTCCGATCAGGAGCAGCACTTCGGCGCGCCCTGCCCCTCACATCTTTTGGAAGGCCAAGTTCGACGGCTCGTAAGGCGCCGATCAACAATCAGAACAACAATCACAAGCAACGGAGGAGGACGTCATGAGTGGGAAGACCCTGGAAGGCCGCAAAGCCCTGGTCACCGGCGGCGCGAGAGGAATCGGCGCGGCCATCGCGCAGGCACTGGCGCACTCCGGCGCCTCGGTCATGATTGGCGATATCCTGGAGGATGCCGGCCGCGCCAGCGCCGAGGCCATCGCCAAGGAAGGCGTGAAGACAGGCTTCGTACAACTCGACGTCACTGACGACGCGCAATGGGAGCGGGCTGTCGCTGCCACCGTCGCAAGGCTCGGCGGCTACGACATCCTCATCAACAATGCCGGCATCGAGATCACCTCGCTGGTCAGCGAGATCAGGGCCGAGGACGCGCGGCGGATGTGCGACGTCAACATCGTCGGCACCGTGCTCGGCATGAAGCACGCACTTCGTGCGATGAGGCCGGGCGGACCGGCCGGCAAGGGCGGCGCGATCGTCAACATCGCCTCGGTGGCTGCAACAATCGCCTTCCCGAGCATCGCGGTCTATTCCGGCACCAAATCCGCAGTCGATCGCATGACGAAAGTCGCGGCAATGGAAGCCGGCAAGCTCGGCTTCGGCGTGCGCGTCAACTGCATCTATCCCGGCCTGATCCCGACCGACATGGGCCTGCAGCTCGCCAATGACATTGTGAAGATCGGCCTTGCGGCTGACGTCAACGCCGCGGTCGGCTCGGTGGTGGAGCAGACACCGCTCGGCAAGCTCGCCGAGGTCGGCGATATCGCGGATGCCGCGGTGTTCCTCTGCTCGAACGAGGCCCGCTTCATCACCGGCATCGGCCTGCCGGTCGACGGCGGCATGGGCATGTAGCAACGCGCTTCACACAATCATCATTTGGGAGGATCGCAATGAGCGAGAAGAAACCTGTCGTCGTCTATGGCGCTTCCGGCTACACCGGCCGGCTGGTGTGCGAATATTTGCGTGAGTACAACATCCCCTTCATCGCCGCCGGCCGTAGCACCGGGAAGCTCGACGCCGCGATGAAGGCGAACGTGGCCGGCATCGAGACCGCCGACTACGAGGTGGTGGAGGTACCGCACACCGTGGCCGTGCTGACCGAATTGTTCAATGGCGCCTCGGTGGTGCTCAACACAGTGGGTCCCTTCGCCAAGTTCGGCGGCGAAGTGGTGCAAGCCTGTTGGGCTTCCAGATGCCACTACACCGACACCACCGGCGAGCAGGACTGGCTGATCACGCTCGATCAAGAGTGGGGCACGAAGTTCGCCAATGCCGGCCTGCTGCTGGCGCCGGGCATTGCGCAAATGTACACCACCGGCGAGATCGCCGCGCAGCTATGCCTGGAGACGCCCGGCCTCGACACGCTGGATATCGCCGTGTTCTGGGGCGGCAGCCCGACCATCGCCTCGACGCAGACCATCCTGGTCAACGCTGCCATGGCCAAGGCCTACTACCTCGAGCAGAACAAGTATGTCGAGCATCAGCCCGACGCCGGCCTCTACAATCTCGCCATTCCCGGCCAGCACGAGCTGGCGCTGGCGCTGCCCTGGGGCGGCACCTCACACCCGGTGTGGTTCAAGCGCGATCCGCGCGTGGCCAACGTGAAGGTACTGGGCGGCGTCTTCAATCGCGCGCTGATGCTGGGCGTGCCGCAGATCGTCGCTGCCGCGCTAGAGGCGACCAAGGACATGAAGCCCGACGAGCGCTACGCGGCGTTGGCGCAGACCGCCGCCGGCGTGATGAACACGATGCCGCCGCGCGAGAACCCGCGCGTCAACAAGTCGTTGGATTCGGTGCATGCCTCCGGCCCGTTGGGGCGCGCGCACTGCATCATCTACGGCAACAGCAACTACAAGCAGACCGGCATGCTGCAAGCCTATGCCGCGTTTGCGCTGCTGCAGCAGCCGCCGAAGCGCACCGGCTTCGCCTCCGGATGCCAGGCGTTCGGTCATCGCGAGCTGCTCGGGCAGTTGCGCAGCTTCGGCCTCGTCAGCAAGCCGATCCTGACCGTGCAAGACTGAACCATAACGGGTGACGCGGCAGCCGCGTCACCCGCTTTTGCTTATGTTGGGGTTGGCCATGCGTTTCATCGATTACCTCGACAAGGGCGCATCGCTTGGCATCGAGGCGCCCTGCCTCACCATGGACGGACGCGATCTCAGCTATGGCGACGTCCAGAAGCTGAGTTACCGGATCGCGCGCGCGTTTGAACGATCGGGCATCGCCCCGGGCGAGAAGGTTGCGATCCTGTCCGGCAACGATCCACTCGCTTTCAGTTGCGTATTCGGCATTTCGCGCGCCGGCGCCGTCTGGTGCCCGATCAATCCGCGCAACGAGGCGGCCGAAAACAAGTTCATCCTCGACGGGTTCGATTGCAGCCTGTTGCTGTTTCATTCGAGCTTTGCCGCAATGGTCGAGACCGTGCGGCAGGATCTGCCCAAGCTGCGCACGCTGGTGTGCCTTGATCAGGAAATGCCGTTCACGCCGTCGTTCGAGCGCTGGCTCAGCGGTCTCTCCGATGATCCATATCAGCGCGAGGTGGTCGACGATCTCGCGATGATCCCGGGCACCGGCGGCACCACCGGCAAGCCGAAGGGCGTCATGCTGTCGGGCCGCAACATCGAAACGATGACCGCGCTGACCCTGATGGGCTATCCGTTCAAGGGCCGCCCGGTCTATCTCGCCTTGGCGCCGCTGACGCACGCGGCCGGCGTGCTCTGTTTCCCGATCATGACGCTCGGCGGCCGCATCGTGATCATGCACCATCCCGATATCGGCGAATTCCTCGATTTGATCGAGCGCTATCGCGTCACGCACACCTTCCTGCCACCGACCGTGATTTACATGCTGCTCGATCATCCGAAGCTCGATCGCTCAAGGCTCGGCTCGCTGCAATGCTTCTGGTACGGCGCGGCGCCGATCTCGGCCACGCGGCTTGCGGAGGCGTTGCAGCGGATCGGACCGATGGCGCAGCTGTTCGGCCAGACCGAAGCGCCGATGATGATCTCGATGATGGCGCCCGAGGAGCACTACAATCCCGACGGCACGATTGCGATGCGGCGGCTGTCCTCGGCGGGCAGAGTAAGCCCGCTGGTCCAGGTTGCCATCATGGACGCGGACGGCAAAATCCTGCCGACGGGGGAACGCGGCGAGATCGTGGTGCGCGGCCCGCTGGTGATGGAGGGCTACTACAAGAATCCGCAAGCGACCGCGGAGGCCTCGGCGCATGGCTGGCACCATACGGGCGATATCGGCCACATCGACGGCGATGGCTATCTCTACATTGTCGATCGCGCCAAGGACATGATCATCACCGGCGGCTTCAACGTCTACTCGATCGAGGTGGAGAACGCGCTGCGCGCGCACGACTCGGTGCAGGATTGCGCGGTGGTCGGCCTGCCTGACGACAAATGGGGCGAGAGAATCGTCGCGGTGGTGCAGCCGCGTGCGGGCCAGAGCGTCGATCCGACGGCGCTCCTAGCCTTCGTCAAGCAGCAGATCGGCAGCGTCAAGACACCAAAGCAAATCGAGGTGTGGGACAGCCTGCCTCGCTCGAAGGTGGGCAAGGTGCTGAAGCCCGACATTCGCGAGCGGCTGACGCGCTGATCGCGACTCCTTTTCGTGTCTGCTTGTAAACGTCGGTCAGCCCTCCGCGGCGATACGGATCGCCCAAACTTTTTGATGGCGTGACGTTGCCGGAACGTCGTCAGAAGTCGCCAGCAACAAATCTCCCGCCGGCGAGTGAGGATTCATTAACCACGTACATTCGAGGATCGCCTCGGGCCTTTTGGGGGATATTGGATGTCTTCAATCTCGGGACTTGGATCGAGTCAGTACACCTACAGCAGCCCGCTTCAGCAACTGGAAGCGGAGCTTCAATCTGAAGTTTCGGCTGGCACCGTCAGCTCAACCGACCAGTCCGCGCTCTCCTCGGCGCTGACGAGCATCGACAGTTCACTGTCGGCTGGTCAATCTTCGTCCGGTTCGCAGGCCGCGGGTTCTGCGGGCAGCGGAGACACCGGTCCCGGCGACATCAAGTCGAAGATCAACAGCCTCATCCAGGCCCAGGTCTCCAGCGGCGCGTTGACAAGCGATCAGGCCACCGAGTTGCAAAATCTCTTCGCCAACACGTTCGGCAATGGCCACGGAGGTCAGGGCGGGCCCGGCGGACCCGGTGGTGGACCAGGTGGCCCGCAGGGTGGCCCTCCTCCCGGACCGCCTCCGTCCGGAGGCGGTTCAAGCTCTTCGTCTTCGAGCGCAACGTCAGCACTCCAACAACTGCTCGATAGTTCGTCGTCCAGCTCGACCGACGGTTCCAGCGACAGTTCGTCGAGCAACAGCTCCTCACTCGGCAACGTCTTGCAGGACTTCCTCAAGCTGCTTCAGGACGCGCAATCCCTTTCATATGGCGCCAACGGCACGACAACCGCGTCGAGCACAGCTGCATCAACGCTGATCAACTATCAGGCCTGAGCAAGAGCTCGAGGATACGAGTACCAAACGAAGAAGCCCCGCCAGCGACTAGTGGTCCAATTCTAACATTCGCATCCCTTCTCAGCGCGCACTTTTGCGAATGTTAGAATTAAAGGACCACTAGGAATATAAGTTTCTAGTGGAGTGGATTTGACATTCGCTCGACGAACTCGCGGCCAGGCGGGAAGCGAATGTCAAATCCACTCCACTAGCGGGGCTTTTTATTTGATCGCTCATGTCCAGAATGAGGGAAATACGCCGTTGTCATGCGAGGCTATCGTGCGAGACTTGTCGCTCCCATGAACTTCAAGGCGCCCCCTCATGCCGCTTCAGATCGGAATTGTCGTCTTCCCGAAAGTGACGCAGCTCGACTTCACCGGCCCGCTACAGGTGTTCTCGAGCCTAGCCGATACCAACGTGCATCTGATCTGGAAGCGGATCGAGCCGGTGGCGAGCGACACCGCGCTCACGGTCCTGCCGACCACAAGCTTTGCCGATTGCCCACCACTCGACGTGATCTGCGTCCCCGGCGGTGCGGGCACCGACGACATGGTTGTTGACGCGGAGATGCTCGACTTCCTGCGCGCGCAAGCCAAGACCGCCAAGTACGTCACGTCGGTCTGCACGGGATCGCTGGTGCTTGGCGCCGCCGGACTGCTTGACGGATACAAGGCCACCACGCACTGGACCGCGGTCGGCTATCTCGAGGGTTACGGCGCGCTGCCGACCAAGACGCGGGTGTGCGTCGACCGTAACCGCGTGACGGGCGGCGGCGTGACCGCCGGAATTGATTTTGCGTTGACGCTGGTTTCGATTTTGGTCGACCGCCCGACCGCGGAAATGATCCAGCTTCGGCTCGAATATAATCCGGCACCTCCGTTCACGTCAGGCTCGCCCGACACGGCGCCACCGGAAGTCATCACGCGCCTGCGGCAGACGAATCCGGCGGGCCAGGCGCGCCGCAAGGCCAACAATCAGCAAGCGGCCGCGGCGCTACGTGCTCACGGCTAGGGAACAATCTCGTCGCAGGCTCGTCATCGTTGTGTCGATGGTCAGGCTTTCCCCGCCGGCGCAATCAATATCGCAGCGCTCGCCGCTGCTGCCGCGCAGATGACTGCGCCCATCGTTGCGGCTACTCCAAAAGCTGAAAGCAGAGCAGGTCCGGATGCCGCTACCACGGGTCCAATAAGGGCTGTCGCTACGAGTCCGCCGGTACGCGCCACCGCGCTGTTCAGCCCGGATGCCGCACCCGTGTGGCCGCTGTCGACGGACATCAGCACCGCTGTCGTGAGCGGGGCGACCGCACAGGCCATTCCCAAGGCAATCACGATCATCGCGGGAAACACCCCAAGCCAATAGCTTGTGGCCGAGCCGATCCGCAGCATCATGAGAAGGCCGGCCGCAACGATGACCGGTCCTGTGATCAACAGCCATCGCGGACCCACCTTTGCCGCCAACGCACCGGCGGCAGGCGATGCTACAGCGATAACCAGCGGCAGGGGCAGTAGCGCAGCGCCGGCCTGCGTCGCGGCGTACCCGTTGGCTTGAATCAATACATAGGGCACCAGCACGAACATGCCGCCGAGCGCGCCGTACAGCAGGAACGTCAAGAGCGTGAGGCCGATAAAGCTGCGGGACCCGAACAGCGAGAGCGGCATCATGGCCATATCGCCCAGCCGTCGCTCCGCAGACAGGAACAGGAGCGAGATGATCAAGCCCACCCCGAGGACGACGAAGGCGGAAAGCGACCAGGCCCGACCGGATCCTTCAGTCAACGCCCAGGTCGCAAGGCCCAAAGCAGCCGTGATCAGTGCTCCACCCAACCAGTCGAGACTGCCGGCGGTATCGTCGACGTCCGTGTCGACATAACGCGACGCTAGCGCGACCGCAGCTATGGACAACGGAACGTTGATCAGAAAGGCAAGGCGCCAACTGCCGGCATCGATGAGCCAGCCGCCGAGAACGGGTCCGACCGCAGCCGCAGCCGCTCCAGTCGCCGCCCATATGCCGATCGCGCGGCCTTTCGCCTCGCCAGCGAAACTCTGGCCTAGGATCGCGAGACTGTTTGGCATCAGCATGGCGGCGCTCGCACCCTGCACGAAGCGAGCAAGCAGCAACAAGATAAGGCTCGGCGCCATCGCGCAAGCCAGAGAAGCGATGCCGAACAAAAGAACGCCCGCGATCAAGAGGCGACGGCGCCCGTACCGGTCTCCCGCTGCTCCTCCCAGCAAAAGCAGCGCGCTCAAGGGAAGCAAATAGGCATTGACGACCCACTGCAGGCCGCTGGCGTCCGCGTGGAAACTCCGACCAATCGCCGGTAGCCCAACATTCACGACCGAACTATCGATGAACGCCAAACTCGATGCCAGGATCGTCGTCGCGATTACGAGGCGAGGATACGCGGGCGATCGCGTCCCTTCGGCTGCTCGCGCGGTCGCAGCGTCGAAGGGGACGTGAATGGCGTTGCTCATTTGCGGTCAATGTAGGGCGCACATGCTGGGAGAACCAGCGGGAACAGGCGGAGCCGCTTTGGCTCTTACGGTTGGACGACTTAGCGAGGCAGCCCCGGCGACCAATTAAGCTCGCTGACGAGCATCGGACATGCCAAGCTGGTCCCATGTCCTGGCAGCATGTTCGCATATCCCGGTTCGGTGGCCCCGAGGTCCTGGAGCTCGCGGAAGAGACTACGATTCCCGATCCCGGCCCGGGCGAGGTGCGGATCAAGGTTCTCGCAGCCGGGACCGGCTTCACCGACAGCTTTATCCGGCGCGGCCGCTATCTGGATTTCAAGGGACCGCTGCCATTCACGCCGGGCTACGATCTGGTGGGCGTTGTCGAGAAGGCCGGCCCGGGCGTGAGCGCGCCACTTGAAGGCGAGATGGTTGCCGATCTCTGCGTCGTCGGCGGCTACACGCAATATGCCATCCGGCCCGCGCGCTTCCTCGTGCCCGTTCCGGATGGCGTCGATTTGTCGGAAGCGGTTTGCATCCCGCTCGCCTACCTGACCGCCTTCCAGATGCTCACGCGCTATCGCAGCTTTTCGCCCGGCGAGACGATCCTCGTCATCGGCGCGTCGGGCACGGTCGGCACCGCCCTGCTCGATCTGGCGCGTCATTTCGGCCTGAAGGCGATCGGCACCTGCTCGGCAGCTAACGTTGCCGTCGTCGAGAAATTCGGTGCTGTTGCAATCGACTATCGCGCCGGGGACTTCGTTGCTGCCGTGCGCAAACTCACGGCGGAACGAACGGGCGGCGCCGGCGTCGATGCGGCATTCGATGCGATGGGTGGCTCACACTTCGCGCGATCGTTCGCCTGTCTTGCGCCGGGCGGCATGCTCATTGGCTACGGCGCGCAGACGATGGCAATCGGGCACGAAAACCTCATCGCCGCCGGACTTGGAATGGCGCGGTTGAAGCTATGGGGCGCGTTGAGTTTCCTGTTCCGCGGCCGTCGTGCTCTTTTCTACAGCATCACCGATCGCCGCCAGTCGCACCCCGACGAGTTCAAGGCCGATATGCTCGCCTTGTTCGAGTTACTGCGCAGCGGCGCGATTCATCCCGTTGTCGTCGCTCGCGAACCGTTGTCCGCGGCAAAAGATGTTCACACGCGCATCGACGCGGGCGGGTTCGGCGGCAAGATCGTGCTGCTGCCATGGCAAGGGGAACCATCCCGCTAACGTGGAACACTCGTGCGGCGAATTTGAAATTCCTATCAGTTCGCCGCGAGTTCGATAGGAACTTCAAATTCAAAGCCGCACCTAGCCGCGTGTCAGTCGCGCGATACGGACAGTCCCGCGAGAAGCGGCGCGTACGCGGCGAGCCTGTGGGATACGAACTCCGAGAAGAGCCGCACGCGCTTCGTCTTGCGTGTCTCCCCCTGTGTGAGAAGCCAGACCGTTCCGTACATGTGCAGGTCGGTGCCCGGCACTCTCACCAGCAGCGGGTCGGCATCGCCGACGAAGCAAGGCAGTGTCGTGATCCCGAGCCCTTGCCGTACAGCAACGATCTGCGCCCCGGCGTCACTGGTCCTGAATGGAACCCCCGTGGTGCGAACCTCACCCTCGCTGGCCCAATCCGGAATTCCATGAATGCTGATGACGATCCAGCGGATGGGATCAGGCGCGCCCGCACGCCACGCGGCAAGTCGATCGCGGGACATGTAGACGCCGCCGAACAGCTCCGGTCCCTTCAGGCCGTGAAGATTGAGCGGCAGGGTTTTGCGGTCGTAGACGACGCGGATCGCCACGTCGGCCTCCCGGTTGGTCAGATTTGCCAGCTCGCCGAACGACAGGATTTCCATCTCGATGTCCGGATGCTGACGCGCAAAATCCGCGAAGTCCGGCATGAGCAGGTGTGTCGCGAGCGGCGGCGCCAGCGTCACCCGCAGACGCCCGCGCACGCTCTGGTCGCGCCCGAAGACCCGCGTCTCCAGCTGGTGCGACGACGCTTCCATCTGGTCCGCGAACTCGAGGACCTCCTCGCCTGCAGCCGTCAGGCGGTAGCCCGAAGGCAGTTTTTCGAACATGTGCCCCCCGAGGCGTTCCTCGAGCTGGGCGATGCGCCGCAGCACTGTCGCGTGGTTCACACCGAGGCGCTCGGCGGCGGCCCGCACCGAGCCTCCGCGAGCGACGGCAAGAAAGAAGCGAACGTCATCCCAGTCGATCATGGTGCAATCCCGCACCACACGGGTGCTTTTTTGAAGCTGTATCCGGCACATCGTGCGACGATATAAGCGATTTTTCCCACTCTTCCATAGGAAGGTAACCCGATGTCGAACGGCATGCCGATCGGTGTCGGGTGCTCAACTGGATGATTTTCGCACCACCGATGTGCGTTTTTCCGCACTGAATTGCGGACGGTGGCGGTCCCATGTCGAGGTCCTCGGGAATGTCCCCGAACGATCAAGGCGGAGCCTCGAAGGACAGATCATGGGTAAGCTCGAAGGTAAGGTTGCAGTCATCACGGGTGGATCGAGCGGCATGGCGCTGGAGGGCGCCAAGCGGTTCGTGGAAGAAGGCGCTTACGTTTTCATAACGGGCCGGAAGCAGGAGAAGCTCGACGAGGCCGTCAAGCTGATCGGCCGCAACGTGACCGGCGTGCGCGGCGACGCTGCTAATCTCGACGACCTCGACCGCCTGTTCGAAACCGTTAAGCGGGAGAAGGGCAAGATCGACGTCCTGTACGCGAGCGCCGGCATGGGCGACGCCGCCCCGTTGGGCCAGATCACCGAGCAACATTTCGATTCGACCTTCGGCTTGAATGCGCGCGGCACCTTGTTCACGGTCCAGAAGGCGCTGCCGCTGCTCAAGGATGGCGGCTCAATCTTCATGACCGGATCGGTCGCCTCGCTCAAAGGTTTTCCCGGCTACAGCGTCTATGCGGCGAGCAAGGCGACGCTGCATGCGTTCGCCCGCGGGTGGCTCAACGAATTGAAGGGCCGGAATATCCGGGTGAACGTGCTGCACCCGGGGCCGGTCGCCACGCCGATGCAGGACGAGGTGCTCACCGAGGACGCGAAGCGGATGTTCGAATCCTTGATCCCGCGGGGCACGATGGGGCGTCCCGAGGAAATCGCCGCGGTCGCGGTCTTCCTGGCTTCCGACGATTCCAGCTTCGTGAACGGGTTGGAGTTGTCCGTCGACGGCGGCTTTTCGGCCATCTGAAATCGCGCCCGATCGCGGCAACGCGCATCTCTCGAACGGCGGCCTGACTCGCGAGTGCCGCCACGCAGCCGAACGGACGATCGGCGTCATCGCAGATCGGGCGATCCACATCGAAACGGATCGGAGAATTACCATGAGCTACGCAATCATCGGCTTCGGCAAGATCGGCCAGGCGCTCGCCAAGGCGTTCGCGCGCAACGGCATCGAAGTGTCCGTCGCGACCACCCGCGATCCCGAAAGCTTCGCATCCGACACGGCCGCGATCGGCCCCACCATCATCCCCAAGAAGCTCGCGGAAGCGGTCGAGGCGGATGTCGTCTTCTTGGCCGTTCGTTTCGAGCAGTACCCGGATGTCGCGAAAGCGCTGCCTACCTGGCAGGGCAAGACCATCGTCGACGTGACCAACGCCTACGGCGTGCCTCCCGAGAAACTGGAGGGACAGCTCTCTGCCAAGGTCGTCGCGCAGGCTTTCGCCGGGGCGCGGCTCGTCAAGGGCTTCAACCACCTGAGCGCGACGGTCCTCGGCCAGGATCCGGCGGTCCACGGCGGCAGGAGGGTCGTGTTCCTGGCGAGCGACGATGACGGCGCCACGACCGACATCGGCGCGCTCGCGAAAGATCTCGGGTTCGCGCCGATCGACCTCGGCAGGCTTTCGGAGGGCGGAATGCTCGTCCATGGGCGCGGCAACAGTTGGGGCCGGCTGATCTTCAAGGACCTGGTCAAGTTCGACGACAAGTCCTGATCGCACGGCCCGACGATCGCACCATCTTCAACGATTTCGAAGGAATACATCCATGACCGCAGTTCTTTCCGACGATTCACTCGATCTGATCTTTCGCTCCGCCCGCACCTTCAACGGCTGGCTCGATCGTCCCGTCGATGACGCGACTGTCCGAGATGTCTACGACCTCATGAAGTGGGGACCGACGTCCGCGAACAGCAGCCCGGCGCGTTTCGTCTGGGTGCGCAGCACCGACGGCAAGGCGAAGCTCGCCGGACTGGCCGCCGACCTGAACAAGCCGAAGATTCTGGCGGCTCCCATCACGGTGATCGTCGGGCATGATTTGAATTTCGCCGGCGAATTGCCGAAGCTCATGCCGCACGCCGCCGAGATGATGCAGAAGTATTTCGCTCCGCCCGACGTGGCCGGGGCGACGGCGATGCGCAACGGGACGCTGCAGGGCGCCTATCTCATCGTCGCCGCGCGGGCGCTGGGACTGGATTGCGGCCCCATGTCCGGCTTCGACAACGTGGGCGTGGACAAGGCGTTCTTCGCGGGCACGCGGATCAAGTCGAACTTCATCTGCAGCATCGGACACGGCGATCCGGCTTCCGTCTTCCCCCGCAATCCCCGCCTGAGCTTCGAGGAAGCCGGTCGCTGGGCGTAGGCGCAGGTTTAGCGCCTACGCCGCGAGTAAGGCGGCTGTGCACAACTTCTCGCGCGCTTGGACGGTGGAGCTGAAAGACCGCAAAATCCGCGTGAATACGATGAGCCCCGGACCAACCGAGACCCCTGCCTTAGAGACAACGACGGGCCTTACGCCTGAGCAAGCCGAGCAAGCGGCCGGCCAATTCGCTTCACAGATCCCAATGGGTCGCAGGGGCAAGCCTGGTCGCCGAGGACATCGAGTGGATCATCCCGGGCGAGGAGTGGCCGCTGGCCGGAACGCACCGCGGACACGCAGGGCTGGCGGATTTGCTTGAGACGGCATCCAAGTCAATAGAAGCGTCCACGGAACCCCGGGAGTTCGTGGCGATATCATGCGAACCTCGGAATCGGAACTCTAGATAGTTTCGCGAAAACTCAAAAAGAATCTCCTGTTGTTCCCGCAACGACGTCGCTCCACGCAGGTTGGTTCTGCGAGGAAAGGAGCGAACTCATGCGAAAAATCATCCTGACTCTTGCGGCCGTTGCGGCTGTTGGAACGGCGGCCATTGCGCCGGCAGAAGCCCGCGGCTTTGGCAGAGGCGCCGGGATCGGTCTTGGCATCGGCGCAGCCGCAGTAGGCGCCGCAGTAGCAGCGGGTGCCTATAACAACGGCTACTACGGCCCAGGTTATGGCTACGGCTATGCCCCTGATTACGGGTACTACGATAACCCCGGCTATTATTACGATGATAGCCCGCGGGTCTATCATCGGCGCGTCTACCGCAGCTACGATGCCTGGTAGAACGAACAATCGGTAACACTGGAAAGCCCGGCTTCGCAGGCTGTGTGGAAACGAGAGGCTGCGGTGATCCGGGGCCTCTTTTTTAATTTTTAGGGTCAGGCGAGCCTAATCTTGAGGCTTTGCGAGCCGATGAGATTGATGACCCGCATGATGTTGTAGACAAGAACGCTGAGGGCGGCTTCAGTCTTGACGTTGGTAAGGCCTCGGGTGAGGAACCTGCCGCCAGCCGTCATCCGCTTGATGGTTCCGAACGGGTGTTCAGCCGCGCATCGCCGCTGCCGCATGAGGTGTGGATCGGCTTCGACGCGGGCATTCATGCGTTGAAGCGCGTCCTCGTAAAGGTGTCTTTGAACGAAGCGGCGCTCGACGCGGGTGCATCTCGGCTTGAGCGCGCAACCCGAACAATCGTCGGCGATATACAAGACGCTCTGCTTTCTGGTGAGGATTTGCTTGCGCACCAGTGTTCGGCCCGCCGGACAACGAAAACTGTCGGTTTGCGGCTCATAGATGAAGGCCGTGCGGTCGAAGAAGTCGCCTTGATTGTTGACGGCCCGGTTCGCTGGCACACAAGGCGTGATGCCATCGTTCTCGCAGGCTGCCGCGTCTGCTCCGTTCGAATAGCCAGCGTCCGCCACCACCGTGAGCGTATCGGCCGCCACCGCATCCTTCGTCGCCTTGGCCATCGGATGGAGCAGCCGGTTGTCGGTGGGTTCGGTTGTAACCTCATGGTGGACGATCAGCCCCGTCGCAGCATCGACCGCCGTCTGGACATTGTAGGAAGGAGGCTTGGAGCCTGCCCCTTTACCCATCGGCCGCGCATCGAGCTCACCTTCTACAAGACTAGTCCGATCTTCCGCCTTAAGTCGCGCCGCCAGAGCATCAAGGTCGGTGCGGCGTGCCCTGAGAGCCTGGAGAGCCGCAGCCGTTTGTTCCGCATCGCTATCGGCCCGCTCGCCCGCATCGATGCTGTCGAGGTTGGCAAGATAAGCCGCGATCTGTTGATCGATCCGGCCGGCCTCTTCGGCGACCTTGCGTTCGCCCATAATCCGCTTGGCGCTCGCCACCGCCCGGAACTTCGAACCGTCGAGGGCCACCAGACGGGCCGCAAATAGTCCCTGCTCGCGGCAGAACAGCACGAAGGCCCGGCATGCCCCTACGATCCCGGCTGCATTGTCCCGCCGAAAGTCCGCAATTGTTTTGAAGTCGGGGGCAAGCCGCCCCAACAGCCACATCAGTTCGACATTGCGCCGGCACTCGCGTTCCAGCTTGCGGCTCGAACGAACCTCGTTGAGGTACCCGTAGATATAGAGCTTCAGAAGATCGCGCGGGTCATAGCCGGGCCGCCCGGTCGCCGCCGGTGTCGCTCGAACCAAGCCGAGCCCGAACATATCGAGACCTTCAACAAAGGCATCGATTACCCGCACCGCCGCATCAGCGGCAACGTAATCATCGATCCGTGCCGGCAAAAAACTCGCCTGGTTACGGTCCCCACCTCGAATGTAGCGCATGAAAAAGGCCGCATCATTAATGATGCGGCCTCTCTATCTGATTTGCCCCAGTTCTCACACAGCCTGGAAATGGCCGGGCTTTTTCTTTATTGGCGAATTCTTTATTGGCGAAGCAACACGTTGGCGCATTCAATCATTACGTCGCGCCAAGCTTCTCTCGACCTCTTATGCCATTGAGGCAGGGCTTCAGCCGTGGCCCCCACGCTGAGGCCCTTTTCAATGACGACGGGAGATGGTCATAACGCAACGCTAGATCGAATCCCCGCGGCCAGAGAAACAGCGGGATCAACGGAGCAAGATGATGAAATCGAAACTCGGGCGTATGGTTGCTGTCCTTGTATTTGCCTCAACCGTTTCTGTCGCCAGCCAGGCGTCAGCGCAACAGCGGACAAAAGTCGGAACCTTGCGGTGTAATTTGGCGCCGTCGGTCGGCCTTATCGTGATCGAGCGTCAGAGACTGTCCTGCTCCTACACTCCGGACGGACCCTGGCCGCCGGAACGATACTTTGGAAGCGTCACCACAGTGGGCCTCGATCTCGGAATTAATCAGGGCGGGCGGATGGCGTGGGCGGTGCTTGCGCCGGTTGCCGGGCCCATTCGCGGCGGCCTCGCCGGCTCCTATGTCGGCGTCAGCGCGGATGCGGCCGTCGGCGTCGGACTTGGTGCAAACGCGCTTATCGGTGGTTCAAGGCGCTCATTTGCACTCCAACCGGTATCGGTGGAAGCCAACACGGGCCTGGACATCACCGCCGGTGTGTCGAAGCTTCGTCTGCGCTACGCGCCGTAATTCTCGCAACGAAAAAGGCCGCCCGGTTTCCCGAGCGGCCTTCCTGTCTTACGGTAGCCTCACATTTAACGGGCGATCTCAGGACGTCGTCATCCGGGGGCCTATCTCCCGGCTCATCCTGATCGGAAGCCGCTGCTTATCGGGTCAGTCGCGATCTGTTGCCCGATCCGTCCGCGGTGGTTTCCCATCTCCGTAAGATGACCCTACTAAGCCATCGCCCTCCGCGGGGCGCAACAGCGCTCTCTTCGTCGTCCCCGTTGATCCCGTTGTTCACAGGCACGCGGGCAGCGCACAACGGCATTTCAATATCTTAGTTGCGCAGGAGCGGACGAATGATGCGATCGAGTTCGGCGAAAGACTGCACAACATGATCGGCGCCGGCTTCTCTCAGCCGCGTATCGTGACCTGGCTGAACATGGCTCGCCGCCGTCAGCCCGATCGCGGTAGCGCCCGCGGCACGCGCACCCGTGATGCCACTGAGGCTGTCCTCGATCACGATGCAATCGGCGGGCGCGATGCCGAGTTGTTCGGCCGCGTACAGGAAAATGTCCGGATGCGGTTTGCCGCGCGCGACATTCGAGGCGCTGAATACGCGGCCTTCGAACAACGCCGCCATGTCGAGCACCTCGAGACTCAACGCCAACCGTTCGGGCGAGGATGACGAGGCGATGCAGTTCGGCACGTCGCGCCAGGCCGCGAGAAACGCGCGCGCGCCGTCGACCGGCTCTAGCCGCGCACGGAAGACGTCGAAGGTGCGGCGCTGATAGCTGTCGGCAAAGTCCGCCGGCAGCCTGCGGCCGGTCACGCGCTCGATGGTTTCGATCACCTCAACCAGCCGCTTGCCCATATAGGTGCGGTAGGCGTCGTCGACTGTTGTCGGCACGCCGAGTTCGCTGACAACATCGGCAATGACGGAATTGGACAGCACCTCGCTGTCCGCGAGCACGCCGTCGAAGTCATAGATGATGGCGCGGTGGGAAGCGCTCAGCTGCGAAGTCAGTTTCCTGGCGTCCAGGGCTGGTAGTCGCCGGTGGCCTTGGGCCGGCGGCCGCTGGCGAGCGTCGAGCCGGACGGGCGATAGGCGTTGGGCGTGCCGGTCATGTTCGGCACATGCGGCTTTTCCCACTCGCGGGCGACGTAGTTTTCCTCGGTCGGGGCGACGTCGACGGTGTGATGCATCCAGCCGTGCCATTCCGGCGGGATGCGGCTTGCTTCGGCATAGCCGTTATAGACGACCCAGCGGCGTTGGAAGTGGAGCGTCGGATCGATCTTGCCGCCCTTGGTGCGGTAGTAGCGGTTGCCCTGCTCGTCCTCGCCGACCAGCTCGCCGAACCGCCAGGTCCACAGCTGCGTGCCGAAGGTCTGGCCGTTCCACCAGGTGAACACTTTGAGGAAGAACTGCTTCATAGAGGCGAGCCGTTTCAAAGGGACGATTGAAGGCCCTGATGCCAGTTGCGGGCCGAATTGTCCAGTTGAGTAAGGGACAAAAGGCCGTGCAAAGGCCGGCCGCCGCTCACGACAGGCGCGACGAACGTCCGGTCCCCTGGCAATATTCGCGCGGCGTCACCCGCATGATCCGCTTGAAGTGACGGCTGAAATGCGCCTGGTCGACAAACCCCAGTTCGCCGGCCACGAATGCCGGCGCTATGCCTTGCCGCAACAACTGGCGTGCCCGTCCAATGCGAACCTGGAGGTGATAGGCATGCGGCGGCAGCCCGACCGTCCGCGAAAACGCCCGCACCAGCCAGAAGCGACTGACCCCGGCCGCGGCCGCCAGCTCCTTTAAGGTCACGGCGGCATCGCAATGCGCATGAAGATAGGATCGGGCACGCGCAACGGCGCGATTATGGTGGGCATCCGCGGATGGCTGCGGGGCGCGCTCGGCATGATCGAGCAACAGCCTGACGATGGCGGCCTGCAAGGTGTCGCGTTCAAGCGCCGGAGCATCGTCACGCTCCACCACCTCGCCGAGCCGCAGCACCGCCGCGGCGAGCCTCGGATCGTCCGCGCCCAGCGTGCGGAAGTGCGGGATGCCGGAAACGCCAAGTTCGTGGGCCGCTGCTGTCACCTCGCCAGCGGGGACCAGCACGACGCTGAAGGCATAGACCGGCGGAACCTCGAGCGTGTGATGCATCTCGCCGGGCTCCATCAGCATCACCACGGTCGGGCTGCGCACCGTCTCGACGCGTCCGCGATATTTCCAGACGTTGCCGTAGCCGCGGCAGGCACACAGCGTGTAGGTTTCGTGGCGAACGACCCACAGATGACACGACTGGCGGGCGATCAGATATTCCCAACCCTTCGGGCCCTCCGGCTGAAGCCAGACCACGCGTTCTCTGGGATCGTCGGGTAGCATGCCGCCGTCACTCCACGATCATGGCACGGTGCGTGGAAGACAATTCTATACAATATCGCCGCCTCCGGGAAAGTTACGGTTGCTGTCGAGACACGCAGAGGCTGCGTGGTCGCAACAGCCGAAAGGAACGACACCGTGAGGGAAAATGAGACGAAGACCAGGATCAACCGCCTCGCAACGTTAGCCGTTGCGCTCGGCTCGCTCGTGGCGATGACCGCACTGGCCAACGCGGGTGACGGCGCGCGGGAAGCCGCCGTGCAGTTGGCCCAGACGACACAACAGCGCCCGCCACAACAGCAGCCGGCGCCGCAACCGAGCTATTTCCAGAATCTAAGACACCAATTGACGACGCCGAGCGTTGCTCCCCCTCCTCCTTCTCGAAATCAGCCTCCCGCTGTTGCCGGAGTGCGCGGCTAGGAGAGCAGCGCTACGATTGGCGGATCAGGTCTGGAGCGCGACGACGATTTTCCAAAACGCGTCGCGTTCCGGATTTCCCATGGCGCGCGACGTTTGATGGCTCGCGCTCTTGGAAAATCGTCCGGCGCAGTTCACGACTGCGTTGCGAGTGCGACGCCTGCGAGCGTGAACAGAAGGGCCGCGATCTGGCCGATACCGAGCGGCTCGTGCAGGGCGACCGCCGAGGTGATCACGCCGATCACCGGAACGGCCATGGTGCCGATCGCCGCCACTGACGCCGGCAGCCGCGCCAGCGCGGCAAACCAGGCGACATAGGCAATGCAGAACTGGCCGACGGTCGAATAGCCGAACAGCAGCCAGCCGCCGCCCGACAGTCCGGCGAAGTTCGACTTGTCGACGAAAAAACCCACGATCGAGATCGGAAAGCAGCCGACGCCGATCTGCCACGCCGCGGCGGAGACCGGCGGCAAATGCAGCGGCCATTTCTTGGCGAGCACCGTGCCGAGCGCAAAGCCGAGCGCGCCGCCCAGCGCCATCAGGATTCCCGGCAGCTTGGAAAAGCTCGCCGCAAACCCGTGACTACCCAGAATCGCGGTCAAGCCGGCAAAGGCCATCAGCAGCGACAGCACGCGCAACAGATTCGGCCGCTCGCCGAGGATCGGCCAGGCCAAGAGCGATGCCCAGACCGGCATGGTGTAGGCAACGACGGTTGCTTCGCTCGCCGGAAGATAGAGCAGCGCAAAGCCCATCAGCACCATCCAGCACCCGACATTGAGGATGGCGGCGAGCACCAGGCGTGGCCAGAGCGCCAGCGGCACCCGCAAGGTCTGGCCCCACAACAAGGCGATAATGGCGAGCAGGATCGAGCCGATCACCCCGGTCGTGCCGCGCAGCGTCAGCGGCGGCAGGTAGCCGACCAGGTACTTGGTGATGGGCCAGTTGAATCCCCAGCCGAGCGAGGTGATGGCGAGGAAGGCAAGCCCTGCGGGCGCGATGCGCGCTTTCGCGCCCGGCTGGTTGTCGGATGTCATGGGAGGATTGGAACTCTAGTCGGTCCGATTCTAGCACCACTGGTAGAATCGAGGCGACATTGCCGCCAATTCCGCGCGCAAACCATGGTCAGGAACGTATACCTGACCGGCTAGGTGCGGCCGGGTTCCCGTAGGCCTACGTGAGTCTCCGATACGCAAGCGGAAGCTCGCAAAAATACTTCGCCTGTGAACAGCGGGGTGAAGCCGGCTGCCGCTTTACCATCACAAATTTTTTCCCTTGGGAATCCCTGAGGACTCACTGATACTTGGGCCAACCGGGTGCGGGCGGTGTCCCCTGGTTTTCCCCTCTTTCCACCATATTTAGTATTTGATTCAGGAACTCGTACTAGTTCTTGACGTGCGCGTTGGAGTCGTCCTAGCTTTCTCCTGTTCGGCGCGAGTGTGTTTGGGTCCCGCCGGTCGCTCCCTAAAGGGTTCCAAAATAACCACTCCGCCATGCCGGTTGAGGCAGCGGATACGGGCTGTTTTGTCCCTCGTCCAGTACCTCTCGGAAGCGCAAAAAAGCAGGCCGAATGGCCGCAAGTTTGTGCTGGGGCGTTGAGTACATGGGTTTGAGACGGCGCGGGGGTGCGCTCGTCTTGGGAACATGAGCCGGCTTGGGCCACGGTGTTCGCACCGCGACTTGAGCCGTCAGAGAACAAGGGCCGGATCCACCGGCTTGAACTGCGGGACTTCAAGGCGCCTTCCCTGTCGGAAGGTGGGGAGAGGGATCGCTTAAGCGCAATAACATCCGGCAGCCGCGGCGGCGGCCGGCTCAAGAAGAACGGGGCACGACCATGCGAATCGAACGGCGCCACACCAAGACCGGCCAGTCACCCTACGCACAGATTGATTTCAGATTGACGACATCTGAGATCCGCAATCCCGACGGCTCGGTGGTGTTCCGCCTGGAAAACGTCGAGGTGCCCGACTTCTGGTCGCAGGTCGCCTCCGACGTTCTGGCGCAGAAGTATTTCCGCAAAGCCGGCGTCGCCGCGCGATTGAAGAAGGTCGAGGAAGAGACCGTTCCGTCCTGGCTGTGGCGTTCGGTGCCGGACACCGAGGCGCTTGCGTTGCTGCCGGAGAACGAGCGCTTTGTCAGCGAACTCTCGGCGAAGCAGGTGTTCGATCGGCTCAGTGGCTGCTGGACCTATTGGGGCTGGAAGGGCAAGTATTTCTCGAGCGAAGAAGACGCCCTCGCCTTCTATGACGAGCTGCGCTTCATGCTCGCCAAGCAGATGGTCGCGCCGAACTCGCCGCAATGGTTCAACACCGGGCTTCATTGGGCCTATGGCGTCGATGGTCCCGGCCAGGGCCACTATTACGTCGATCCCTTCACCGGCAAGCTGACCAAGTCGAAATCCGCTTACGAACATCCGCAGCCGCACGCCTGCTTCATTCAGGGCGTGGGCGACGACCTCGTCAACGAGGGCGGCATTATGGATCTGTGGGTGCGCGAGGCGCGCCTGTTCAAATATGGCTCCGGCACCGGCTCGAACTTCTCGCGGCTGCGCGGCGAAGGCGAGAAACTTTCCGGCGGCGGCCGCTCGTCGGGCCTGATGAGCTTCCTGAAGATCGGCGACCGGGCGGCCGGAGCGATCAAATCAGGCGGCACCACGCGCCGCGCCGCCAAGATGGTCGTCGTCGACGTCGACCATCCCGATATCGAGACCTATATCGACTGGAAGGTGAAGGAAGAGCAGAAGGTTGCAGCGCTCGTCACCGGCTCCAAGATCAACCAGAAGCACCTCAAGGCCGTGATGAAGGCCTGCGTGAACTGCGAAGGTTCAGGCGACGACTGCTTTGATCCCGAGAAGAACCCGGCGCTGCGCCGCGAGATCAAGCTCGCGCGCCGCAGCCTCGTGCCTGACAACTACATCAAGCGCGTGATCCAGTTCGCCAAGCAAGGCTACAAGGAAATCTCGTTCGACACCTACGACACCGACTGGGATTCGGAAGCCTACCTCACGGTGTCCGGCCAGAACTCCAACAACTCGGTATCGCTGAAGGACGATTTTCTCCGCGCGGTCGAGACCGACGGCAGCTGGAATCTCGTGGGACGCACGACCAAGAAGATCACCAAGACACTCAAGGCGCGCGATCTCTGGGAAAAAATCGGCTACGCCGCCTGGGCGTCGGCCGATCCGGGCCTGCACTTCAACACCACGATGAACGACTGGCACACCTGCAAGGCGTCCGGCGACATCCGCGCGTCCAATCCGTGCTCGGAATACATGTTCCTGGACGACACCGCGTGCAACCTTGCGTCTGCCAACCTGCTGACGTTCTTCAACACCGCGACCAACACCTTCGACACGCAATCCTACGAGCACCTCTGCCGGCTCTGGACCATCGTGCTCGAAATCTCCGTGATGATGGCGCAATTCCCGTCGAAGGCGATCGCCGAACTCTCCTACGAGTTCCGCACGCTGGGCCTGGGCTTTGCCAATATCGGCGGTCTCTTGATGACCATGGGACTTCCTTACGACTCCAAGGAAGGACGTTCGCTCTGCGGCGCGCTGACCGCGGTCATGACCGGCATTGCGTACAAGACCTCGGCCGAGATGGCGGGCGAGCTCGGCACCTTCCCCGGCTACAAGAAGAACGCCGCCCACATGCTGCGGGTGATCCGCAACCACCGCCGCGCCGCCCACGGCGAAGCGTCCGGTTACGAAGCGCTCTCGGTCAACCCGGTGCCGCTCGACCACGCCTCCTGCCCGCAAGCCGACATCATCGCGCATGCGACCAAGGCCTGGGATGATGCGCTGGCGCTGGGCGAAGCCAACGGCTATCGCAACGCGCAGACCACCGTGGTGGCGCCGACCGGCACCATTGGTCTCGTCATGGATTGCGACACCACCGGCATCGAGCCGGACTTTGCGCTGGTGAAATTCAAGAAGCTCGCCGGCGGCGGCTACTTCAAGATCATCAACCAGGCAGTGCCCGCCGCACTTCGCGCGCTCGGCTATCGCGAAAGCGAGATCGCCGAGATCGAGGCCTATGCGGTCGGTCATGGTTCTCTGTCCAATGCGCCCGGCATCAACGCCTCGACCCTGCGCTCCAAGGGTTTTACCGACGAAGCCATCGCGAAGGTGGAAAAGGCGCTGCCGACCGCGTTCGACATCAAGTTCGCCTTCAACAAGTGGACCTTTGGCGAGGACTTCATCCGCGACCAGCTCGGCATCGGCCTTGAAGCCATCGCCGCGCCGAACTTCGACCTGCTGGCCGCGCTCGGCTTCACCAAGCGCGAGATCGAGGCTGCCAACGTCCACATCTGCGGCGCGATGACGGTGGAAGGTGCGCCGCATTTGAAGGCCGAGCACTACCCCGTGTTCGACTGCGCCAATCCCTGCGGCAAGATCGGCAAGCGCTATTTGTCGGTCGAGAGCCACATCCGCATGATGGCGGCGTCGCAGCCTTTCATCTCCGGCGCGATCTCGAAAACCATCAACATGCCGAACGACGCCACCGTCGAGGATTGCAAGTCGGCGTATCTGTTGTCCTGGAAACTGGCGCTGAAGGCCAACGCGCTCTACCGCGACGGCTCGAAACTGTCGCAGCCGCTCAACTCGCAGCTCATCTCGGACGATGAGGACGAGGACGATGCGGTCGAGGCGCTCTACGAGAAGCCGATGGCGGCGCGTGCAGCTCAAGTCTCGGAAAAGATCGTCGAGAAGCTCGTCGAACGCATCATCGTGATGCGCGAGCGCGAGAAGATGCCGGATCGCCGCAAGGGCTACACCCAGAAGGCGGTCGTCGGCGGACATAAGGTTTATCTCCGCACCGGCGAATACGACGACGGCCGTATCGGCGAGATCTTCATCGACATGCACAAGGAAGGCGCCGCGCTTCGCTCCTTCATCAACAATTTTGCGATCGCGGTTTCACTGGGACTTCAGTACGGCGTGCCGCTGGAAGAATATGTCGATGCCTTCACCTTCACCCGCTTCGAGCCGGCGGGCCCCGTGCAGGGCAACGACTCGATCAAGTATGCGACCTCGATCCTCGACTATGTCTTCCGCGAACTCGCGGTGAGCTACATGGGCCGCTTCGACCTCGCCCATGTCGATCCCAACGAATCCAACTTCGACGCGCTCGGCAAGGGCGTCGAGGAAGGCAAGGAGCCCAGCGACGCCCATCACCAGCAGGCAACCAAGTATCTCTCCAAGGGGCTTACACGTTCGCGCACCGACAACCTCGTCGTCATGCGTGGCGGCTCGGCTGCGGTCAGCCAGGGTTCGGACTCGGCGCCATCAGGCGGCTCCAAGGTGACGGCGCTGTCTCCGGGCGGTGGCCACGGCCGCGTCGCCGATACACTCGAGGGCGCGGTCGCGCTCAAGCAGGAGACGCAGCACGACCTCTCGCCGACGGAAAAGCTCGAGGCGATGCAATGGAGCAAGGCGGGCGCGGCTCAAGCCGCTCATCCCTCCAAGGCCGAGCGTCGGGCTGAAGCGAAAGCCAAGGGCTACGAGGGCGAGATGTGCTCGGAGTGCGGCAACTTCACGCTCGTGCGTAACGGCACCTGCATGAAGTGCGACACCTGCGGGTCCACGACGGGGTGTTCGTGAGGTAGCTCAAACGTCGTCATGGCCGGGCCGAAAGCGCGAAGCGCATCTTCAAGCTAAAAGACCCGGCCATCCATCCAAAGAAACAAAGGGCGGCCGAGAGGCCGCCTTGGGTCTATTGGAGAGATCGATGGAGAAGGTGTATCAAGTCTTCGTAAGCTCCACGTTTTCCGATCTCGAAGACGAACGCAAAAAAGTTAGCGACACATTGGCTAACCGGCCTAATACGTCGCAGGAAGAAGCAGCAAGAGCCCCTTCATTCAGTGCCCTCCTCCTTGCCTGCTTCCTGGCACTCACCCCCGCCTCCGCATGCCAACAAAACCCCACCACCTCCTCCCTCGCCTACGCTGCTGGCGACGGCACGCGCGCCGGGCACGGCTGAAATTCGCAAGCGCCCCGCGCACGGGACGCTCCACCCGCCTTAACCCTGCTTATGAGGCGCAAGCTGGTCGAGCCGCTTTGCAATCTCGCCTGCGAGATCGACGACATCAGCAATCGGCATGATGATCACATGGTCGGCGCTTTCACTCATCATCAGGTTGATGGGATCGGTCCCCTCGAACAAGCGGAAATCGGTGCGATACACGACCTGCGGCTTACCCTTCGCGTAGGCATAGCCCAGCTCCCAGCACGTTCCCGAATCCGGGTCCGGTCCGTCCAGGCACGCCACCACCACCTCGGCCCAGTCAAGGCCTCTGACGTCGCTCTCGAAGATCGCGCGCGGCAGGTCCTTCCGCTGCTCGTGCTCCTGCGGCAAAAACACTTCATGCCCACGCCCGCGAAGTTCGCTTGCGAGCGCGGCGTTGAACGCAAGCTCGGCGCTCGAAAACAGCGGGCCGGCCATATAGATTTTCATGGCGATTCCTTCATTGGTCCTGACAGATTATACGGGCGAAATCGCGAACCTGTAGCCCACCCACCGCATGCCAACAAAATCCAACCGCCTCCTCCCTCGCCTGCGCCGCTGGCGACGTGGACTCCGCCGGGCGCGGCTGAAGTTCGCGGGCGCGCCGCGGACTATCAGGATCGCGGCTGGCGTGGTGATCCTGCTCGTCATCGTCATGCTGGCGAACCTCATCTCCGCCGTGATCCACAAGCCGACTGAACTGTTCGCCTTCGTCGGTCACCGGCTCGACAAGGAGCCGGCGGAGACGTGGCGCAGCTATGGACCGCTGTTTCGCACCTACTCCACCAGCGCGATCGCGTCGGAATTGCTGGCCGCGTTGGCGCAGGTCGAGAGTTCAGGAAACCCAGTCGACCGCACCTATTGGCGCTGGCGATGGAGCTTCAATCCTTTCGCGATCTACCAGCCTGCGTCGAGCGCCGTCGGCCTCTTCCAGATGATCGATGGCGCATACGCTGAGGCCGCAAAGTTCTGCATCCGGGATCATGCGGTCACAGATAGCGGCTGCGGCTTCACGAGCCTCTACATCCGCACGATCCCGAGCCATTCGATCGAGCTGGCGTCGATCTATCTCGACCGCAACGTCTCTGACGTTCTCGCCCGCGCGGGCGGCGTGAAGCCAAGCGCCAGCCAAACACAAGACCTCGCCGCCTTCATCCATCTCTGCGGCGGAGGCCCCGCCACCGCCTTCGCCCGCCGCCATTTTCAGATGAACGCGACCGAACGCTGCGGCGATCATCTCGTCGCGGCCTATGTCGCTCGCGTCAACGCGATGAAGCGGCAATTCCTTCGGCTGGCGGCCGACGGAGCGGATTAGAGCGCAGATCTGCTCGCGCGCGGAAATCCCCTTTATTGCACCCGCAAGTTAGTTGTAACATACTTTCGATACAATCGCTGCCTGTTCGCCGGTGGCCTCATTTAACTGGATGTAGCGGGCACTAAAGCCATGAATGCAGGACCTGCACGCGCACTCATTCTCGGCGCCCTCCTCGCCCTCACAATCACGAGCCCAATCTCCGCTCAAATCACCGCACCTCCAATCGGCGACTTCGGCGCGCCGCCAGGCGCCATGATCTTCTATATTGCGCATGGCGCAGAAAATTCCTGCGGGCCTGGCTGCTCCGAGTGGATCGCCGCCGAAGGCGGCGCTCAGTGGGATACAGGCCGGCGCCTGATGGCGATCCTCGACCGGTATCGGGGGCGCAAGTTACCGCTCGTCATCAATGCCTTTGGTCCCGCCGATCTCAAGGGAGCCGCGGGCGTGGGCCGCATCCTGCATGATCGCGGCCTCGATGCCATGGTCGGTGCTACGGAAGTGGCCGCCTGCGCCGACAAACCGGAAGCAGAGTGCTTCCTGCTCAAGCGTCCCGGTGGCCCGCTCGACGCCAGGCTCGCCACGGCCAGGACATGCAGCACCGCCTGCGTGCTGATCCTTGCCGGCGGCATCCATCGGACCATCCCGCCTGACACGCGCGTTGTCATGTCCGGCATGGAAGTCCGTAGCCGGCGAGCGCCCAATATTTCCGACGTGCGCCGCTCGGCCCTGACCCTGGGCATCGATAACGAACTTCGTACCTATCTACGCGACATGGGGGTCGAGACCGAAGTGATGGATATCGTCGACCAGAACAGTGGGTTTAAGCGCAACACTGAAATGCCTCCTGCCGACTGGAAGCGGCTGCATCTGATCACGTCGACACCGCAGTAGAGTCGCTACTTCGGGACCGTTCAAACCTCGCAATTGATCTTGCATAAATCACACACCCGGAACCGGCCACGACAGCAATCTTTGGAAACAACCTCCACGCAAAAAACTGCGGCCCAGACGACACACCCCGGCGATATTGTGACGACGTCGCCCCGTTGTGATTGTCCATGCCGCGAGTCGGCCGCATTGTGACCCCATTCCGACGCTTCACCGTAACGCGCAACTATCGGAAAGAGTCGGCAATACGCAGTCGATTTCTACCAAACTCTGAAGGAGAACTTCCGTGGTGAAAGTGCTGATTGCTACCGGTGCCGTGTTTGCCCTGATGACTGCGGCCTCCGCAGCCGACCTTCCGCAGCGCCAGCCCGCGCCGCGCTATGCCGAGGCTCCCGTCGTCGGCAAGATGCCGATCGGCAAGTCCCCGATCGGCAAGTCGCCGTGGGGCAAGGGTCCGGTCGCCGCCCGCTACTGAGTCTACCGAGCCTCCTCGTATGACCAGCAGGCTGGGCTATGTGGCGCTGTGCGCGCTGACGATCGCTTTGACGGGCGCGGTTCACGCCGCGCCCGCCGGCGACAGCGCGCGCAACTCTGACGCCAAAGTCGTCGCCTCGATCGAGACGCCGGCTGACGCTGCGTCAGCGCGGCCGGCGCGCAAGCCACAGGCGTCATCCGCCAAAGGCCCCTACTACGTCGACTTCCGCGCGCGCACGGCGGCAAGCTGGGGACACTCATTCGTCTGGTACGGCAAGTCCAGCGAACGCGCCGTCGAGGTGGCAGGGCTGACACCGAAGGGCGATGTTGCGGAGTATATGCTCGGCTATATCACCTGGGTGCCGTCGGAAACCGGCGCCAGCTACGGCGATCTCGATCCGGACTACCTCCTCGCGCACTACAAGGTCTATCTGAACGAAGCCGACGCCAAGCGGGTGTTCGCCTACATCGAGAAGCTCAAGAAGTCTTCGCCGGTGTGGAGCGCCGAGATCTCCAACTGCAACAGCTTCATCGGCGACATCGCCGAGTTCATGGGCTTGAAGACGCCGTCGCGCTGGATCCGGCCCGAGAACTACGTCAACGAACTCAAGTCGCTCAACAGCGGCAAGCAGGTCGTGCGGCTGTTGGAGCAATAGCGGCGCACGTTCCCCGGATGCTGCGCAGCGCGCCGCTATGTCCAAGACGGGCGTAAACGCGCTTATGGCGATGCGCTGCTGATCCGGGGTCCATCATTCCGATACGCGCAATAGGTCCCGGATCTGCGACGCATCATTTCATGCCGCGTCGCGTCCGGGACACGCCGTACTGGCCGAGGCAATCCCAACAGCTACGCTTTCGGCACATACCGCATCGCGACCGCCCCCGAGCCGAGCTCGAGCCGGCCGACGAGCTTGAGGTCGACAAGCTTCGATAACCCGGCGAACAGCGTCGGCCCGTGGCCCGCGAGCCTCGGGTGCACCACGAATTCGTATTCGTCGATCAAACCGAGCTCCGCCAATACCAGCGGCAGCTTTACGCCCGCCACAAACAGTCCCGTGCCCGGCTCCCGCTTGAGCTCCCGGACGGCGTCCGCCAGATCGCCGCGCAGTAGTTCTGCGTTCCAATCGACCCGCTCCAGCGTGCTCGACACCACGTACTTCTTCGCGGCGTGGATCGTCCGGGCAAAGGGTTCCATCCAATCCGGCATCCAGTCGGGCCTTGCTCCCGTCTCGGCCACCGGCCGCCAGCCCGCCTCCATCATCTCGTAGGTGACCCGGCCAAAGATCAGGCCATCGGCCCGCGCGATGTTCTCGGCCGCGTGACGATGCAGGTCTTCGTCGGCGATCATGACACGATGATCGCAACACCCATCCAGCGTGACGTTGATGGAATACCGAAGCGGTCGCATCGGTAAGACCTACCATCGATCAAGGCTGGATTGGAAATTTTTCCGAGAAAGCCTGAGGCGGTTGCTGCTTGCTGCGACTGAAAATCGTTCGGCTTTCGGAGCAATGGCGGCACTGCGTTCCCCGGATGCTGCGCAGCGCGTCGCTATGTCCAAGACGCGCGTAAACGCGCTTATGGCGATGCTCTGCTGATCCGGGGTCCATTTCTGCGATTAAAGATAAAGGTCCCGAATCTGCGTCGCGTCATTTCATGCCGCGGCGCGTCCGGGACACGAGCTATATCGCCTCGCGCGAGATGCGCCTGCGGCGGTTGCCGTCCCCAGCGATCGGTGCCAGTTTGGCCCCATGCATACCGCCTTCGCCATTCTCGGCTCCGTCGTCAATTTTGTCGCCTGCCTCGGTTACGTCCGCGCCATCCTGAGGCGCGAGGCGACGCCGAACCGCGTCACCTGGTTCCTCTGGGCATTCGTGCCGCTGATCGGAGGCCTCGCGCAGTGGCAATCCGGCGTCGGCATTTCGACACTGGTGGTGCTGTCGGTCGGCGCGGGTCCCGCCTGCGTCGTGCTCGCCTCCTTCATCGCCGGAACAGGCTCGTGGCAGCTCGGGCCGTTCGACTATGCCTGCGGCGCCTGCTCGCTGGCGGCGCTCGCGCTGTGGGCCTTAACCGGCGATCCCGTCACCGCCATCGTGCTGTCGATCCTGGGCGATGCGACCGCGGCCCTTCCGACCTTGCGCAAGGCGTGGGTCGCGCCCGCGACCGAGGCGCGCTCCACCTATCTGATCTCGTTCGTCGGAATGGTGCTCGGCATCTTCTCGGTGCAGGAAACGACGTTTGCCGCCTACGCCTTCAACGCCTATCTGGTGCTGGCGAGCAGCACGCTGGTCCTGATTCTTTATTGGCCGCGCAAGCGTCCCCTGGCTGAAACGCATCCGGCGGAATAGTTCGAGAGCTTTGCCATGAGTGAACGTGAAACCGCCCAGCAAGTGCTCGATGCGCTAAAACTCGCCGGACAGAAGCCGGCGCAGGAGGCTTTGCCGATCCTGAGCGGCCTCATTCCGCTGGTTCAGGGCGGCGGCGCGCAGGAGCTGGAAGCGGAGGAAGCGCGCGCCAGCGCGTTCCTCGCGATCTGCGAAGTCGGCAAGGCGCTGCATCGCGGACAGCCGGCCGATGGTCCCTACGCCGCGGCGATCAGCGCGGCCGAACGCTGGGTCGCGCTGGCGCGGTGATTACGGGACTTGCGTTCCCCGGACGCTGCGCAATGCCATAGGTGCGTCCACAGACGCGCCAATGGTGTTGCGCTGCTGATCCGGGGCCCATTGATTTCGAGCCATAGGTCCCGGCTCTGCGTCGCGTCATTTATGCCGCGCCGCGTCCGGGACACGAGAAGTCGCGCCCCGGATGACATTTCACCAAAACTCCAATTTTCCAAATCCGATCAACGCTGAGTCTACTGTCCAGTCTCGCGCGTGAAAATTTTTTGCTTTCGCCGACGGGCAAATCATCTCTAGAAGCTCGCCCCATCCCGCACCCACCAGGAGGGGCGTATCGCGATCGTCACGGACGTTGGATGCGGGATGCGATGGACGCTCTCGATGGGCTAAGACGAAGCCCATTGAAGCGGACGGCGAAGTCGTGTGGTCCTGATGCCTCGAAGCTGGCATTTGGCGATAATGCTTTCGCATTACGCTTGCGGTGACAACAAAGCCCGATCACCGGGGAGAGCACGAAGGAAACCGTTAAAACCTTCGCGCAGGGAAAGCCGGATCGCTCCGGCGTACCTGTGGTGACCAACTCGTGTGCTTTTACCTTTTGCACGCGAGGCTGCGGGTGTGTCGAGCACCCGGCTTTCCCTGCGCCCTCTGTGATGGAGGGATGAAGTTCGAACATGACTCGGGCGCGGGAGCGTCGCGGGGATGTAACGCTGTGACCACTGCGAACGCAACCATCCTTCGAGACGCCGCTGCGCGGCTCCTCAGGATGAGGACGAGGCAAGCGGAAGCTTAAACCTCATGGTGAGGAGGCGCTCTCGCGCCGTCTCGAACCATGAGGCCCGGAGCGGCCGTTTGACATGCGAACCCGGCCCCGCGAACCGGCTTGCGCGACAGTGCCCGGCAGCGGAATATGGCAGGCGCCGGATTGAGGAAGCGGGACTTTAGAGAAGCAGGACTTTAAAGAAGCAAGACTTTAAAGAAGCAAGATTTGGGAGCCTTACGGACATGGTTGGTTGCGCGCTTCGCACATGGCTTCTCGGCATTCTCATGACCATCGCGGCCTCTCACACCGCCTCCGCCCAGACCGCCACGCGCCCGCCGGCCGGCGGCGTCAACTCCTCGCCGGATGCGATGATCTTCTATGTCGCGCACGGCGCGGACGGCGCCTGCGGCCGCGGTTGCTCCGACTGGATCGCCGCCGAAGGCACCGTGCAGTGGGACACCTACAAGCGGCTGATCAACATTCTCGACCGCCAGAACGGGCGCAGACTTCCGATCGTGATTCATTCCTGGGGCGAGTCCAATCTCAACGTCGCCGTGGGCCTCGGGCGCATCCTGCATGAGCGCGGCATCGACACCACGGAAGGCACGACGGAAGTCGCCGCCTGCGCCGGCAAGGCCGACGCCGATTGCTTCGCGCTCAAGCGGACGGGCGGACCGCTGGACGCCGCGCTCAATACGAAAGATGCCCGCTGCGATATCGCCTGCGTGCTGATCCTCGCCGGCGGAATCCACCGCACGCTGCCGCCGGGCACGCGCGTGATCCTGACCGGCATGGAGATCCGCAACCGCGTGGCGCCGAACGTCTCCGACGAACATCGCGACAACCTGACCACGATCTATGGCGAGCAATTCCGCGTCTACCTGCGCGAGATGGGGGTCGACACCGAACTGCTCGACATCGTCGACCGCAACAGCGAACAGCGCCATGCGACCGAAGTGCCGCAAGGAGACTGGGCGCGGCTGCATCTCGTGACATCCGCACCGCAATAGCGCCGTTCGGCCCGGCCAGGTTCCGGTCCGATCGGGGTCGAGGCGCATCGGCGGGCTATGGATGGCGCTGTCCGCTTCGGCTAGGATGGCTAGTGCCGCGTCAGGGGGCCATTCCGCATGACCGATTACCGCCAGCTTTCCGATCCCGAGATCAGCAACCGCATCGCCATACTGCGCGACAACCTGCGCCAGCTCACCGAACAGGCGGCGGCGCAATCGGGGGCTGCGAACGAAGAGCGGCTGGCGAACCGGATCGAGGATCAGAGCACGGAGTTAGAGGATCTCCTGAAGGAGCAGGAGCGGCGCGGGAAATAGAAATAGCGCCCGGCTCTCGCGTTTGCGAAACCCACCGCTAACCTTCGCGCCGTATGATTCCCGCTTATTGCGCGCGTTAACGCGCGATTTACTTTATTGCGGGGCCAGGATGCTCAGACTTGCAGTGTTGGCAGCCGTTTTGTTGCTGTCGGCCGGTGACGCGTTCGCGCATGGCGAAGAGCCCGCGCCGCCGCCGAAGAAGGAAGCGCCGCTGTTTCCGGTAAAGGTGGTGCAGACCCGAAAGGGCATGATCTTCGTCAATCTCGACGGCATGACGCTCTACACGTTCGACCGCGACACCTCCGGCAACAAGTCGACCTGCGACGGCAAATGCACTGAACGCTGGAGGCCGCTCGCCGCCGCCGACGATGCCGAGGCCAAGGGCGATTTCACCGTGATCACCCGCAGCGACGGCAGCAAGATGTGGGCCTATCGCTATCGCCCGCTCTATACGTTCCAATCGGATCACGCGCCCGGCGACACCTTCGGATCGTTTGACGCGACCAATCTCTGGCACGTCGCCCGCCCCGCGTTCTGAGCCGGCCGCTTCGCCTCGATACGGCGCATCGCTGCGGCGACTTCACGCGCGCCCGGTTTATTCCCTGCTTGCGGCTCATTCCGCGCAAGCGTGGCAATTTTCCGCACCCCAAACAGGCGTCGCCCACCTGTAACAATCGCTGGCTACGACCGTCCCCCGGCGCGCTCGGAGAACCCATCGCGCCGCTCATTAACCCATCAGCCTCTGGGGATCGTCCATGCTCAAATTCATCAAATGGTCGCTTGCGGCCCTGCTCGTCGGAGCCTTGGCGGCCTCCGCCGCAGCGCGCGCCGAAAATCCATTCCGCGGTTTCCCTGATTTCGATGGCCGCAAGATCGGCCATGTCTGGATCATCGTGCTCGAAAACGAGAGCTTCAACGATACCTTCGGGCCGAATTCGCTCGCGCCCTTCCTGTCGAAGACCTTGCCGAGCCAGGGCGTCATGCTCAACCAGTATTACGCCACCGGCCATGTCAGCCTCGACAACTACATCTCGATGGTCAGCGGCCAGGGGCCGACAGTGCAGACCCGCGTCGATTGCACCTTCTACGACGACTTCCAGCTCACCGGCATCACGCCGGACGGCCAGGCCATCGGCACCGGCTGGTGTACCCGCCGCAGATCAAGACCATCGGCGACCAGCTCACTGCCGCGCGCCTGAGCTGGAAGGGCTACATGGAAGACATGGGCAAGAATCCGGCCCGCGAGCAGGCGACCTGCGGCCAGCCGCTGATCACCGTCAACGGCGTGACCAAGGTTGCGCTCAACCAGGTTGACGGCACACAGGCGGCCGAGGCGTTTCCGGGCGGCGACCAGTACGCCGCTCGCCATAATCCGTTCGTCTACTTCCATTCGCTGATCGACAGCGGCCAGTGCGCACGCCACGTGGTCAATTTCAATCAGTTCCAGCAGGATCTGGCGCACGAGTCCACCACGCCGCATTTCTCCTTCATCACTCCCAACCTCTGCCATGACGGCCATGATGGCAATGGTACCACGACGAAGTGCAAGAACACGGTCGAACCCGGCGGCCTCGTTTCTATCGACGCCTTCCTGAAGCAAACCGTGCCGCTGATCATGAACTCGCCAGCCTACAAGGAAGACGGGCTGATCATCGTCACCTTCGACGAAGGCGGTCTTACTTTCGATGGTGCGAACAGCCAGATCACGGCGGAAGGCATCAGCTGCTGCGGTCAGCAACCGGGGCCAAATATTGAGCCGCTGCTGGTTCCCGGCCAGCCGCTGAAGCTTGGCTTCGAGAACATCCCGCGCGGCACGCCGCCGAACTTCTTCACCACCACCACCGGCTTTGGCGGTGATCGCATTGGCGGAGTGCTGCTCTCGCCGTTCCTCAAGCCTGGCACCGTGTCCAACGTTCCTTTCAACCACTATTCGATGCTGAAGACGGTTGAGGACATTTTCGGGCTCGACCACCTCGGCTATGCTGGCCAGCCCGGCCTGCAGGGCTTCTTCGGCTGCACCAACTCGGACATTCGCGTCGGCTGGGACGACGACGACCAGTTCCGTCATTGCCA
Source organism: Bradyrhizobium erythrophlei (assembly GCF_900142985.1). NCBI lineage: Bacteria > Pseudomonadati > Pseudomonadota > Alphaproteobacteria > Hyphomicrobiales > Nitrobacteraceae > Bradyrhizobium > Bradyrhizobium erythrophlei. Next base: position 7,266,284 of record NZ_LT670849.1, read on the forward strand.
GCGAGATCGCGACTGATCCGCCAATACGACTTGCGGCCTCCGGTGCTCATCGGAGGTCGCTTGCGTTCTGAACGAAGAATGCAATACGGAGAATATCGACAAAACACCTGTTTCGGTGTTGTAGCCGTGGCCGGCTTGCCGATGTGCAAAAATCAGCTTCTAGAAGTGAACGCGAGGCCCGGTGAGCCTAGGAGACCGGGCCTCGCTAGCTATCCCCCCACCCCCAATGGCCTCCAGCCGACAGGGTTAGTGACGCTTCGATACGGAAAATCACCATCGCCCGCCAGACCGTAGCACTACGGTGGGGGAATCGCCGTCATTCCGCGGCGACCTGAAGTGTCGAACAACCTCCACCGTCATTCCGGGATGCGCCGAACGCGCTGGCCCCGGAATCCGTTGCTCCCGACGTTCTCGCTACCAGATAGATTCAGGACTCGCTCGTTCCGCTCGCGCCCCGGAATGACGAACGCGAAAGCCCGACTCGGGTCCTTTCGAAATTCCTGAGTCAATCGAATCGGATACCCGTTGTCCGAGATGTCACACGCAAGCGAGTTTGACTAAAATTGTTTGCATTCCCCGTAGTTTCACTCACCGCGTTGAACCGGATTCTCCGACTCAGCGACTGCTGTTATGTAGAACCACGCATCACGTTTCTCTCTTCGAGGAGACGGACCATGGCTCATCTCTTCTTCCACTGTTCCAACGACGCGGGCATCTGGATCGATCGGCGGTCAGCCCCTCTCAGCAGCCTGAGCGAAGCCATGGCGCAGGCGGCGGGCGTTGTGCGCGAGCTGGTGATGGCGCCTTCCAATGAAGACTGGCGCGGCTGGACGTTGCACGCGAGCGACGATTTCGGCCACGAGGTCTTCGCGGTGCCTTTCACGTCCGTCCTCGGCAAGTCTCACTGAGAAGTCCCATGCTGGTCTCACTCGCCTCCTCGATTCCGTTCCGTCATCGCCTGATCGCGCTCGTCGAGGGTTGGCAGCGCCTGTTCCAGATGGCGAGCGATCCCTATCGGCCCGAGCGTCACTACATGCGCGGCCCTGGTCCCGCATGCCGTGCCAAACAGCGTGGCGTGGGCGGGCTCTGACGTTTCTCCCAGGCTGGTAAAGCCCACCTCGGGCGCCGTTAGCGAGAATGCGACGGCGCCGTTTTCTTTTTGTTAGGCATGGGGCTTAGCCAAAAGACGTACTGGCCCGGCTCTGGCCAAAAATCGCCAAACTTTTTCTTTTTTTGAGTGTGGTCATCATGATCCATTTCTCGGAGAGCTCCTATGCGGATCGCACAATCGATCTTCGTTGGTTCGGTCGCCGTTGTGGCAGCCCTCGCCTCGCCCGCCCCGGCGAAAGATACGAGCCCGAATTCCCACGCCAATGCCAACGCCCAAGCCGTCGAGGAAGCGCCGGCGTCGTCGGGTTGTCACGCCTATCAGAAAGGCCCTGACGGCACCTGGGTCGAGATGGCCTGCCACGAAGGCGTTGGCAGTGACGCCGCGCCGACGCCGGTACATCACAAGTCCGCCAGCCATCATCACGCCGATCAAGGCACCGCGCGCTAGCGCGATCAACTTTCAGTTGCGGCGCCTGATTTGGTCCAGACGCGCAGCAAATCGCGGTCCAGCGCCAGCGGTCCGGAGCCGCCGAGCACCAGCGCAGCGATGCCGCAGAGATACAGCAGGTCGGTCTCGTAGCCAGGCGTTTTGACGGGCGGCTGTGAACGGTCGCGTTGATAGCGTTCGCTTCGCAGGGGCGGTTGTTACGCCGACCCGCTCCCGAGCGACTTCGGCTGCCCGGTGAACGGCAACGGGCGGGTCTCGACATCGCGCGAAAAACCGGGATTATCTCGGGGGAAATAAGCCGCCAGGAGACTGCATGCTTTCCAACAGCGACGTTCATCTCGTCAGCCATCCCCTCGTCCAGCACAAGCTGTCGCTGATGCGCGAGGCTGACCGCTCCACCAAGGGCTTTCGGGAGCTGCTGAACGAAATCGGCATGCTGCTCTGCTACGAGGTGACGCGCGACCTGCCGCTGGAGATGGTCGATATCGAAACGCCGCTGATGGCGATGAAGGCCCCGAAAATCGCCGGCAAGAAACTGACTTTTGCGCCGATCCTGCGCGCGGGCGTCGGCTTTCTCGACGGCATGCTGGCGCTGGTGCCGTCTGCTCGCGTCGCCCATATCGGGCTTTACCGCGATCCACAGACCTTGCAGGCGGTCGAATATTACTTCAAGGCACCGCACGATCTGTCGGACCGCACCGTGATCCTGATGGATCCGATGCTCGCCACCGGCAATTCGGCCTCGGCGGCGGCTTCGCTGCTCCGGACCCGTGGCGCGCAGGATATGCGCTTTGTGTGCCTGCTGGCTGCGCCCGAAGGCATCAATCATTTCCAGGCCGAGCATCCCGACATTCCGATCTGGACGGCGGCGATCGACGAGAAGCTGAACGATCACGGCTATATCTTGCCGGGCCTCGGCGATGCCGGCGACCGGATGTACGGCACGAAGTAGCGGCTGTGGCTATGCCGGCCGCTCGAGGCCCGACTCGATCAGCGCGGGCGTCGCAGCCGGCGACGCAAGAAACTTCAACAGCTGGTCGGCTGCGGCGGCCTGCTTTGAGCCCGTCGTCCGCCCTGCGGAAAACACCGCTGGCGTCTGCAAGTGATGCGGCAGGGGGCCGACGACCTCGATACCCTTGACCTGCTTCAGTTCGCTGAGCTGCTGGATTGCGACGTCTGCTTCGCCAGCGACGATGCGTTCGGCCGTGAATCCCATCGGCGATATGGTGGCGCGCGCGTTGATTTCTTTCTCGATGCCCATCTTCGCAATCAGTTGCGCAAAGAAAATCCCGCTGGCGCCAAGCCGTGAATAGGCGACCGAACGCGCGCTAAGCAGCGCCGACCGCAAGCCAGCTTCAGTGGAGATGTCCGGATGCGGCGCGCCGGCCTTGACCGCAAGCCCCACCCATGATCGCGCAAGATCGACGCGGCTTTCCGCAACCACGCGGCCCACCGCAATCAGGCCCGCAAGTCCCTCGTCGGTCAGAATGAGAACGTCGGCGGTTTCGCCTTCCTTGAGGCGTTCGAGCACCCTCACCGTCGGCGCAAAGTCGGCATTGATGCGCGCGCAGCTCTTCAATTCGAATTTTTCAGCCAGAGCACGTACCGCACCCGCCAGAGCGAGCGTCGACAACACGCGTACCGAACTTTCCATCCACCGCACTCCGCTTTGACAGCGGCCGCTTCTAGCACGTGGATCGCGCTCTCAAAACGCAATGATCCGCCGGAGCAGGCACCCCGGCCGATCATATGGGAGGTCGAGCCTGGCGGCGCCAAGCGCCGCGGGCGCGTCCTACGTGACTTAAGCGGCTGCCGCTTTGGAAGACGTCGGAACGGAGGCGATTGTCTTCAGAATCTGCGAAGCGATCTGGTAGGGGTCGCCTTGCGAATTCGGACGGCGGTCTTCGAGATAGCCCTTGTAGTCGTTCTTGATGAACGAGTGCGGCACGCGAACCGAGGCGCCGCGATCAGCCACGCCATAGCTGAACTTGTTCCAGGGCGCGGTCTCGTGCTTGCCGGTCAGGCGCTTGTCGTTGTCCGGCCCGTAGACAGCAATGTGTTCCATGAGATTCTTCTCAAAGGCCGCCATAAGCGCCTCGAAATAGGCCTTGCCGCCGGTCTCGCGCAGATAGGTCGTCGAGAAATTGGCGTGCATGCCCGAGCCGTTCCAGTCGGTGTCGCCGAGCGGCTTGCAGTGATACTCGATGTCGATGCCGTAGGTTTCGGTCAGCCGCTGCAACAGGTAGCGAGCCATCCACATCTCGTCGGCGGCCTTTTTGGAGCCCTTGCCGAAGATCTGGAATTCCCACTGCCCCTTCGCCACTTCGGCGTTGATACCTTCATGGTTGATGCCGGCGAACAGGCAGAGATCGAGATGCTTCTCGACAATTTCGCGCGCGACCGGGCCGACGTTCGAATAGCCGACGCCGGTGTAATACGGGCCCTGCGGCGCCGGATAACCTGTCGTGGGGAAGCCGAGCGGACGGCCGTCCTTGTAGAAGAAATATTCCTGCTCGAAGCCGAACCACGCGCCGGAGTCATCGAGAATGGTGGCGCGCTTGTTCGTCGCGTGTGGGGTGACGCCGTCCGGCATCATGACTTCGCACATCACCAACACGCCGTTGGTACGCGCACCGTCGGGATACACCGCGACAGGCTTGAGCACGCAGTCTGAGCTTCTGCCTTCGGCTTGCATGGTCGATGAGCCGTCGAAACCCCACAGCGGCAACTGCTCCAGCGTCGGGAACGACGCGAATTCCTTGATCTGCGTTTTGCCGCGCAGATTCGGCGTCGGCGTATAGCCGTCGAGCCAAATATACTCGAGCTTGTATTTGGTCATTGAGCCTCTCTTGAGTTGAGAATGAAAGGCGTGAGATCGAACCGCGGAGGATCCTACCCACACACGTACCCGGCCACGGTTGGGCCAGTCATGAATAAGCAATAAAAGTGCCAATTATTGCAGCGCGGTACCGTGGTGTCGAAGCCCGCGCCTGGATGCTTCTGCACAGGAGATGGTGCGGCAAAGGCGCGCGGCCGAATCAGCGTGTGCTGTCAAGCCGAACCACGCCCGCACGGCGCTGACGCCTGTTTCTACAGCATTCGCTGCAAAGCACATCGGGAGGGGCCAACGATGCGGCAGCGCCACGCAACAATCGCCAAGAAAAGACGGCGCCGCCCGCAACCCGGCGTCTGGTCTTAGGTTCTGTCAGCCCGGACCTGCTCTGCACGATGCAAAGGCAAAACTGCATAGTTTTTGATCATCAAATGAATTCATTTTAATCAGGTTGCGCCGAAGGCGAGCAGGACCGATATCGGCTTTCCAGTAACCGCACACGAACGAGTCGGGCGCAGCATGCGTTGAAGGCGTCTCGACCAATGGAGATATCGATGAATACGAACGGTAGTCAGGAGTCCGCGCGCATCTACCAATTTCCTGCCGGGGGCCGTGCAGCTCTCGGCGGAAAGCGTTGGGACGAATTCAACTCTGCGCCCGCTCAGACGTTTGAGCGCGTCAACGAAGCCGTTTGCAGCGGCAGCTGGTACCACGACGACGCCATTCGTGAAGCCGCCGCCGAGCGCGGCCGCGATCACTAAGGCAGCCGCAGCGGCATGATGCGCACATGCCGGTCTATTCGGCTTGCAGGGTTCGTCAGAGCTCGCACGCCGTTGCCGGCCGCCGTGCATGTCTGAGACGAATACCGGTTGCGGTCATGACGAGGCTCACGCCGCCACCGGAATAGCGTTTGCCTGGCAAGGCAAAACTCTTCTTCAGCGTGACCGGATGGCCATCGATTTGCAGATAGGCGCGCTTATCGCCGGGGTAAAATGCCAGAATAAAATGCGTGCCATCGGCGCAACGATAGGAATCGAACGTTTGTGCCGATGCTGGTGACGCCTGGGCAATAAACCCGGCTGCGAACACCGCCGCCCCACCGATTGCGGCCTTGTGCCATTTCATCGTCGCCCCCGAAGCTATCCTGTTGAAGGATGGGGGTTGCAATAGCGCCGGGAGCGACAGCTGTACAGCGTCAGGAAGAGGACGGCGCTTACGCCGCCGCTTCGATTTCCATTTCGGCGTCGAGGTCGGCGATGACGTCCTCGAATGCAGAAATCGCCTGCTGAACGGCTGCAATCTGCATCAATTCCCAGCCGTTGACCGGGCCGTTACGGTTCTGCAAGGCGACCACGAGGTCACGCCGTTGCTCCTTGAGCTGCACGAGCGGCAAACCGTGGTCAGGCAAATGCTTCAACATCTTCCACCCCCTCTATCGAGCGAACCTCACCCCTACCGCAACGGTTCTGCGTTTCGCTTACAAAACCCCGGCAAATTTTAGCGATCGCGAATAAGTGCTGGAATTTCAGGGCCGGCCACGTGTTTTTGCGGGGAGTATTGCGACTGCATTTCCGGCGGATTTACCGGGCGATAATGTCGTTTGATTCCGCTTTCCATCCCCACTTTGGAGACTTCTCATGCAAGGCAAGATCCTCATCGTCACCGGCGCTTCCGGGGCGCTCGGCAAAGTGGTCGTCGCCTCCGCACTGGCGAAGGGCGCCAAGGTCGCCGCCATCGACCATGCCGCGTCGGCCGCACAGCCGACAGCCGAACGGATCGAACTTGGTGGCGTCGATCTGACCGATGCAACGCAAGCCAGAAAAGCAATCGATGCGGCGGCGGCGCATTTCGGCCGGCTCGACGCATTGGTCAACATCGCGGGCGGGTTTGCCTTTGAGACGGCGATCGAAGGCGATCCGAAGACCTGGCAGCGACTCTATGCGCTCAATGTCCTGACAGCACTGAACGCCTCGCGATCGGCCATTCCCCATCTCACGGCTTCCAGCGCGGGCCGGATCGTCAATGTCGGTGCGATGGGTGCGATTCAGGCCGGCGCCGGCATGGGCCCTTACGCGGCGTCGAAGGCTGGTGTGCATCGGCTGACCGAGGCACTCGCGGCCGAATGGAAAGGCAAGATCACGGTGAATGCCGTGCTGCCATCAACGATCGATACCGCGGCCAACCGCACCAGCATGCCAAACGCAGACTTCTCGAAATGGGTACGGCCGGAAGAACTGGCGGAGGTCATCCTGTTTTTGGCAAGCGATGCGGCAAGCGCAGTCACCGGCGCGCTGCTCCCGGTCCTGGGGCGGGTCTAGCGCATGGCTTGCGGAGCGGCCGCTTTATCGCCACACGCAGATTGCGATCGGCGGTAGACTGACGCGCGTTGAGTCGTTTGGCGATAACTCCAGGATGAATTGTTGGAAACCGCGCTTTATCTGCCCGTCAAAAAATTTCTCGAAAAGCTCGGCTTTACGGTCAAGGGCGAGATTGGCGGCTGCGATCTCGTGGCGCTTTCCGGCGACGACCCGCCGATTGTGGTCATCGGCGAATTGAAGCTTGCATTCAATCTCGAACTGGTTTTGCAGGCGGTCGATCGCGCCGGCGCGTGCGACGAAGTCTGGCTTGCCGCGAAATTCTCCGAGCGCGGCAAGGGACGGGAGAGCGACGCGCGCTACCGCAATCTTTGCCGCCGTCTCGGCTTTGGCATGCTCGCGGTCACGAAATCAGGCACGGTAGAAGTAATCGTCTCGCCGACAACGGTTCCGCGCCGGGACCCGAAGCGCCGCTCGCGCCTGATTGCCGAGCATCGCAAGCGCCAGGGCGACCCGGCGCTCGGTGGCAGCACGCGCGCGCCGATTATGACCGCTTACCGCCAGCAGGCATTGGCCTGCGCCTCGGCCTTGTCGCAAGGCCCCCGCAAGGTGCGCGAGCTCAAGCCGGCCATTCCGGATGCACCGAAAATCCTGCTGCACAACGTCTATGGCTGGTTCGACCGCGTCGAGCGCGGTGTCTACACCCTGACCGACTCAGGACATGCCGCGCTCAAGCGATGGCCTCAACCGGCGATCGAACTCACCGGTATTGATCGCGCTGCTGTGAACGAAACGATGCGCGGGCAGTTGGAGAGTGCATAGCTGGCCTGCCACACCAGTTTCATATTGCAATGCAACATACTCATCCCTAGATATCGGCCGCGAGAACGATGGGGTCGGCGATGAGCCAGGATTGGAATACGAAATATGGACCGCGGCGCGTTCGGCGTGATCCGCCCACGCTCGAAGAGGCGATCTTCGCTGCGGCTGGTATCACCGAGGACCTGAATGAGCAGGCGGAAATTGCGGCGTCGCTCATGGGCATGCCGCTCGAAGCCGTGACCGCCGAGGTGAAGAAGACGAGCCGCATCCAGGCGCGCTCAGCCACCCGCGTGATCGCCGGCGAACAGGGCGCGCAGCGCTCGGTGGTGGTCGAACGTCGCGTGGTGCGGAGGTTCGGCAACGACAAGCGGATCGGCACCTGAGGCGCCGGCGACGCTGAAGCCAGTCGCGTTGTTTAAACGGCCTGCTTCCAGCCGTAGAAGCCCAACCAGAACTTCCAGTAGGCGCGATTGAAGTGGATGATCGCACGCGCGGCATCTGTCGGCGTGGCGACGGCAGGCCGTGCAGGCTCAAGCCGCGGCTGTTCCTCCACATCGATCGTTCCCGTGGATTCGCCGTGACGGAATCTCAGATGCGCGCCAAATTTGCTGGCGAGCGCACGCATGGCGTCGTTTTGCGCGCCGGTCGTGATCCGCAAACGGCGGTAGCCCTTGGCGCGCGCTTCCTCGATCAGCTTCTGGAAAAGCAGGCTTCCGACGCCGTGGCGGCGCAGGCCGGCCTCCACACTGAAAGCGATCTCCGGCAGCAAATCCGACGACGTCTCCGGCGGATGCAGCTCTGCCGCGCCCCGCACCAGGCCATCTTCGAGATAGGCAATGATAACGGTGCCGTCGTTCGCGCATTTTTCCGCGTAACGCTCGATGAAGCTGTCGTCCATGAAGCCGTGGAAACGGTCATGTCGGCTTTCGTGATCGAGCCGAAGCAGATGATCGCGCAGCAGCGGTAACTCTTCCTGCTGGCGAAGCGTCCGAACGATGCCCCTGCCGACGGCCGAAACCGGAAGGTTCTGGTAGCTCAAGTCAAATCTCCTCTTAGGTCACCCTCGAGGAGGCGTCGAATCCCTAGATCACTTCATATTGTGCATCGCAACATGGAATTCAAGAGCTATTTTCGCTGTAAATTTCGCTGGTTAACGCCGAAAACCCTTTCGCCACTCAAAGCACCATCTGCGTTTGAATCACGATGGCAACCAGTTTGCCCTCCTCTGTTTCAAGCCGGGTTTGCCAGACCTGCGTACGCCGTCCCCGATGGACGGGCGTAGCGGTCGCGACGACAGTGGCACCCTCCTTCGCGCCGCCCACGAAATTGGTCTTGCTCTCAATTGTCGTGGTGCCCTTGGCGTCCTCCGGCAGATTGATCACCGTTGCCGCGGCGCCGACCGAATCCGCAAAAGCCATCACGGCGCCGCCATGAATGCTCTGACTGACCGTGCAAAGATCGGGACGGACCAGCATCTTCGCCACGACGCGATCCTTGTCGGCTTCGACGAAAGTCACTCCCTTCAATTCCGCAAAGGGCATCTTCATCGCACGTATTTTTTCGAGCGGCGTCATGGTGCTTTCCTCCCGCACGCGCATTCCGGAAAACGAGATTTTCAATTGAGGCGGGCCGTGACAAGCGATCTTTTGTTCTGCTTATGAGGTCGATGCGCCAGTTCCCGCCTCGCCGCATTGTTTGCCTGACCGAGGAAACGGTCGAGACGCTTTATCTGCTGGGCGAGCAGGACCGGATCGTCGGCGTTTCCGGCTACGCCGTGCGGCCACCGCAGGTCAGGCGCGAGAAGCCGCGCGTCTCGGCCTTCATCACGGCCGACATCCCGAAGATCCTGGATCTCAAGCCCGATCTCGTTCTCGCCTTCTCCGACCTGCAAGCCGACATCGTCGCCGAACTGGTTCGCGCCGGCGTCTCGATACACGTCTTCAACCAGCGCGACATTGCCGGCATTTTCGCGATGATCCGCACCCTTGGCGCGCTGGTCGGCGCAAGCGAACGCGCGGAACAGCTGGCGAGCGGCTACGAGCGGCGATTAGCCGACATCGCCTCGATCGCGCGCCCCTTTCCCAGACCGAAAGTCTATTTCGAGGAGTGGGACGAGCCTCTGATCAGCGGCATCGGCTGGGTGTCCGAATTGATCGAGATCGCGGGCGGTGCGGATATTTTGCCCGATTTGCGATTTCGCCCATCGGCGAAAGACCGGATCATTTCGCCGGACCTGGTTCGCGCCGCGGCTCCCGACGTGATCCTGGCGTCCTGGTGCGGCAAGAAAGTCGTCCGGGACAAGATCAAGCGGCGAGCTGGATGGGAGGATATTCCGGCGGTGCGTCACGATCGGGTTGTCGAGATCAAATCGCCCTTGATCTTGCAGCCCGGCCCCGCAGCACTCACCGATGGATTGGACGCCATCATAGCCGCGCTATGGCGCAATGCTTGAGAATCGACGATGTCTCAATGAGACCGCGCCAGAGCTGCCTCGACATGGAAATCTCCAATGAAGCGCAACACTTCTTTCTCGAACGAGATTTTCGGCAAGCCTTTTGCGCTGAAGTTTCTTTGTGTTCTGGCCGTGTCTGGCTGGCTTGTGTCTGGCCTGGCGCCAGGTGCGCAGGCGACGACGTTTGGCCGCGAGCAGGATGTCCCCGATCTGAAACTCGGGCAGCGGATCAGGATCGATGACGGAACCTGCCCGCCGGGGCAGGTCAAGGAATTGTCGGGCGCAAAAATGACAGACGGCGGCGTAGCGCGCGCGCGAAAGTGTGTCCCCCGCCTCGGCATCAAGTCGAAGTAAAAGCCAGCGATTTCAATCGTCTTGTCGGCCGCTAGTGCCCACTTTCCGAAGTTCGTGTTACGTCTCAGCACCCACCTTTCGCGAACTTCGGAAAGTTATGGGCACTAGCAAACTCATGATTCTAGTGCCACTTTGCTATTTGAAGTTCCTGGATCGAATTCGCCGCTTGTGCTGCAGGAACTTCAAATAGCAAAGTGGCACTAGACGAGCACAACTCGTTCATTGAACGATTGCGAAGTGCGCCATCCAGATTTTCCGCAACTTTGTCTGTGGTTGCGCGTTACCCCAAAAATGCAACAGGGAAACGTCATGGGCAACGGCGGCACTGCCGATCTCGGCCACGTCACGATTCCGAGCGTGGACACCAGCAAGAACTGTGGCGTCATGGCGGAACAGCGCCGGCCTGACGGCTGCAACGAAAATGAGTCAGTACCGCAACAGTTCGTGCATCTGGTCGGCTGCCGTGATCCCAACAGCCGCAGGGCGCCATATCCCATGACGCAATCGGTGCGCCCACGGCCGGCCCCTCCAAAACCCTGAGTGCCTTTCCCGCTATTCGATGAAGTCACCGCATTTCTGGACCGTCGCATCAGTCGGCCCCCACGGCATGACAGGCACCGACGAGGTCGAGTTTTTTGGCGAACCTTCGATCAGCTTGTCCGAGTACACCATATAGACCAGCACATTTCGCTTGGCGTCACAGCCGCGCACGATCTGCATCTTCTTGAAGAAAACCGATCGTCGCTGACGAAACATGTCCTCGCCTTGCGCCGTCTTGCCCTTGAAATGAATCGGGCCGATCTGCCGGCATGCGAGCGAAATGTCCGAGACCTCCTCGGCTATTCCGAGCCAACCCTTGACGCCACCCCGCTCGGGCACCGTGAAATGGCAAGCGACGCCCTCAACCACGGGATCGTCGATGCCGTAGGTCGCAAGCTTGTCATTGGGACTGAGCAACTTGAACACCGTGGAACGGCGAAAGATCAGATCCGGCTCGTCGCCGGCCCATGCGGGTGATCCGGCCCATGTGAGTGTGACGAGAACCAGCAGCCTGATTCTCCACCTCATGCCATGAGATTGGCGTGCAGCACGTGCCATGAAGGTCTCCAGATACCTGATTGCGAAATTGTGGTGCGGAAAGGTCCTTCGCGCCCGATGACCGGGAACCAAGGAGCGGCGGCAAGCCTTTGATCTCACATAGCTTTGACTCAAGGCCCGTCGTGGACGCCAGGTGATGACACCAGATGTGGAATTCGAACTGGCAGCGCTAGCGAATTTCCACGATGTAGGTGTCGGCCGCAGCGATGGAAAGGCTCGCGGGCGCCGCTCGTTAATATTGGGTGAGGCTTTTTTGTTACTCTTGCAGCCAAAAGCGCAGGCTTTCGAAGCGTTAGGCTGGTGAACGAGAATCGCGTCTGCAACACTTATCAGAAGCTGAAAGATGGAAGGCACTCGCGTGAGCCGACAAGGATTTGGTTTGGGAAGCGGACGGTTCTGGCGATTTGCCGTTCTCGCGGCAACCGCAACGGTTGGTGTCTCGTCGCAGGCGGAAGCCGCGATTTATTACTGGCAGGACTCCTCGCCCGCCGCCACCGAGCCCGCGCCCGCACCGCGGAAACCGCCGGCACGAAGCGCCAAAACCCAACGCCGTGGCGACAAGAAACCCGCGATCGTCGAAAAGGAATCCAAGCCGCAGGGGCCGCTGATCATCTCGGTTTCCATCGCCCAGCAGAAGCTGCGGATTTATGATGCCAACGGGCTGTACGCGGAATCGCCGGTTTCTACCGGCATGCCCGGTCATTCGACGCCGATGGGCGTTTTCAGCGTCATCCAAAAGCAGAAATTCCACCAATCCAACATCTATAGCGGCGCGCCGATGCCGTTCATGCAGCGGATCACCTGGTCCGGTATCGCCATGCATGCCGGCGTACTGCCAGGTCACCCGGCCTCGCACGGATGCATTCGTCTGCCGATGGCGTTCGCCGTCAAGATGTACGGTTGGACCAGGATGGGCGCGCGCGTCATCGTCACGCCGGGAGAGATTACGCCGGAGAGCTTCTCGCATCCGCTGCTTGCATCGGTGAAAGTCGCGCCGCAACCGGTCGCTGCACAAGAAACGAAGGCGGATGCGGCTCCGGTTCCAACAACCGAAAAGCTCGAAATCAAAACCACCGAGATCAAGACGCCGGCGGCCGATCCTGCGATCGAACTGCGCCCGACGGTCGGTCACACCGATGATGTCAGGACCGCGAGCGAGGCGGCGTCAAAGGTGAAGACCGCCGACGCCAGTGGGGCGCTGCCCGCAGCACTCGCAACAAACACGATGTCGGACGCTGCACCCGGTAGCGAACAACCGACGCAGCAGACGACTGCGGTTTCTGACGCGACCGATTCCGGCAAACAGGCTGCCTCAAGGATCGCGGCCGAAACGGACACTCCGAAACCGGAAACGGATCCGTCCGCCACTAAAAAAGACGAAACGGCGTCGAGCGAAGCAAAGCCTTCGAGTGATGGCCCGGCCGAAACGCCACCGGCCAAGGTAGCGGACGGCGAGACCAAGCCGGCCGACGCCGCGCCTGCTCCGCCGGCAAAGTCCGAAGCAGCATCGGGCAAAACGGCCAGGCCCACCGACAATGCCGCAGTCAGCCCGGCGCCGGCCACTGAGGCGGCCAAAGCCGCAATCGCGCCGCCTGCGGCGACGAACGAAATGCCGCTCAAGGGAGACCTCAAGAGCGATACCGCAAAGGCCTATCTGGGCCCTCCGCTCAAGAAGACAGAACAGATCGCGGTTTTCGTCAGCCGCAAGGATTCCAAACTCTACATTCGCCAGAATTTCGCACCGCTATTCGATGTACCAGTGACGATCGCCACCGATGAACGTCCGCTCGGTACCCACATTTTCACCGCGCAGGTCGACAAGAACGACGCCAACACCCTGCGCTGGTCGGTGGTGTCCTTGCCGGTGCCGGCCAAAGCGGCCGCCCGGCACGTGGAAGAGGTGCGCGTTTCACGCGGCCGCAAGATCGCAAGTCCCGCTGCCACCGAGGCCAAGCCTGCGCCCGCACCCGACAGCCCGGCCGAGGCACTCGACCGCCTCAACCTGCCTGCCGACGTGATGGCAAAAATCTACGAGGCCGTCTCGACCGGTGGATCGATCATCGTCTCGGATCAGGGGATCGCCGGCGGCGAAACCGGCGAAGGCACGGACTTCATCGTTTCGCTGCGTTAAGCGGCGTCGTCGAGCGGCCTCCGAGAAACCGGTTCCCAATCCTCCCGGCCGTGCTTAAAAGACGGCCGGCATGGATCCTTCCGCGAACTCAACGCTCAAGCGCGCTCGTTTTGATGCCCTCGGGCCGCTGACCTTTCTCGGCTGGCGATGGGGACTGACAGCGATCATCCTGGGCCTTGCGGCCTCGTTCTTCTTCTGCGGGTACGCCGTGGCCTTTTGGCGCAACGCCGATATGGACTTCATGGTGATCTACAACGCGTTCCTGCTCAACGACGGCAAACCGCAACAGTTCTTCGACCATACCGGCTACCTCACCATCGTCTCGGTCAAGACCTGGTTCGAGACGCTGCATCGGCTGGGCCTGCTCGATTCCTGGTCGCTGTCGAGCATGCCTCCGGCTTCCAACCCTGAGGCCTTCAACGCCGCGATGACGAGTGCGGTTCGCGCCGGCCGCCTCCTCGCCTGGCTGATCGCAACCGGCACCGTGCTGATCTTTGCAGGCCTCATGCGCGCCATCGCCCGCGACTGGCCTCTCGCGCTCATCGCAACCTTCGCATTTGCGTTCTCTGGCGGACTGGCCGTGCACGCCCGTATCCTGCGCACCGAGCTCGTCGCGGCCTGCCCGGTCCTGTTCGCGCTGATGATCCTGATCGTAATCGGACGCCGCGCGAGCCTTGCACGCCCGCTTTTGATCGCGCTCGCGGCCGCGCTTTGCATGCTCGGTCTGGAAAACAAGGTGCAGGCATTCCTTCTGGTCGCGGCGTTGCCTGTGCTCATCTTGCCGTTTGGCGGCGCCGAGAGCGCGAGCGTTGCCTTCTGGCGCAGTCGCCGATCGGCGCTTCCGGTTGCCGTTGCCTCGCTCGTCGCGGCGGCGGCAGCGGCTTACGCGGCCTGGCCGCTGATCGCGACCGGCTTTGATCGCACGCTTCTCGATGCGGCAGGCTTCCGTCCGCTCCTGCTCGGCCGCTTTGGAATCTATCAGGCGGCGGTGCTGTTCCTGATCGGCGGCTGCATGCTGATCTATGCCGCGATCTGGCGTATCAGTGCGGCAGAGACGATCGTATCGATGGCTGCGGCGGCCGCAGGTGCTACGTTGGCGCTGCTCGCGCTCAATCTCGACTACAATGCGAACAACGTGATCGCCGTGTTCAACCCGCTGGAAAAGATGCTGATGTTCGTCGACGCGGGAACGGCGGAAGCGGCAAACAAACCCGGGTTTGCAGATATTTTCCGGCTGTTGCTCGACGGCATCGTTTCGGTCGCCGCCCGCTACTCATTCGTCCTTCATTCATCGCCCCGCCCCACCGTTTTCCTGACCTGGCTGATCGTGCCCGGCATCGCCTATGCGTGGAGCCGGGGCGAAAGGCAGGCCGCGATCCAGGCGTTGCTTCTCCTGGCGGTCTCGATCGGGATCGACGCCCTGGGCGTAAGGCGCGCATTGAAATCCGAATATTTCATCATCACCGACCCGTTGATCGTTCTGGCGGGCGCCCTGCTACTCGATCGCCTTGCGGATCTGCGCTTCCATCGGTGGGCATTCCCGATCGCCGCGGTGCTATTCGGTTTGCATATCGTGGTCAGTCAGGCTGAACCGGTCAAATACGCGCTGCAGCGCCGCGGGCCGGAATCGGTGTGCGAGTGGAACCAGCACTATATGCCGCTGATGCCGCTACCCTGGTGCCCCGCCACGCGATCCTGAAGATCTCATCGTCTCCTTTCGGAACACCGGAGAATCCCGGACTGTGCCAAAGCCGATATAGCGTTACGCCGCAACTCGGCTATGATGATCTCCAGGCGGGGAAATCGCGCGGCAGGCACGGGAAAACCGAGGCACGGCGCGGTGAGTAAAACAAGGAAGCCAACATGCGGATTGCGGCGGGACTGATCTTTGCAGGCGCGATTTCACTCTACACGACCGGAGCGGCATGGTCGCAAACGCCGCCCGTCAAAGCCGATGCCGCACCGGCCGCCGCCGCAACTCCTGCTCAGGCCGCCAAGCCTGCGTCGGCCAAGATGCCTTGCGCCAATCCCGATGCGCTCGGGATCGGCCGCGTCGTCGAGATCGACACGACGGGCGGACCGGGATTCGGTTTCGAACATTTCAAGCAACTGGATTTTCTGCGCGACAAGGAAGTCGTACTGACCTTTGACGACGGCCCGTGGCCGGAGAACACGCCCAACGTCCTAAAAGCGCTGGCCAACGAGTGCACGACCGGCATCTTCTTTTCGATCGGCAAGCACGCGACCTACTATCCCGAAATCCTCAAGCAGGTTGCGGCGGCCGGCCATACCATCGGCGCTCACACCTGGTCGCACGCGACCCTCACCAACAAGAAGCTGACCGAAGACCAACGCAAGGAAGAAATCGAAAAGGGCTTCTCCGCCGTCAAGTGGGCGCTCGGCGCGCCGCCTGCCCCGTTCATGCGCTTCCCGGCGCTGCAACATCCGCCGGAAATGGTGACCTATCTCGGCACGCGGAATATCGGGATTTTCTCCTGCGACCTCGATTCCTTCGATTTCAAGGCGCGTAATGCGCAGCAGGTCATCGACGACACGATGAAGAAGCTCGACAAGCTCGGCAAGGGCATCATCCTGATGCACGATTTTCACAAGCACACCGCGGAAGCCTTGCCGGAACTGCTGCGGAAGCTGAAGGCCGGTGGCTACAAGGTGGTGCAGGTGAAAGCCAAGGCGCCCGTGCAAACCATCGCGCAATATGACGAGGAAGTCCTGAAGGACGCCAAGCTGCCGACGGTCAGTTCGCGGCCGGTATCGAGCGTGGTGCAGACGATCTCGGAATAATCTTTCCGATCGCCACGACGCCGTGCCGGCGTTCCGCATCGACGGCTATGTCATCGTGTCCGCCGACGGCATGTTGGCGGACGCAAGCGGGGTAATGCCGGAAGCGCTGAAATTCGAAGGCGACAAGCAGTTCTTTATCGCGGCGCTCGATCATGCCGATCTGATCGTCCACGGCCGGCATTCGCATGAAGGCCATCCGAACTCGGACCGGCGCAAGCGGATCGTCGTGACGCGGAAAATCGCGGGCATTGCGGAAGATCCGGCCAGCCCCAAAACGACATTATGGAATCCGTCCGGCGCCCCCTTCGAGGCGGCGCGCGACCACACCGGTGTCCACTCAGGCACCATTGCGATCATCGGCGGGCCCGACGTGTTCGACATGTTCATGGATCGCTACGACACGTTCTGGCTGTCGCAGGCACCGAAAGTAAGACTTCCCGACGGAGAACCTGTGTTCTCCGGCGTACCGCGCCAGACACCGCAGGAAGTTCTCTCAGACCACGGCCTTGCACCCGGCGACAGCCGATTGCTCGACGCCATCAACGGCGTGACCGTCACGCCGTGGCGGCGAATAGAGCCTTAGACGTCGTAAGCGGGTTCCTGAACCTTCGCAGAACGGCTGGACCCCGCGATCATGAACAAGGCACCGATCAGCGACAGATTTTTCAAGGCGTGGACCAGATTGCCTCGCGCCTCGGGACCCGTTTGATTCCAGAAGTCGTGGAAATAGAAGGTCGCCGCGGCCACGAACAGGATCAGGATGATCGCAAAGAAGCGTGCGCCGAAGTTCAGTGCGATCATCAGACCGCAGACCACCTCAATCACGCCGGATGCAATCGCAAGCAACTGCGCCAGCGGCATGCCGGTGATGGTCTCAAGCTGAGCGGTATAGGGCGCCACGATGGCCGGAATGACGATCTTTTCCGTCATCTGGGCTGTCGCCTGCAGATCCAGGAGCTTGGAAGCCCCGGAGAAAACGAAAAGCACAACGAACAGAATTCGTCCAAGGGTAACAAACGCTGGCATTATCGGCCTCTTTAGGTCGCAAGCTCAGGAATGGCGGAGCGATTATGGGCGTTCCGCGCGGGCTTTTCAAACCGTCCTTCGACTTCCGGCTGATCGCCAGCCGGTCTTCGCTATCCTTTCTAGCCAAACAGCGACGGCTGCTGGCGGCCGGTCGGCTCCTGTGCCTCGACAGCAGCAATCGCCGTCATATTGAGGATGCCGCGCGCGGTCACCGACGGCGTCAAGATATGGGCAGGTCGTGACGTTCCTATGAGGATTGGACCAACCGGCAGCGCGTCGGCCAATGCCTTGATCATCTGATAGGCCACGTTGGCGGTATCGAGGTTGGGCATGATCAGAACGTTTGCCACGCCTTCGAGGTGCGAATGCGGCAGGACCAGCTTGCGCGCTGCCTCCAGAAGGGCAGTATCGGCCTGCATTTCGCCGTCCGCCTCGATCTCCGGGTGTTTCTCGCGCAACAACGCGGTGGCGCGGCGCATTTTCCGTGACGAATCCGTGTCATAACTGCCGAAATCGGAGTGCGACACGAAGGCGATTTTCGGTTTGATGTTGAAGCGCTGGACGTGAACGGCGGCCAGCGCCGCCATTTCCGCGATCTCTTCGGCGGTCGGATTCGGGCGCACCTGGGTGTCGGCAATGAAATAGGCACCCTTGGTCGTGATCATCAGCGCAAGTGCCGAAAAGTCACTGGCCCCCGGCCGGAAGCCGATGATTTCGCGGACGTGACGCAAGTGGCTCATGAAGCCGCCTTCGACGCCGCAGATCATGGCGTCGGCCTCGCCCCGGCTGACCGCCAATGCCGCAATCACGGTGGCGTTGGTCCGCACCACCGTCCGCGCGGCATCCGGCGTCACGCCGTGCCGGCCGGCAATGTCGATGTAGGACTGGACGTAAGAGCGATAGCGAGGATCGTCCTCGGGATTGATGAGGTCGAAATCCTTGCCGGCCTTGATGGCAAGGCCGAACCGCTTGATGCGCGCCTCGACCACGGACGGACGTCCGACCAGGATCGGCCTGGCCACGTCTTCCTCGAGCACGACCTGCGTTGCGTGCAGCACGCGCTCGTCTTCGCCCTCGGCGTAGATGACCCTCACCGGCTGCGTCTTCGCCTTGGCGAAGAGCGGCTTCATGATCAGGCCGGAGCGGAACGCAAAGCGCTGAAGCTCAGTGCAATAATCCTCGAACTTCGCGATGGGGCGTGTCGCCACGCCGGACTCCATTGCGGCCTTCGCCACCGCCGGTGCGATACGCAGGATCAGCCGCGGATCGAACGGACCCGGGATCAGCGAACCCGGTCCGAACCCTTGCGCCTGGCCGCTATCGAATCCGGGTGCCAGCGCGTCGACCGGCGGATCGCGCGCGAGTTGCGCGATGGCGTCGACGGCCGCCTTCTTCATCTCCTCGTTGATTGCGGTCGCGCCGACATCGAGCGCGCCGCGGAAGATGAACGGAAAACAGAGAACGTTGTTGACCTGGTTCGGGAAGTCGGACCGGCCGGTGCAGATCATGGCGTCGGGGCGAGCTTTGCGCGCCTCGTCCGGCATGATCTCCGGATCCGGATTAGCGAGCGCCATCACCAGCGGATGGTCCGCCATCTGCTTGACCATCTCCGGCTTCAGCACGTTCG
Organism: Bradyrhizobium erythrophlei; assembly: GCF_900142985.1. NCBI lineage: Bacteria > Pseudomonadati > Pseudomonadota > Alphaproteobacteria > Hyphomicrobiales > Nitrobacteraceae > Bradyrhizobium > Bradyrhizobium erythrophlei. Next base: position 7,285,302 of record NZ_LT670849.1, read on the forward strand.
GCGCGGACAGGCCCAGGAATATGTCAGCGCCGGGAATAACATCAGCCAGCACGCGCTTGTCGGTCTTTTGCGCATAGACCTGTTTCCAGCGGTCCATCAATTTCGCGCGGCCTTCGTAGACCACGCCCTCGATGTCGCAGACCCAGACGTTCTCGCGCTTGGCGCCCATGGACACCAGGAGATTGAGGCAGGCGAGCGCCGCCGCACCGGCGCCCGAGCACACGATCTTGACGTCGGACAGCTTCTTACCGTTCAGGAACAGCGCATTGGTGATGGCCGCGCCGACGATGATGGCCGTGCCATGCTGGTCGTCGTGAAATACCGGGATTTTCATCCGCGCTTTGAGCTGCGCCTCGATCTCGAAGCAATCAGGGCCCTTGATGTCTTCCAGGTTGATGCCGCCGAACGTCGGCTCGAGCGCGGACACGGTTTCGACCACACGTTCGATGGTGTCGGCGGCAATCTCGATATCGAAGACGTCGATACCGGCGAACTTCTTGAAGAGAACGGCCTTGCCTTCCATCACCGGCTTGGATGCCAGAGGCCCGATATTGCCGAGGCCAAGCACGGCAGTGCCGTTGCTGACCACCGCAACCAGATTGGCGCGCGAGGTCAGCGTGGCGGCTTCGGCCGGGTTATTGGCGATCTCCGTGCAGGCGGAGGCGACGCCCGGCGAATAGGCCAAAGCGAGGTCGCGCTGGTTGGCGAGCGGCTTGGTCGCCTGGATCTCGAGTTTGCCAGGCCGCGGCAGGCGGTGATAGGCGAGCGCCGCGGCATGAAGGTCATCTGAATAGGACATTCGCTTCCCCACAGGGGGCTCATCCCGCCCCCAAACATTCGACCCCGAGGTATTGGCTTTTAATTTTGCGGCAGATTGAGCCGGATGTGAAGCTCGCGCAACTGTTTGGGCGTGACCTCCGATGGGGCCCCCATCATCAGATCCTCGGCCCGCTGGTTCATCGGGAATAGAACCACCTCGCGCAGGTTTTCCTCACCGCACAACAGCATGACGATCCGGTCGATGCCCGGTGCAATGCCACCGTGCGGCGGGGCGCCAAGCGAGAGCGCTCGCAGCATACCGCCGAACTTGGCCTCCAGAACATCTTCGGGATAACCCGCGATCGCAAAGGCCTTCTTCATCACGTCGGGGCGGTGATTTCGGATCGCGCCCGACGACAATTCGGTACCATTGCATACGATGTCGTACTGGATCGCCTTCAGGCTCAGCAGCTTTTCGTGGTCGTTCGGATCGAGCTTCAGGAATTCCTCGGGCTCGATGTTCGGCATCGAGAACGGGTTGTGCGAGAAGTCGATCTTCTTTTCTTCCTCGTTCCACTCGAACATCGGGAAATCGACGATCCAGCAGAATTTGAACTGGCCCTTTTCGATCAGGTTCAATTCCTCGCCGAGCCTCGTGCGCGCCAATCCTGCGAACTTCCAGAACTTGTCGGGGTCACCGGCCACGAAGAAGGCCGCATCGCCCTCCTTCAGCCCGAGTTGCGCGCGGATCGCCTCGGTCCGCTCCGGCCCGATATTGTTGGCGAGCGGACCTGCTCCCTCGCCGCCTTCGCGCCACATGATGTAGCCGAGGCCGGGCTGGCCCTCGCCTTGCGCCCAGGAATTCATCCGGTCGCAAAAGGCGCGCGAACCACCCCTGGGTCCCGGAATGGCCCAGACCTGGTTCTTCGGATCTTCCAGCATCCGCGCGAATACCTTGAAGCCCGAGCCGCGGAAGTGCTCGGAGACCAGCTGCATCTCGATCGGGTTGCGCAGGTCCGGCTTGTCGGTGCCGTATTTGCTCACCGCCGTTGCGTACGGGATCATCGGGAATTTGGCGGTGACGGGCTTGCCTTCGGCAAACTCCTCGAACACGCCGCGCATCACGGGCTCAACGGCGTTGAAGACGTCTTCCTGGGTGACGAAGCTCATTTCGACATCGAGCTGGTAGAATTCCCCAGGCGAACGGTCGGCGCGCGCGTCTTCGTCGCGGAAGCACGGCGCGATCTGGAAATAACGGTCGAAGCCGGCCACCATCGTGAGCTGCTTGAACTGCTGTGGCGCCTGCGGCAGCGCGTAGAACTTGCCGGGATGCAGCCGCGATGGCACCAGGAAGTCGCGCGCGCCTTCCGGCGAGGACGCGGTCAGGATCGGGGTCTGGAATTCGAAGAATCCCTGCTCTTTCATCCGCCTGCGGATGGAATCGATGATCTGGCCGCGCTTGATGATGTTCTGATGCAGCTTGTCGCGGCGAAGGTCGAGGAAACGGTACTTAAGCCTGATGTCTTCAGGATATTCCTGCTCGCCGAATACCGGCATCGGTAGTTCCGCCGCAGGTCCCAGCACCTCGATCTCGGTGGCATAGATTTCGACGAGGCCAGTGGCGAGTTCCAGGTTGTCAGTCCCCTCCGGCCGACGCCGTACCTTGCCGTCGATCCGGACCACCCATTCCGAGCGCAGCTTTTCAGCCACCTTGAACGCGGGCGAATCCGGGTCGGCGACGCATTGCGTCAGGCCGTAATGGTCGCGCAGATCGATGAACAGGACACCGCCATGGTCGCGGATGCGATGGCACCAGCCAGACAGACGAACGCTCTGGCCGATATCGCTCTCCCGGAGCGCGCCGCAGGTATGGGACCGGTAACGATGCATCGAATTTCCATCAGTCAAATGTCGGAGGGTCGAATCGAGCGACCGAACAGGCCTGCCCGAAGAGGTTGAGGGTTTACCCGAGGCCGTCAGGCCCGGCAACCGACCAAAGCCGCTGCGGGAGCCTCGAAAGGCGCGAAACTTTGCCTTCTCCAGCCGGACGGATTGTCTAACAGCCACATATGCCTATCTTGATGGCATGACGGTGCATTTCCCCTTCCAGAACACCTATACGGCGCTGCCGGACGGCTTTTTCGCACGGGTGGCGCCGACGCCGGTGGCCGCGCCCCGGCTGATCAAATTAAATCGACCGCTTGCGGTCAGGCTGGGGCTCGATCCCGACCTCCTGGAGAGCCCGGAGGGCGCCGAAATCCTCTCCGGCAAACGCCTGCCGGACGGAGCCGAGCCGATCGCCATGGCTTATGCCGGCCACCAGTTCGGCCACTTCGTGCCGCAGCTCGGTGATGGCCGCGCCATTCTGCTGGGCGAAGTCATGGATATCGACGGGGTTCGCCGCGACATCCAGCTCAAGGGCTCCGGACCGACGCCATTTTCCCGCCGCGGCGATGGCCGCGCGGCCTTGGGGCCGGTGTTGCGCGAATACATCGTCAGCGAGGCGATGGCGGCGCTTGGAATTCCGACCACCCGATCGCTCGCCGCAGTCATCACCGGCGAAAGCGTCATGCGTGAGACCGCGCTGCCCGGCGCGGTGCTGACCCGCGTCGCCTCCAGCCACATTCGCGTCGGCACGTTCCAGTATTTTGCGGCCCGCGGCGATACTGACGGCGTCAGGCGCCTCGCCGATCATGCGATCGGGCGGCACTACCCGAAAGCCGCAGAGGCCGAACGCCCCTATCACGCTCTGCTCGAGGGCGTGATCGCCCGTCAGGCTGAGCTGGTGGCGCGCTGGCTTCTGGTCGGCTTCATCCACGGCGTCATGAATACCGACAACACCTCGATCTCGGGCGAGACGATCGACTATGGCCCCTGCGCCTTCCTCGACCATTACGATCCCGCGGCCGTGTTCTCCTCGATCGATGAGCAGGGCCGCTATGCCTACGCCAATCAGCCGCGGATCATGCTCTGGAATCTGACACGCCTCGCCGAATGCCTGCTGCCGCTGTTTGCCGACGACAAGGACAAGGCCATCGAGCAGGCGCAGGTCATTCTGGGCGAGTTTCCGAACCAGTTCACGACCGCCTATCAATCCGGCCTGCGCCGGAAGATCGGCCTCTTCACGTCGCGCGACGGCGACGAGGCGCTGGTGCAAGACCTCCTCGATGCCATGGCTAAAAACCAGGCCGACTTCACATTGACCTTCCGCCGCCTCGGCGATGCGGCCGAGGACGAGGCGAACGATGGCGACGTGCGTTCGTTGTTTGCCGACCCCGCAGCCTACGACGAATGGGCGGCGCGGTGGCGGCAGCGCCTCGCCGACGAACCGCAAACGCCGGCCGAGCGCGCCGGCCTGATGCGGACCGTCAATCCCGCTTTCATCCCTCGCAACCACCGGATCGAGGCCGTGATCCAGGCTGCGGTTATCAGCGACGACTATGCGCCGTTTGAGGAACTCGTTGCCGTGCTGGCGAAGCCTTACGAAGACCAGCCCGCGTTCGCAGATTATGCCAACCCGCCCGAGCCGGATCAGCGCGTGCTCCAGACCTTCTGCGGAACATGAATTGTTAACCCTCCGCTGCACATTGCGCGGCGCGAGGAACCGGAACTGCCCGAAATTAAGAGGCGTTCAATTGCTTCCCAGCAAACCTGCCGGTTTGTTTGGGGGGATTTTTCGTGGACGCTTTGGTTTTCGAATTCATGGGTCTCGCCATCGTCGGGCTCTGCGTCATCGTGCTGATGGTGCCTTGCGCTCGGCGGCCGTCGGGACGGCCCGCCCGCGACGTCTGACCGGCTCGCACCCCTGAGAACGGCGAGGGCGGCGCTGCAAATAGCGGCCGTTTGCCTTGAATCATGACCTAAGCGTAAGATTGCGGTCTCGAATTGGCCGCAAGGCCCTTGACATATCAGCGCTTTCGGCCGAACGCCCTTCGGGTAAAGCGTCATGGACCGTTCATGGATCTGATTACCACTACGGCGGACCTCTCCGCCCTCTGCGACCGCCTCGCCAAACACCGGGTCATCACCGTCGATACCGAATTCCTTCGCGAGACCACCTATTACCCGCTGCTGTGCGTGGTGCAGATGGCGAGCGCGGAGGAAGCCGCCGTGATCGATGCGCTCGCCGAGGGCATCGATCTCAGGCCCTTCTTCGAATTGATGGCCAACGAAAAGGTGCTCAAGGTCTTCCATGCGGCGCGCCAGGACATCGAGATTGTCTGGCACCGCGCCGGCATCGTTCCGCACCCGATCTTCGACACCCAGGTCGCCGCCATGGCGCTCGGTTATGGCGATTCAATCGCCTACGATCAGTTGGTCGAACGCGTCACCGGCCACCGGCCGGACAAGACCCATCGGTTCACCGACTGGTCGCGCCGCCCGTTGACAGAAGACCAGATGCACTACGCGCTGGCGGACGTGACCCACTTGCGCGACGTGTTCGCAGCGCTCGATGCCGATCTCAAGCAGCGCGGCCGCAGCGACTGGGTCAGCGAGGAAATGGAGGTTCTGACCAGCCCGCGAACCTATGATTTCCATCCCGAGCGGGCGTGGGAGCGCCTGAAAACCCGGGTCCGCAAGCCCAAGGAATTGGCCGTACTGATAGAGGTCGCAGCCTGGCGCGAACAGGAAGCACAAAGCCGCGACGTGCCGCGCGGCCGCATCCTAAAGGACGACGTCGTCGGCGACATCGCGACCCACGCGCCGACGAGTCCCGAAAGACTCGCCAATCTGCGCTCGCTGCCGAAAGGTTTCGACCGATCGAAATGGGGCTCCGACATCGTCGCCGCCGTGCAGCGCGGGCTGGCGCGCGATCCTGCGACCCTGCCGAAACTCGAAAGGCCCCGCAACAACAGCAACGGCGCGGCCATCGTCGAACTGCTCAAGGTGTTGCTGCGCATGACCTCGGAACGCCACGCGGTCGCAAGCAAGGTGATCGCGACGGTCGATGATCTCGAACAGATCGCAGCCGACGACAATGCCGATGTCGGCGCGCTGCACGGCTGGCGCCGCGAATTGTTCGGCGAGGCCGCGCTGGCGTTGAAGCATGGTCAGCTCGCGCTCGCGATCGAGAAAGGCAGAGTTGTAAAAGTGGAGCGAAACTGACCAACGCGCTCGGCTGAACTAACTCGTTTTGCCGCCATTGGGCCTGTTGGGAGCCGCTTTCGCGGCCTTCGATACTTCCGCCAGGGCCATCGATAGAATATAAGCGCTGGTGTGCATCTTTAGCTGGCGTGCTTTCTCGATCGCAGCCGAGATCATGTCGGCCAGTTCGTCGAGATCATTTTTAGGACTCGCCATTTTTACGGTCTTCCGGAGCGCGAACGGTGAACATCGACGATCCCGATCACCCCGGGGATAAATTGTTGCAATTGCTTCGCGACAATGAGATCGACCTGAACGTCGTCGAAGGGTTGCGGCTTGTCGTCGCCTTCCGAAAAATCAAGGATCCAGCCGATCGGCGTATTTTGATTGAACTCGCCGAGCGTCTCGTAAAGTAGACGGCGACCGTCGCCGATATCGCTTTGCCGGGATCGGTGCGTCGGGACTGCGCTAGGCGCGAAAGCTCGCGCGGGCCGCTCATTAACTCCGCGCGCTGCGAACGCCCACCATCCGACGGGCGCTGCGCGTCAACCCAATCCCGCATCGAAAGTTACCCCATGCCGCCGGCAACTACTTTAGCGGGCATCTCATTTCATTTTCAACTTTTTTTGCTAATCAGTCCGGCATGGATGCCGTGCGCGCGCGGCAACGCAAATTACCATTTCACCTCGACACCAGCCGTCGCCTGATGTGACTGCAAGTTGGAGCGAAACTTGCCGTCATAGTTGAGGTAGAGGCGCACTGTGTTGGTCAAGCTCACTGAAAGCGCGGCGCCCGCGTCCGCGCCGTACCTGCTTTCACCGATCCCCTGCACCATGATGCTCTCGGGCCCAAGGGTGACGGCGACCTGACTGAGGTTTTGCTCGAAGTTGTCGACGAACTTGCCGTAGGCCGAGACGTCGAGGATCTTTTGATCCACGATCCAGTAGTGCCCAACTTCCGCGCCAAGCAATATTCGCGCGCGTTCGAGTGTCGCACCGCTTACCGAAACCGGATCGAGGCCTCCCATCTCCTGGAACGATCCCGTCGACGCGCGGACATATTCGAGCGCAGCTTTCGGCACGAAGCGGCTCTGATCCGCCGTCCAGTAATAGCTGAGTTCGGTCAATGCACCGTCGATCTGTCCGTGGTAGCCGGCGGTCGCAAACCCGAATCCCGTATCGCGGCTTGAGTTGATCTTGCCAAAGCCGTGAACTAGCGCCATCGCCCAGGTCCACGGCCCCCTGTCGACCGAGGCGTTGAAGCCGAGCTGGGTCAGATCAAGGTTCGCCGACTGCATGGCCAGCGGCACGTCGATGCCGGTCCGGCTCTGGTCGATCGAGAATCCGACGTTCACGCCCGGCGCGATCCGGGCGCCGAACCCGGCGACACCGCCCGTCGTTGAGCGCTTGTCACCGAAGAAAGGACCTTGGGCTGCGGTCGTGCTCGAGATGCCATAGAGCTCGCCCCAGCTCCGGAAGGCTTGGCCGTCGAGGGCTTCCGATGCGCCACCGCCGCCGGGATTGCTGCGCGAGGCACGGCCGAAGCCGCCGGTCGCCTGGTCGCCGAGTCGCTCCAGGAAGTTGCTGCCAAGATTGGCGATACCTGCGCCGGCGGACAGGTCGGTCGCTGTCGTCGAAGACGCCGGCACTGGAGGGGGCGGCGGAGGCCCCGCGAAGATTTGGGCTTGAGCCTCAATCGGCGCTGAAAACGCCATCGCGAGTGCGAAAGCGATAAAAAAAGACCTAGCCGGCCAAAAGCCCATCTGTGCCGTTCCAAAAGATGGGCGCGCCAGCCCGAAAGTACCAAATTGCCTTTAATTGAAGGATTTGTTCGCAGTTCTGTATCGGCGTCAATTGCTCCCAGCGGAGCCTTGAGGGCGATTGGCGAGCCTTGTTGTTCCCCGGCCACAGGCCGTTGGCGCCGTTCCAGAGCACCTCCTGAGATTTAGCAAGCCCGCCCGAGGCTTGCTAACACGCAATTTTCGTGTTGCAATCCTTGTCACAATCGGAATTAGGCCGATCGGCTGTGCGTTTCGCGACTAGGAAATTCAGCAGACATCCTCAGAGCCCGCTTGTGGCGCGGCACGCAATTTGCGCGTGGCCGCGTCTTTGTTACGTCTAGACCAGGAGACAGGCGATGCAAAAAGGCACCGTCAAGTGGTTCAACCCGACGAAGGGTTATGGGTTCATCAAGCCGATGGTCGGCGATAAGGACGTGTTCGTCCATATCTCTGCCGTTGAGCGCGCTGGGCTCACCACCCTTAACGAGAATCAGGTTATCGAATACGACCTTGTCGAGAATCGCGGAAAAACTTCCGCCGAAAATCTCAAGGTTTCCTAAGCCTCGTCACGATCCGCGCAAGCAATCCTGATGTAACCCCCGGCCTCGCCGGGGGATTTGTTTTTGATCTACGCCTCGTGGTCCGATTCTAACATTCGCATCCCTTCTCAGCGTCGACTTTTGCGAATGTTAGAATCAAAGGACCACTAGCAGATATCGGTTCTAGTGGAGTTTTGGATTTGACATTCGCTGTGCGAGCTCGCGGCTAGGCGGGGAGCGAATGTCAAATCCACTCCACTAGCCCGCAGGCCGCGGCGATATCAGCGTGCCGCACACGCCCGCGCCGCCGGCGAGCCGGCAAATTTCCCCGTCGAGACCAAGCTTGCCGCTCGCCAAGAGGCGCAGGGCCTCCGGATAGATCTGATGCTCGATTTCAAGAATCCGCGCCGACAGCGTCTGCGGCGTGTCGTCATCGCGAACCTCCACCACCCCCTGCATCACGATCGGTCCCGCATCCGTTTCCGGCGTGACGAAATGGACGGTCGCCCCTGATACCTTCACGCCGGCATTCAACGCCTGTGCATGGGGATCGAGGCCCGGGAAAGACGGCAGCAGCGAGGGATGGATATTGAGCATCTTCCCGTACCACGCTTGCACGAACTCCGCCGTGAACAGCCGCATGAAGCCGCCCAGGCAAATCAGATCGATCCGGTGATCGTCGAGCGTCGCCTGCAACCTTGCTTCAAAGGCAGCACGGTCTTTTCCGAACGGCTTGCTTTCGATCGTGACGGTCGGGACGTTTTCCGCCTCGGCCGACGCAAGGCCGCCGGCATCCGCCCGATTTGAAATCACGACCGCGATCTCGGCGGGAAAGCCATCCACCTTGGCCGCCTTGATCAGGGCGGCCATGTTGGAGCCGCGCCCCGAGATCAGGATCGCCACGCGGGGCTTTCCGGCGCCCTCATGTGGAGCGGACTTCACCATGAAAGGTCGAGGTGGCCGTTATAGACGACGCGATGTTCGCCCTCGGCCGGGATCACTTCACCGAGCGACGTCACCGTCTCGCCGGCCTCGGCGAGGACGGCGGTCACGGCTTCAACGGCATCCGCCTCGACGACGGCGATCATGCCGATTCCGCAATTGAACGTGCGCAGCAGCTCAAGCTCTGCGATGTTGCCTTGCTTGGCGAGCCACTTGAAGACCGGCAACACCGGCAGCCGCGCGAGATCGATCCCCACACCCAACTGTTTCGGCAGCACACGCGGGATATTGTCGGTGAATCCGCCGCCAGTGATATGCGCAAGCGCCTTGACCGCGCCGGTCTCGCGGATCGCGCGCAGACAGGAACGAACATAAAGCTTGGTCGGGGCCAGCAATGCGCCGCCCAGCGTCATGACCGGCGAAAACGGCGCCGGCGCGTCGAGTGCGAGGCCCGAGGCTTCGACAATCCTTCGCACCAGGGAAAAGCCGTTGGAGTGGACGCCCGACGAGGCGAGGCCGATCACGGCGTCGCCGGCGCGAATATCCGCACGCGGCAACAGCGTGCCGCGCTCGGCGGCGCCGACCGCAAATCCCGCAAGGTCGTAGTCGCCATCCTTGTAGAGGCCGGGCATTTCGGCGGTCTCGCCGCCGATCAGCGCGCAGCCGGACTCGCGGCAGCCTTCGGCGATACCGGCCACGATGGCGGCGGTCGCCTCGGGCTCGAGCTTGCCGCAGGCAAAATAATCGAGAAAGAAAAGCGGCTCGGCGCCCTGCACCACGAGGTCGTTGACCGACATCGCCACGAGGTCGATCCCGATCCCGCCATGCAGTCCAGTGTCGATGGCGATCTTGACCTTGGTGCCGACCCCGTCGGTGGCGGCCACCAGAACCGGGTCCTTGAAGCCGGCCGCCTTCAGATCGAACAGCCCGCCGAAACCACCGATTTCGGCCTCGGTACCAGGGCGCGCCGTGGCGCGGACCATCGGCTTGATCAGGTCGACCAGGCGGTTGCCTGCATCGATATCGACGCCCGAATCCGCGTAAGTGAGCCCGTTCTTGCGCTCGCCCATGACCTGTTCCAAATGCCGTTGCTGCGGCCTTTTGCCTGCGTCGGCGACTTGCCGGCTGGTTACGTCGGATTTCGCCTATGTGCAATGGTGACAGGCGCTTACTATGTAGACAACAGCCGGTCCGCCCCGCAAAAAGGGGATAACTTTGGAGAAAAGGGCTGAGAGTCAGGAAACGACCGAGTTGAGTATTCCCAACATCATTACGCTGGCGCGCATCATCCTCGTGCCGGTCATTATCTGGGCGATTGCCTCCAACGAGATGGAGATTGCGTTTGCGATCTTCGTGATCGCGGGCGTCAGTGACGCCGTAGACGGGTTTCTGGCGAAGCGCTTCAACATGGCGAGCGAACTGGGCGCCCTGCTCGATCCGCTCGCCGACAAGGCACTTCTGGTCTCGATTTATGTGGCTCTCGGCATCTGGGGCGCGATGCCGCGCTGGATCGTCATCCTCGTCGTCTCCCGCGACATCATGATCGTGTCGGCCGTGATCGTGTCATGGCTGTTCGACAAGCCGGTCGAGATGAAGCCGCTGATGGTTTCCAAGCTCAATACCGCAGCCCAGGTCGCGCTCGCGGCATTGATCCTCGCCTCGCTCGGTTTCGGTTTCAAACCGATGCCCTATGATGCCGTGCTGATGGGATTGGTAACCGTCTTTACTTTGGTTTCCGTATCGCTCTATCTCGTCGAATGGATACGGCATATGAGCACGATCGAGGCAAACTAGACCCGATCGTTCGTGTATAATGCGGCGAGCTATCCGCATTCGCATGCGAACTTCGAAATCGGAGCTCTAGTGGCAGGCCGCGTCCACCCCCGTCAGCTGGCATTTGCGCTTCCGCATGCCGAAAGCCTGACGCGAGATAACTTTCTCGAAGGACCGGCCAACGCGGCCGGGCTGGCTCTGATCGACAGCTGGCCCGACTGGCCGAACCGCGTGATGTTTCTGTCCGGCCCCGAAGGATCCGGCAAAAGTCATCTAGCCGCGATCTGGGCCGAAGAGTCCGGCGCGCGCTCGACCTCGGCGCACGCTTTGACATCTGACGAAGTCCCCGGCGCGCTGGCGACGGGTGCGCTCGTGATCGAGGATTTGAAATCCGCCGATCTCGACGAGCGCGCGCTGTTCCATCTGCTGAACCTGGCCCGCGAAGACGGCGCATTTGTCCTGATGACGGCGCGCGAGCCGCCGACAGAAGTGGAGCTTCGCGATCTGCGGTCGCGGTTACGCGCAATACCGACAGTGCAGCTGCTGCCGCCCGACGATCACCTATTTCGCGCCTTGATCGTGAAGTTCTGCGCCGATCGCCAACTCGTCGTCGATGAGGCCGTGGTCAGTTACCTCACCACCCGCCTGGAGCGCTCCTATGCCGCCGTGCGGCAGGCCGTGGAGCTGCTGGACGCCGAAGCCCTCCGGCTGGGCCGGCCGGTTACCCGGGCGCTGGCGGCCGAATTGCTGCGCAGTAACACCTGATCACGGGCGAGCCTGCCATCTTGACGGAACTGACGGCGGGAACATCAATGTCATTGAAACGTCACCGCGAAATCCCATGCTTGATGCTATCGCCTCGCGGCTTGACATGAAATGGATCAAAACTTCATGGAATCCGCACAAGCCATTGCTACAAAAGAAGAAAATATAGACACCGGCCTTCCCGCAATCAGTGCCCTTCCCGAGCGCTTCATTAACCGGGAACTTTCCTGGCTGCATTTCAATCGCCGTGTGCTGGAGGAATCGGTCAATCCGAGCCACCCCGCCCTGGAGCGGGTCCGGTTCCTGTCGATTTCGGCGAATAACCTTGATGAGTTCTTCATGGTCCGCGTCGCCGGTCTCAAGGCGCAGGTGCGTGAAGGCATCACCGAGCGCAGCCCTGACGGGCTGACGCCCGCCGAGCAGCTGGTGCGGATCAACGAGACGGTCTCCGGGCTCGCGAAAGACCAGCAGGCGATCTGGCGTGACCTGCACAAGATTCTCGCCGATGTCGGTATCGTGCTCGTCGAAGGCCGCGACGTCACCAAATCCGAGCGCACCTGGATCGAGGATCATTTCCTCCACAATATTTTCCCGCTGCTGACGCCGCTGGCGATCGACCCTGCCCACCCCTTCCCGTTCATTCCGAGCCTCGGCTTTACCGTTGCGCTTCAGTTGGCGCGGACTGCCGACGGCAAGGCGATGAATGCGCTCATCCGCATGCCCGGCAAGATCGATCGCTTCATCCGGCTGCCCGCAGGCAAGGATGGCACCGTGCGGCTGATCACGCTTGAACAGGCTACGGGCCTGTTCATCGGCCGGCTATTTCCCGGTTACACCGTCAAGGGCCAGGGCGCATTCCGCATCATCCGCGACTCCGAACTCGAAATCGAGGAAGAAGCCGAAGACCTCGTTCGCCTGTTCGAGACCGCGCTGAAGCGGCGGCGCCGCGGATCGGTGATCCATCTCGAAATGGAAGCCAAGATGCCGGAAGAGCTGCGCGCCTTCGTGCAGCGCGCGCTTTCGACCGCCGACGACGAAGTGCTCCTCGTCGACGGCGTGCTCGCCATGAACGAGCTGTCGCAATTGACACGGCTCGATCGGCCCGACCTCGAATTCACCCCTTACGTGCCGCGCTATCCCGAACGCGTGCGCGACCACGGCGGCGACATCTTTGCCGCCATCCGGCAGAAAGACCTGATCGTCCACCATCCGTACGAATCCTTCGACGTCGTCGTCCAGTTCCTGCAACAGGCCGCGCGCGATCCCGACGTCGTCGCCATCAAGCAGACCCTCTATCGCACCTCGAACAACTCGCCGATCGTGCGGGCGCTGGCGGAAGCCGCCGAAGCCGGAAAATCGGTCACCGCGCTTATCGAACTCAAGGCGCGCTTCGACGAAGAGGCCAATATCCGCTGGGCGCGCGATCTCGAACGCGCCGGCGTGCAGGTCGTCTACGGATTTATCGAGCTCAAGACCCACGCCAAGCTGTCGATGGTCGTCCGGCGCGAAGGCGGAAACCTCACCACCTACGTCCACACCGGTACCGGCAACTACCATCCGGTAACTGCGCGCATCTACACCGACCTCTCCTACTTCACGTCGGATCCGATCATCGGACGCGACGCCGCACGGGTGTTCAACTACATCACCGGCTACGCCGAGCCGAGCGATATCGAGAAGATGGCGGTGTCGCCGCTCACCCTGCGCAAGCGGATGATCGAGCACATTCGCGGCGAAACCAATTTTGCCAAGCACGGCAAGCCCGCGGCGATCTGGCTGAAAATGAATTCGCTGGTCGACCCCGACATCATCGATGCGCTTTACGAGGCTTCGCAGGCCGGCGTTTCGATTGAGCTTGTGGTGCGCGGCATCTGCTGCCTGCGTCCTGGCATTCCCGGCCTTTCGGAGAACATTCGCGTCAAATCAATCATCGGCCGCTTCCTCGAGCACGGCCGAATCTACTGCTTCGGGATGGGCCAGGGCCTGCCGGGCGCAAAAGCGGCTGTGTATATCTCCTCTGCCGACATGATGCCGCGCAACCTCGACCGCCGCGTCGAGATCCTGTGTCCATTGCAAAATCCTACGGTGCATCAGCAGGTTCTCGAACAGATCATGGTGGCCAATCTGAAGGACACCGAGCAGAGCTGGCAGTTATTGCCGGACGGTTCTTCAACGCGTATGAAGGCCGCGAAGGGCGAGGAATCCTTCAATCTGCATAATTACTTCATGACAAATCCGAGTCTGTCCGGCCGTGGAAAGTCTCTTCAGGAATCATCGCCGCGCCGGCTTACCCGACGCACCGAACGTCAGCCGTCGTCATCATAAGAGGACCGGGCTGTGAAGCGAGCGCGCAAGCGCGCCTCAAGCGTCGCAGTCATCGATATCGGCTCGAACTCGGTACGTCTCGTCGTCTACGAGGCGATGGCCCGCAGCCTGATCACGATCTTCAACGAGAAGGCGCTGTGCGGCCTCGGCCGCGAGGTGCAATCAACAGGCCTGCTCGCGCCCGACGCTGTCACCAAGGCCCTCACCGCCCTCAGGCGTTTTCGCGCGCTCTGCAAGGTGATGCAGGTTCGCCGCGTCCACGCGATCGCGACTGCGGCCTGCCGCGACGCCAGCAATGGTCCCGATTTCATCACCAAGGCCGAACGCATTTGCGGAACGCAAATCGAAATCCTCTCGGGCCCGCGCGAGGCGAAATTATCGGCGCTCGGCGTGGTCTCGGGCGTGCACCGGCCCGACGGTATCGTCGGCGACCTCGGTGGCGGTTCGCTGGAACTGATCGATGTTCGTGGCAACCGCGTCCGCGGCGGACTGACGCTGCCGCTTGGAAGCCTGGCGCTGCAGGATCTGTCGCACAAGTCGCTGAAGCGCGCCGAACGCATCGTCAAGGCCGCGCTTACCGATGTCGCGCAGATCAAGAACGGGCGCGGCCGCACGTTCTATGCGGTCGGCGGCACGTGGCGCGCCCTGGCGCGCATCCACATCATTCAGAGCGAGTATCCGCTCGGCGTGATGCACGGCTATTCGATTCCGGCCCCGGATGCGCTCGACTTCGTGCAACGGCTTCGCCGTCTGGTCGCAACCAACACACTGGCCAATATCGAAGCGATCGCCGATGCCCGGCGACCGTTGCTTGCTTACGCTGCGCTCGTGCTCGAATACATCATCCGGGTCGTGCGGCCGAAAACCATCGTGTTCTCGACTTTCGGCGTGCGCGAAGGGCTGCTCTACGAAATGCTTCCCGAGAGCGAGCGCGCCAAAGACGGTTTTCTGTGCGCCGCCCAGACGCTCAACGAACTGCTGTCGCGATCGGCGCGCCACGCCCTGGAATTGAGTGAATGGACCGATCGCTTTGTGCGGGTCGTGAAGCTGCGCGAGACGGATGAAGACCGTCGCCTGCGTCACGCCGCGTGCCTGTTGTCGGATATCGGATGGCGGGTACATCCGGATCACCGCGGCGAGGAAACGCTCAACCTCATCACCAACGGCAATTTCGGCTCGATCAGCCATCAGGGCCGCGCCTTTGTGGCGCTGTCGGTGTTCTATCGATATGCGGGCCTGAGCGAGGAGAACGAGCCGCCGCTGGCCATGCGGGAATTGATACCGCCCGCGATGCTCGAGCGCGCGCGTATGCTGGGGGCCGCGCTTCGCGTCGCCCACCTGATATCGGCGGCGCGGCCCGGCGTATTGCCGGCGACGCATTTCCGCAGCAACGGCCGCAAGCTGACGCTGGTGTTCGAGCACAAGCTTGTCGATCTCGTTGCCGACCGCGTCGGCAGCCGCTTCAAGCAGCTCGCACGGCTTGCGGGCCGCACCGGATCGATCGTGAGGCGCTAGTTAAGCGTCGGCTGGTTCCTCGAGCTGCCGCAGCCTTCGGCTCCGCCAAATCGACCCGATCACCAATACGAGGATCGCGCCGAGAACCGACGCCAGATATTCGTCGAGTTCACCCTCCAGGTTGAACTGCGGCGTCACGCCGAAGGCGAGCGATTTCGCGTCGAGATGCAGGGAGATCGTGCCGTCCAGCAGGTGGTGCAGCCACGGCTGCACGGCCGGATCGGTTTCGATGACGTCGCCTGCGATCCAGCCGAGCAGAACCGCGCCCAGCCATATCAGAACAGGGAAGCGATCGAGCACCATCATGATGAGCGCCGCGCCCGCGATGATCATGGGAATGCTGATCGCGAGCCCCAGGATCAGGAGCGACAGCTGTCCGTTGGCGGCGGCCGCGACCGCAATCACGTTGTCGAGGCTCATGATGATGTCGGCGATGACGACGATGCGGATCGCCTGCCAGAGCGTGGCGCCGGCGGCGACCTCGTTATTCTCGTCTTCCGGCACCAGCAGTTTCGCCGCGATCACGAGCAGCGCGAGGCCGCCGGCGAGCTTCAGATAAGGCAGCGCCATCAGCGTGGCGACGATGCCGGTGAAGGCAATCAGCAGCACCACCGCAATGCCGGCGCCGATGATCATGCCCCACAGCCGATGGCGGCCGTGCAGGCCTCGACAGGCCATGGCGATGACGAGCGCGTTGTCGCCGGACAACAGAACGTTGATCCAGATGATCTTGCCGACCGCGATCCAGAATGCGGTCGTGTGCATATCGGTTTGAATTTGCGCGAAGAACGCGCCGATATTGGCGGGATCGATCGCCAGCAACAGCGAACTCACAGCCTGCCCCCCTTAAACCGCGGGCCGCTGCGTCCCCGGTTACCCTTCAGACAGCGCGCCAATCAGCCGACAATTTCGTTGCCGGAAAAGAACTGGGCGATCTCGATCGCCGCGGTTTCCTGGGCATCCGAACCGTGCACCGAGTTCTCGCCAATCGATTTCGCATGAACCTTGCGGATGGTGCCATCGGCTGCCTTCGACGGGTCGGTCGCGCCCATGATTTCGCGGTATTTGAGAACGGCGTTTTCGCCCTCAAGCACCTGAACGACCACCGGACCCGAAGTCATGAACTCTACGAGTTCGCCGAAGAACGGACGCGCCTTGTGGACGGCATAGAAGGTCTCGGCCTGTTCGCGCGTCATGCGGATGCGCTTCTGGCCGACGATACGAAGGCCGGCTTTCTCGATCAGCGCGTTGACGGCGCCGGTCAGATTGCGGGCCGTTGCGTCCGGCTTGATGATGGAGAAGGTGCGTTCGATCGCCATGATTTTTACCCTTGAGAAGCGCCGATGGAAGTTTGCGGGCTTATATCGGGGTGGCTCGTGCACGGCAAGCGACGCGATGCCCCGAAAATGGGCCGAACAGGTAACGGCGGGCATTAAGGATTACGACGATTTCACCAAAATGAACCCTGTCTGAAACGGTCGTGCCGCTTCCGTTCAGGCGTGCGGGCCTAGGTTTGTCATCGTCCGAACCGATGGCGCATCTAGCGCCTGAGCCTTGAGGAGACGACGATGTTTCGCAAACTTTCGCTTGGCTTGATTGCCGCGGTGTCACTGAGCGCAGCGGCGCTCGCCCCCACCTCCGCCTCGGCGTGGGGTTGGCACGGTGGATGGCATGGCGGCTGGCACCATGGCTGGGGCGGCCCGCGCTTCTTTGTCGGCGGTCCCGTCTATTACGGCCCCGGCTACTACGACGGATACGGCGGCTGCTATGTGCGGCGGCTGGTCCCGACCCCATTTGGGCCCCGCTGGCGCCTGATCAATCGCTGCTACTAGACTTGACGCATTCGGAGGCCCCGATCTAGAGCTCCGATTCCGAAGTTCGAGAACGACCGCGGCGATCTCTGATGCGAACTTCGGAATCAAAGGAGCTCTAGCAACTTGTTGTTTCTAGTGCGGCTTTGAATTTGAAGTTCCTGTCTCGAACTTGCCGTGACACTGATAGGAACTTCAAATTCGCCGCACTAGTGGTCGGGGCCTTCGATTGTTCCCGGCGGGAGCTTCAATTTTAATCGGAAATTTGCCAAAACCTTCCGGAACCCACAACCTGGCGGAAACAAATTTCAGTTCAGCGACTTGGTATGCCGTCGCCTGACCCAACAATCGTCAGGGCACGGAACTGGTCATGAAAAGTCTAACCGCAGATCACATTGAACCGCTCGATCACAAGTCCAACCGATCGATCCGCGATGCCATCGGCGAGCGCTTCCAGCAGATTCTTCGTCCAGACCCGACGAACCATTCGTCTCGTTTGCAGCATCTCATCGACGAATTGCGAAGACGCGACGAGGTCGATGGCCGCTAGTGGTCCGATTCTAACATTTGCATCCCTTCGCAGCCGGCGCTCTTGCGAATGTTAGAATCAAAGGACCACGAGCAAATATTAAGCACTAGTGGAGTTTAGGATTTGACATTCGCTGGACGAACCCGCGGCCGGGCCGGCAGCGAATGTCAAATCCACCCCACTAGTCGCATCGGGATGATACGCGGCCTGCCCTGGTGATTTTTCCAGGCTGCGGGATCAATATACAGGTTGCGTTTTGGAACGGCTGCGGTGAAAAGCCCGCATGCTTTCCCTGACCGACATTTCGCTCCGGATCGCGGGGCGTCTTTTGATCGACCGCTGTTCGGTACAAATTGTACCCGGCTCACGCGTCGGCTTCGTCGGCCGCAACGGCGTCGGCAAGTCGACGCTGTTTCACGCGATCCGCGGCGACCTGCCGACCGAAACCGGCACCATCGCTGTCCCGCCGCGCTGGAGAATCGGCAGCCTCGCGCAGGAAGCGCCAGACGGACCGGACCGGCTGATTGAAGTCGTCCTGAAAGCCGATCGCGAGCGCGAGGCATTGCTGCACGAGGCGGAAGTCGCGAGCGATCCTACCCGCATTGCCGAAATTCAAACCCGGCTCGTCGATATCGAGGCGCATTCGGCGCCGGCGCGTGCGGCTGCGATTCTGAGCGGTCTCGGCTTTTCCGCTGACGATCAGAACCGGCCATGCTCGGAATTTTCCGGCGGCTGGCGGATGCGCGTGGCGCTGGCGGCGACGTTGTTTGCCGCGCCCGACCTGTTGCTGCTCGACGAGCCGACAAACTATCTCGACCTCGAGGGAACGCTGTGGCTCGAGGACCATCTCGCCAACTATCCGCGCACTGTCATCGTCATCAGCCACGATCGCGATCTGCTCGATACGTCGGTCGATCAGATCCTCCATCTCGATCGCGGCAAGCTCACGCTCTACAAAGGCAGCTATTCCTCCTTCGAGGAACAGCGCGCCACGCGCGAAATGCTCGATGCCAAACACGCCAGGCGGCAGGCCGATGAACGCAAGCGCCTGCAAGCCTTTGTCGATCGCTTCAAGGCCAAGGCCTCGAAAGCCCGCCAGGCACAATCCCGCGTCAAGATGCTGGAGCGAATGAAGCCGGTGACCGCGCTCGTCACGCAAGACGTTCACGAGATCAGCTTTCCGCAGCCGGAAAAAATGCTGTCACCGCCGATCGTCGCCGTCGATGAAGTCTCGGTGGGCTACGATCCGAAACAGCCGGTCCTCAGTCGCGTGACACTACGGGTCGACACCGACGATCGCATCGCGCTGTTGGGGGCCAACGGCAACGGAAAATCGACGCTGGTCAAACTGCTGGCCCGCAGGCTTTCGCCGTTCTCCGGAAAGGTGACCCGGGCTGACAAACTTTCAGTCGGGTACTTCGCCCAGCATCAGGTCGACGAGCTCAACGTCGACGCTTCGCCCTACGATCATATCCGCCGGCTGATGCCGGATGCTCCCGAGAGCAAGGTGCGCGGCCGTACCGGCGCGATCGGTTTCTCCGGCAAGGCCGGGGATACGCTGGTGAAGAATCTCTCGGGCGGCGAGAAGGCCCGGCTGCTGTTGGGGCTTGCGACGTTCTTCGGCCCGAACATGATCATTCTGGACGAACCGACCAACCACCTCGACATCGACAGCCGCGCAGCTCTTGCCGAAGCCATCAACGATTTTCCCGGCGCCGTCATCATGGTTTCCCATGATCGCTACCTGATCGAGGCCTGCGCTGACCAGCTATGGGTCGTCGCCGATCGCGCTGTCACGAACTATGACGGCGATCTCGACGACTACCGGCGGACAGTTCTGTCGACGCGCGGTGCCAGGGTCGCGCCGCGTGAACGCGAGCCGGAACGCGGCGCTCAGGCCGATGCCAATTCACGCCGGCCGAAGGAAAAGCGCATTCCGGTGAAGCAGCGAATTTCAGAAGCCGAAACGGAAATGGCGAGGATCAACGGCATTATCGAAAAGATCGATGCGGCGCTTGCTCTGCCCGATCTGTTCACACGCGATCCAAAGCAGGCCGCCCAACTCGGCAAGGCCCGCGCCAGCGCTGGTGAGGCCCTGTCAAGGGTCGAGGAAGAATGGCTCGCGGCGAGTTCGGAATTGGATGAAACCGCCCGACAGGCGTAGCGGGATCAAGTGCCCACTTTCCGAAGTTCGTATTACGTCTCAGCACCCACCTTTCACGAACTTCGGAAAGTAATGGGCACTAGCAAACTCATGATTTCTAGTGCCGCTTTTCTATTTGAAGTTCCCGAATCGAGTTCGCCGCTTGTGGTGCAGGGACTTTAAATAGGCGGCACTAGCGCGATCAGGTCGGCGCCTGCGCCGGCTTTTTCTTCTTCGGCTTGGCGGCTTTCGGCTCTGCCAGCGGCTCTGCCCCACGCTCGACCGCGCTCAACCGCCCAGCGGTGAACGTATAGATGCCGGCGCGCGCGCCCTGCGAGAAGTTGATCACCGTGAGGCGTTCGCCACGTTCGTTATTCGAGATATTCACATTCGTGGGCGCGCCGATCCCGCGCACAACGTCACACTCCGTATGGCCGAGCGCTACCGTACCGCCGCCCGCAGGTGCGGGTGCCGGCGCAC
Organism: Bradyrhizobium erythrophlei; assembly: GCF_900142985.1. Classification (NCBI taxonomy): domain Bacteria; kingdom Pseudomonadati; phylum Pseudomonadota; class Alphaproteobacteria; order Hyphomicrobiales; family Nitrobacteraceae; genus Bradyrhizobium; species Bradyrhizobium erythrophlei. The sequence goes on from NZ_LT670849.1 coordinate 7,305,748, forward strand.
CGTCTGACAAGGCGTTGGCATTCGTCGGCATATTGGCGGCCGCCATGCCCGGGCAGCCGCCGTCCGAACTGACGAGGTCTTCAGCGGTGACCGGCTTATCCGGCGTGAGCGGCGGCGTCTCGATCGAGACATTCTTGATGAAGAGGCGGCCGCTGCGCGAAAACCATTCAGCGTCCTTCGACATCAGGTCGGACGAGAAAATATCGGAAGCGGTCGCACCGCAACCCGACAGCACAGGAGCGAGCAGCAAGAGCGCCAGCAATGGTTTTCGATGAAGGTATTGGTTGCGCACGACGAACTAGATCTCACCCCTCGCTCTAAGCGATTGTCCGACCATCACTTTGCGGCATGACCATGGCCTTATACAGGGCCACGGTTGAAAACCATAGATTATCATTAATCGTGGAACTGTTAATCGCGCTTTTGCCAACGGCCGCGTTCATCGGCTTGCCAATAGGTTACGTCGAATCCCCGCGCCTTGCAGTCGGTCCAGGCCTGCCGCGCTGCGGCAAGCGCGTCCGCATCCTCGCCATTGAACAGTAAAACTACGCGGTCGTAGATCTCCGTGTTTGCCGGCAAAGGCGCATTGTCGACCAGAAATCTCACATTGGCCCGATTCGGATTGCCGTCTTCGACAACGAGGATGACCGGGTGGTCCTCAACGTCGGTGGCGCGCCAGGTCGCGTGAGGCAGAAACGAGTCTTCGCGATAGGTCCACAGATGGGCGTCCAGTGCCTCGGTGCGTTCTTCCGATGTCGACTGCACGACCACGCGCCAGCCGCGCTCAAGGGATTTCTCGAGCAGCGGCGGCAGCACGTTTTCCAGTGACACGTCCTGCAGATGATAGAACAGAACTTCCGTCATCGCTTCGCTTCGTAGTGCTCCGCGACCAGCCGGTCGAGCAGCCGAACGCCAAACCCGGAACCCCAGCTCTGGTTGATTTCGGTCTTCGGTGCACCCATTGCGGTGCCCGCGATGTCGAGGTGAGCCCAGGGTGTGCCGTCAACGAAGCGCTGCAGGAATTGCGCCGCGGTAATCGAGCCGCCGTTGCGCGTGCCCGTATTCTTCATGTCCGCGAATTGCGAATCGATCTGCTTGTCGTATTCGGGACCGAGCGGCATGCGCCAGACCCGCTCGCCGGTTTCGCGTCCCACGTCGATGAGACGCTCGGCCAGTTCGTCATTGTTGGAGAACAGGCCGGCATATTCGGTGCCAAGCGCCACCATGATGGCGCCCGTCAGCGTGGCGAGATCGACCATGAATTTCGGCTTGAACTTCTTGGCGACGTACCAAAGCACGTCCGCGAGCACCAATCGGCCCTCGGCATCGGTGTTGATGATTTCGATGGTCTGGCCGGACATCGACGTCACGATATCGCCGGGACGCTGGGCATTGCCATCCGGCATGTTTTCGACGAGGCCGATCGCACCGATCACATTGGCCTTGGCCTTGCGCGCTGCCAGGGCCTGCATCAGTCCGACGACACAGGCAGCGCCGCCCATGTCGCCCTTCATGTCTTCCATACTGCCGGCCGGCTTGATCGAAATGCCGCCGGTGTCGAAGCAGACGCCCTTGCCGATGAAGGCCACCGGTTGATCGCCGCGCTTGCCACCATTCCAGCGCATGATCACGGTGCGACCGGGTTGTGAGGAGCCCTGCGCCACGCCAAGCAGCGCGCCCATCCCGAGCTTTTTCATGGCGTTGACGTCGAGAACGTCGACGGCAACGCCAAGCTTGCGCAACTGACCGGCACGGCGCGCGAATTCGACCGGAAACAGCACGTTCGGCGGCTCGTTGACGAGGTCGCGGGCCGTGATGACGCCATCGACGACGTGCGCGCCCGGAGCAAAAGCCTTTCGCGCGGCGGCAACGTCGCCGACGGCGATCGACACATCGGCCCGCAACTTCGTCTCCTCGCCGTCCTTTTTCTTCGTCTTGTAACGATCGAAGGTATAGGCGCGCAGCCGAATGCCCGAGGCGACCGCGGCGGCCTGTTCGGCGGTCATGGCGCCTTTGGGCAGTTCGGCGAGGACGCCGACGCCTTCGCGGCCCGGCTTCAGTTTGCCGGCAATGATGCCGCCGAGTTTGAGAAAATCCTGGCCCTTGAGCTCGGAGGGCTTGCCGACGCCGACCACGACCAGACGCTTCGACTTGAGGCCTTGCGGGGCCAGAATATCAAGAACAGAGCCGTTTTTGCCTTTGAATCGATTGGTTTCCGCGGCTTGCTTGATCAAGTTGGCCGCGCTCCCCAGCACCTTTCGGGTTGAGGGGCCAAACTCGAGCGCATCGTCGCAAAAAACCGTCAGAATTCCGCTCGGAGCGCCAGAAAACGAGACAAAGCCGACCTTGACGGCGTCGGTCATAAGATAATCCTCCAGAAATCGGGGCTGTCGCTGGTGACAGGCGGCCCGCCCGCCAGCGAAATTCTCTTCCCGGCTGCCTCACACATCCGTCAAGAGCGTGCATCTACCCACTATGGCCCGCGAGACGCCGCGCTGCCAAGCACGAGTGGGCCGATTCTAACCTTCGCATCCCGTCTCAGCAGGCACATTTGCGAATGTTAGAATCGCAGGACCACTCGCAAGTATAAGCTTCTAGTGGAGTTTCGGATTTGACATTCGCTTGTCGAGTGTGCGGCCAATAAGGCAGCGAATGTCAAATCCGCTCCACTAGCGTACCCATTTGAGTCCCCTCCACCGCACGTGAAGCGCAGGTCAGACTTGGCGCGGCCTGATTGTGCCCTCTGATTCTGACTTCGTCCGCCCATCCGCCACTGCTCCGGCGCACCATGCGGTCTTGAGACCACCTAAAATTGCAGGATTTTAATTCGGCCCGGGATTGACTTTTCGGGCATGATCGAAGCGCCCTCACGTGCTGCCCGAATCCACCTAAATACCGTGGCGGCCACGCCACATAGGGCAAATTATTAACCATATCTCAAGCCCGCCACGGCTCAGCCATTTTGTTGATGGATCAAAGGGATGGTAGTGAGAGAATAGTGCCTGCCTGAACAACGGCGGACCGGCCAAGGGGACCCCCTTCAGGGGTTGGTCGGAAACCGCTTTCTGGGCGCGCCAAGGTGGGATCGTGCGATAACGATGGGGTCGATCGACAGGTATATCTTCCGCACGACGCTTGCGTCGTTTGCGCTGGTCCTGGTCAGCCTCACCGGCGTGATCTGGATTACGCAGGCGTTGCGCGGCATCGACCTGATGACCAGCCAGGGCCAGACCATCCTGACCTTCCTCGGCATCACCAGCCTCGTGATTCCGGCGCTGGTGCTGATCATCTCCCCGATCGCCCTGATGATCTCGATCTCGCACACGCTGAACAAGCTCGCGACCGATTCGGAAATCATCGTGATGAACGCGGCCGGACTCTCCCCGATCCGCCTGTTCCGTCCTTTCCTCTACGCCACCTGCGTCGTCGCGGCGCTGGTTGCCTTTATCGCCGCTTATCTCGCTCCGGATGGCCTGCGCCGAATCAAGCAATGGGACGCCGAGATCACCGCCGACGTGCTGACCAACGTCCTGCAGCCCGGCCGCTTCGCCCAGCTCGATCAGAATTTGACCATCCGAATCCGCGAACGGCAGCCGGGTGGCCTGCTCAAGGGCATTTTCATCGATGACCGCCGCGATCCGAAAGAGCGCGTCAGCATCGTCGCCGACCACGGCACCGTCGTGAAAAACGAAGGCGGCTCATTTTTGATTCTCGAAGATGGAAATCTCGAACGTTTCGAGGCCGGCAAGCGCGACCCGGCGCTGGTCGCGTTCGGCCGCTACGGCTTCGACATGTCGAAATTCAACAAAGGCCACGACGTCACGCTCGGCATTCGCGAGCGGTATCTCTGGGAATTGCTCGCCCCCGAAGAATCGGATCAGACCTATCAGCAACTACAGGGACAATTCCGCGCCGAACTGCATGATCGCTTCATGTCGCCGATCTATCCGTTTGCGTTTGCCGCGCTCACCTTTGCCTTTCTCGGCGCACCGCGCACGACGCGTCAGAGCCGAAACTTTTCGATGGGGGGCGCGATCCTTGCGGTGTTCGGATTGCGCATGGCCGGCTTCGCCTGCTCGGTTCTGACGGTGAAATCGCCGCTTGCCGCCGTCATTCAGTACCTGATGCTCGCGGGCGCCATCGGCATCAGCTTCTGGATCATCATCGGCGGCGTTGTCATCGAACCGCCGGCGGGATTGATCGAAGCGATCAACCGGTCGAACGAGCGAATCCTGCGGCTCTTCGGACGTCCGGCCGCCGCATGAGCATGGTCACCAACACACTCGGGCGTTACTTCGCCGGCCGCTTCGTGGTGGCGGCGCTCGGTGTCTTTGCCGCCATCTTCGTGCTGCTCGTGCTCGTCGACTACATCGAGATGGTACGGAAAACCTCGGGCCTCACCGACGTCTCCGCGATCGCGGTCGCGGAAACCTCGCTGTTCCGGGTGCCGCAACTGCTCGAAAAGATGATGCCGTTCTGCATCCTGATCGGCGCCATGACCTGCTATCTAGCCCTGTCCCGCCGGCTCGAGCTTGTGGTGGCGCGGGCTGCGGGGGTTTCGGCCTGGCAATTCATCGCGCCGGCGTTGGCGAGCGCGATCATCCTCGGCTTGCTTGCGACCACTGCCTACAACCCGATGTCGGCCAACCTGCGCGAACTCTCCAAACGAATGGAAGCCGAACTGTTCGGCAACGCGCCCGGTGGCGGCGTGCAAGACGCCGCCGGATTCTGGATCAACCAGATCAACAGCGACGGACAGGCCATCATCAACGCCGCGCGCAGCGAGCAGCAAGGCGCGCGGCTGACGGGTTTGACGGTGTTCCGCTTCGATAACAACGATCAGTTCAAGGAACGAATCGAGGCCCAGCAGGCCACCCTCGAGGAAGGGCAGTGGTTGTTCAAATCGGTCCGCCGATACACGCTGAACGGCCCCCCGGTCGATCAGGACACCTTCACGCTGGCGACTAGTCTGACGGCGGCCCAGGTCCGGAACAGCTTTTCGACCCCTGAAACTGTGTCCTTTTGGCAACTGCCGGGCTACATCCGCTCTTCCGAGAGCTCCGGATTCGCCACGGCGGGCTACCGCTTGCAGTACCACAAGCTGATCGCACAGCCTTTTTTGCTGGCCGCCATGGTTATGCTCGCTGCCAGTGTAAGCCTGCGTTTCTTCCGTTTCGGCGGTGTCCAGAAGATGGTTTTGAGTGGCGTGGGCGCGGGCTTTCTGCTCTACGTTTTATCCAAAGTAACCGAGGACTTGAGCAAGGCTGAGTTGATGCATCCGATCGCTTCGGCGTGGCTGCCCGTATGCGTTGGCGGCCTCACCGGCTTTTTGGCCTTGTTGTACCTGGAGGACGGGTAGTGGCTGTGGTTGCCGCCCTCCATAAACGGCTGTTTGCGTTGCGGCAGGGTGCTGCCGTACGCCGTAATGGCGCACGTCTCGCCGCAATCGCGTTCGGCCTGCTGTTGTCGGGCCTCCTGGGCCTCGCCACCTCCTCCACCGCATCCGCGCAGGGCTTCACCTACAATCCGCGGCCGCCCAAACCCGTGACGCAGCGTCCGGCCAATGACGGGCAGATGCTCGTTCAGGCCAACGAGGTGGATTACGACTACAATAACTCGCGCGTTTCGGCGGTCGGCAACGTGCAGCTGTTCTACAACGGCACGAGCGTCGAGGCCGACAAGGTCATCTACGATCAGAAGACCAAGCGGCTGCACGCCGAGGGCAACATCCGCATGACCGATGTGGATGGCAAGATCACCTATGCCAATGTCCTCGACCTGAGCGACGACTACCGCGACGGTTTCGTGGATTCGCTCCACGTCGATACTGCCGATGCCACACACATGGCTGCGACCCGCGCCGACCGCTCCAGCGGCAACTACACGGTTTTCGAAAACGGCGTCTATACCGCGTGCGCGCCGTGTAAGGACGATCCGAGGAAGCCGCCTCTGTGGCAGGTCAAGGGGATGCGCATCATCCACGACCAGATCGACAAGATGCTCTACTTCGAGAACGCGCAGCTCGAGTTCTTCGGCGTTCCGATGGCGTATCTGCCGTATTTCTCGACGCCCGATCCGACCGTGAAGCGCAAGAGCGGCTTCCTGATGCCCGCTTACTCGACGAATTCGACCTACGGATTCGGCATCGAGACTCCCTACTACTGGGCGATTGCGCCGGACTACGACGCCACCTTCACGCCGCGCTTCACGACCGACCAGGGCGTGTTGCTTCAAGGTGAATTCCGTCAGCGCCTGATGGATGGCGCCTATCAAATCCGCGCCTACGGAATCGATCAGCTCGATCAGGGCGCCTTCGCCGGTCAGGCCGGCGATCGCCAGTTCCGCGGCGGCATCGAGACCAAGGGTGAGTTCGCGCTGAACGACAAGTGGGTCTGGGGTTGGGAAGGCATCGCGCTGACCGACTACATGGTGCTGTCGGATTATCGGCTTTCGGCCTACAGGGACCAGTTCAATTCGTTCCTCGCGCTGCCGACAGAAGCACCCTCGCAGCTTTACCTGACCGGCATCGGCAACCGCAGCTACTTCGACGCACGAACGATCTACTACCTCAGCCTTTCGGGCAATCAGTCGCAGGTTCCTGTCGTCTGGCCCGTGATCGACTATGCGAACGTGATCAACCACCCGGTGTTAGGCGGCGAGGTCAGTTACAAGACGAACTTCGTCAACCTGACGCGCGACAGCGGGGTGTTCGACGCCATCAACCCGGCGGCGGCCGCCGCCGGGGCGTGCCTGAACGCGACTGCCGATACGGCGCAGAGCATCACCCGCCAGAACTGTCTGCTTCGGGGCATGCCGGGGACCTACACTCGCTTCTCGGGCGAAGTTGACTGGCGGCGCTCGTTTACCGACTCGGCTGGTGAAATCTGGACGCCATTCGCGAGCCTTCGCGCCGACGCCATCAACGCCGACATTTCGAATCAGCCTGGTGTCTCGAGCTTCCTGCCCACCGGCGACACGCAGGCGCTACGCGTGATGCCTACCATCGGGCTTGAGTACCGCTACCCCTTCATCAACGTTCAGCCATGGGGCTCCACCACCATCGAGCCGATTGCCCAGGTTATTATCCGCCCGAACGAGACCTACGCAGGCAAGTTACCCAACGAAGACTCGCAGAGCATGACGTTCGACACCTCGAACCTGTTCAGTGTCGACAAATTCTCAGGCTATGACCGGGTCGAAGGCGGCGGACGCGCCAATGCCGGCGTGCAGGCGACCACGCAGTTTGACCGCGGCGGCACTGTTACCGCCGTGTTCGGACAGTCCTACCAGTTGTTCGGGCTGAACTCCTACGCGGTGCAGGACGTCACCAATACCGGAGTTGATTCGGGCCTGCAGACTCCGAAATCCGATTATGTCGCGAGCCTGAGCTATTCGCCCAACCGAACCTACACGATCGCAACGCGCGCGCGCTTTGATCAGGCGACCGGTGAAGTGGAGCGCTTTGAGGCTGAAGCCAAGGCCAACTTCGACCGCTGGTCGGTCAGCGTTCTCTACGGCGATTACGCCGCACAACCCGATATCGGTTATCTGACGCGCCGCGAGGGCGTTCTGGTCTCCGGCTCGGTCAAGCTGGCAACCAACTGGGTCGCGACGGGCGCTGCCCGTTGGGATCTGGTTGCCAACCAGATCAACCAATACGTCGTCGGCGCGGGTTATGTCGACGACTGCTTCGTGCTTGCCGCCAACTACATCACCTCGTATTCCTATGCGACAACGACTTCGCCACCGATCCTTGGCCACGGCTTCATGTTCACGCTCGGTTTGCGGACCATTGCTACGACGTCGAATTAAGTAGGCTCCGTGAGGCCTCGCGGACGACATTGCCGACGCGGTATGATCCTGGGCAAAGCCCCGCCTCGCTTTGCGACAAAGGTCTTCTTGACCGGGATCAAGGGCGACCGGCAAATAGGATTTCAGCGTCGTTTTGGGTTTTCGCCTGAGGAGCGAAATGACGTCAGAACTGCTTCACCGGATTGGAACTGACATAGCCAAGATGACCATGACCGTTGCCCTCCCTAACCGGCTTTCAACGCTCATTCTGGGCTGCGGCGTGGCCCTTGCCCTGGCCCTGGGATCGTCATCGCCGGCCTGCGCGCAGGTCGTCGTGATGGTCAACGGCGAGCCGATCACCAACTTCGACATCGAACAGCGTTCAAAGCTATTGATGCTGAGCACCCACAAGCAGCCGGACCGCAAGGACGTCATCAACGAGCTGATCGACGAGAAGGTGAAGCTCAGGGAAGGAAAGAAGTTCAGCATCGACCCTTCGGTGAGTGATGTCGATCAATCCTACAACGCCATGGCCGGCCGGATGCGCATCAGCCCGGACGCGCTGACGAAGTCGCTGGAGAGCCAGGGCATCCGCCCCGATACGCTCAAGGCCCGCATCAAGACCGACATGGTCTGGAGCAACCTGATCCGCGGCCGGTACAAGGAAAGCCTTCAGATCGGCGAAAAGGAAGTTGCAGCCGCTGCGGGAGAAGACGAAAAATCGAACACGCAGGGCGTCGAATACAAGATGCAGCCGATCGTGCTGATCGTTCCGCGCGGCTCGGGGCCCGAAGTGACGGAGGCCCGCAAGAAGGAGGCCGAGGCGTTGCGCGCGCGCATTCAGTCGTGCACCGAGGCGAACGCGTTCTTCAAGGCGATGCCGAACGCCGCGATCCGCGAGTCCGTCAGCAAGACGTCGGCCGACATCCCGCCTTCGCTTCGCGAGATCCTCGACGGAATGCAAATCGGCCACCTGACGCCGCCCGAGGTGACCAAACAGGGCGTCGAGATGGTCGTGCTGTGCGCGAGAGAACCGACCAAGGTGGATACGCCCAAAAAGAAAGAAATCCGGGAAAAGATGTTCAACGAGAAATACACTGCGAAGTCCAACTCGTATTTGCGAGAAGCCCGCGGAGCCGCAATGATTGAATACCCGAAGTCGCAATAATCGAATATTTTGAACATATGGCAAAGCCTCTCGCGCTGACATCGGGCGAACCCGCCGGGATCGGCGCAGACATTACGCTCAAGGCCTGGCTTCGCCGCGCCGACATCAAATTACCCGCCTTCTATTGGCTCGGCGACGCCGCTTCGCTCGACCGCCGGGCAAAGGCGCTCGGACTTGCCGTCCCCGTCGCCGAAGTAGCTCCTGAAGAGGCAAGCGAGGCCTTCGCGCGCGCACTGCCCGTCGTTGCGACCGGTCACGCTGCAACCGCCCGGCCCGGCCAGCCCGACGATAACAGTGCGGGCACAGCGCTCGCCTCGATCCGTCAGGCGGTGAAGGACGTCACAGCCGGCCGCGCGAGCGCCGTCGTGACCAATCCGATCGCCAAGAACGTGCTTTACCGGACCGGCTTCCGCCATCCTGGTCACACCGAATATCTCGCCGAGCTTGCGGCTACGAAGAATTCGACGCCACAACCGGTCATGCTGTTGTGGTCACCCGCGCTGGCTGTTGTTCCCGTCACGATCCACGTTTCTTTGCGCGAGGCGCTGGCGCAGCTTTCAAGCGAGTTGATCGCTTCGACAGCGCGCATCGTGGCGTCGGGCCTGAAATCCCATTTCGGAATTGCGCGTCCACGTCTGGCGGTGTCCGGCCTCAACCCGCATGCGGGCGAGGATGGCTCGCTGGGGACCGAGGAAAAGACCATTGTCGCGCCGGCGGTCGAACTCCTGCGCAGCGAGGGTCTGGATGTCCGCGGACCTCTGCCAGCCGATACGATGTTTCACGAGGCGGCGCGGCGGAGCTATGACTGCGCCATCTGCATGTATCACGACCAGGCGCTGATCCCGGTCAAGACACTGGCGTTCGAAGACGCCGTCAATGTCACCTTGGGGCTGCCGTTCATCCGCACCTCGCCGGATCACGGCACGGCATTCGACATTGCCGGGACCGGCAAGGCAAACCCGTCGAGTCTGATTGCGGCGCTGCAACTGGCGGCTCGCATGGCGGCCGCCTAGTGCGGCGAATTTGAAGTTCCTATCAGTTTCGCCACGAGTTCGTTATAGGAACTTCAAATTCAAGGCCGCACTTGAAGAATCGATAAATTGCTCGAGCTCCTTTGATTCCGAAGTTCGCATCAGAGGCTGCCCCGATATCAGGCGAACTTCGGAATCGGAGCTCTAGCCCATATGAGCGCGATCGACGATCTCCCACCGCTACGCGAGGTTATTCGCCGGCATTCGCTCTCCGCACGCAAATCGCTCGGACAAAACTTTCTCCTGGACCTTAATCTCACTGCCAGGATCGCGCGTGCAGCAGGCCCGCTCGAAAATGCCACCGTGATCGAGATCGGTCCCGGCCCCGGCGGCTTGACGCGCGCCTTGCTCGCGATGGGCGCACGCCACGTGATCGCGGTGGAACGCGATGAACGCGTCCTGCCTGCGCTCGAAGAAATCGCGCAACGATATCCTGGACGTCTTGAAGTCGTCTGCGCCGATGCGCAGGATTTCGATCCGCGTCCGTGGCTTGGATCGACGCAGGCAAAAATCGTTGCCAACCTGCCCTATAATATCGCAACCGCGCTTCTGATCGATTGGCTTTCGATCGAGCCGTGGCCGCCCTGGTACGACATGATGGTGCTGATGTTTCAGCGCGAGGTCGCCGAGCGCATTGTTGCGCATGCGAACGACGAAGCCTATGGGCGGCTCGGCGTGCTTGCGAATTGGCGCGCCGAGACGAAAATTCTCTTCGACATCTCGCCGGCGGCCTTCGTACCGCAGCCCAAGGTGACTTCGTCCGTTGTACGGCTGATCCCGCGACCGGCTCCGGAAGTTTGCGACCGCCGCACCCTGGAACAGGTAGCTGCGGCCGCCTTCGGCCAGCGCCGCAAGATGCTGCGTCAAAGCCTGAAATCGTTAGGCGTCGATCCGGCGCGCCTGGTCGCGGCTGCCGAGATCGACGAAACGCGGCGTCCCGAAACCGTCCCTGTCGGCGGCTTTGTTGCCATGGCGCGGGAATTGACCCATATACGAAATCCATAGCCGAATATCCGCTCGGAGAGATTTCATGCCGCTCATGCGCCGCCAGTCGCTGGTCAAGTTTGATGCGCCGCTGTGCGAAACCGTCGTCGAGACGCCAAAGCCTTTGGGGCGGGAAGTTCTGGTCCGGATCGAGTGCTGCGGACTTTGTCACTCCGATCTCCACATCCAGGACGGTTACGCCGATCTCGGCGGCGGCAAGAAGCTCGACACCACGCGCGGCATGACGTTACCCTTCACGCTTGGCCACGAGATTGCGGGCGTCGTCGAAGAGACCGGCCCCGATGTGCCGAAAGATCTGATCGGCAAACGGCGCGCTGTCTTCCCGTGGATCGGCTGCGGTCAATGCCGCGAATGCCTGGCCGGCGACGAAAATCTCTGCGCCAAGCAGCGGTTTCTCGGCGTCAGCATCGATGGCGGTTTCGCCAGCCATGTGCTGGTGCCCGACGCAAAATATCTGCTGGAATACGATCCGCTGCCGGTCAACCAGGCTGCGACGCTGATGTGCTCTGGCGTCACCGCCTACGGCGCCTTGAAGCGGCTCGTCAATCGCCCGCGGCAGCGCAATCTCCTGCTGATCGGTCTCGGCGGCGTCGGCATGATGGGACTTTCCTTTGCGCAGGCCATGTTCAAGCAGCCGATTACGGTCGCGGATCTGAGCGCGTCGGCGCGCGAAACTGCGCTCACGAACGGCGCGGCCCTCGCCTACGATCCGTCGGAGCCGGAGATCAGCCGGCGCATTCTCAAGGAAACCGACGGTGGCTTCGACGAGATCGTCGATTTCGCCGGCAACGAAAAGTCGATGGCGTTTGCGGTCTCGGTGCTGGCGCGTGGCGGCAAGATCGTGGTGTCAGGGCTGATGGGCGGCAATTTCAGCCTGCCTATGGTGCAGTGGGTCTACAAGCGCATGACGATCGAGGGCTTTATGGTCGGCACGCTCGCCGAAGGGCATGAATTGATGGCGCTCGCGCGCGCCGGCAAGATCAAGCCGCCCCCAATGCGCGAAGAACCGATGGCGGATGTCCAGAAATGGATCGACGCACTGCGCGCGGGCCAGGTTGTCGGCCGCATCATGCTGAAAAACTAGCTCTCAACCAAAGAACTAGAGCCTAAAAACCCCTCATCCGCAGCGTGTCTTGGAGGCCGCTTGGTGCCCCGAACCGCAGCCCGAATTAAGCCCAATGCTGTCCGGATTTGTGGCGTATTGCGACCCCATTTTTTGGTGAGTTTGGCTGGTGAAAAGTGTTGCGTTCACCGGAGTTGCGTATGTCAAGACGAGCCGCAAGAATTGCGTCCGCCATTTTTGTCAACATTCTAGCGGGCAGCCCGCTTGTCATGTTGGCGCAGGCCGAACCGGTAACGGCCGATAATTGTCTTGCCAGTCCGAAAGCCGAAACGCCTGCCGGCAGCCATTGGTTTTATCGCACCGATCACGTCAACAAGCGCAGTTGCTGGTATCTGCGACGCGAGGACGGCAGTGTCGCGCAGGCCGTACCGCAACCGAGCCAGCCTCTGCCAGCGCCGCAGCCTGCTGCAAAGCCATCCATAGCCGATGCCCGCGCCGAGCTCCGGCCACGGGCCGCCGTCCGCGAGGATAGCCCAACACCCCTTCCAACTGATGCCGCAACGCCAGTCGGCGCTGCCGGCAACAACGCCGGTTCGGCAAACACATCCGTATGGAATGCGACCGCGGCCGTGGCGACGCGTTGGCCGGAAGTGCCACCGGCAAGCGACGTTGCCAAACCGGCAGCCGCCGCGCCTGATCCGGCCGTCAATGTCGCGCAAGCTGACGCCGCCGCACCGGCAACCGCCTCTCCCGCGGCCGCCGCCTCACCCGCGGCATCTGGCGTTGATCTGCCGGTTCGTCCCGAAATGGTTCCGTTCGTGATCGCCGCGACGACCGGCGCACTCATGTTTGCCGGCCTCGCTGCATTTTTCACGAAGCGTTTCCGCGGACGCGTACGCCGCCGCAAGGCGTCAACTGCGCGAGGGCCGATCTGGGAGACGACCGACGACGACCGTATCGTGCTGTCGGATTATCCGGCCGCGAACGATCGCGACTATCGGCCGCGATTTGCCCGTGGCGTTGCCAGCGCGGCATCCTGGTATCGTGCGCCGGAAGTGGTCCAGCGCACGCCCCGGCGCGCGCCCGCCCCGAGATAAAGCGGCTACTTTTCCAGTTGGAGCTGCAATTCCCGCACGAACGTCGTCAATCCGGTCCGGCGTTCGCGCTTGAGCCGCTCCGCCTTCAGGATTGACTGAACCTCGGCGAAGGCCTCGTCGATGTCATGGTTGATGACGATGTAGTCGTATTCCGCCCAGTGGCTCAGTTCGTGCGTGGCACGGCTCATGCGGGAGCGGATAACGGCATCGCTGTCCTGAGCCCGGCTATGCAGCCGCTTTTCCAGATCGGCGGCCGAGGGCGGCAGGATGAACACGCTGACCACATCCGCTCGCGCTTTCTCGCGCAATTGCTGCGTGCCCTGCCAGTCGATGTCGAACATCACGTCCTGTCCCGCCGATAGCGCCGCTTCGACCGGCGCACGCGGCGTGCCATAGCTGTTGTCGAACACAGTGGCCCATTCCAGAAGCTCGTTGTGCTGAACCATTTCCTTGAAGCGCGGCTGATCGACGAACCAGTAGTCGCGGCCGTCGACCTCGCCCGGCCGCATCGGCCGGGTCGTCGCCGATACCGACATCCGCAAGCCCGGCATTCGTTCGATCAAGAGGCGCGACAGCGTGGTCTTGCCTGCGCCCGACGGCGAGGACAACACGAACATCAATCCGCGCCGCTCAACCGACATCGCCTTGCCCTCCGTCTGCCATGCCTCACTCCAGATTCTGGACCTGCTCGCGGAATTGCTCCACCACGTTCTTCATCTCAAGGCCGGTATTGGTCAATTCGATATCGTTGGACTTGGAACAGCAGGTGTTGACCTCGCGATTGAATTCCTGCGCGAGAAAATCGAGACGCCGTCCGATCGGACCGCCCTTGGCGATCATGTTCCGCGTCTGCGCGATATGGGAGGCGATGCGATCGAGCTCTTCGCGTATATCGGCCTTGGTCGCGATCAGCAGCGCTTCCTGGCTGAGACGGTCGGGGTCGAAACGATCGGATGTCTCCATCAACAACGCGATCTGTTCGGCAAGCCGCGCCTTGATCGCGTCGGGCTTGCGTCCCGGCGCGGTCTCGGCTTTCTTCGCCAACCGCTCGATCTCGTCCATTCGCTGCAACAGGATCTGGCCGAGCGCATTCCCTTCGCGCTGGCGCATGTCGACAAGATTGACAAGCGCCTGATCGAAAGCCGCCGCCGCGGCATCTTTCGCCGCCTTGTCTTCCATCTCGTCGGCTTCCGGCTCGACCACCTCGATCACGCCCTTGATGGCGAGGAGCCCGTCGATGCTGGGCGCGACGGCGTCGATCTTGCTGGCGAGCGATGCCGCCACGCGCAGGATCGATGCCAGGACGTCTTCATTCACGCGGACCGTCGATTGGGCGTTGGTGCGCCTGACGTTGAAATTGGCGTATACCGTACCCCGCGACAGCACCTCGGCCGCGCGCTTTTTGGCAAGCGCTTCCAGTTCTTCCCATCCTGGCGGCAGGCGCAGGCGCAGATCGAACCCCTTGGCATTGACGGACTTCAACTCCCATTCGAACGCGTAGGGCCCGCTGGCGCCGTGGCTGCGGGCAAAGCCGGTCATGCTCGACAGGACCATCGCGCGGGGTTCTCCGGATGGGATGACGGCCTGAGATTCGCCGAATGCCGGCAAGTCTAGCGCGTCTCAGGCCAAAGTGGAATTTGCGCCCTGCCAGCGTCGTTTCCGATCGCCAACAGGATCGGCGGTCAGCGCCTAAACTACTGCTGGACCACCGGAGCGGAGGCTGCTGCCCCTTGCCGGGGCGGAGGCGCCGCCGGGCGCGTCGGCTTCTTGGCGGGCGCCGGCTTCGCCGCCGCTGCAGGCGCGCCCGTATCCGACGCGGATGCATTCGCCGCGGCCGGCGGCGCCGGATCGTCGGCAGGCTCGACCGTATCGTTCTGGGTCTGCTTTTCCATCGCTCTCAGCTTGGCGACGTTCTTCGAGTGCTGGTCGTAGGAGTCGCTGAACGCATGACCGCCGGTGCCGTCAGCCACGAAAAACAGGTCCCGCGTCCTCGCCGGATTGGCGGCGGCCTCAAGCGAGGCGCGGCCGGGATTGGCGATCGGCCCCGGCGGCAATCCGTCCACCACGTAAGTGTTGTAGGGCGAAGGTTGCTGAATTTCGCTGCGCTTGATCGGCCGGCCCAATGTGCCCTTGCCGCCAACCAGTCCGTAGATAATCGTCGGATCCGACTGCAACTTGATCTTCTGCCGCAGGCGATTGACGAACACCGCGGCAACCCGGCTCCGCTCGTCGGCCCGTCCGGTTTCCTTCTCGACAATCGAGGCCAGCGTAACCAGCTGCTCCGGCGTCTTGATCGGAATGTCCGGGTTGCGGCGGTCCCAAATCTCGGCCAGCACGCGCTTCTGCGCCTGCTGCATCCGCGCGATCACCTGATCTCGCGGAGTGCCGCGCGGAAATTTGTAGGTTTCAGGCAGCAGCGTGCCTTCCCGCGGCAACTCGCGCACGGAACCCGAGAAGATGTCGTTCTCCGAAAGCCGCGCCACGATCTGTTCGGAGGTCAAACCTTCAGGGACGGTGACGGAGTGCTGAACCACCTTGCCTTCGACAATCGTGCCGATGACATCCCTCAAACTGGCATTTTTCTGGAACTGGTATTCGCCAGGCTTGAGTTCGGAACGCGCTTTCAGCGCGAACACGCTGCCGATAAACGCCCAGCGATTGTTGTCGATGACCCCTTCGCGTTGCAAGACATCGGCAATATCGGTCACGCCCGCCCGAGACGGAATGTTGACGATCTTGTCCTCCTGCAAGGGACCAGCCGCCTCAATCTTCTGCTTGCCGTAGATGTAGATGCCGCCGACCGCGATCATCACGAACAAAATGAAGGTGATGATGGCGTTGCCGACCACGATGAAGGGGTTGCGGGCGCGCTCGGAACGCTTGGGCGGCGGCGGAACCTGCTCGGGCTCCAGCGCGGCGCGCGGGCTCCTTGGCGAAATGGGCGGCCTCTCACTCATCGATGCAACCTGAATCCTGTCGGTTCAATCGGGGCCACCCACATCTAGAGATCGTCACCGAATGCGGCGAAACGGTGAACTTCCATACCACTGGACGCTCGCTGCCGGGCCAATTCTGACATTCGCATAGGATTGCGCGGATGTGGTGGCCGGATAGATTAACAACTGTCAATCCGCTAATCGGCGGACGCGCGACGCAGAATCACAGACGCGTTTGTACCTCCGAAACCGAACGAATTCGACAGTACGACATTAATTTCGCGTTCGCGTGAAACTTTCGGCACCAGATCGATCGCGGTTTCGACAGACGGGTTGTCGAGATTGATCGTAGGCGGGGCGATGTTGTCGCGAATCGCGAGAATGCTGAAAATCGCCTCGATCGCGCCTGCCGCGCCGAGCAGATGACCGGTGCATGATTTGGTCGAGGACATCGACACCCGCGAAGCGGCATTTCCCAGCAGGCGCTCCACGGCGCCCAGCTCGATTTCGTCGCCGACCTGCGTCGATGTGCCGTGGGCGTTGATATAGTCGATATCGGACGCGGAAATTTCCGCGCGTTTCAGCGCCGCGCTCATGCTTCGGAAGGCGCCATCACCATCCGGCGACGGCGAGGTGATGTGATAGGCGTCGCCCGACAATCCGTAACCGACCACCTCGGCGTAGATCTTCGCGCCGCGCTTTTTCGCATGCTCAAACTCCTCGAGCACCACGATGCCGGCCCCCTCGCCCATCACGAAGCCGTCGCGATCCTTGTCGTAGGGGCGCGAAGCCTTTTCCGGCGTTTCGTTGAAGCCGGTCGACAGGGCGCGTGCGGCACAGAAGCCCGCCATGCCGATGCGGCAAATCGGCGACTCGGTGCCACCGGCAACCATGACGTCCGCATCGCCCAGCGCAATCAGCCGGCTGCCATCGCCGATCGCATGCGCGCCGGTCGAGCAGGCCGTGACCACGGCGTGGTTGGGACCCTTGAGGCCGTGCTCGATCGACACATAACCAGAGGCGAGATTGATGAGACGGCCGGGAATGAAGAACGGCGACACCTTGCGTGGCCCGCGCTCCTTCAGGAGAATCGAGGTATCGGCAATTCCCGATAGCCCGCCGATGCCGGAACCGATCATGGTTCCGGTCGCGCATTTTTCTTCCTCGCTTTCAGGATGCCAATTGGCGTCATCCAGCGCCTGCTTTGCCGCGCACATGGCGAAAATAATGAAGTCATCGACCTTGCGCTGGTCTTTTGGCTCCATCCACTGGTCGGCATTGAAGGTGCCATTGCTGCCGTCGCCGCGGGGCACCACACAGGCGATCTGGCTGGTGAGATCGGAGACATCGAAGGTCTCGATTTTTCGCGCACCGCTTTGGCCGCTTAGCAGACGTTTCCAGATCGGCTCGATGCCACAGCCGAGCGGCGAGACCATGCCCAGGCCAGTGACGACAACCCGCCTCATCTAGATCACTCCAGCCCGCGATTCGCGCTCTCCGACAAAAAACGGCGGGACCGCGAGGCCGCGATCCCCTCCGCCTTTGCCAGCTTCGCGCGAGCGCGTCAGCTCTTCGCGTTCTTTTCCAGAAATTTAGTCGCGTCGCCGACGGTCAAAATGGTTTCCGCGGCATCGTCGGGAATTTCACAACCGAATTCTTCTTCGAAAGCCATCACGAGCTCGACCGTATCGAGACTGTCGGCGCCGAGGTCATCAATAAAGCTCGCGTTGTCGACCACCTTCTCGGGCTCGACACCAAGGTGCTCGACCACGATCTTCTTAACCCGCTCGCCAATCTCACTCATCGCTCAACCTCGTGCTGTTCCCATTGGACCGACCCAAGACGTACGAGCCATCGTGGTCGTGAATTTCTCTTCGCGCATAGTCTGGATGAGGCCTGTCACGGCCGACACGGACCCGACGCACGATGACCGGCTCCGTACCGCCAATTATACAGGGTTTCAACATCCTGCAATGGTGTTCTTTTGCGCCCCATCCGGGGTCCGGTTATCATACTTCCCAGGCCTTGACTATAAGCCCCGCCGCCCGCAGCCGGGGCCCGCGAGCAGCGGTCCTATTCCGGCAGCTGCATCGCATCGCGGCAAGCCGTTTTGCAAAATGCTGGAATCAAAAGACCACTGGCAAATTCCGGTTTCCGGGGGATTTTGCACTGACATTGATCTTGCAGTTGGCCGCCTAACGTCAAATCCGATCCACCATCTTCAGATCATCGCCATCCCGCCGTTCACGTGAATGGTCTGCCCGGTCACATAGGCCGCTTCGTTCGAGCTGAGATAGACCGCGGCTGCCGCGATGTCGTCAGGCGTCCCGAGACGCGCCGCCGGAACCTTCGACAGGATGGCCTCGCGTTGCTTGTCGTTCAATGCATCGGTCATGGGCGTGGCAATGAAGCCCGGCGCGATGCAGTTGGCGGTGACGTTGCGCTTGGCGTATTCCGCGCCCAGCGTTTTGATCATGCCGATCAGACCGGCCTTTGAAGCCGCGTAATTGCCCTGCCCCGGATTGCCGGTAACGCCGACCACCGACGTGATCGCGATAATCCGGCCAAAGCGTTTGCGCATCATCAGCTTGGTCGCGGCGCGGGCGAGACGGAAGGTCGCAGTCAGGTTGACGTTGATCACCTGCTCCCAATCCTCATCCCGCAGTTGCACAAAAAGATTGTCGCGCGTGATGCCGGCGTTGGCGACGAGAATATCGAGCTGTCCCATCGCCGCCTCGGCGGATGGCACCAACGCCTCGACGTCGGCTGCGTCGGAGAGATTGCAGGGCAGCACATGGACGCGCCCGCCAAGCGTGGAGGCCAGGGCATCCAAAGCCTCGCGCCTCGTGCCCGAAATGGCCACGGTCGCGCCTTGCTTGTGCAGGGCTTGCGCGATCGCACCGCCGATGCCCCCGCTTGCGCCTGTGATCAGCGCGGTCCTGCCGGTGAGATCGAACATCATTTTCCCCTTAAACTATGACTGTGCAGCACCAGTGCAGTGGATTTGACATCCGCCACCCATCCAGCTGCGAACTCGTCTAGCGAATGTCAAATCCGAAACTCCACTAGAAACCCATATTTGCTGGTGGTCTTTTGATTCTAACATTCGCAAAAGTGCCCGCTGAGAAGGGATGCGAATGTTAGAATCAGACCACTAGCGCGTCTTTCGCCGCACCGATATCGCCGGGCCCGCCGACGGGAACGCCGACGGCGCCTTCTGCAATGCGCTTGACGAGGCCGCTCAGCACCTTGCCAGCGCCGATTTCGAAAAACCTGTTAACACCGTGGCCAGCCATATACGCAACCGACTCGCGCCAGCGCACCGTGCCGGTGACCTGCTCGACCAGCCGGCGGCGGATCTCATCGGGATCGGTGATCGGCGAGGCCAACACGTTCGACACCACGGGCGCTGCGGGCGGTTTGATGGCGACGCCGGCTAGTGCCTGCGCCATCGCATCCGCTGCCGGCTGCATCAGACGGCAATGAAACGGCGCGGAAACCGGCAGGAGCATCGCGCGCTTGGCGCCTTTCGTCTTGGCGATTTCAACCGCCCGCTCGACCGCCCCCTTGTCGCCGGAAACAACCACCTGACCGCCGCCATTGTCGTTGGCAGCCTGGCAAACCAGCCCTTGCGCGGCTTCCTCGGCAACGGCGACCGCGGTCTCGTAGTCGAGGCCCAGCAAAGCGGCCATGGCGCCGACGCCGACCGGCACCGCCTTCTGCATCGCAAGCCCACGCGTGCGCAGCAGACGCGCGGTATCGCCGATGGCAAGGCTTCCGGCTGCGGCAAGCGCCGAATATTCGCCGAGCGAATGGCCCGCGACGAAGGCTGCGTGCTTGGCAACCGAGAAGCCGGCCTCGCTTTCCAGCACACGCATGGTGGCGAGCGAGACCGCCATCAGCGCCGGCTGGGCATTTTCCGTCAGCTGCAAGGTCTCGCCTGGACCGTCCCAGATGATGTTCGTCAGCTTCTCACCAAGCGCCGCATCGACCTCGTCGAATACCGCACGCGCCGCCGGAAAAGCCTCCGCCAGCGCCTTGCCCATACCGACCGCCTGGGAACCCTGACCCGGAAAGGTGAATGCTGTCGTCATACGTGTCCTCGAACGTTCCTCCCGTCGCCCCCACTCAAAGGCGGGTATCGCGGAATATATTTATTTTTCAATATCTTACGAGAGATTTTGAAACCACCATGGTGCGCCAAGCCGCCGCTTGCGCCCGCAAGACCGCCGAAAGACACCGCGGGAGCCTTCCCTGTCAAGCAGAGAGGCTTGATCCGACTCGGCGCCAAGGACAGCTCTGTGGCGGCTTTCCCTTGCCAGCGCGCCCAAAATGCTTATAACGCGGCGATCCGTGGATCCCGGCCGGGAGCTGAACGGACGGTCTCAGCAATATCACCTCCGGTGTTTTGATGTGGCAGGGCCAGTCGGCCCGTCGTCCCGTGCTTCCGCCTTCTGAGCTTATCCCGAGTCCTTTCCGAAGGTCTCGAAGGGCTTGCCGCCGGGACCTGCGCTAACACAAGGAAAGGACATCCATGCCTCTTTATGAGCATGTTTTTCTCGCGCGTCAGGATGCGAGCACCCAGCAGGTCGAAGAACTGACCGCCCAGATGACCGGCATCGTCGAACAGGCCGGCGGCAAGGTCTCCAAGACCGAGAACTGGGGCGTGCGGTCGCTGACCTATCGCATGAACAAGAATCGCAAGGCGCACTTCGTGCTGCTCAACATCGACGCGCCCTCGGCGGCCGTCTCCGAGATCGAGCGCCAGGAGCGGATCAGCGAAGACGTGATCCGTTACCTCACCGTTCGCGTCGAAGAGCTTGAGGAAGGCCCCTCGGCCATGATGCGCAAGGCCGATCGCGACCGTGAACGCGACGACCGTGGCGGCGGTTTCCGCGGCGAGCGCGACGGTGGATTCCGGGGCGATCGCGACGGTGGTTTCCGGGGTGATCGCGGCCCGCGCCGCCCCCGCGACGATGCTGAAACTGCGGACGAGGAGTAAGAACAATGGCTGAAGCTGGTGCACGCCGTCCGTTTTTCCGCCGCCGCAAGACCTGCCCGTTCACGGGTCCGAATGCGCCGAAGATCGACTACAAGGATTCCAAGCTGCTGATGCGTTACGTTTCCGAGCGCGGCAAGATCGTGCCGAGCCGCATCACCGCGGTTTCCGCCAAGAAGCAGCGCGAACTCGCGCGCGCCATCAAGCGCTCGCGTTTCCTCGGTCTGCTTCCGTACGTCATTCGCTAAGACGACTTTCGATCCGCGGCCGCACAGGCCGCGGATCTTTACTTTTCACTCATAAGGCTTCCGGGTCGTCCGGTCGCCGATGGTTGGGGTCGAAGAGACCTCTAACCGCTCGAAGGGGGCGGGACAGCTGATGATCGCAGCCATGGCAATAGCGCTGGCAGCCGGCCTTGCGTCGGCCTTGATGTTCGCCTCGATCACCTCTGGTGCGGCGATCTCGCTGCTGTTGATCATTCTCGCTCCGCTGCCGCTGATGGTGGTAGGACTGGGCTGGGGCGCCGCCACCGCGGCTATCGGCGGCGGTGCCGCGACAGTCCTTATCGCCGCTTTGTTCGGTCTTCCCTACTCTATTGCGTTCGTATTGGTGAACGTGCTGCCGGCCTGGTGGCTGGCTCATCTCATCCTGCTGGCGCGTCCGCACCACAACGCTGCCGGCGATCCGGATGACGCGCTGGAATGGTATCCGGTCGGACGCATTCTGATTTGGATCGTGATCTTTGCAACCATTGTCACGGCCGCCACGCTGCTCACGATGGGCGGCGATGCCGCGACCATCCAAAAGACGCTCCGCACCGGCTGGGTCGAACTTGTGGAAGCTACCGGTCTTGTGCTGAACGATTCCACGCTCGATGCGCTGGTGCTGATCGCGCCCATCGGCGCGGAGATTACCGCGGTCGCGATGTTGACCATCAACCTGTGGCTTGCTGCGAAAATTGCCGCGACGTCGGGACGATTGCATCGGCCGTGGCCGGATCTGAAAAGCACCACGCTGCCGATGACGGCGATCGCCGTGCTCTTTGCGGCGATCGTCTGCAGTTTTGCCGGCGGCTTGCTCGCCATCATGGCGCAGGTGCTGACGTCCGGTCTGTCGATGGCCTATGCAATGACGGGCTTTGCCGTGCTGCACACGCTTACGCTTGCCATGAAAAGCCGCGCGTTGTGGCTCGGTTGCGTCTACGCAGTGGTGGCAGGCTTCGCCTGGGCTCTGCTGGCGATCGCCTTGCTCGGATTGGCCGACGCCGTGTTCGGATTTCGCGAACGCTACTTGCGCAGCCGGTCACCGCCGCCGCTTCCCAAATCCTGAAAACTGAAACTTGAATCCCGAACAACTTGAAAGGAAACCAATATGGAAGTCATTTTGCTGGAACGTGTTGCCAAGCTCGGCCAGATGGGCGAGGTCGTTCGCGTCAAGGACGGATTTGCCCGCAACTTCTTGCTCAAGCGCGGCAAGGCGCTGCGCGCCACTGCGGACAATCGCGCCAAGTACGACGGCATGAAGGCTGAACTCGAGGCCAACAACGTTCAGGCCAAGGGCGAAGCGAGCAAGATCGCCGCCAAGGTCGAGGGACGCGATGTCGTCATCATCCGCCAGGCGTCCGAATCCGGCCAATTGTTCGGCTCGGTGTCAGTGCGTGACATCGTCGCCGCGCTCGCCGCCGACGGCATCACCGTGTCCAAGCCGCAGGTCTGGCTCGATGCGCCGATCAAGACGATCGGTCAGCAGAAGGTGACGATCGCGGTACACCCCGAAGTCGAAGCCACGATCTCGGTGACGGTGGCGCGCAATGCCGATGAGGCCGCTCGCATCAAGCGCGGTGAGGATATCTCCACGCGCCAGGAAGATCGGGATGCGGCCGCCGAAGCCATCGCGGCCGCCGGCGAATTCTTCGATCCCGAAGCCCTTCCGACCGAACTGGCGCCGGAGGCGGCTCCTGCGGCGGAAGAGTAAGCTTTCCGCTTGGTCTTTGCAGATACGACAAAGCCCGGCCGAAATCAGGCTGTGTGGAAACGAGAGGCTGCGGTGATCCGGGGCCTCTTTTTTAATTTTTAGGGTCAGGCGAGCCTAATCTTGAGGCTTTGCGAGCCGATGAGATTGATGACCCGCATGATGTTGTAGACAAGAACGCTGAGGGCGGCTTCAGTCTTGACGTTGGTAAGGCCTCGGGTGAGGAACCTGCCGCCAGCCGTCATCCGCTTGATGGTTCCGAACGGGTGTTCAGCCGCGCATCGCCGCTGCCGCATGAGGTGTGGATCGGCTTCGACGCGGGCATTCATGCGTTGAAGCGCGTCCTCGTAAAGGTGTCTTTGAACGAAGCGGCGCTCGACGCGGGTGCATCTCGGCTTGAGCGCGCAACCCGAACAATCGTCGGCGATATACAAGACGCTCTGCTTTCTGGTGAGGATTTGCTTGCGCACCAGTGTTCGGGCCGCCGGACAACGAAAACTGTCGGTTTGCGGCTCATAGATGAAGGCCGTGCGGTCGAAGAAGTCGCCTTGATTGTTGACGGCCCGGTTCGCTGGCACACAAGGCGTGATGCCATCGTTCTCGCAGGCTGCCGCGTCTGCTCCGTTCGAATAGCCAGCGTCCGCCACCACCGTGAGCGTATCGGCCGCCACCGCATCCTTCGTCGCCTTGGCCATCGGATGGAGCAGCCGGTTGTCGGTGGGTTCGGTTGTAACCTCATGGTGGACGATCAGCCCCGTCGCAGCATCGACCGCCGTCTGGACATTGTAGGAAGGAGGCTTGGAGCCTGCCCCTTTACCCATCGGCCGCGCATCGAGCTCACCTTCTACAAGACTAGTCCGATCTTCCGCCTTAAGTCGCGCCGCCAGAGCATCAAGGTCGGTGCGGCGTGCCCTGAGAGCCTGGAGAGCCGCAGCCGTTTGTTCCGCATCGCTATCGGCCCGCTCGCCCGCATCGATGCTGTCGAGGTTGGCAAGATAAGCCGCGATCTGTTGATCGATCCGGCCGGCCTCTTCGGCGACCTTGCGTTCGCCCATAATCCGCTTGGCGCTCGCCACCGCCCGGAACTTCGAACCGTCGAGGGCCACCAGACGGGCCGCAAATAGTCCTTGCTCGCGGCAGAACAGCACGAAGGCCCGGCATGCCCCTACGATCCCGGCTGCATTGTCCCGCCGAAAGTCCGCAATTGTTTTGAAGTCGGGGGCAAGCCGCCCCAACAGCCACATCAGTTCGACATTGCGCCGGCACTCGCGTTCCAGCTTGCGGCTCGAACGAACCTCGTTGAGGTACCCGTAGATATAGAGCTTCAGAAGATCGCGCGGGTCATAGCCGGGCCGCCCGGTCGCCGCCGGTGTCGCTCGAACCAAGCCGAGCCCGAACATATCGAGACCTTCAACAAAGGCATCGATTACCCGCACCGCCGCATCAGCGGCAACGTAATCATCGATCCGTGCCGGCAAAAAACTCGCCTGGTTACGGTCCCCACCTCGAATGTAGCGCATGAAAAAGGCCGCATCATTAATGATGCGGCCTCTCTATCTGATTTGCCCCAGTTCTCACACAGCCTGGCTCGGCCGGGCTTTTATCTTGGTGAATTCTTCTGACAGCTAGCGGGAGATCGGCGGCGCTGGCGGTCCCGATGGCGGAGACGGCGGCGCCGAAGCCGTCACGGCCGGTGGTTCGGAAACAACCGGGGCTTTCGGTTGGGCCAACGTCGGCTGCGGCGCGGCCGGTTCAGATGAACCGCCGGAGCCGGCAACCGGCGCAGGAGGCGGGGCAGGCGTGGAGGCCGCAGCCGGTTGCGTTGATGGTGCGGCCGGTGCCGGTTCGCGGCGTACCACGGGCTTGTCGCTCGCGCCCGGGTCCTTTGGCGTCTCGATCTTGACCTCGTTGGATTTGGCGTCGGCGTCGGGTTTGGCACGCTCCGCCGTGCCCGTTTCGACACGGGGTGCCTCAAGCCGTGCCTTGTCCTCGGCAGTCGGCTCGGACTTGGCCGATTCTGCCTTGGGCGGCTCCATCCTGGCGGGTTCATTGGCCATCGGTGGCTCGTCGGCGCCGGGCTGACCTGGCCTGCCGGACCGCTTGAGCCTGCGGCCATCGGGGCCGCGTTCTACCGCCGCCTGGGGCGGCGGGGTCCTCGCCTCGTCTGAAGGCTCTCCCTGACGGCCCAAGCGCTTGCGGGACTGTCGCCCGCCTTCGCCTGGCGCGGCGGCATCATCCGGCCGCGCGACTTCCTGGGGTGGTGCGTTGCGATTCTTGCGGCCCTGGCGATCGGCCTGGTCGCTGCCGCCCTGCCCTTGCTTGTCCGCGCCCGGTTTGTCCGAGCCCTGCTTGGCCTGTTTGGCGTCGCTGGCGCCATTGGAAATCAGGTAGGAGGAGAGCTGCGAAGCCATGTCGCCGCTGGTCGTATAGTGCTCGCGCAGGAAACCCGGCAGCGATCCGGGCGAAACCGTCTTCAGGAGGCCCCGCGGAGACTTGTGGCAGGCGGTACAGGTGCCCGCGAAGAGTTGGGAAGCGCTTTTGCCGGCCTCGAGATTGGTGGCCTGCGCCAAGGCGGACGAACCCGCAAGGCAACCGGCCAAAAACGTGACCGCCGCAAATAAACGCGCTCGGCTCAACATCCCCTAAATCTCCATGCGGAAAGCGCTCAGTGCTCGTTCGAGGGCACCGGAGGCGTCACCTTTTAGCCGATTATCCCGCGAATGGAAGCGCACTTTAGGCCAAACCACAGGGGCGTCTGTTCCCGGAATATCTGCTTTGTATACAGCGCATTAGCGCTCCGGCCCTGACCTCTTATATCCTCCATAGGACGGAGGAACCGTTTGGTTCCCAGCACGTCGAATGTGACGAACCAGGTTTGGTTTGCGGGATCGCTCGTTGGTGGTTTCGATGGACCGTTTGCTGCGTTACTTTCTTCAGGGCTTCATCCGCCGCGGCGCGATAACTTTTACCGCCGCCAACGGAGAGAAATTCACCTGCGGCGATGGCACCGGGCCGCACGTCTTCGCTCGCTTTCGGACCGCTAATGCGGAGCGACGGGTTTTGCTCAACCCCGAACTCGCGCTTGGCGAGATCTACATGGAAGGCGACTTCATCGTCGAAAACGGCACGATTGCGGACGCACTCGCCATCTTGATGGATCAGCCTCAGGTTTTGCCCGGCTGGGCAAAACCGCAATGGTGGCTTCGCTATCTGGCAAGGCATCTGCGCCAGTTCAATCCGCGCCGCCGTGCCCGGAACAATGTCGCCCATCACTACGATCTGGACGGCAGGCTGTATTCGCTCTTTCTCGATTCCGACAAGCAATATAGCTGCGCCTATTTCGAGCAGCCGGGCATGTCGCTTGACGATGCCCAGCTTGCCAAGAAGCGCCATATCGCCGCCAAGCTTCTGGTGCGGCCGCGCGACCGCGTGCTCGACATCGGGTCGGGCTGGGGTGGCCTCGGGCTCTATCTGGCCGGGACGGCTGGCGCCAATGTGACCGGGGTAACGCTATCGACCGAACAATTGCAGGTTTCGAATGCCCGCGCCGCAGAGCGAGACCTGACCCGGTCCGCGAAATTCCTGCTTGAAGATTACCGCGACGTTCCGGGCCCCTTCGAACGTATTGTCTCCGTCGGCATGTTCGAACATGTCGGGGTCGACTTCTACGACACCTACTTCAAGCGCTGCGCCGAACTGCTGACCGACGACGGCATCATGCTGCTTCACTCGATCGGCCGCTCGGAAGGTCCCGACGTCACCAATCCCTGGATTGCGAAGTACATCTTCCCGGGCGGCTATATCCCGGCGCTGTCGGAGGTACTGCCCTCGATCGAGCGCGCCGGGATGCTCGTGTGCGACATCGAGATCCTGCGGCTGCATTACGCGGAAACACTCAAAGCCTGGCGCGAACGCTTCATGGCGCGCCGCGAGGAAGCGGTCCAGCTCTATGACGAACGCTTCGCGCGCATGTGGGAGTTCTATCTTGCCTGTTCGGAAATGGCCTTCCGCAAGCAGAACCTGATGAACTTCCATGTCCAGCTCACCAAGCGCCAGGGCGTCGTGCCGATCACGCGCGACTACATAACGCGCGAAGAAGCCAGGCTGCGCCGCTCAGAAATGGGAGACAAGCCGCGTCTGAAAATTGCCGGCGAATAGCCCGCTCGAATTGGCCGGGCGAGGCAAGCCCGACTACTAATTTTTCAGGCTGAAGCGGGAGCCATAGGCGGGATGAAGCATCGCGGGCTGAGCCAGCCGGGCACGCACGGCATGAAGTTCCAGAGGATCAACTGGACGCGTCCGCCATTCGGGACGGGAAAACTTTTCCATGGCGACGATCAGCCGCGACAACCATGCCGTCTGGCCATTTGCAGTTCGCCATGTTGGAAGTTGTTGGCTCATGACTTTCCCTGACCGCATCCCGAAAATCCGTTGCAAAACAACTCCCGACGCCACGCGCTCGTTCCCGGCGATCATGCCAGAAAGAAAATCCCGGGATGTGATCTGCTTCACAAAGGACTTCGGCGCCCTGCCCTAAATCATCCAAATGGCTGAGAAAACCGTTCCATCATCGCCGGCAGCGCATTCGGACCTCCGTACCGATTATGCCGTGATCGCCATGGCCATCGGCGCCGCGTTCCTCGCGTTCGTCTATCTCATCCTGATCTGACGGCCTTTTTCGGCCGGACGCCTACCCGTAAGCATTACGTATCGGCCACGCCTTTAGAGGTTCATCCAAATCCCGAAGTTTTTGAGGCGCCGCCCGAACCTGCGGCAAGAAACCGCGTCAAGCGCCGGCACGACACACTTCGATGATTCCCCAACGCAGATTGTGTGAATCGTGCATAAGGCGGTTTGCCGCTTCCGCTTACCTTAAGAGAGGCGCTTTATCGCTGCCCCTTATCTGCCAAACTTTCGCGAACACTGACCGCTCATGCCTCCAATTGATTCGAACGTTCTGAAACTCGCCCCTGAGGCGGGAACTCCCGCTTTCCGCACGGCTCCCCACAATATCGAGGCCGAGCAGAGCCTTTTGGGCGCGATTCTGGTCAACAATGACGCGTTCTACCGGGTTTCGGACTTCCTGGAACCCAAGCACTTCTTCGAGCCGATCCACCAAACGATCTTCGAGACCGCAAGCAGCCTGATCCGGATGGGCAAGGTTGCGACGCCCGTGACGCTGAAGACCTTCCTGCCGGCCGACACCGACCTCGGCGGCATGACCGTCAGCCAGTATCTGGCCCGGCTGGCGGCCGAGGCTACGACCATCATCAACGCGCAGGACTACGGGCGCACCATCTATGAGTTGTCGCTGCGCCGCGATCTGATCCGGATCGGCGAAGACATGGTCAACGTCGCGTTTGACGCGCCCGTCGACTTCGCCCCGCGCAATCAGATCGAGGATGCCGAACGGCGGCTCTACGAATTGGCGGAATCCGGCCGCTATGAGGGCGGGTTCCAGCGCTTTTCGCAAGCGCTTGCCGTCGCCGTCGACATGGCGGCGAAAGCCTTCCAGCGCGACGGCAAATTGTCCGGCATCGCCACCGGCTTGCGCGACCTCGATACCAAGATGGGCGGCTTGCAGCCCTCCGACTTGATCGTCCTGGCCGGGCGTCCGGGCATGGGCAAGACCGCGCTCGCCACCAACATCGCCTACAACATTGCTAAAGCACACCGCGCCGAACTTCAGGCCGACGGCACCCAGAAGACCGTCAATGGCGGCATCGTTGGCTTCTTCTCCTGCGAAATGTCGGCCGAGCAATTGGCCACGCGTATCATCGCCGAGCGCACCGGCATTCCCTCGAGTCACATCCGCCGCGGCGGCATTACCGAAGGCGATTTCGAGAAGATCCGCGATTATTCGATCGAGCTGCAGTCGCTGCCGTTTTATGTCGACGAAACCGGCGGCCTTTCAATCGCGCAACTGACGGCGCGGGCGCGGCGGCTGAAGCGACAGCGCGGCCTTGACCTGATTGTGGTCGACTACATTCAGCTCTTGTCAGGCTCGAGCAAGCGCTCCGACAACCGTGTTCAAGAAGTCACGGAAATCACGACCAGCCTCAAGGCTCTGGCGAAAGAGCTCAACGTACCCGTCATTGCGCTGTCGCAGCTGTCGCGACAGGTGGAAAGCCGCGACGACAAGCGCCCGCAACTGTCCGACCTGCGTGAATCCGGCTCGATCGAGCAGGACGCCGACGTCGTGATGTTCGTGTATCGCGAGGAATATTATCTGGCCAACAAGGAGCCGCGCCCGGGCACGCCCGAACACGTGAAATGGACCACCGAAATGGAGCTGGCGCATGGCAAGGCCGAAGTCATCATCGGCAAGCAGCGCCACGGCCCGACCGGCACGGTCGACCTCCAGTTCGAGGGCAGCGTAACCCGCTTCGGCGACCTGACATCTGACCATCAGTTGCCCGAGCGGGCCTATTGAAGCGGCCGCTCTCGGGTTGAACGGCGGCTGATGCGCGCGTAAAATTGCATCATGAACATCGCCCCCGATCCAAGATCGCTTCCGGCCGATTCCATTCTTTCGGCGGAAGCCAACAAGGCGGCGGCGCTGGCCGCCGCCAGTGGCATTTTGACGGTCGATCTCGACGCCCTGGTCGCCAACTGGCGCAAGCTCGAGAAGACCGCAGTTCCCGCCGAATGCTCCGCCGTCATCAAGGCCAACGCCTACGGCTCCGGCATCGAACCGGTCGCGCGAGCGCTCGCCAAGGCCGGCTGCAAGACCTTCTTTGTTGCGACCCTTGAGGAAGCGGCCATCGCGCGGGCCGCGGTACCCTCGGCCACGCTGTATGTCCTCAACGGCTTCATCCAGAACACCGGCGACAGCTACGCCAAGATCGACGCGCGGCCCGTGATCGGTGAGCTCAACGAACTCGCCGAATGGGACGTCTTTTGCCGCCGCACCGGCTGGGCCGGCGGCGCCGCCATCCATGTCGACACCGGCATGCAACGGCTCGGCCTCACCATCGCGGAGGCGCAGGGTCTCATTCCCAGAATCCATGCCGGCGATCACGGCGTCTCGCTTGTAATGAGCCACCTCGCCTGCGCCGAAAGCCTGAATCATCCGATGAACGCCAGACAGCTCGCAACGTTTCGCGAGGTTGCCAGCGCATTTTCCGGCGTCCCCGCGTCGCTTTCGAACTCGTCCGGCATCTTCCTGGGCGGCGCGTTCCAGTTCGACATGGTGCGGCCCGGGGCGGCCCTCTATGGCGTCAATCCGACACCAGAGGCTGACAATCCGATGCAGCCGGTCGTCGAGCTGAAGGCCCGCATCGTGCAGATCCGCGACGTCGAGCGCGGCGAAAGCGTCGGTTACGGCGGAAACTGGACGGCCCGGCGGCCCACCAGGGTAGCGATCGTTTCCGCCGGTTATGCCGACGGCTATTTCCGTGCCGGCAGCAGCAACGATGGCACCCGCGGCGCTGAAGTGGTCGTAGCCGGCAAGCGCTGTGCGGTCGCAGGCCGCATCTCGATGGATTTGATGGCCGTTGACATCACCGATCTCGACAAGAACGCGGTGCGGCGCGGCCACCTCGTGACATTGATCGGCGAAGGCATCACCGTCGACGAACTGGCCCATCACTTCGGCACGATCGGCTACGAGGTGCTCACGAGCCTTGGTTCGCGCTACGCACGCCTCTACAAAGGCGAGGTGGCCGACGGTTAGCAGCCCGGTCTCCTCTTCGCTACCGTTTCGTTCGAGCAACAAGCAAAATGGCCGCCGCGAAGGGATGCAAACGTTAGAATCACACCACTGGCGACACGGGCCATGAAAGTCGCCACCTTCAACATCAACAACATCAACCGTCGCCTACCGAACCTTTTGGCGTGGCTCAGCCGCGCCAAACCCGACATCGTCGCATTGCAGGAGTTGAAGGCAACCGACAACGACTTCCCGCAAGGCGCGCTCGCGAAGGCCGGTTATGGCGCAGTTTGGCGCGGACAAAAAACCTGGAACGGGGTGGCGCTGTTGGCGCGAAACGCCGATCCCGTTTTGATCCGCAACTCACTGCCCGGCAACAGCAAGGACGATGAAGCGCGCTACATCGAAGCCGCGATCAAGGGCGTTATTGTGACGAGCATCTACTTGCCGAACGGCAATCCGCAACCTGGACCGAAATTCGATTACAAACTCGATTGGTTCAGAAAACTCCGGACACATGCAGCCACACTGATCAAACAAGATGTGCCTGTCGTTCTCGCCGGCGACTACAACGTCGCGCCAACCGCACTCGATATCTATCCGACCAAATCCTGGGACAAGGATGCGCTGATACAGCCGAAGAGCCGCGCGGCATTCCACTCATTGATCGGGCAAGGCTGGACGGACTCAATCCGCAAGCTTCATCCGTCAACGCCGATGTTCACGTTCTGGGATTACAAGCGCAATCGCTGGCCGCGCGATGCCGGTCTCAGGCTCGATCACCTCTTGCTCAGTCCTGCGCTTGCACCGCGCCTGAAGAAAGCAGGCGTCGACCGCCTGGTGCGTGGCGAGGAAGGCGCCAGCGACCATGCGCCCGCATGGATTACCATCAGCTAGTGGGGTGGATTGGACCACTAGCCAGGTTCCATGCACTCAGTGGTCTGAGACTGCCCAACTCGTTTAATCTTTACTAATTAAGTCGGCATAGCTTGTAACGCTAAGATAATTTTTTTGAATTCGAATTGAACGCTCGCCGCCTCGTTATATTAGCGAGAATACATGCGCGTTTGTTACCTTACTGATGAGCCATCCAAGATTCCGGCGATACGCGCGATGCTGGAACCTCATCATCTTGTGGTGCCCAGATTGTTGGGCGACAAGGCGTCGTTCGGTTCGGACGGCGTGCTCATGGTCGATGCCGACCTGCGCGTCATGGCCCGCGTCGAGCAGATCAAGGTGACCTTGAGCGAACTGCGGGCGGTGACGGAAAAGCTGTTCGTCGTTCAGAAGCATCTCCACCACATGGTCGCGCAAGCCTACGCGCTCGGGGCGACATCGATTGTTCGCAGCAACCGCGAAATCGGCCCCAAGCTCGCGCAGATCGAGGCTGCCGCAAAAGCCTCGGCGGCCCCGGAGGCCAACTCCGGAACGGCGCGACCGGAAATCGTCGATTGCGCGAGAGCCTTCGCAACGATGTTTTCCGCGATCAACCATGACCAGTCGATCGACCTTTCGGATGCTGAACGCGCGACCGCGCGTGTCATTGCCGGCATCGAGCGCGACGGCCTCGGCGCATGGCTCGACGACGTTCGGCGCTATCACGAGGGAACGTTCCAGCACTGCATGCTGGTGACCGGAATCGCGGTGGGCTTTGCGATCGAAATCGGATTTACCGATTTTGACATCAAGCGGCTAGGGATGGCCGCGACGCTGCACGACATCGGAAAGGCGCGGATTCCACTGTCCATTCTCGACAAGCCGGGTCGGCTCGATCCGAAAGAGAATGAGATCATGAGGCAGCATCCGGCGATCGGTCATGAGCTGTTGAAGGCCCTGCCCGACATCAGCCAAGAGATACTGGATGGCGTCCGGCACCATCACGAATATCTCGATGGCACCGGCTATCCCGATGGGCTCAGCGCGGGAAAGATTTCCGACCTGGTGAGATTGCTCACCATTTCGGATATCTTCGCTGCGCTCATTGAATCCAGGCCGTACCGGCCGCCGATGCCGAGGCAGGACGCCTACAAGATCTTGAGCGACATGGACGGCAAGCTGGAAACGCCGCTTGTGAAAGCGTTTCGCAACGTGGCGCTGGTGGCCTGACGCAAAGACCGTTCGCGACGCAACTTAAATTCGGTCAGGGAAACGGATGATGAAGTTGTCGCGGTTCGGCATCTTCACCTTCGGCAGCGTTTCCGCATTCATGGTGTCCTTGGCGTCAATCAGCTTGTTCTCCGCCAGGATATAGGCCGTCAGCGCATAGACCTCGTCATCGCTGAGCGAGCGCGGCGCGGTGAACGGCATCGCGCGGCGGATGAAGTCGAAGATCGTCGTGGCATAGGGCCAGAAGTTCTTGATGGTCTTCTGCGACGCCGAAATGCCGACGATCTTGTGCTCCTCCACGAGTGCCGCCGCAGGCCCGCCGCCCCTGCCGTTGTCGCCGTGGCAGGCCGCACACTTCTCGGCGAAAATCGCGGCGCCCTGCGCCGACGTGCCGCTGCCCTTTGGCAACCCGGTCCCGTCGGGCAGGATGCTGATGTCCCAATTGGCGATCGCGGCTTCGTCGAGCGGCTTGCCGAGATGTGGCGTCTCGGCCTTCGACAGGCTGGCTGTGGTTGCAAGCAAAAACGCTGCAGCAAGGACAATAGGCCTAGGCGTAGACATGCTTGACCTCGCCGCTCGTTGCAACGCCCCAGCTGGTGATCGAGTTGTAGTGCTGGTTGGGGAAACCCAATATCGGCGGCGGCTTGGTGAGCTCGCCGCGCACGGCGACAAATTCGGCACGCGTCGGCTGCACGTTGCCGGCCTCGTCCCACGCCCGGCTCTGCAAAGTCGCCGGACCGCCATCCCAGCGCCATGGCATGCGGAACCGCGTGAAGGCCTTGCTCAGGACCGGCTCCTGAAGCGCGGCCTGGCCCCAGCTTTTTCCGCCATCGGCCGAAACCATGACCTTCTCGATCCGCCCGGTGCCCGAATAGGCGACCCCGGAAATCTCATAGAGTCCGGGGCCCTTCAGCGCCATGCCGTGCGACGGGCTGGTGATGAAGGATTTGACCTCCTGGAGAAAATAGAAGCGGTAGGCTTTGCCGTCGGGCAGGATCTGCGAATAGGTCCGCGATTCATACATGGTCATCGCCGGCTGTTCGATCAGCTTGATGCGGCGCAGGAACTTGACGTTCATGTTGCCCTCGTAGCCGGGCAGCAGCAGGCGCATCGGATAGCCGTTTCCGGGCATCAGGCGCTCGCCGTTCTGGTAAAGCGCGATCATCGCGTCATCCAGCGCCTTCTTCACGGGCACGCTACGGGTCAAATGCGGCGAGTCAGCGCCTTCGGCGACCAGCCATTTCGCCTTGGGATCGATGCCGGTTTCCTCCAGCAGCGTCGAAAGCTTCACGCCGCTCCACTCCGCGCAGGAGACGAGGCCGTGCAGCGCCTGCACCGTTTCCTGCATCGGCTCGGGAGAGAACATCGGCGCGCTGTTGCCGCCGCATTCGAGAAAGGTGACCCTGGAGACCTGCGGATAGCGCGACAACGCCTCGAGCGAGAACTCCAGTGGCTGCTTTACCAGACCGTGGATCACGAGGCGGTGCTTGTCCGGATCGATGACCGGGATGCCACCGTGATTGATGGTGAAATGAAATCCGTTCGGCGTCGTCGTTCCCGCGAGCATATGGTGCGGCGTGCGCGCATGCGAATTGCGCGGCTCGTTGTCGGGATTGCTCAGCGTGCGAACGACCTTGGCTTCGAATTTCGAGCGGGTCTGATAGGGCGGCGTTGGTTCGCCGATCTCCAGACTCCATGGATCATCCACGAGCGGCTCGGCGCCGGCGGCAGATGGGGCAATGCCGGTTCCGACAGCCCCTGCCAGTATCACGCCACGTCCAAGCAGAGCGCGGCGGTCGATCAATCCATTTCCGGCAACGATCGGCAAATCCTGATTGCGTTTGCCTTTGTTGCGATCGGCGGACTTGTCCATCACATAGTCCTCCCTGGTCGTTGGGCGTTTTCAACCACCCATTGCTTGATCGACACGGTAGCTCCTCGCCGCGCAGCCGTCTATATCCGGCCGTTCATGGCGCGACGCAAAACGTGCTGGCGCCAAATCGACACCACGGGCAGGAGTACGGATCGTTGAGTCTTGTTTTCGTCCTTACGGTCGGGCTCGTCGCCGGCACGATCTCCGGCATTGTCGGCACCGGATCGTCGATCATGCTGATGCCGGTCCTGATCTACCAATACGGGCCGAAACAGGCCGTCCCGATCATGGCGGTCGCAGCCGTCATGTCCAATTTCTCGCGCATCCTCGCCTGGTATCGCGAGGTCGATTGGCGCGCTTGCGCGGCCTACTCCATTCCGGCCATTCCAGCCGCATCTCTCGGCGCCCGCACGCTGTTGGTGCTGCCGTCGCGCGTTGTCGACATTTCGATCGGATTGTTTCTGATTGCGATGGTGCCGGCCCGGCATTGGCTTGCAAGCCATCAGCTCAAGTTTTCGCTGTGGCACCTTGCCCTCGGCGGCGCGGTGGTCGGCTATCTCACCGGCATTGTCGTCTCGACCGGCCCGCTCAGTGTGCCCTTGTTTCTGTTCTACGGCCTCACCAAAGGTGCGTTTCTCGCCACCGAAGCGGCGAGCTCGCTTGGCATGTATGTGAGCAAATCCGTGACCTTCCAGCGTTTTGGCGCGCTGACGGCGGAGATCGCGTTACAAGGGCTGATCGCCGGCTCATCGCTGATGTTTGGCGCCTTCATCGCCAAGCGCTTCGTGTTGCATATGAAACCGGACGCGTTTCGGCTGCTGATGGACGGCATCATGATCGCAGCCGGTCTCTCGATGCTGTGGACGGCATTTTCGTAAATCTTTCGGCACTCTGAAGGGCGGGCGTCATTCCATGCTATGGGAATGCCGAAGCTCTCGAATCTGCCGCCAAACGAGGCCCATGGCCAAATCATCTCTCTCCTTCGTCTGCCAGAACTGCGGCGCGGCCTATAACCGCTGGCAGGGCAAGTGCGATTCCTGCGGCGAGTGGAACACGCTGGCGGAGGAGGACGTCACCGGCGCCACCTCTGTGCCGGTCTCGATCCGCTCCAAACGCAAGGGCCGGCAGTTCGCGCTGGAAAGCCTCACCGGCAAGAGCCAGGATGCCCCTCGCCTGTCATCGGGCATGGCCGAGCTCGACCGCGTTACCGGCGGCGGCTTTGTGCGCGGCTCGGTGCTTCTGGTCGGCGGCGACCCCGGCATCGGCAAATCGACGTTGCTTACGCAGGCCACCAGCATGATGGCCCGCGCGGGCCATCGCGCGGTCTATATTTCCGGCGAAGAGGCCGTGGCCCAGGTGCGGCTGCGCGCCGAACGGCTCGGACTTGCCGACGCGCCCGTGCAACTCGCCGCCGAGACTTCGGTTGAGGATATCGTCTCAACCCTTTCGGAAGGCGCGACCCCGCGCCTGATCGTGATCGATTCGATCCAGACCATGTGGACCGACACGGTCGAATCCGCGCCGGGCACCGTGACCCAGGTGCGCGCCTCCGCGCAGGCGCTCA
Organism: Bradyrhizobium erythrophlei; assembly: GCF_900142985.1. NCBI lineage: Bacteria > Pseudomonadati > Pseudomonadota > Alphaproteobacteria > Hyphomicrobiales > Nitrobacteraceae > Bradyrhizobium > Bradyrhizobium erythrophlei. The sequence continues at coordinate 7,342,003 of NZ_LT670849.1, forward strand.
TTCGTTTTGCCAAGAAGTCCGGCGCCGCCATCATTCTGGTCGGCCATGTCACCAAGGACGGCCAGATCGCCGGGCCTCGCGTTGTCGAGCACATGGTGGATGCGGTGCTGTCGTTCGAGGGGGAAGGCTCGCAGCATTTCCGGATCCTGCGCTCGATGAAAAACCGTTTTGGGCCCACCGACGAAATCGGCGTGTTCGAAATGACGGGCCTCGGCCTTCGCGAAGTCGCCAACCCGTCTGAACTCTTTTTATCCGAGCGCGACCTCGGCAGTCCGGGAACGGCGGTCTTCGCCGGCATCGAGGGCACGCGTCCGGTGCTGGTCGAATTGCAGGCGCTGGTGGCGCCGACCTCGCTCGGCACGCCGCGTCGCGCGGTGGTCGGCTGGGACCCCAGCCGGCTCTCGATGGTGCTGGCGGTGCTGGAGGCCCATTGCGGGGTCAAGCTGTCCGGCCACGACGTCTATCTCAATGTCGCCGGCGGGTTGCGTATCCAGGAGCCCGCCGCCGATCTTGCCGCCGCGGCAGCATTGGTGTCCTCGCTAGTCAATGCACCGTTGCCGGCGGATGCGGTCTATTTCGGGGAAATTTCCTTGTCGGGCGCGATCCGTCCAGTGGCGCAGACCTCGGCCAGGCTCAAGGAAGCCGCCAAACTCGGCTTTGGCCGCGCGGTCTTGCCCGAATCAGCCCGCGGCGAGGCCGGAGGTGATTCGGGCCTTGCGTTGAACCCGGTCGGCGGATTGACCAGCTTGGTGGCCGAAATTGCCGCGCGAGGAACCCCAAGAGGCAACAGGGAAAATTCACCTGCGGAAAAAAATGCAACACCCACGAGATTCCGCCGTCAGGAAGGCTAGGCAGGCGTGACGCCACCCGCCCCTGCCGCTATACATCGCGCGCGCAAGCCGGGATCGTGCGATTTCCGCCTTGCGGAGCCAGCTACGTGGCTGCCAGCCTGAGGCGGTCCCGATTCGCGGTTTGAACCTTGATGCGGACCTAACCAGCCGATGCCAGTTACCATTCTCGATCTCGTCCTGCTCGCTGTGATGCTGATCTCCGGCCTGCTTGCGATGGTTCGCGGCTTCATGCGCGAAATCCTCTCGATCGCCGCCTGGGGCACGGCCGCGCTGGTGACGCTCTATTCGTTTTCCAAGCTGCTGCCGACCGCCAAGACCTATGTCAGCAACGATACGGTGGCGAGCCTGGTCGTGGTCGGCGGCGTATTTGTCGGCACTCTGATCGTGGTTTCGGTCATCACGGTGCGCATCTCCGACATGATCCTGGATTCCCGGATCGGGGCGCTCGACCGGACCCTCGGCTTCCTGTTCGGACTGGCACGGGGCCTGCTAATCGTAGTGGTGGCCTTCCTGTTCTTCACCTGGCTGGTTCCGGACAAGCAGCGGCCGGACTGGGTGACGGGCGCCAAATCCCGGGTGGTCCTGCAGGGAACCGGGGATTGGCTGATGGCGCTCTTGCCGGATGACCCCGAGAACACCATCTTGAAGAGATTCAAGAAGAATAAACCGGAAGATGACCAAACTGACGCCGACCAGGCGGCCCCGGCATCAGGCGACGGGTATAGTAAACCTGCCCGAGACAGCCTTAAAAAGCTGATCGAAAAGCCAGCAGCGAAGTGAGAGCCGGTCAAAAGAGAGGCGCGATGGACGACCAACAAAGCCCTTCCGATGACGCCAAAGCTCAGGGGCTGACGACCGGCCCGCTCTACCTGGAAGACCCCGATCTGGAAGGCGATACGCTCCGCGAAGAATGCGGTGTATTCGGTATCTTCGGCCATCCCGAAGCGGCAGCCATTACGGCCCTCGGATTGCACGCACTTCAGCACCGTGGTCAGGAGGCCGCCGGCATCGTCTCGTTTGATGGCAGCCGGTTCCATTCCGAACGGCGGCTTGGGCTGGTCGGCGATACCTTTTCCCGCCGCGAGGTCATCGAACGCCTGCCCGGCAATGCCGCGATCGGCCATGTGCGCTATTCGACCACCGGCGAGACCATCCTGCGTAACGTGCAGCCGCTGTTTGCCGAGCTCAACGCCGGCGGATTTGCAGTTGGCCACAATGGCAATCTCACCAACGGCCTGACGCTGCGCCGCGAACTCGTGCGCGGCGGCGCGATGATGCAGTCCACTACCGACACCGAAGTGATCCTGCACCTCGTCGCCCAGTCAAAGCGCAACCATTTCATCGATCGTTTCATCGAAGCGCTGCGGACGATCGAAGGCGCCTACTCGCTGGTGTCGCTGACCAACAAGAAGCTCGTCGGCGCACGCGATCCGCTCGGCATCCGCCCGCTGGTGCTCGGCGAATTCGAGGGCTGCCCGATCCTGGCGTCGGAGACCTGCGCGCTCGATATCATCGGCGCCAAATATGTCCGCGACGTGGAGCCCGGCGAGATCGTCGTATTTGACGAGCGCGGCGCACAAAGCCACAAGCCATTCCCGCCGAAACCGCCGCGGCCCTGCATCTTCGAATACATCTATTTCTCGCGGCCGGATTCCATCGTCGGCGGACGATCGGTTTATGACGTGCGCAAGGCCTTTGGTGCCCAGCTGGCGCGTGAAAGCCACGTGCCGGTCGATGTCGTGGTGCCGGTGCCGGACTCCGGCGTTCCTGCCGCCGTCGGCTACAGCCAGCACTCCGGCGTGCCGTTCGAGCTTGGCATCATCCGCAACCACTATGTCGGCCGCACCTTCATCCAGCCGACCCAGAGCATTCGCGAGTCCGGCGTGAAGATGAAGCACAACGCCAACCGCGCTGCGATCGAGGGCAAGCGCATCATCCTGATCGACGATTCACTCGTGCGCGGCACCACCTCGAGAAAGATCGTCCGCATGATGCGCGATGCCGGCGCGCGCGAGGTTCACTTCCGCCTAGCTTCGCCGCCGATCCTCTACCCCGACTATTACGGCATCGACCTGCCGGATCGCGGCGGCCTGCTGGCGGCGACACACAATCTGGAAGAAATGCGCGAACTGATCGGCGCCGACACGCTCGCTTTCCTGTCCGTCGACGGCATGTACCGCGCCATGGGCTATCCCGGGCGCGATCCCGCCAATCCGAAATTCTCCGACCATTGCTTTACCGGGGCTTATCCAACGAACCTCACCGACCAGGATCAGGTCGAGCCGACGCCGCGGCAGCTATCCCTGCTCGCGGAAGCGAGCTGAGATTCGTCGTTGCCGGGCTTGACCCGGCAATCCATCTGACATCTAGAAGCGCTTACGATGGATCCGCGGGCTTGATCCGCGTATCCGACTGCCTATTGACGCTGGAGTTGTACCCATGTCCCTCCCCCTCGCCGACCGTATCGCTCTCGTCACCGGCGCCTCGCGCGGCATCGGCTATGCCGCCGCACGCGCACTCGCGAAGGCCGGCGCGCACATTGTTGCGGTCGCGCGCACCCAGGGCGGGTTGGAAGAACTCGACGACGAGATAAGAAAGGATGGCGGCAAGGCGACGCTGGTACCGCTCAGCCTGACCGATTTTGACGGCATCGCGCGGCTCGGCGCAGCCCTGCACGAGCGTCACGGCAAGCTCGATATTCTCGTCGGCAATGCCGGCGTCGCCGGCCCCTCTTCGCCGCTCGGCCATATCGACATGAAGCCGTGGAACGACGTGCTTGCGGTCAACCTGTCGGCCAATTTCCAGTTGATCCGCTGCCTGGAGCCGCTGTTGAAGAAATCCGAGGCCGGCCGCGCGGTGTTCATCACCTCGGGCGTGGCCAACAAGGCGACCGGTTACCTCGGCCCCTATGCGGCCTCCAAGGCCGCGCTCGAGGCGCTGGCGCGCGTCTGGGCCCATGAGACGGCATCGACGCCGCTTCGGATCAATCTGTTCAATCCCGGCCCGATCCGCACCCGCATGCGCGCCGCTGTCTTTCCCGGCGAAGATCCGACGACGCTCGATACGCCGGAGCAGGCAGCCGAACTGATCGTGCCGATGTGCCTGCCGACGTGGGACGAGAGCGGCAAGTTCTTCGACTATCCGACACGGAGCCTTTTGAGCTTTCAGCCACCGGCCTAGCCGGTTGGGTCCATCAACGACCCGCGCCGTTGACTAGCCTTTGACGGGGCTATTCACTGACGGCCAAAGAAGCAGAAAGGACGTCCGTGACGCCGATCGAGAACCGCGGCCAGCTGCTCCGCGCCGTCGCGAACCTTTCGGCGGCAGCGGTAGTCGCCGTCGCCACCCTGCTGGTCGGTACGATGGGCCCTTCGCGGGCCGGCGAAATTCCAACTTTCACCGTCGATGCGGCGTGGCCGAAGCCGCTGCCGAACAACTGGATTCTCGGTCAGGTCGGCGGCATCACCGTCGATGGGCAAGGGCACATCTGGATGATTCATCGCCCGCGCTCGCTGACCGATGACGAGAAGGGCGCAACTCTGACGCCGCCCCGCTCGAAATGCTGCATCCCGGCGCCACCGGTTTTGGAATTCGATGCCGACGGCAATCTCCTGCGCGCCTGGGGTGGCCCCGGCGAGGGCTACGAATGGGTCGGGCGCGAGCACGGTATTGAAGTTGACGAACGCGGATTCGTCTGGGTCGGCGGCAACGCCGAGAACGACAATGCCATTCTGAAGTTCACACTCGACGGCAAGTTCGTGATGCAGATCGGCAAGATTGCGCCAAGCAAGGGCAGCAATGACATCGGCCAGCTAGGCAAGCCCGCGGAGACAGCGATCGACAAGGATGCGGACGAGATCTATGTCGCCGACGGCTACGGCAACCACCGTGTCATCGTGTTCGACGCCACGACCGGCGCCTACAAGCGGCACTGGGGTGCCTATGGAAACACGCCTAGCGATGACAAGCAGCCGCCCTACGATCCCAAGGCACCGGCCTCGCAGCAGTTTGCCAATCCCGTGCACTGCGTAAAGATCGCCCATGACGGGCTTGTCTATGTCTGCGACCGCATCAACAACCGCATCCAGGTGTTCCGCAAGGACGGCACGTTCGTGAAGGAATGGTTCTTCGAAAGAAATACGCTTGGCAATGGTGCGGTTTGGGACGTCGCGATCTGGCCCGATGCACAACAGCGTTTTCTGCTCAGTGCGGATGGCGAGAACAATGAAATCAGGATCATCAACCGCCAGGATGGAACGGTCGCCGGCAGTTTCGGACGAGGGGGCCGCAACGCTGGCCAGTTTCACTGGGTCCACGCCATCGCCGTCGATGCCAAGGGCAACGTCTATACGGCCGAGGTCGATAACGCCAAGCGAATCCAAAAATTCCGTCTGACCTCGGACGCCCTACGCTGAGCGCGACGACCCACGGTTGGCGAGCGTCACGGCGGCGACCGCAAGCGCCAACAGCACCAGCGCCGAGGCCAGAAAGAACGGCGCGCCGGGCAGATGAAACGGCGTCTGCGGGCTGATGAAATGGGCAAAGGTCAGCGTAAACAGGAACGGCCCCAGCAATTGCGAAATGCTCTGCACGCTGGCCGTCGCGCCTTGCAGCTGGCCTTGCTGGTCGGGTGCGACGCGTTTCGTCATGAACGACTGGATCGCCGCGCCTGAAACGCCCCACAGCGACATCACGGGAATGCCGAGCCACGATAGCGGCCCGGTAGGCGCGATCGCAAAAATCAGAAAGCCGGCGGCGCCGAAAGCGAGCCCCAGCAGCAACGCCCGGCGTTCGCCAAATATCCGCACGATCGGCCCGATGCCCGCCCCCTGCACCAGCATGGCGCAGATGCCGACCATTGCCAGCGTCACGCCAACCGTCTTCGAGTCCCAGCCATATCGATAGGTCGCATAGAGCACGAAGATCGAAGGCAGCACCGCATGCGCGAGCTGGGCAAAGAAGTTCGTCACCGACAGGCCCGTCAGGACGCGGTCGGACCGCAGCAGACCTAGCGCGCCGATCGGATTGGCGCTTTTCCAGCGAAACGGTGCGCGGCGGTCGCGCAGCAGCGACTCCGGCAGGATCAACAGGCCATAGATCGTGTTGGCAAAGCTCAGGCCCGCCGCAACCCAGAACGGCAGTCGCGGATCGGCATCGCCGAGCAGCCCGCCGACCGCAGGACCGATGATGAATCCGGCGCCGAAGGCGGCGCCTACCTTGCCGAACACGGCGGCTCGCCGCTCGGCCGGCGTGATGTCGGCGATATAGGCAAAGGCGGTCGAAATACTGGCTGACGTAATGCCGGAAATAACCCGGCCGACAAACAGCCACGCCAGCGACGGCGCGAGCGCCATCAGCACATAGTCCAGCCCCAGCCCGAAATTCGACAGCAGCACCACCGGCCGACGGCCGAACCGGTCTGACAGGCTGCCCAAAATCGGCGAGAAGAAAAACTGCATCAGCGCCCAGGCCGTCCCGAACACGCCAAAGATGCGGGCCGCGCGCACGGTATCGTTGTTGACGAAGCTTTCGACGAGCTTCGGCAGGATCGGCATGATCAGGCCAAGCGCCAGCATGTCGAGCAGGATCGTGACGAAGATGAAGGCAACCGCTGCGCCGCGCGCGGGAGATGTTGCGGGCGGCGTGCCGACGGCACTAGTGCCCACTTTCCGAAGTTCGTGTTCCATTGCAGCGCCCACCGTCACGAACTTCGGAAAGTCATGGGCACTAGCAAACCCGTTGATCCAGTACCGCTTTGTCGATCCGAAGTCCCTGATCGAACTCGTCGCTTCCAGGACTTCAGATCGGCGGTACTAGTGTCGCTCATGAGGGCCGCTTTCGTTTGTGCGCGAAAGGATTGGCTTTCTCGCGCAACGCAATCCGCATCGGCGTCCCGGGCAATTCGAATTCGCCGCGCATGGAGTTGACGAGATACCTCAGATAGGATTGCGGCACGGCATCGGCGCGGGAGCAGAACAACACGAAGCTCGGCGGCCGCGCCTTGGCCTGGGTGATGTAATTCAGTTTCAACCGGCGGCCGGAAACCGCCGGCGGCGGGTTGGCATGCACCGCCTGCTCGAACCAGCGATTGAGCGCTGCCGTCGGCACCCGCCGGTTCCACACTGCATACGCCTCCTCGATTGCACGCATCAGCCGATCGATACCCTCGCCCATCAGCCCCGATACGGCCACCAAAGGCGCTCCCTTGACCTGCGGCAGCCAGTGATCGGCCTCGGTGCGCAAAGCGGAAATCGCACCGGGCTTGGTCTCCGTCAGGTCCCATTTGTTGACCGCGATCACGAGCGCCCGGCCCTCGCGTTCGATCAGATCGGCGATGCGCAGATCCTGTTCTTCGAACTTGTTCTGCGCATCCAACATCAGCACCACGACTTCAGCGAAGCGCACCGCGCGCAAAGCGTCCGCAACCGAGAGCTTTTCCAGCTTCTCCTCGATCCGCGAACGCCGCCGCAGTCCCGCGGTGTCGAACACGCGAAAATCCCGGCCGTTCCAGTTGATCTCCACGGCGATGGAATCGCGCGTCGTACCGGCTTCGGCGCTGGTCAGAAGCCGCTCCTCGCCAAGCAGGCGATTGATCAGCGTCGACTTGCCGGCGTTGGGACGGCCGACGACGGCGACGCGGATTGGCCTGCGCGCCAGCTCCTCGTCGCTCTCAGCGATATCCTCATCGCCATCTTCGTCTTCCTCCGCAGGTTCCGGCATCAGGTCGCGCAGCGCGTCGTAGAGGTCACCCATGCCCTCGCCATGTTCGGCAGAGATCATGATCGGCTCGCCCAGGCCCAATGCGTAGGATTCCATCGCGCCGAGCTCGCCGTGCTTGCCTTCGCTCTTGTTGGCGAGAAGGACCACCGGCTTGTTGGCGCGGCGCGCATGGTCGGCGAAGCTGCGGTCACTCGGCGTCAGTCCGGCGCGCCCGTCGATCACGAACATCAGCGCATCCGCAAGCCCGATCGCAGTCTCGGTCTGCTCCTGCATCCGCGCGGTGAGCGACCCCTTCGCGCCTTCGTCGAGCCCCGCCGTGTCGATGATGGTAAAGCGAAGATCGCCGAGCCGCGCTTCGCCTTCGCGCCGGTCACGCGTCACCCCGGGTGCGTCGTCGACCAGCGCGAGCTTCTGTCCAACCAGACGGTTGAACAGCGTCGACTTCCCGACATTGGGCCGGCCGATAATGGCGATCGTAAAGGACATCAGGGATCCGGGCGCGCGGGAAAATCGAACAAGGGCTTGCGGCTAGCCACCGAACCGGTGCCAGCCGAAGGACTGCATCAAGCGTTAGCGCGTAAACGTGCCGCCCGGAAGTGGCGCCGGGAATGCCGCGCCCGATTGTTGGGTGGGTTGCGCCTGCGGTGCGCCGGACTGCGCGTCGGCCGGCTGATCGGGCGGTGGCGCGGTGGTGCGCTGACGCACGATCTTCTTCTTCGGCGCGGGTGGAGCCGCCGCAGTCGCGTCTTCCTCGGGCGTGGCCGAAGGATCGGCGTTCGCCGTCGCTGCCGCAGGCTGCTTGCTCTTGCCAGTTTTCTTCGGCTTGGTCTCCGGAGGCGGAGGCGGCGGGACGGCCGCCTGCTGCGCATTCTGATCGGCGTCCTGCTGAGCGCCCTTGTACAGCGACTTCGGAACGCCCTGTTCGAGACCAGGCACGCCTTCCGGGAATACCGGCTTACGATCGCCCTGCAACTTCTTCTTAGTGTCGAGCCAGTCGAGCCATTCCATCGGATCGAAGCTGTTGATCTGGCTGGCGCAGCCGCCCACCGCGCCCGACAGCGCGACGAGGACGGAAGCGGCGATCAGACGTTTCAGGCGACGCATGGTCGATTTCTCATTCAACGGTTTGCCGTCGTCAGCTCTTGGCGACCGGCGGAAGCAAGGCTTGAAGCGCCTCGGCCCGCTGACGCATGGCCGACGGCGTCTCGCCGTCATTGGCAATCAGATCCAGCCACTGCCGCGCCGCGGTGTTGTCGTTGGCCCGCCACGCCGACAGAGCCAGCAATTCACGCGCAGTATGACGGAAGGTCGCGTCCGGCTTGGCGGCAGTTTCAAGCCGTTGCAGCATGTTGGGATAGCCTTCAGTATCCAGCAACAGTCCGGCCGCTCGAATCCGCGCCAGGTCCTGCTGCTCAGTGCCAATGCTGCGATCGGAGGCAAGCTCATCGTACATTTTCGCGCCCGCTTTCGGATCACGGGCTGCAACCTCGCCGGCCGCACGCAAACGCGCCAGCATGCGGTATCCGGAGGGAGCCGTCGTCGCGAGCTTGTCGAAGGCCGCTTCCGCCTCCGCGTTCTTGTTTTGCTCGACGAGCTCGATCGCGGCCTCAAAAGCAGCGCCCGCCTCGGCGGCCTTCTGGGCTTCCAGATATTGGTAGCCTCGCCAGCCGGCGACGGCGGCAACGATCAGGACGGCAGCCGCGATGATATAGAGCGAGTATTGGTCCCAGAGCTTTTTGAGTTGCTCCCGGCGGACTTCCTCGTCGACTTCATCAAATAATTCAGACACTTAAGTGTACCCCATCCCGGCCTCGCACGCCTGGAACCGTCAGGTGCGATTCATCTGCCCCTTGATGGCGGCCGCGTTACCCTAGCGATATGGCGGTGGCAAGGCAAAGCTAGACCACCAGCCCGATCAAAGCGTTAACAGTGCTGCCCCAACGGGTTTTCCAGCCTCTGTCACCGGCCAGAGCCGTGCTTACGCCTTTGCCTTCATGCCGTAAACATGTTCCGGCCCCGGGAAAGCCCGGGAGCGGACGTCGGCCGCATAGCCCTGGATCGCGGCCTCGATCATCGGGCCGAGGTTGCCATAGCGTCGAACAAATTTCGGAGCCCGCGGCGACAATCCCAGCATGTCCTCCAGCACCAGCACCTGGCCGTCGCAGGCCGCGCTGGCGCCGATGCCGATGGTCGGAATGTCGATCGTCCCGGTTATCTTGCGCGCCAAGGGCTCGGCCACGGCTTCAACCACGACCGAAAAGGCGCCGGCCTGTGCCACGGCGAGCGCATCGTTTTCGATCGGCGCCCAGCTTTCTTCCTCGCGCCCCTGGGCGCGGAACGAACCCAGCGCGTTGATCGACTGCGGCGTCAGGCCGATATGGCCCATCACGGGTATGCCGCGTTCGACCAGAAATGCGATCGTCTCCGCCATCCGCGCGCCGCCTTCGAGCTTGACCGCGCCGCAATGGGTTTCTTTCAAAATTCTCACGGCCGAGTGAAAGGCCTGCTCCTTGGAGGCCTCGTAGGAGCCAAAGGGCATGTCGACGACGACGAGTGCGTGCTGCGAGCCGCGCATCACGGCATGGCCTTGCAGGATCATCATGTCGAGCGTCACCGGCACCGTGGTCTCGAATCCGTGCATGACGTTGCCGAGGGAGTCGCCGACCAGGATGACGTCGCAATAGCGGTCGACGAGCGCTGCCGTATGGGCGTGGTACGACGTCAACATCACGATGGGCTCGCCGTTCTTGCGCGAGCGGATATCGGGTGCCGTTTTGCGTCTGATAGCTGCCTGGACCGACATATTGCTATGCTCCTACGACGGGGACGCCGATCACGACCGGATGGAACGCGAAGGCAAGTGCGAGATAGACGACAATTCCAACGGCAACCGCAATCCCGTCGTTACCCCAGCCGCCGACCGGAATCGGCGGACCGCCGGCATCGGCACGGCGCTTGAGCGAGATGCGATCGACCACCGCCCAAGCCAGAAACGAGCCGAACAGGATGATCGAGCCGAGATCGCCATTGGCAAGCAAATGCGCGGCCGCCCATAGCTTGACGCTCACGAGCATCGGGTGCTTGAGCGTCGCATAGATGTGACCACGCAGATACGACGCCACGAACAGGATCACCGCAGGCAGCATCAAGGCGACCGTCACGTGCCTGAGAACGACCAGCGTCTTCGGAGAAACCGAGCCCTCCCATACGTCGATCATCCCGGCTGCGCGGTAGTGCGCAAAGCCCCAGGCGATCAGCGCAATCCCGAGCACGGAGAGAACCGCGTAAACGAGCTTGTAGCTGCCCTCGCCCATCGCCGAGACAATGCGGCCGCGCAAATCACGCTGGGCCGGCAGCAAATGGATGCCGAGAAACAGGGCCAGGCCCAGGATCATCACCGCCAGTCCCATCGCATCCCCTCCGCGTCCTCTTTATTCGGGCTATCGGGTACACTTTCGCGCACGACACGGCAATGCAGGAGATGGTACCGCGGGGGTCGGAACGACAAACCAAGGCACGCTAAGGGGTGGCTTTCTGCTTCTCGATGTCGCGGTTATCGACGTAGCGGATGGCAATGGGCCGCCCCGCCAGGGCTCCGCCGAGATTGCCGGTGAATTTGAGCGGCACGCAGGCCCCGATGGAATCGTTGATCGCCTTGAGATAGGTCTCGCGGACCTCGGAAGGCACGCCGGCCGTGGCAAACGTCAGGCGCGGCGGCCCGATCAAATCGCCGGATCGCTTGAAGCTGAAGCGCACCGTCATCTGCATGCCCTCTTTCGCCGCATCCGCCTGCGGTGGCGTCCAGCAGGAGCGCAAGGCTGCAAAGAGATCGCCGATATTATCGAGATCGTGATCGGGCTTCTGGTATTTCGGCGCGTCTTCCTCTGATGGTTTGGTCTCGACCGTCAACTGGAGGTTCTCGCCATAGGGATAGTCGATCTCGGGAATGCAGGGACCATGACCAAGCACGCTGCAAAAATACGGCGTGCACGGGTGGTGGGACAACACGCTGCACGGCTCATGGGAAAACGGGATTGGATTGATGCGGTGCCAGCGTCTGGCATCCGCGTTACCCGCGAAGGCCAGTCCGGTAACAGCAACGACGAAACCGATAGCAATACGAGGGAGCATGCGCTTTGCATCCTCGGCGGCAGAACTTGCAGAGAGTATAACGCGAAAATGCAAGGAAGGATCGGGGCTGTTAACGGCCAGCCGTTCACATCCTCGCGTGTGCGGGCACGGCGAAAGCGCTACGCCTTCTTCTTTACGTCCTTGACACTTGCGAAGACGATGCCCTCGGCGCGCTCCTTGGTGTAGCCGAGATAGAACTCATTCTTGGCGAGGAATACCGGATCGCCGTCGACGTCATCGGCCACACCGGAGCCGTTGGCCGCGATAAACGCATCAAGCTTCTTGCGGTCTTCGGACGAAATCCAGCGTGCGAGCTGAAATTCGGAAACCTCGAATTCGACGGGAAGCGAATATTCCGCATCGAGGCGCGCCTTGAGCACGTCGAGTTGGAGCGGACCGACCACGCCGACCAGCGCCGGCGCACCGTCGCGGGGCCGAAACACCTGAACGACCCCCTCCTCCGACATCTGCTGCAAGGCTTCCTTGAGCTTCTTCGCCTTCATCGCGTCGGTCAACCGAACACGGCGGACGATTTCCGGCGCAAAGCTCGGCACACCGACGAAGGTGATGTCTTCGCCCTCGGTCAGGGTGTCGCCGATGCGCAGAGAGCCGTGATTGGGAATACCGACGACATCGCCGGCAAAGGCCTCGTCCGCAACCGAACGATCCTGGGCAAAGAAGAATTGCGGAGACGACAGTGGCATGGTCTTGCCCGTGCGCACGAGCTTTGCCTTCATGCCCCTGGTCAGTTTCCCGGAGCACAACCGCGCGAACGCGATGCGGTCGCGATGATTGGGGTCCATGTTGGCCTGGATCTTGAACACGAAGGCGCTCATGCGCGGCTCCGCCGCCTCGACCTTTCGCAGATTACCCTCCTGCGCCCGTGGCGGCGGCGCAAAGCGGCCGAGGCCTTCAAGCAGATCACCAACGCCGAAATTGCGCAGCGCGCTGCCGAAATAGACCGGCGTCAAATGGCCTTCGCGAAACGCCTCGAGTTCGAACGGCTTGCAGGCTTCCGAGACCAGTTCGAGTTCTTCCTTGACCGCACCGACATCGAGATTGGCGTTGTGGCTCGCCAGTTCAGCGATATCGATCTGCTGCGCCGCGCCGGTCTTGGCGCCGCCGCCTTCCAGAAGGCGAACGCCGCCGGTGGCCAGATCGTAGGTCCCGAGAAAATCGCGGCCGCGGCCGACCGGCCAGGTCATCGGCGTGGTGTCGAGTGCCAGTGTCTTTTCGATCTCATCGAGGAGCTCGAACGTATCCCGGCTCTCGCGGTCCATCTTATTGATGAAGGTGATGATGGGGATGTCGCGAAGACGGCAGACCTCGAATAGCTTGCGGGTGCGCGCCTCGATGCCCTTGGCGGCGTCGATCACCATGACCGCGGAGTCGACCGCCGTCAGCGTGCGATAGGTGTCTTCCGAAAAGTCCTCGTGGCCCGGCGTGTCGAGCAGATTAAAGACGAGACCATCGAATTCGAACGTCATCACCGAAGTGACCACGGAAATTCCGCGCTCGCGTTCGATCTTCATCCAGTCGGAACGGGTATTGCGCCGTTCGCCCTTGGCCTTGACCTGGCCGGCGAGATTGATGGCGCCACCGAACAGAAGCAGCTTTTCGGTCAGCGTGGTTTTGCCGGCGTCCGGGTGAGAGATGATGGCAAAGGTACGCCGGCGCGCCACTTCGCTTGCGAGCGGCGATGAGGGTGACGAATCGGTGGCGAGGGCCAGATCGGACATGGACGAAGCGTTTGGCAGGGAAACCGGGCTGGATCAAGGAAGGCTGGTTCGGGACACCAGCGGCCCCCTCCATATAGGCGTTGCGCCAACCGCCTCCAACCGACCTCGTCTGTCTACCTCAACAATATTACCAGCCAATAGGCCATGGCTGCGACGCCGGCCGCGGCCGGAATGGTGATCACCCAGGCATAGACGATCGAACTCGCCACGTTCCAACGCACGGCCGAGACCCGCCGTGCGGCGCCTACGCCGACGATCGCCCCCGTAATCGTGTGCGTGGTGGAAACCGGAACCCCGAGGAACGTCGCCAGGAACAGGGTCGCCGCGCCGCCCGTCTCGGCACAGAATCCCTGCATCGGCGTCAGCTTGGTAATTCTCAGACCCATGGTGCGGACGATCCGCCAGCCGCCCATCAGCGTGCCGAGCGCCATCGCCATCTGGCAGGCGATCACGACCCAGAACGGCACGTGAAATTCCGCACCCAACTTGCCTTGCGAAAACAGGAGAACGGCGATGATGCCCATGGTCTTTTGCGCGTCGTTGCCGCCATGGCCGAGTGAATAGAGCGAAGCGGAGATGAACTGCAAAATCCGGAAGGCGCGGTCGACCGCAAACGGCGTCGAACGAACCGACGCCCATGACACGATCGCGACCAGCGCGAGCGCCAACAAGAACCCGATCAGCGGCGACAGCACGATTGCCAGCAATGTCTTGGTCAGTCCGCTCCAGACCGCGGCCGAAAGCCCGGCCTTCGCCATCCCCGCTCCGACCAGCCCGCCGATCAGCGCATGCGAACTCGATGACGGGATACCCAGGGCCCAGGTGATCAGATTCCATACGATCGCGCCGACAAGCGCGGCAAAGATCACGGTCACGTCGATGATGCTGGGCTCGATGATGCCGGTGCCGATGGTTTGCGCGACGTTCAGCCCGAACACCAGGAACGCGACGAAGTTGAAAAATGCCGCCCAGAACACCGCGTATTGCGGCCGCAGCACACGGGTCGATACGATGGTTGCGATCGAATTGGCGGCGTCGTGCAGTCCGTTGAGAAAATCAAACAGCAACGCGACGGCAATCAGCCCGACCAGAACAGGAAAACCAAGTGCGGCGTCCACTATCGTTGGCCCTGCCCTATACCTGTTCGATCACGATGCTGCTGATCTCGTTAGCCACATCGTCGAAACGATCGGCCACCTTCTCAAGGTGATCGTAGATTTCGGCCCCGACGATGAAATCCATCGCGCTGGCGTCGCGGTGCTTCAGGAACAGCTCTTTCAGACCGATGTCGTGGAGGTCGTCGACGCGCCCCTCCAGCTTGGTGAGCTCTTCCGTGATCGTTGTCAGCAATGCCACGTTACTTCCGATCGCTTGCAACAATGGCAGTGCGCGGCCGACGAGTTCGGAGCATTGCACAAGAAGTGTTCCAATTTCGCGCATCGGCGGCTCGAACGTGCGCACCTCGAACAGCATCACGGCCTTCGCCGTTTGCTGCATCTGGTCGATGGCGTCATCCATGGCCGTGATCAGGTTCTTGATGTCACCGCGGTCGAACGGCGTGATGAAGGTGCGCCGCACCGCCGTCAGCACCTCGCGCGTGACGTTGTCGGCATCGTTCTCGAACTGATTGACCCGTTGGCAAAAAACCGGCGTTTCCTCGCCGCCCTGAAGCATGCCTTGCAGCGCCAGCGCGCCCTCGCGAACAGCCTGGGAATGTTTGGCGAAGAGGTCGAAAAATCGCTCTTCCTTGGGAAGGAAGGCGCGAAACCAACGCAGCAGCATAGCTATGTCCAATTGCAGAAAGGCCGGGCCAGAACGGCTCGTCACATACCTGTCATAAAGCAATTTGGGCAAGATGCCATGCCGCGCCGCCGGCCAAATCGGGCCTCATCCACGGCTTTATGGCCGAAAAACCGCTGCGAGCCTCGCCTTGTCTACAGCGAACGGCGGAAAAGGTGGGCTATTTCACCGACGATTCCGCGGCGGAACGTCAGCACGCAGGCCACGAAAATCGAGCCCTGGATCACGGTCACCCAGGAGCCAAATCCGGCCAGATATTGCTGCGTGGCGACGATGATGAAGGCGCCGATCACCGGGCCGAAGACGGTGCCGAGCCCGCCGACCAGCGTCATCAGCACGATCAGACCGGACATGCCGACCTCGACATCCGAAAGCGAGGCGTTCTGAACCACGAACACCTTCAGCGAGCCGGCAAAGCCCGCCAGTGTTCCTGACAGGATGAAGGCCAGCAGCTTGTACTGATCGGTCTTGTAACCCAGCGAGATTGCGCGCTGCTCGTTTTCACGGATCGATTTCAGCACCTCACCGAACGGCGAGTTGATGGCGCGGAAGATCACGAGGAAGCCGAACAGAAAGCCGGCGACGATGACGTAATAGAGCACCGTCGGCTTCGAGAGGTCGAGGATTCCGAGCAAGTGTCCCTGCGGAATACCCTGGATGCCGTCTTCACCATGGGTGAACGGCGCTTGCAGGTAGATGAAATAGATCAGTTGCGACAGCGCCAGCGTGATCATCGCGAAATAGATGCCCTGACGCCGGATCGCGACAACACCGGTAATGATGCCAAGTGCCGCAGATGCTGCGACCCCGATCAGAATGCCAAGCTCAGGCGGCACACCCCACACTTTCGCGGCATGGGCGGTGACATATCCGCCCGTCCCCAAGAACATCGCATGGCCGAACGACAACAAGCCGCCATATCCGATCAAGAGATTGAAGGCACAGGCGAGCAGCGCAAAACACAATCCTTGCATGACGAAGAAGGGATAGAGACTCGTAAACGGCACGAGCAGGAGCAGAACGGTCATGATCGCGAACGCGATCATCTCGTCGCGGATCGCGCGCGGGGTTACCGGTACGGTGTCGTCCGTCATCGCCGTCATGGCTAGTGCCCACTTTTCTACTTCAGGAACTTCAAATAGACGGCGCTAGGCCGCCCGTCCCGTCAATCCCGTTGGTTTCACCAGCAGTACCAGCACCATCAGAACGAACACGACGGTGTTGGAAGCTTCCGGATAGAAGTACTTCGTCAGGCCCTCGATCAGGCCAAGCGCAAAGCCGGTAATGATCGATCCCATGATCGATCCCATGCCGCCGATCACCACCACCGCGAACACGACGATGATGATGTTCTCGCCCATGAGCGGCCGGACCTGGTTGATCGGCGCCGACAACACGCCGGCGAGTGCAGCGAGACCGACGCCGAGGCCGTAGGTCAGCGTGATCATTCGCGGCACGTTGATGCCGAAGGCGCGTACCAGCGTCGGGTTTTCCGTCGCGGCGCGCAAATAGGCGCCAAGCCGCGTCCGCTCGATCAGGTACCAGGTCGCCAGACACACGACGAGCGAGAACACCACGACCCAGCCGCGATAGATCGGCAGGAACATGAAGCCGAGATTCATGCCGCCCTTCAGTTCGTCGGGGATGGCGTAGGGCAGACCGGATGAACCGAAATAGTTCTGGAAGACGCCCTGGATGATCAGCGCAAGCCCGAACGTCAGGAGCAGACCATAGAGGTGATCGAGGCCGGAGAGCCATTGCAGCATGGTCCGTTCCAGGATCATGCCGAAGATGCCGACCGTGATCGGCGCGATCAGCAGCGCCCACCAATATCCGATGCCCAAGAGACTGAGCAGGAAATAGGCGCAGAACGCGCCCATCATATAAAGCGCGCCGTGCGCGAAATTGATGATGTTGAGCATGCCGAAGATGACGGCAAGCCCGAGGCTGAGAAGTGCGTAGAACGAGCCGTTGATCAATCCAACGAGGAGCTGGGCGTAGAGAGCTTGCATATCCGTCGATCTTTCAACTCATGCTGCCGGTGACGTCGGGCGGTCCCGCCGATTGCGAGGCCGCCTACTTCTTCAGGAGCGCACACTTGCTTTCGGCAAGCGGCGTGAAGGCCTGGTCCGCAGAAACCGTGCCGACTAGCTTGTAGAAATCCCAAGGCGCCTTCGATTCCGACGGCTTCTTGACCTCGAACAGATAGGCCGGGTGGATGGCGCGGCCGTTGGGCTGAACCTCGCCCTTGCCGAACAAGGGATCGTCGGTCGGGATCGACTTCATCTTCTCCACGACCTTGACACCGTCGTGCGGATTGCCGCCAAGCGCCTCAAGCGCCTTGAAGTAATGCATCAGTCCCGCATAGACGCCGGCCTGCACCATGGACGGCGGCGCGCCGGTCTTCATCCGTGCGGCGAACTTCTTGGAAAACTCGCGGGTCTTGTCGTTCATGTCCCAATAGAAAGTCTCGGTGAAGTTCAACCCCTGCGCCGTCTCGAGACCGATCGCCTTGACGTCGGTGATGAACAGAAGCAGCGCGGCGAGCTTTTGTCCGCCCTTCACGATACCGAATTCGGCGGCCTGCTTGATCGTGTTGGTGGTGTCGCCGCCGGCATTGGCAAGGCCGATGACCTTGGCCTTCGAAGCCTGCGCCTGCAGCAGGAAGGACGAGAAGTCCGCGGTGTTCAGGGGGTGCTTGACCCCGCCGAGCACCTTGCCGCCATTGGCGAGGATCACGGCCGTGGTGTCGCGCTCAAGCGCTGCGCCAAACGCGTAGTCTGCGGTCAGGAAAAACCAGGTATCGCCGCCGGCCTTCACCAGCGCCTGGCCGGTGCCATGGGCCAGCGTGTAGGTGTCGTAGGTCCAGTGCACAGTGTTGGGAGAGCACTGCGCGTTGGTGAGGTCCGAGGTCGCCGCGCCGGAGTTGATGAAAACGCCGTTCTTCTCCTTGACGACGTTGTTGACGGCCAGCGCCACGCCGGAGTTCGGAACGTCGACGATGACGTCGACCTTCTCGACATCGAACCACTGCCGTGCGATGGCGGTGCCAATATCCGGCTTGTTCTGATGATCACCGGAGATGATGTCGATCTTCCAGCCCTTGGCGGTCAGGCCGGAATCCTCGATCGCCATCTGCGCGGCGAGCGTCGAGCCGGGGCCACCGAGATCGGCATAAAGGCCGGATTGATCGGACAGCGCACCGACCTTGACGGTCTTGTCCTGGGCGTTAGCGAGGCTCGCAACTGAAAGGCTCAAGGCCGTACCGAGCAACAGGCTGGCGAAAATTTTGGTCCTCATGGCGGTCCCTCTGAAATAGGCGTGTCGTTTTTAGACACCGAGATAGGTGTGAAGCTTGTCCATGTTGGCTTGCAGCTCCGCATTGGCGAAGCCGTCGATGATCTTGCCGTGTTCGACGATGTAGTAGCGATCAGCAACCGTGGCGGCGAAGCGGAAGTTCTGCTCGACGAGCAGGATGGTGAAGCCCTCGCTCTTCAGACGTTTGATGGTCTGGCCGATCTGCTGGATGATGACGGGCGCAAGCCCTTCGGTCGGTTCGTCCAGCATCAGGAAGCGCGCGCCGGTACGCAGGATGCGCCCGATCGCCAGCATCTGCTGCTCGCCGCCGGACAACTTGGTGCCCTGGCTACCCAGCCTTTCCTTCAGATTGGGGAACAGTTCGAAAATCTGGTCCATCGTCAGGCCGCCGCTGCGAACGGTCGGCGGCAACAGCAGGTTTTCGCGAACATCGAGGCTGGCGAAAATCCCGCGTTCCTCCGGACAGAATGCGATGCCCGAACGCGCGATCCTGTCCGAGGAGGCGCGGATGATTTCCTTGCCGTCGAAACGGATCGACCCGGTGCGCTTGCCGATAATACCCATGACCGACTTCAGCGTGGTCGTCTTGCCGGCGCCGTTACGTCCGAGCAGCGTGACGACCTCGCCCGGATTCACATCGAAGTTGATGCCATGCAGGATGTGGGACTCGCCGTACCAGGCTTCGAGATTCCGGACCGCCAGGATGGGCGCGTGGGATGCTGCCGGCGCGGTGGTGGCATCGGCCATTTTTACGTCAACCATGGCCGGCTCCCAGATAGGCTTCCTTCACGCGCTCATCTTTCGAAAGCTCGGAGTAATTGCCTTCCGCAAGCACGTGGCCGCGCGTCAGCACGGTGATGATGTCGGACAGGTTGGCGACGACGGAAAGATTATGTTCGACCATCAGGATCGTGTACTTGGCGGAAATGCGCTTGATCAGCGCGGCGATCTTGTCGATGTCCTCATGACCCATCCCGGCCATCGGTTCGTCGAGCAGCATCATCTCGGGATCGAGCGCAAGCGTGGTTGCGATCTCGAGCGCGCGCTTACGGCCGTAGGGCATCTCGACGGCGGACGTATTGGCAAACTCGCTCAGACCGACATCGTTCAACAGTTCGAGCGCGCGGCCGTTGAAGCGGTCGAGCACCGTCTTGGAACGCCAGAAGTCAAAGGAATGCCCGTGCTGACGTTGCAGGGCGACGCGCACGTTTTCCAGTGCGGTCAGGTGCGGAAAAACCGCCGAAATCTGAAAGGAGCGAACCAGGCCGAGCCGGGCGACGTCGGCCGGCGCCATCGCCGTGATGTCCTGGCCCTTGTAGAGGATCTGGCCTGCCGAGGGCTTCAGAAACTTGGTGAGGAGATTGAAGCAAGTCGTCTTGCCGGCGCCGTTCGGGCCGATCAACGCATGAATGCTGCCGCGCCGGATCTTGAGGGAGACGTCGCGTACGGCAAAGAATCCCGCGAATTCCTTGGTCAATCCGTGGGTTTCGAGAATGAACTCATCCGACAATCAAATTCCCCCGCAGGCCATCGCCGCGGCGTGCTCGGCCGCGCGTGGCTCGTCCTTTTCCTTACAGCGGGTTCCCCCAGGGCGCCTGAATTACCGCGTTGGTTTCGCGTGTTGAAATTCGTCCCGGGACCCGCCGCCTCCGGGGCGGAATATGCCGTCATCGGCCCTCCCAGTGCAAGGCGGAAAGCGGCTCGGGGGCCGCTTGGCCATTAGTCTTATGGCCATTTCGGCTGCTCTGGGTCGAGGGCTTGCGCGCCTGCTCAATTGGAAAGCAGTCGTTAACGTTGTTCTCCGCGAGCAAGTCTCCTTCACCAAATCTTTCCGCCTTGGCGTGAAAACTTGGTGTTTTAGCGGGACGGACATCAGCATCTTGGAATTTGTCAGCGCCAATCCGACGGTCATCAAATCGATCAAGCAGCGTGATCTCCTGAACACGTGGCTGCGGCTTTTTGCCCCCGCGCAGCGCCTGCCGCGCCTGGTGGAATTTCAGCCGGACAGAATCGAGGAGGAGCTTCCCGATCTCGTCTTCATGTCAGTCGAGAAGGCCGACCCGTTGCAGATCGTTATCGACAGCGACGGCACCCGGATGTCGATCGCTTATGGCTACACCGGCAGGGGCCGCTATCTCGATGAATATCTCGGCCTCCGGCTGGCGCCGCTGGTCATGCCGATCTATCAGCAATGCGTCAGCCGTGCCCTCCCCGCTTATTCCATTTCGCACGTCGACGACGCCCACGGCCGCATCGTCGCCTATGAGCGGCTGCTGTTGCCGTTCTCCGACGGTAACGGCGTGACCCACATCATCGCCTCGCTGAAGACCATCAGCGAAGACGGCAGCTTCGAGATCATCAACCTGATGCGTGGCAACGACACGCTGCCGACGTTCAAGCTTCGCGCGATGATCGATCGCGAGCTGTTCCACCGCATGCCCGGCCGCATCCCCTCCGCCGACCCGATCGAATTCGGCTGAGCGAAGTTTTCGTGTCGCACTACGCCTTGGCGCGCGCTCCTCCGACCTTCACTTCCTTCGCATAGATTTCCGGTTTGAAGCCGACCAGCAATTTGCCGCCGACTTCGAGCACCGGCCGCTTGATCATCGAGGGTTGATCGAGCATCAGCGCCAGCGCCTTGCGTTCGTTCAAGCCTTCCTTGTCAGCCTCGGGCAACTTCTTGAACGTCGTTCCGGCGCGGTTGAGCAGTGTCTCCCAGCCGAGTTCGTCGCTCCAGGCTTTCAGCTTTTCCTTCGGCGCGCCTGCGGTCTTGTAGTCGTGGAATTCATACTTCACGCTGTGGCCGTCGAGCCAGGCGCGCGCCTTCTTCATGGTATCGCAGTTCTTGATGCCGTAGATCGTCGTCGCTTTGGTCATTTCTCCCTCGCATATTGGTCGAAAGCGCTCAGCACCGCGAGCGTCATCGCCTCGATACCGGTCTCGATCGTCGGCTTCGGCACCGGCGCAAACTGCGGCGAATGATTGGGCGGCAGTTGCGGGCCCGTTCCATTGAGCGCCGCAGCCACCCGCTCCGGCTCGTAAACCCCGATATTGAAGAACATCGAGGGCACTCCGGCCTCGATGAATTCGGAAAAGTCTTCGCTCGCGGTCACCGGCGGCGACGTCCCAACCTTGTCGCCGAACGCCGCTTTCAACACTTTCGCCGCCGTCTCGACCACGGCGGTGTCATTCATGACCGCTTTGGCGCCGTCGCTGAAGGTGATCTCGGGTTCCGCCGCACCCGACATCGCGGCCGCCGCCTTTGCCGTCCGCTCGATCCCTGCCAGCATTTTAGCGCGAACCTCCGGCTTGAAGGTGCGGATGGTCCCGCGCAGCACCACAGAATCGGGAATGATGTTGTGGGCCGTGCCGGCGTGAATGGCGCCGACGCTGAAGACACCGAACTCGGTCGGGTCCTTTTCGCGGCTGATGACGCTTTGCACGTCGACAATGAAGCGCGCGGCGATCATCACGGTATCGACGGTTCGCTGCGGCGCTGCGCCATGACCGCCCTTGCCATGAAAGGTCAGATCGAGGCTGTCCGAATTCGACGATCCGACGCCGGTGCGATAGGTCAGCGTTCCGTAAGCGAAGGGGCCATCGTGTAACGCAAAGCCGAAATCGGGCTTCTTGAAGCGCGTGAACAACCCGTCGGCGATCATCGCCTTCGCGCCCGACACGGTTTCTTCGGCCGGCTGAGCGATGAACATCAATGTGCCGTGCCATTGATCTTTCATGCCGACCAGCGTTTTGGCCGTGCCGACCCAGCTCGCCATATGAATATCGTGGCCGCAGCTATGATCGACAAAGGTCTCCTGCCCATTCCAGTCGGTTTTGTCGCGGCTGGCATAGGGCAGTCCCGTCTTTTCCTCCATCGGCAAGGCGTCGAGCTCGGTCCGCACCAGGATGGTCGGCCCCTCGCCATTCTTGTAGATCGCGACCAGCCCGGTCTTTCCGACCTTTTCCGTCACCTCGAAACCGAGCGCACGCATCTCGGCGGCGAGTTTGGCCGCGGTCTTTACTTCCTGGAACGCGACTTCCGGATGGGCGTGAATGTCCTTGTAGAGCGTCTCGAGTTTTGGGTAGTCGGCTTCGACGGAGGTCTCGATCGAGGCTTTGAGTTTCGCGACATCAAGCTCGGCCCGCGCCGGAGCAAGCGCGGCCACGAGGCAGACGCCTGCGGACATCAGCAGTGGTTTGAGCACGATCCTGGCAATTCCAGTCATGATGGCAGGGCTCCCTTGTTCTTATGGGCGGCCGAAGCAAGGCCGCGATCGGGAAAAGCTCGGGGAAAGAGGCCGCGCGAGTATGCGCATTCGTTTCCGCAGCGCAAGACGCCGGGGTCGGATGGCAGCGTTGTCCCTCGAAACGTCAGAGGGCGGAGGAAAAGCCGGCGCTTTCCGCAGCGCGATGTCGTTCGTCTCTCGACACGGCCAGCGTCCATCGCCTCCCAGCTCAACGACGATCGCGAAATGCACCTCTGATGCTAACGTGACGCCTTCGGCCTTTCAAATCTCCGCGAGCGGCCGGCTGTTTTCGCTTGAGTTCACATTGCTTGATCTAACATCGGAGGCGAAATCTGGGAAAAATTGCATGAAACCCCTCAGCCGGCGGCGGGTGCTGACACTCGCCTCTTCGTTCCTGACGACGCCCCTGATGTCTGGCGCGGGCCGCGCCCAGCCGGCGTCTGCTTCCGGCGCAACCACCTTTGAAATGACGAATTTTTTGACGGCCGGCGTCGATGCCGATGCAGCCTTCGCCAAAGCACTCGCCGCGATCGCCAAGGTAGCTAACGATGCGGCCAAGTCCGGCGGCCCGGTTCATATCGCTTTGAATCTCGGCAAGAACACTACTTACCGGATCAGCCACCCCCTCGCCTTCAAAGCGCTTCATGACTTTGAACTCAACGGCAACGGCGCGCGGCTGATCAACACCAGCCGCGAAGCGTCAATGACGATCAGTGGCTCCAGCCGTGTCACCATTCGCGATCTCACCATCGACTATGACCCCCTGCCGTTTACACAAGGAACCATCACGACGTTCGATAAGACAGCCACCCAAATCACCGTCAAGGTCGATGCCGGCTATCCCGACGATCCCGCGCTTCTCGCCAGCATTACCGATGGCTTCTTCAAAGTCATGGATCGCGGCACCAAGGCACTCAAAGTGGGTGCGCGAGATTTCGTCTCGGCCACCAAGGTTCAGCGGATTTCAGATGGCGTGATCAAGGTTCAACTCGGTTGGAGCGCGAACGATCGTTTTCCCAGCCAGCTTCCGATCGCCGTCGGCGATTGTGTCACGATCTGCGGTAGCGGTTCCCATGCGATCCAAGTGGACAGTAGCCAGGCGACTAGCCTGATCGATGTCAGGCTGCTGGCCTCGCCGGGCATGGGAATCCTGGAAAATGGCGGCGCAGGTTCGATGATGTTGCAGAAGGTGTCCGTAGTTCCCGGGCCCCGGCCCAAGGGCGCGACGGCTGACCGGCTGGTGTCCACCAACTCGGACGGCTCGCATTTTATCACTGTCGAGCGCGGGCCGACGATGGACGACTGCACGTTCGCCAATACGTCCGATGACGCCGTCAACGTGCACGGTTTTTATTATTACGTGGTGCAGAAATCGGGGCCGCGGCGCTATCTGCTCACGCCCAAATGGGACATCGGCCTCGCCGCCGGCGACCAGATCGAAAGCTGCGACCGCGCGACATCCCGTTCGCTCGGACGAACCAGGATCGAACAGTTGACCAAATCCCACGCCCCCAACCTGAAGGGCCAGATTGCCGCGCTCTGGAAGAACAAAAGCCCGACCACCCAGCCGGATCTGATTTACGACGTTGTTCTTCAGCAGGACCTTCCTCTCAAGGTCGGTGATTCCATCACCTCGCTGAGCCGGATTGGCGCCGGCACCACAATCCGGCGGAGTTCCTTTCACGCCTGCGGCCGTGTCCTCATCAAAGGAACGAACGCGCTCGTCGAAGACTGCCAGTTCACTTATTCTTCGGGAGTTGCACTACAGGCCGGCAGTGATATCGGCTTCTGGTCGGAATCTGGCTTTGCCGAGAACCTCGTATTCCGGAATAATCGGTTTACCCACAGTATTGCCGGCGCCAATGAGATGACGGCCGGTAACGACGCAATCGGCACCATCTATATCGGCATGACCTGCCCCGCAGGCGCGAAAGGTTTTCAGAACAATCTTCAGAACCGCAACGTCACCATCGAAGGCAACCATATAAACGATTCCAACATCTACGCGATTTTTGTCGCCAACGCCGACGGCGTCAAAATCATCGGCAACTCCATCGGCCAGACGTTCCTTCGCGGCACCGCTTACGATGCCGGTCAATTCTACGGCCTCAAACCCAACAGCTCGATCTTAATCGGAAAGTCGAGAAACGCCGATATCAACAACAACACGGCAGCGTCCGGAAAAGTGACGAAAGCCGCCGTCACGGTCGATGCAAGCTGCGAAAAAGCAACGGTGCGTGTCGCGAATAATAGATTAACGTGAGCGCGCTCGTAAATCGCAAGTACACTCGATGGGCCGCCAGCGCCGC
This sequence comes from Bradyrhizobium erythrophlei, assembly GCF_900142985.1. Taxonomy (NCBI): domain Bacteria; kingdom Pseudomonadati; phylum Pseudomonadota; class Alphaproteobacteria; order Hyphomicrobiales; family Nitrobacteraceae; genus Bradyrhizobium; species Bradyrhizobium erythrophlei. The sequence continues at coordinate 7,367,118 of NZ_LT670849.1, forward strand.
CTAGCATCGGACCACAGCCTCAGGGGCGCTTTGGAACGTCCAGCCCGCGCTTGACTGCCGGCCGCGCCAGGCCACGATCGAGCCAGGCCGATACATTGACGAAGCCATCGAACGCGACCAGCTCTCTGGCGCCGTAAAAGCCGATCAGGTTGCGCACCCAGCCGAGCATCGAAATATCGGCGATGGTGTATTCGTCGTCCATGATCCACTGCCGTCCGGCAAGGCCGGAGTCGATGACGCCCAGCAGCCGCTTCGATTCATTCACGTAGCGTTCGAGCAGCCGCTTGTCGGCGATCTCCTTGCCGGCGAATTTATGAAAGAAGCCGACCTGGCCGAACATCGGTCCGATGCCGCCCATCTGGAAATGCAGCCATTGAATGGTCTGATAGCGGCGCGCGGCATCGGCCGGCAGCAGCTGGCCGGTCTTGTCGGCGAGATATTGCAGGATCGCGCCGGACTCGAACAGGCCAAGCGGTTTGCCGCCGGGGCCATTCGGATCAATGATCGCCGGAATCTTGCCATTTGGGTTGAGCGAGAGAAATTCCGGAGTCTTCTGATCGTCCTTGTTGAAGTCGACGAGGTGCACCTCGTACGGCAAGGCGATCTCCTCCAGCATGATCGAGACCTTGACGCCGTTCGGAGTCGGCAGCGAATAAAGCTGAAGCAGCTCGGGATGTTGCGCGGGCCAGCGCTTGGTGATCGGAAAGGCGGAAAGATCCGACATGGCTACTTTCCGTCGTCGAAACTGACGATCACGGCGGCGTTCGCAATCAGAATGGGGTCGTTGCCGATGTCAGAGGGAATCTCGAGGCCGCCTTTGACCGCGGTGACCTTCTTCGTTCCGTAAGGCAATTCCTTTGCGACCGCCTCGGTATCGACGGCTTCGGGATTCGGTACAGCGATCGTGACGTCGACGAACATGTCGTTAGCGGTCTTGCCGAGCATCCGGAAGAAGCCGAGGCTGGAATGGCGGATCGCGTCCGATACCGCGCGCTTTGCCGCCTTGGTCGCGTCCCGGCCATGGACGTCTACGCCCATTCCCATCTCAGTCACACAGCGCACGCGCGTCATCGGTTCCTGCCTTTGGTTCGATCTGTTCACCGCTGGATATTGTGCATGCGGAGAATGTCAACCGTCGGGAACCAGCAAATGTTCGTTAGTGCGCGTTCTTATTCGGCGCGGTGTCGCCATCCGGCGCCAGCAGGAGTTTTGCGTCGTCGACGATATAGCGCGCATAGCGATAGTCGCGGATCAAGCTGATGCGGCCATCCTTCCATTCGATCCACATGAAGTAGCTGGGGGTGGCGCCTGCGCCCGGCTCGAACACGGCGATCACTTCCCTGCCCTCGACCCAGGCCGGCTGAAGCCGCACCCCCCCGAGTGTGGCGTAGATCGTGAAGAACCTGCCAACCTCGGCCGATCCGAGGCGCACTGGATAAGTCGACTGATGCAGCTTCACATCATCGGCCAGCAGCGCCCTTAAGCCATCCCAGTTCTGGGTATTGAACATCGCGACATATCGCGCGACGGCCTCGGAAACCGGCCTCGCGGCCGCATGCGTCGCGGCCAGCGCATTGATCTCGGCAAGCCGCGCTCGCCCCCGCGCCAGATGCGCCTTCACGGCATCGACCGTGAGGTCAAGCAGATCGGCGATATCTTTCAGCGATTCATCGAGCACGTCCTTGAGGATGACGACGCTGCGCTGCATGAGCGGAAGCTCCGCAAAGCGCGATACCGCCGTCTCGACCGCTTCCTGACGCATCAAGGTCTCCATCGGATCCGCGCTTGCCTCGTCGGCGACGTCGGAAGCCGCTTCGATCGGCTCGGCCCTGCGCACGGCGCGGCTACGCAACAGATCGAGCGCGCGGTTGTGCGCGATCCGAAACAGCCACGGACGAAGCCGTGGCATGTCCTTGATCTCGTCGAGCGCCACAAGCGCGCGCGCCAGCGTATCCTGGACCACGTCCTCGCCATCGATCACCGACCCCATCAGCCGCGCGCAGTAGCGGTGCAGTTCGGGGCGAAGCTCGGCGGTTAGCGCCATGAGCTCCGCCCTCGGATCGCGATGCGGCGAAGATGGGCCTTCCTTCAAGCCGTTGCTCCCTCGATCATGGTCACTCCTGTGTCGCCCTTGAGCCCGAAGACCACGCCGTCAGCGTATTTCGCGTCTTCGAGCACGGAAACGACTTTCTCGCCGAAATCCCGTGGCGGCATCGGCGCTCCGAACCGCGCCAGAAGCGCCTCGCGTCCGATCCCTGCGGCGCGCGCATAGGCAGCCGCGCCGACATCACCGACCCCGGTATCGCCGATGATCTGTTGCGGCACGATCGCCTGAAAATGGATTCCGAGCTTGTTCTGCATCGAGACGCCGTTGGCGTATTTCGCCATCAGCCACAGCATGCGCTTGGCGCCGGCATAGCCGCCCGACAACGGCGAGCCGTTTTGGGCCGCGCCACTCGATCCAACCAGCACGCGGCTGCCGGGCTTCAGCGGCGTCTTCAGCGCTGCCTGCATCCAGTAGAGACCCGCCTTGACGTCGGTCTCCCAGGTCGCGCTGAAATCCTGCCAGCTCAATTGATCGAGCCGGCCCATCGGCGGCTTGGCGCCGGCGTTCAGCACCAGCACCTCGGGCTTGATCTCGGACAGAATACGGTAGGCTTCGGGCTCGTCCGTGATGTCAGCCGAGATCACGGCGACGTCGAACTTGGCCCGCACCGCGGCCAGCGCATCGCCGTCGCGGGCAATAACCGTCACTTTAGCCCCGCGCGCGGCCAGCACCTCGACCAGTCCCAATCCGAGCCCGCGGCTTCCGCCGGTCACGACGACGTTTGTGTCTTTCAGGTTCATGGTGTCTCTCCGTTGTTCCGATGTACCCAGAACGATCGAGACCTGCGAAAAGAGTCACGGCGGCATTCGCCTACGCGTGCTGCCGCGACATCAGCTTCAGCCATGGCGTCAGATGAAAGACCGCCATCAAGAGATACATCGGTGCCATGCCGTTGAAGCCGGAGCCGCCGACGGCGGCGCAAAGCGCGCCCGGCCCACCGCTGTCGAGAATAAACGTCGATAGCGCCATCAGTGCGAAGGTCGGCGACGCCGCGAGATGAAGAAATCTTGCGACGGCAGGCGCGGCGACGGTGCTTTCGCCGGCACCGCGCGTGGTGCCGCTCGCGCTCGTTGCGGTCATGTTTTCGCCCTGGCGTCGCGGTTGCGAAATGCGGCTTCGCCGGCGTCCGACACGGCGACCCACTTCGGGTCCGGCGCGGCATTGGCGACGTAGCTGTCGTTCCAGTTCCACCACTTGTAGGGGCGTTCTTGCGGATAGCCCTCCGGCGATTTCTCCCAAACCTCCTGACGCCCGAGCGCGGTCATGTCGAGATAGCTCCAGACCGTGCCCATCGCTTCGTCGCCGCGGCTGTTGATCAGATAGGTGCGGAAGATGCGCTCGCCGTCGCGGATGAAGGCGTTGTGGCCGTGCCATTCATCGACGCCAAAGTCCGCGTCGAAGCTGTCGGTGATCGTGACCCAGGGAATTTGCTCCCAACCCATGCGCGCCTTCAGCCGCGCGATGTCGGCCTGCGGTGCACGCGAGGCGTAAACCAACGTGGTGTCGCGCGCGTTCAGGTGCATCAGATTTGAGACCTGATCGGCACCCAGCGAACAGCCGATGCAGGCATGGTCCGGCCAGCCATGGACGCCAGGCTCGAAGAATGCGCGGTAGACGATCAACTGATGGCGGCCTTCGAACAGGTCGCGCAGGCTCACCTTTCCCGCCGGCCCGTCGAATGTGTAGGACTTCTCGACCGCCATCCACGGCATCCGACGGCGTTCGGCCGCCAGCTCGTCGCGGGCACGCAGCACGGTCTTTTCCTTGACGAGCATGGCTTGCCAGGCGGCCTGCCACTCCTTTTGGGAGACGATCGGTGGGGTGTTGGCGGGCAGCGCGGCACTTTTCTGGTCGGATGACATCGACATGTCTGATCTCCTGTTGATGGAGCAAGGACGTCTGAGGAGCCGAAAAGGAGTCACGCTCCATGAAAAAATGCGGCCGGTCGATCAGACCGGCGGCGTGTTGCGGTAAAGTTCCCGGCCCAGTTATGCCGGTACGGCAACAGGTTGCGCCTGCTCTCTCGGAAACGGCCTGAAGGTCAGGATGATGAAGAACGCACCGAGGCCGACGGCCCAAGAACCGACGTAGAGCCCGGCGTAGCTGCCATAGGTATCGTAGATCAGGCCGCCGGCGATCGGGCCCGTCGCCATGCCGAGGCTTCCCGCCATCGACAGGCCACCGATCACGGTACCCAGCATCTTCAGCGGGAAATTTTCGCGCACCAGCACCGAAAAAGCGGCATGGTGCCGGCATAGATGAAGCCGAACAACGCGCCAGCGGCGTAGAACTCGGCGAGATGCTGCGCAAAAACGTAACCCAGCGCGCCGAACGCCTGCAGCAACAGGCCCGTCACCAGCACGCGCTTGGCGCCGAAGCGGTCGCCAAGCAGACCGAAGGCGAGCCGCCCGCCCATGCCGGCAAGGCCTTCGACGCTATAGATCGTGACCGCCGCGATCATCGGAATGCCGCAGGAGACAGCGTAACTCACGGTATGGATGATCGGGCCGGAATGCGTCGCGCAGCAGAAGAAGTTGGTCGCGAGCAGAATGATGAATTGCGGCGAGCGCAGCGCTTCGGTGAGCGAAATATTCGGCGGCGCTTCGCCTGACGACGGCGCGGCGGGCGCATCGAACGCCGGCGGGCGGCGAACCAACAGCGAGACCGGAATCATGATCGCGGCCACGACCACGGCCAGGATCTGCATCGAGGTGCGCCAGTCGTGATTAGAGACGAGCCAGGCGGCGAGCGGCGCCATCGTCATCGGCGCCATGCCCATGCCGGCCGATACCAGCGACACCGCGAGGCTGCGATGGGTGTCGAACCAGCCGGTGACGGTCGCCATCATCGGCGCGAAGATCGCAGCCGTGGCCCCGCCGATCATCACGCCGAAAAGGATTTGAAACGCGATCAGCGAGGTCGCGAGGCTTGCGAGCGCGAGAGACGCCGCAATCACGATCGAACCCGTCAGCACCACGGGCAGCGGTCCGAACCGGTCGGACAACGTGCCCCAGATCACGCTGGTGAGCGCCATCGCCAGAAAGCCGATGGTCATGGCGCTGGAGACGCCGGTCACGGACCAGCCGGTGTCACGCGCGATCGGCTGAAGCAGGACCGGCAGCGAAAACATGCCGCCGATCGCGACACAGCCGAGCAGCCCTCCGGCCGCGACAATCACCCAGCGATAGCGAGAACTTTCCATTTTTGGCTCCATGACGCGTCTTGCTGGATAAAAGACGAACAGAATGGACCGGAGCCGACAGCCCTGCCAAATTTTTTTGACGCAGTTCCACGATCGCTGAACCGCTTCCGCGGGCCATTGTGGCCTTTCCGCCACGCCCGCACAGCAAGCCTATCGCTTGCCGGCCTTTTTCGCCGTTGCGGCCTTCTTTGCCTTTGCCGCAGGCGCCTTCGTCGGCTTCCTGGCCTGATTATATTCGACGGCGGCGCGGATGAGGTCCTTCAGTGCCCGCGCATTGACCTTGTCACCTTCGAAAAAATCGATCGCGCGGCGCTCGTTGCCTTCGAAGCCGGCGTTGAACAGCTTGTCGGGATCGGCGAGCTTGGCGCCGTACATGAAGGTGAGTTTCACCTTGCCCTTGTGCGGATTGCCGACCGCAATGATGCCGTCGCGCGACCACACCGGGCTTCCCATCCATTTCCATTCCTCGACGATCTCCTTGTCCGCCTCGAGAATGATCTTGCGGACGCTGGCAAGAGTCTTGCCGCGCCAGTCCGCCGTCCGCTCGATCAGTTGATCGATCTGTTCGGATGCATTCATGTGAAGCTGCCTTCAGCCGGCTTTCCGGACATCATCCGGCGAACAAGATGTCCCTTCCACATCCATAGCCCCGACAGCAGCATGACCGGAAAGAACACGAACCGCGTCGGCGGGGCATAATCCGGAAGGTTGACGAACGGACTATAGATATAGCCGATGATCGGGATCGCACAGATAATATGAATCCAGCGAATAACCGTCCGCATCATTTGATCCCCCTGTGTAATTGGTTGTCCGTGACGAGGGCTCGCCGCCCCTTCAATCGTTCCGCGCCACGACTTGATCGAGGTTCTCGAGGAATTTCTGCCAGCCGAACCGTGCGCCGCCAAAGGCCTGCGGCTGATCCTTGCGGAAACCCGCTTGCTCAACGCGCAGATGGGTGCCGCCGCCGGTCGGCGTGAGCATGAATGTCACGACGCTCATCAAATTGTAAGCGGCGTCGGGATGCGCATGATTCCAGGTGTAAGTTAGGGTCTTGTGCGGCTCGATGGCGAGGACCTCGCAGTCGAGCACGCCGCCCCAGTCGCCGCGCAGACTGAACTTGTGCCCGACGTCAGGCTTGAAATCGTTCTTCATCAGCCACTCCTCCATCAAATGAGGCTGGGTGAGCGCGCGCCACAGCCGTTCCGGCGGAAACGGAAACTCGCGTTCGACAACGACGGAAAGCGTCTCAGTTTGCTGGCTCATTGATCCATCCTTTTCAGCAAATCCTCGAGTTGATCGAACCGGCTCTGCCAGAAGCCGGTCATCCGGCTGGTCCAGTCGATCAGGGGGGCCAGCGCGTTCAGCTGCGCGCTGTAATGCGTCTGGCGGCCTTCGTGGCGGTCGCGCACGAGCTTGGCTCGCTTCAAGAGGCCGAGGTGTTTCGAGACCGCCGGTTGTGAAACACCGGAACGCGCGGTGAGTGCCGCAACCGTCTGTTCCCCTTCCCGGCACAACCGTTCGAAGATGGCCCGCCGGGTCGGATCGGCCAGTGTTCGAAACAGCACGTCGTGAGCGTTGGGCATCGTAAATCAATAACTCAGTGGTTATTGATGGACGTATAACCATGCAGCTATGGATTGGTCAAGCCCCGGGCTGGGAAAATCGGTCAAGGCCGCTTCGCCCGCGACGATTCCAACTCGGCTGTCAGTCCAACCTCGCCGTCACTGCAAGCCGCCGAACGGATCGCGCCACGCGTCAATCTCGCATAGTTGCCGGTGCCACCGGCTCACATTTGGAAACTCTGGCAATGGCAGGCCGGCGGCTTCGGCGAACGGCAGCGGCGTGGCGACCCTGAAGTCGGCGTAGGATATCTGATCTCCCAGAATCCAGGTTCGATTCCCAAGGTGACCTTCAAGGACAGCCGCGTGCTGCCGAAAGTCACGAAGCGCTTCGTTCAGGACGGCCGGATCGGGCTTTTCGTCCGAGAACGTCGGCGCGACAACGCGGTAAAAATAGAGAGGATCGGCGGCTCTCGTCAGATGATAGGCGCTCCAGCTGATCCACATCACCATCTCGGACAACGCCCCGCCGCCTCTCCAGAACGTTGAGCCCGATATCTCCGAGAGCCGGCAGGCGATCGCGTCGGTCTCCCAGAGAACGCGTTCTCCTTCGGCCAGCACCGGCACCAGGGCGTTTGGGTTGATGGCGCGGAACGAGGCGATCTGATCCGGATGGCGGGGGTTGACGCGGACATACTCGACCGGGCTTTGGAGATAACGGGCAACGGCCACGGCAACGCGCGGATTGAGGTTGTGGGAGTAATAGAGCTTCATGAAGCCACCTTGCATATCCGGACGGTCGCCCGTGACGCGCTACCGGCGGCCCGGAGCGCCGCCTCGGTTCGGGAATCCCTTCCCATACGACGAACAGGGAACGCCGGGACCGACACGGGATACGAAGAAATTGCCGTGGACACAGCCCGCTTCCGCCATTCTCCGATGTGCAACCGCAGGTGCCATCAGCGATGCCGGCGCGAGGCGAACGCGCCGGCGCTTGTTGGCTCCCTAGCCGATGACGTGCAGCACGATATCGGCGCCGAAGTGCGACAGCATCGCCCATTCCAGGCCGTAACGGCGGAACAATACGCCGAAGACGATTCCGGCCACACCATTCAACACGATAGCGCGCAGCACCACTGCGGCCGTAAGCGGCACCAGCGCTGCGGTCGCCGGAAGATGCCCGAGACCAAACAGCAGCGCGGCCAGAATATTGGCGATCCAGAAGACGGCGGGCGGAAGATCGGCGTCGCGCCTCCGCCATACCGCGCGTAACGCCAGCGCCAGCACCGACATCAGGCCGAACCGCAACAGGATCTCCTCGTCGATCCCGCCGTAAAACGAGGCCAGCAGCCCCTGCCAGGCGCCTGGCCCTACACCGCCGGGCGTCGACTTCACGAGGCCGGCTACCGACGGCATGTGCGCAAATACGAAAGTGTCGAGCAGGATCAGGACGGCGCCCACGGCGAGGCCGATCGCGAATGCCCAGAGCAGCGTGCGGCCGGCATCGCGAGGCAATGGCTGCCGCGTCAACCACGCTGAGACCAGCGGGACCGCAAGACCCAGCCGGCGCGAGGCCCAGAGACCTGCGAGCACCGCGATCAGGAGCAACACCGCCGTTTGAACAGTGGAGATCAGCAGAAGCTGGACGGCGCTCATATGCGTGCGCGCGACGGCGGCTGCGAGCGCAGCCTGTTGCAGCGTGAGCACGTAAGGCAGGACGAGGACAGCGCCTGCCAACGAAGCCAGCCACAACGTCGTTGCAAGTTTCCAGAACGGCGCCGGGAGCGGCGGCGGCTCGGACATCGGTGTTCCCCTGCTGATGCATGCTGACAGAATGGTGGCAGCAGCGCCTAGTTATGCTTCCTCCGAACGTTATGGAGGGTGAAAACAGCGATGTTGAAGACATATTCCGGCAGCTGCCACTGCGGCGCCGTCCGCTTCGAGGCCGATCTTGATCTCTCCGCCGGCACCGGCCGATGCAACTGTTCGATCTGCACCAAGACCCGCAATTGGGGCGTGACCGTCAAGCCCGATGCCTTCCGCCTGCTCGCAGGCAAGGACGCGCTCACCGATTACCAGTTCGGGACCAACACCACGCATCATCCGTTTTGCCGAACCTGCGGCGTACAGAGCTTCGGCTACGGTCATGTCGAGGCGATCGGCGGCGACTATGTGTCCGTCCGCCTATCGGCGCTTGACGATGTCGATCCGGCCGAACTCGCCAATGCGCCAGTCCGATACTTCAACGGCCGCGATAACAAATGGCTGGAGGAGCCAGGCGAGACCCGCCATCTGTGATGGCGTGATCTCGGTCTCATCATCACGATTTCAAACAGCCGAGCAGACAGCCGCAATCGGTCTCGCGGCGCGAGAGGCGCGCCCGAGTGATCCTCAGACCTTGCCTCTCCAACAGGAGGGCGCAGGGAAGACCGGGCGCTCGGCGAGCACCCGCAGTCTCATGCGCGAAATAAAAAGCACATGAGTTAGCCACCACAGGTTCGCCGGATCGATCCGGCCTTCCCTGCGCAATGGTTTTAACGGGTTCCTCCGTGCTCTCCCCGGTGATCGGGCTTTCTTGTCACCGTCATCGACGTGACGCGCAAGCGTCATCGTCAATTTGACTTCAGCGTCGAGAAGTCAGGACCACACGGCTTCGCCGTCCGCATCGATGCACGTCGTCTACGCACAACAAAGCGGCCACCGCATCCCGCTCCACGTTCGTGACGATCGCGATACGCCCCTCTTGACGAGGCGGGACTGTTGGAATCACTAAGGCTGCTTCTACCAAATGGCGAAGAGATTTATTTTTCGCCGAGGGGATGGACTTTGGTTTGCGCGAGGTGCGCGTTGATTTGCCCGTCGGGCAGTTTGCTCGGAAAGGTCGTTCGGAAGTTCACGATTTTTTTGGATCCAATTGCGCCCTCGACAGGATTATGAAAGCAAGCGTGTGGCTGACGAGCAGTATCGGAACATAAAGGGTCGGAATGTAGATGCCGGCGCCGAACAGGCCCGGGTCAGGAATTCGCGTGACGCCATTGAAGTAGGCGTTCAATAGATCGGCCGTTCCCTCCAGATTGAAGATCCAGACGATCGGAAGGGCGAAAGTCCAGCGCCATGTGAGTGCCGCCATGGAAAGAAGCGCCAGCACCGCCGCTGCGAAGTCGCCCCATCCGACTTGGCTACCGAACCAAGAGGGCAATTGGGGAGACACGAATCCAACCACCATAAAGTTCATGCCTTCAAACCGAAACGCACTCACGGCGGCAAGGACTCTCAGCGCGTCGTATCGCGGCATTGAACGAAGCACTGGCCAGACATAGAGCCTCGCCATGACAGTGCTGGCGACGAAGCCGCCGAGAACGCTTAGAACGAAGGGAAAGTTAAAATCTGGGGGCACTTGGCAGATCCTTATCCTGGCCTTTAGGTGGTTGTCGCGGCTTCCTTGCTTACAGGCTTCGAAGGAAGTCGATCATGGCGGCGCTGACTTCTGGAGCGCGTTCCTGCTGGGTCCAATGTCCGCAACCCGGCAGCGTGATCGCCGGCCGGAGCCTGGGGACGAGTACCGACTGCTTCGCGATGTCCTCAGAGAAAACGGCGGCGACAAAATCGCGGTCGCCCGCCATGTAGAGCGCGGGAACGGTCACCGCCGCGCCGGCGAAGGCAGCCAGCACCCCCAGCTGCGATCGATATTGCGCCACCAGGCAAGCGCTCCATGGAATCCGCTCCGCGTGAATTCCGCGACGTAAACATCGATGTCGGACTCGGTGACCCAGGCCGGCAAGGACGGCGGTTCGGCCAGGAGAGCCCCCTTCCGGGGCACCATCCCGGCAGCGAACCCTCCACCCGCGGACGGCGGCCTGTCCCCCGAGAGCGCGAAGAACTGGGAACGGAACACGCGACGGATGTCGCGCCCGAGCCCCGCCTCCGCCTCAGGTGTCTGAAAGTAAAGTTGGTAAAACACTGCATTTTCGTTCCGCGGCATCAGCGTCGTCGGCGGCCCTTGATCGCCAAACCCCCGCGAGCGGAACGGCGGGCTGAGTGCGATGACGGCCCGGAAAATGTCGGGGCGCAGAAGCGCCGACTGCCATGCGATCGCAGCGCCGATGTCGTGTCCGGCGATCACCGCCTGCTTGGCACCTAGAGCATCGATGAGACCCACGATGTCGCCGATGTCATGGAGAATCGTATATGTCTCCACGTCCTCCGGACGGTCGCTTCGCCCATAGCCGCGCAAGTCGGGTGCCACCGCTCGGAAGCCAGCCTTCGCGAGTGCCCGCAACTGATGCCGCCAGGAATACCAGCACTCGGGAAAGCCGTGACAGAGGATGACGAGCGGGCCTTCGCCCTGCTCGGCCACATGCAGGCGGATGCCGTTCGTTGCGATCATCCGATGCGTCACCTCGGGCATCGCCGGATCGACCCAGGATGTCGGCTCTGGGCCTGCCCCTCTGGGTTCGGCAGCAGCAGCCTTGGACGGCGCAGCGAAGGCCGCGCCGATGGTCAGCGCGCTGACCGCCGAGAGCATGTGGCGCCGGGAAAGCGTCGCGTCTTGCATTGTGGTGCTCCGTTGATCATCGTGCGTCCGAAAGTCCCTCCACGTCACCGCGACGGATTGGCCATGAGCAGGCGCAGTGGAAAGAGAGGACCGACGGCGATGTACTCGTGGTCGATAATTTTTTCCTTGGCCAGCGGAAGGGCTTCCATGATCGCCTCTGCCTCGGCGACATCCCTGGTATCCAGCAGGAAGACGGCTCCGCGACCATCGCCACGCGAGTACCATTCCCGAATCTTCCCATTCAGATAGAGCTGCACGGTCTCCCGAATTTCGGCTGGCATGACCGCCATGACCTGTTCACGCGTGACGCCGGTTTTCGGGGTCAGGATGACCAACACGCCGGTGGTTATGGGCGAGAGGGCCTGGGCTTGGACTTGGGGGGCTTGGGTTTGGGCAACGGATGAACTGGTCATGGAAGTAGCTCCTGTCAGGGTGAAGGCGAGCGCCAAGGCGACGTTACGGATTGCGTTCATTGGTCTGGTTGCTCCGTCACGGTGATCGCCTCCGTTCTTCGAGATGGCCCCGATGCCGCGAACACTCGATGTCGCGAACGCCCGCTCGACATCGGCGACGCGTCTGTTTTGCAAACCCGATGTAAAGCGGCTTTCCGCGAGTAACTATCCGCGATAATATGGACGGGCTATGAAGCAGAACTTCACAGTCAGGCAGGGCGCGCTCGACGGCGTCGAGGCATTCCTCAGCGTTGCCCAGCACCGCAGTTTTCGGAAAGCCGCCGCGGAACTCGGGGTGACACCGTCGGCGATGAGCCAGGCGGTGCGCGCGCTTGAGACGCGCGTCGGCGCGGCGCTCTTCATGCGCACCACGCGCAGCGTCGGCTTGACCGAAGCCGGCGAGCGATTCCTTTCGCGTGCAAAGCCCGCTTTCGAGGAACTCGTCGCCGCCAGCGCGGTCGCGCGCGACCTCGGGCAGCGGCCGACCGGGCTGTTGCGCCTCACGGCGCCGCGGGCGGTGGTGCCGACCCTGCTGGAGACGCTGATCGCGCCGTTCTGCCAGGCCTATCCCGATATCGAGGTCGAAATCGCCGCAAGCCCGGATCTGGTCGATATCGCCGCCGAAGGATTTGACGCCGGCATCCGGCAAGGCCAGTTCATCGAGGCCGACATGATCGCGGTGCGTCTGAAGCCGTCGCATCCGCTGGCCGTGGTCGGCAGCCCCGACTATCTGCGTCGGCGGCAGCGGCCGGAACTCATCGACGATCTGCGCCAGCACGCCTGCCTGCGGATGCGCCGCGCGAACGGGTCGATCGCGCCATGGTCCTTTGTCAACGGCAACGAGGCGGTCGAAGTCATCGTTTCAGGACCTTTCATCGCCAACGACGTGCCCACGGTGCTTGGCGCGGCCGTCGAAGGATTGGGCCTGGCGCAAGTGCCCGGGCCGATCGCTGCCGGAGCGGTGAAAGCGGGGAAACTCGTGCGCGTGCTGGAACGCTTCGCGCCCATGGCGCCGGGTTTGTTCCTCTACTACCCTGGCAACCGCCAAATGATGCCGAAGCTGCGCGCCTTCATCGATCACGTGAAGCGCCGCTCGGGCGCTGCCGGCAAAGCCCGAAAGCCGCGTGCGGCGGGCTCGTCATAGGAACTTCAAGTTCAAAGCCGGACCAGAATTGATGAGTTACTAGGAATCGGAGCGCTAGTCGGGCAATTTGCGAAAGCCGCGAGCGCCGGCTTCTAGGCCGGTGCCGGCTCCGCCTTCCGCTTCAGTTGATGCAATACGATCTTGTTGCCCTCGGAATCGATGCACACGGCCATGCGGCAAACCGGACTCTGGATGTCCGTCGCCGGCAGCGTGACATTCTTGGCTTTGAGTTCCTGCACAAGGCCGTCGAGGTCGGACACCTCCAACGCGATCGTTCCGCCAGCACCGGCGCTCGGCTTGGAGCCGGAATGTGTCGTCAAGGCCAGACACCCGCCACCCGGCAGATCGAACTCGACCCAGCCGTGCTCGACCGATCCCGAACCTGGACCGAGACCCAACGTCTCCCGATAGAAAAGCTCGGCACGCGCCATGTCATTGACCGGATACATGGTGAAGGCGACTTTCTTGAACATGCCTGGGCTCTCCTCGTGCAAACACGGACTTTAAGCGTGCGGGACCTAATCTCTGCCGACGAGAAGCGCATCGAGTTTGCGCAGCTGGCTCTCGTGACCGGCACGGGCGCGTTCCGTCCAGACATCGTCATGCATCGCATCGAAGGTGATGACGAGCTTGACGCCATCGTCCGCGGCCTTCAACTCGACGACCGTGGCGACTTCGTACGGCGTCACGTCGGGAATGAAATCGGCGAGGGTTTTATAGGCCAGCCGGCTCGGTGGAACGATCTCGGTATAAGTGACCCGGCACTCGGTCGAGAGCGGCATGCCGGCCCGCTTCATGAACGCCACCTGATCCGGCGCCATGGCGGTCATCACGTATACCAACTCGCCGCCGGGGCGCAGGTCCAGCGACGTCACGGTGACTTCAAATCCTTCCGGCCCCCACCAGGATTCAATGCCGGGCTTTGTCGTCCATAGCGCCCAGGCCTCCTCGATCGAGGCGGCATAGGACCGCTGGATCGAAAATCGCGCTCTCGCGGTTGCGGGTGCCGTTGTCATGAGGATTTCTCCCGAGAGCTGGTTTTTGAGCCAGGCCGGCCCCGTTGCAGCGCCGCGCCAAATCGATCGAGCCTCGCTTCCCAGTGGCGGCGATAGGCGGCGACCCATGCTTCAAGCTGGTCGAACGCCTCCTTCCGCAGCGAATAGAGACGCTTTTGCCCATCGGGGCGCATCTGCACGATGCCGGCCTCGGCGAGGATCCGCAGGTGTCGCGACACGCCGGATTGCTCGATGTCCATGCGCGCGACAATGTCGCCGACGGCGCACTCGCCCGCTTTCATCGTTTGCACGATGCGAAGGCGGGCCGGATCGGCCAGGGCGTGAAACAGCTTTAACTGCATTTCCATGTATATACACTATTGTATATATTTTTGGATGTCAACGCTTGTCATTCCGGGATGGTCCGAAGGACCAGACCCGGAATCCATGGTGCCGCACGAATGCTTGGAGGAATGGATTCCGGGCCTGCGCCTTCCGGCGCATCTACGATGTGCAGTTGCACATCGGAGAATGACGGTTGGCGTTGTGAATTGGACCCCGGATCAGCAGCGCACCGCTAACGCGCTGCGCAGCGTCCGGGGAACGTAGCCCAGCCGGATCTCCAGGTGTCCATTGACGTCATCGGGGCGAGACACGACATACCTTGCACCGCCCCGCCCGCCTCCGGAGCCAGACATGAACGCGCCGCCAAAGATCGATCCCGCCACCGCGTATTCCGACAACGACGTCCTGCACTGGCTGACCAACGATGCGCGCGATGAGCGCTTTATCGACAACATCTTTGCCGAAATGTGCCTCCGGTTGCAGCGTGCCGACATCCCCCTCAAGCGCGCGACGCTCCATGTGGTGATCCAGCATCCGCAATGGCTCGGCGCCAAGATCATGTGGGCCGACGGCGTGCCCGGCACCGAGATGACGCGAGCGGACCACGATGTCAGGGAGCGCCCCTCATACATTGGCAGTCCGGTCTCCGAAATCCATGACGGTGCGACCGAAGTGCGCGAAAATCTCGAAACCGACCCCGCGCTCGGCCGCAAGCACGCCGTCTATGACGAGATGCGGGGAAAAGGCCTGACCGACTATGTGGCGTGGCCGCTCTACCATACGCTCGGTAAGCGGCACGTCGTGACCTTTGCGACCGACCGTGCGGGCGGTTTCGACGATGCGCATATCGCCAGCCTGCAAAAACTGTTGCCGATCCTGGCGCTGGTCAGCGAGATCCGGGTCAAGAACCGCCTGGCGCGCACGCTGCTGGAAACCTATGTCGGATCGCATGCCGGCGAACTCATTCTGGCGGGCGCGACCCGGCGCGGAACCGGCACGACAGTGCGCGCCGCGATCATGATCTGCGACCTCAGAGATTTCACGCATATCTCGGACAACTGGCCGCGCGACGACGTGATCGATCTGCTCAACGGCTATTTTGACGCCATATCGGAACCGATTGCGCGGCATGGCGGGGAGATCCTGAAATTCATGGGCGACGGCCTGCTCGCGATCTTTCCGCTCAGCGAGCCAAATGCCTGCGCCAATCTGCTGCGCACCGTGAGCGAGGCGCGTCAGGCCATGATGGCCCTGAACAAAGAGAACGGCGAAACCGGACGTGCGCCGCTCAATTTCGGTATTGGCGTCCATGTCGGGGACGTCATGTACGGCAATATCGGGTCGCGCGCCCGTCTCGACTTCACCGTCATCGGTCCCGCGGTCAACATGGCTTCACGCTTAGAGGCGCTCACCAAGCAAGTGGGAAAGAAGGTGATCCTGTCCCAGGCGTTCGCCGATCTCGTCAAAAGCGATTTCGAGCTCGAGCGCCTCGGCGAATTTCCCGTGCGCGGCTTCAACGAGCCCGTCGAGCTGTTTGCGTATCAAGGCTGAGCCGGCCCGGGGTCCGGCGCCGACCTGCCCTGATGCTGAGCGCCGCCAGAGCTTATTTCGACGCCTTGGCGATCTTGTGCTCCAGATGGCGGGTCTCATGATCGCGTCGGAGCTGGCTCAGCGACGTCTCGTTCAACTGAATCATGACTTCGCTCAATTTCTCGGTCGCGGGATAGCCGGCAGCAAAACCTGGTCCGTAAATCTTGCGCAAGGTACCGACGAGGGTGTTGCCATGCTTGTGGCTGATTTCACCATCGTGGTTGCGGTGGCGGTTGTCGAGACCGGCTTTGCTCATGCTGCTCTCCGTGGTGCCTACCCGGCGACAGCATCCTCCTGACCAGACCAAATGGCAATCTTGCGCTGCAACCGGGCGCAACCCGTCGCGAACGCGACGCGGCAAGATATAATGCATCGCGCCCGCACCTCATCCGCCCCACGAGTGGCTTCCACGGAGACATCCAATGCCGGTTCACCTTTGCAAGACCTGCGGCACATCGTTTTCGGAGGCGCCAAACCCTCCGGCGCATTGTCCAATCTGCGAGGACGAGCGGCAATTCGTTCCCCGTCAGGGTCAGCAATGGACGACTCTGCGAGCGCTTACAGAAACCCACGTGAACGGCTGGGCCCGGCTGGAGCCGGACTTGTTTCAGATCCAGACCCATCCCGGTTTCGGCATCGGGCAGCGTGCGCTCTTGGTGCGCACACCGCACGGCAACTTCCTGTGGGACTGCGTGGCGCTGATCGATGAGGCGACCATTGAGCTGGTGCGGGGCTTGGGCGGGCTCAAGGCGATTGCGATCTCGCATCCGCACTACTACACGACCTGCCAGGACTGGGCCGCTGCGTTCAACTGCCCGGTCCATCTTCATGCCGCCGACCGGGAATGGCTGATGCGGCCCGATCCGCACGTGCGCTTTTGGGAGGGTGAATCGCTGGCGTTGGCGGACGGCGTGACGCTGGTCCGCCTCGGCGGCCATTATCCCGGCGGCACGGTGCTGCACTGGGCTAACGGCGCCGACGGCCGCGGCGCGCTGCTCAGCGGCGATATCCTCCAGGTCGCGATGGACACCAGGCGCGTGTCGTTCATGTGGAGCTATCCCAACATGATGCCGCTCTCGGAACGTGTCGTGCAGCGAATAGCCGACACCGCGGCCGCATGGCGCTTCGACCGCATCTACGGCGCCTTTCCTGGCCGCAACGTGATGGCGGACGGTAACGCCGTGGTTGAGCGATCGGCGAGGCGGTATATTGAGCTACTGAATGATCGGTGAGTAATGCCTGACAGGCAGACGCGCCGCCGGCCGCATGTCAGCGCACAGCCTCACGAATTTACCCCTTCATCTTTCACATTTCAAACAGCCGGATAAGCACGCGCATTCGTTCCCGCGGCGCGGATAGCGCCCGAGTGATGCGTGAACCTTGCCCTTCGAGAAGAGAGGGCGCAGGGAAGACCGGGCGCCGGATGCACCCGCAGCCTCGTATGCAAAAGTGAAAAGCATACGAGTAGTCACCACAGGTTCACCGGATCGATCCGGCCTCCCTGCGCAATGGTTTTAACGGCTTCCCACCGTTGCAGTTGCAGTCGTGAAGATACTGAATAGTGTCTCAAATGGGAGCTGCGGATTGTCTTTGACCTGCTCGCTCCAAATTCGAAGCGTCTTCCAAAGTTCGACGCTCGTGTCAGTTAAATTGCCGGGCTTTATGCTGTGTTTTAGCTGATATTGCGCAATTGGAACGTCCGCGTCTTCAACCGCGATATCATCAAACCGTTCAACGGAAATAGATAAGCCGAGTGATGCCCTTAACCCCGTTGATGATGCGGGTCGCGGTCTCGCCTGGAACGCTTATTCATCCATGATTACCTGGAGCGTTGGAGCCGTGTTCGAGATGCCGATAAATATCTCGCCCGCGAGTTCTCAGGGCGCGCGCGATGGTATCCTGCGATGGAAAGCGATGATTGCCCGGCATTGCGGCGATCGCTCCGGGCTTGACTTTAAAGATTACGTTCGTCATATAAAAAAAGGGGCGGCCGGCGAAAGAAGGAAGCTCCCATGCGTGCCGTTCACCTCACCGCCTTCGGCAATCCGGTCGAGTGTCTCGAATTCGTCCAGATCCCGGAACCCCCGCCGCCAGGCCCCGGCCAAGTCCTGATCGGCGTCGAGTTCTCCCCGATCAATCTCAACGACCTGCTGGTGGTCCGTGGCACCTACCCGCTTCGCCCG
The DNA here is from genome assembly GCF_900142985.1 of Bradyrhizobium erythrophlei. Lineage (NCBI taxonomy): Bacteria > Pseudomonadati > Pseudomonadota > Alphaproteobacteria > Hyphomicrobiales > Nitrobacteraceae > Bradyrhizobium > Bradyrhizobium erythrophlei. Next base: position 7,385,253 of record NZ_LT670849.1, read on the forward strand.
AGCCTGCCGAGCATCATTGGCAACGAGGGTGTGGGCCGAATCCTGGCCGTCGGTCCAGGCGTGCAGAATGTCACGGTCGGCGATCGCGTCCTGACCCCGCTCTATGGCTTTGCCTGGGCCGAGCGGATCGTGGTACCGGCGGAAGGGCTGTTCGCATTGCCCGTCGATGTCGATCCGCGGCAACTCGCCATGCTGACCATCAATCCGCCGACCGCTGCGTTGCTGCTGAGTGAGTTCGTCGAACTCGCACCTGGCGACTGGGTCGTCCAAAATGCCGCCAATTCGGGCGTGGGTCGCGCGGTTATCGCCTTTGCCAAAGCGCGTGGCTTCAAGACGATCAATCTGGTCCGTCGACCGGAACTGATCGACGAGTTGAAAGCGCTGGGCGGCGATCTGGTGATCGTGGATACACCGGAAGGTCTGAACCTGGTGAAGGACGCTCTCGGAACGGCCGCCCCTCGCCTCGCGATCGACGGCGTCGGCGGCCCGTCCGCTGCGACCCAGATCAATCTGCTCGGCCGCGACAGTATGCTCGTAGCCTATTCCGCGCTGGGCAAGGCGCCCATTCCGGTTAGCAGCATAGCGCTGATCTTCAAACGGATTACAGTGCGCGGGTTCTTCCTGAGCGACCCGGAGCACGCGGCGAAGATTCGGCCATTCGTGGTCGAGGCAGCCGAATTAGTCCGATCGGGTCGGCTTTATGCCCCGGTGGCCGCGACCTATCCCTTATCGGCCATCAAGGACGCCGTGGCTCACGTCGAACGCGGCGGCAAGGTGCTGCTCGACGTCGGCGCTGGCTGAGCACGGGCTCGGACGGGAGGGAGACCGTCACGTGTTGAGTGCCTAAAGAATAAAATGCGGATTCGACGGGAGCGCGCGAAAGCATGAACTTCGCCGTCGTTTCCTCTCACTCCCACTCGGTCGTGCCGGGCGGTTTTGACGTGACGTCATAGACCACGCGGTTGACGCCCTTCACCTCGTTGATGATGCGGGACAGATCTTAGCGGCCCTTCCCTATCACCGGCGCTCACGAGGCTTTACGCTTGACGGCCTTCTGCAAGGTCTCATCGATCCGCGTCTGCCAGCCATCGCCCTCCTTCTTGAAATACTCGATGACGTTCCTGCTCAGGCGTATCGAGACCAGTTCCTTGGTAGGCGCCTTGTTCGGCCCACGTCCTTTGCGGATCGAAGCGGAAAGGCCTGGGAACACTTCCGAGAACGGTTTGGCTTTGGCGAAGTCGGCCTTGCTGAGTTCAGGACTGTCGCTGACCTCCTTCAAATCCTTAGCGGTAAAACCGCGACGTTTCTTAGAGGCTTTCATGGTATAGGTCCCTTTCGTTCTTGCTAGCGGGACGCATGCTGATAATGCTGATACCTTCGCGGCCGAGACGGACGAACACAACCACAATGACGCCACCCGCATTCACGCCGATAGCGCGCCAGCGCTTTGGCTTGTTTCCTGAAGCTACGAGTGCATTTTCGAAAAATGCTTCGTCGAGATCAGCAAAATCCAACCCGTGCTTTTCCAGGTTGGCGAGGCGCTTCGGCTCGTCCCAAACGATCTTCACGATTTAATTGTAACTACAATTTGGGCGGCCATCAAGTATTTTGTACATACGAAATGGATTGATGAACCCGCTATTTTATCCGGACGATCAAATCCGCGTTTGCTTGTAGCCACATTACTGAGTTTCCAAGCCGCGAAAACAGCATGAGCGTTTCGCCGCATTCGTTCTTTTGTGCATTGCCTATCAGCAAGGTGACGGTCCAATTGGTCCATTGAAATGTTTGGCCCTCAAATAGTGAGCTACCAAGCCAACCATTGTAGAAGCTGTAAGGCGGCACGATGTCGAAGGATAATTTGATTGCGGCCGATGCAAGCCTATTTTGCCATCGATCCAAGCCTCGAACTGCGGGGATTCCAGGACTTGGTTGAATTTTCGATGCTGGTCTTGGCCAATTCCGAAACACCGCAACGCTTCTTCCACTTTTGCAGACTCTCGCCTCCAATATGGCTTTGCGCACGGACCCATTCAAAAAAGATATCGGGAAATGGCGTGTTAGGCTGCAAGTCATGACATTCACGACACATCAGGAAACGATTGGACGGTCCATCGCTGCCTCCAAGCGAGCGGGGGACGATATGACATCTTTGAAGCGGAATTTTCTGCCAGCAACCGAGTATGGTTTTCCAACTCGCATCCGCCGATTTGACGTCGTACTTGGTGCCGTAGTGAAAACCGCAGGCCCAGCAGCTCGGTTCTCCCCAATCGATGAAGATGCCAATATCCCGGAAGCTGTCCTTCCAATAGGAGAATATTTCCGCCCTGGAAGGACCCATATCGATGTAGGGCACCCGCTACTCCCACTCAATCGTTCCCGGCGGCTTTGACGTCACGTCATAGACCACGCGGTTGACGCCCTTGACCTCGTTGATGATGCGGGTCGCGGTTTCCCCTAAGAATTTCATGTCGAACTGGTAGAAGTCGGCGGTCATGCCGTCGGTCGAGGTCACCGCGCGCAGGCCAACGACGTATTCGTAAGTTCTGCCGTCGCCCATCACGCCGACGGTCTTCACCGGCAGCAGCACCGCAAAGGCCTGCCAGATCTTGTCGTACAGCCCGGCTTTGCGGATCTGATCGATATAGACCGCGTCCGCGTTGCGCAGGATGTCGAGTTTTTCCTTCGTGATGTCGCCAGGGCAGCGGATCGCAAGGCCCGGTCCCGGGAACGGATGCCGGCCGACGAAAATATCCGGCAGGCCGAGCTCCTTGCCCAGCACGCGTACCTCGTCCTTGAACAGTTCGCGCAACGGCTCGACCAGCTTCATGTTCATGCGCGCCGGGAGACCACCGACATTGTGGTGGCTCTTGATGGTGACGGAAGGTCCGCCGGTGAACGAGACGCTCTCGATCACGTCGGGATAGAGCGTGCCCTGCGCGAGAAATTCCGCGCCGCCGATCTTTTTGGCCTCGGCCTCGAACACATCGATGAAGAGCCTGCCGATGGTCTTGCGCTTCACTTCCGGGTCGGTGACGCCGTCGAGTTCGCCCAAAAACTGCTTCGAGGCGTCCACGTGAACCAGCGGGATGTTGTAGTGATGCCGGAACAGGTCGACGACGGTCTCGGCTTCCTTCAGGCGCAGCAGCCCGTGATCGACGAACACGCAGGTGAGCTGGTCGCCGATCGCTTCATGGATCAGCACGGCCGCGACCGCGGAGTCGACGCCGCCGGAGAGGCCGCAGATCACCTTGCCGCGGCCGACTGAGCTGCGGATCTTCTCGATCGCTTCCTCGCGGAAGGCGCGCATGGTCCAGTCGCCGGTGAGACCAGCGACCTTGCGCACGAAGTTGCGCAAAAGCTTCGCGCCATCAGGCGTGTGCACCACCTCGGGGTGGAACATCAGACCGTAATATTTGCGCTTCTCGTCCTGGATCACCGCAAACGGCGCATTCGGCGAAACACCGGCAACGGTGAAGCCCGGCGGCATTTTCGTGATGCGGTCGCCATGGCTCATCCACACCTGATGCTTCTCGCCGGCGCCCCAGACCTCGTTGAAGAGCTGGCTTTGGGCTTTCACCTCGACATCGGCGCGGCCGAATTCGCGGTGATGCCCGCCCTCGACCTCGCCACCGAGCTGGGCGGCCATCGTCATCTGGCCATAGCAGATGCCGAGCACCGGCACGCCGGAATCGAAAATCGCCTGCGGCGCGCGCGGCGACCCCCTCTCGTGCACCGATTCCGGTCCGCCGGAGAGGATCACCGCCTTCGGCTGCATCTCGCGGAAAGCGGTTTCCGCCTTCTGGAACGGCACGATTTCGGAATAGACGCCCTCCTCGCGGACGCGGCGGGCAATCAGTTGCGTCACCTGACTGCCGAAATCGACAATCAGAATCTTGTCATGCGCCGCTGCCGGTTCGGGCATCGACTCAGCGGTTTTGGGTGCGGAGGTCATCTGAAGCAAATACGCGACGGGCGACAGCGTCGCAACCCTGCCGAACCGCCTGTCCCCACGGTCTTGTCCGGACGCGGGGCAGCGCTTCGGGCGCTGCTCCGCAGAGCCGGGACCCAGCTTGACCTTAATGGACCCCGGATCAGCAACGCACCTCGCCGCAAAGGCGGCGCGCTGCGCAGCATCCGGGGAACGTCGGCATCGCCCCGAAATGGCGAAGGGGGTAGACAAAGCATATAGGTCAGTAATACTGACCTATATAGACCCAGGGAGGAACCGATGCAGGGCGACGCCGGCAAGGGCGCGGAGGCGAACATAGCCGCACTCGGCCACGAGTGGATCGCGGCCTGGAATGCGCACGATCTCGACCGCGTGCTGGCGCTTTATACCGACGAGTTCGAGATGAGCTCGAAGCACATCGTCGCGTTCGGCTTCGACGCCAGCGGGAAGCTGCGGGGAAAGAGCAAGGTGCGGGAATACTGGGCGTTCGCGCTGGCGCACGTGCCCGATCTGCATTTCGAGCTGATCGATCTCTACACAAGCCCCGACAGCCTGATCGTATTTTACCAGAACGAACGCGGCGGGAAGGTCTGCGAATATCTGCGCTTCGACGCATCGGGCAAGATCGTCCAGGCCTCGGGCAACTATCAGTAGGGCCGCCGCCGCAAAGCCGCCCACGCGCATTCACAGTTTCGCCGCGACTCGACACCAGCCTCGCGCATGGGGAGAAGCCTTAATGCGCCTGCCGGTCTATGACGTCTATCAGATGAAGGTGAGGCATTTGCCCGATGGCGTGAAGTCGGCGTGGCTTCGCACCTTGCCGGGCGAACGGCCCGACCTCGAGCGATGGATGTTCTTTGGACGCGAGCGGCACCCGAGCAAACTGACGGTCAAGCAGATGGATGCCCACGGCATCTCCTACAGCGAAACCTCGATGTAGCCCTCACTCCCCGTCATTCCGGGATGCGCCGTCAGGCGCAGGCCCGGAATCCATCGAGCCACAAAATGCGCGGATAAATGGATTCCGGGTTCGCTCGTCTCACTCGCGCCCCGGAATGACGGCGCTACCCTTTCCGCAACACCGACACGTAGAACCCGTCCGTTCCCGTGCGCCGCGGCGTCATCAAAAGCCCCTCGGCCGATCGCAGCGTGGCGGCGGCAAAGTCGTCGGCCTTGTCCCACAGCGCAGCCGTGACCTCCGCCGGCGGGATAATCGAAAAGCCCGGATGGCGCGCGAGAAATCCGCGGATCTGCTCGCCGTTCTCGGCATCGAGCACCGAGCAGGTCACGTAGACGATGCGGCCACCCGGCTTGACGAGGTGGCTTGCGCGATCGAGCACCTCAGCTTGCGTCTTCAAGCGAACTTCGAGCGCGCCCGGCCGTATCCGCCATTTGGCGTCCGGGTTGCGCCGCCAGGTGCCGGTGCCGCTGCAGGGCGCATCGATCATAACGAGATCGGCTGACGCCTTGATATCGGAGAGAATCTCTCCCTCGCCTTTCGGCGTCCGCACGTCGCAATTGTGCACGCCGGCGCGCGACAGCCGCTCGTGGATCGGTGCGAGCTGGCGCTTGTCGCTGTCGGTCGCAATCAGCCGCCCCTTGCCCTGCATCATCGCGGCCAGCGCCAGCGTCTTGCCGCCGGCACCGGCGCAGAGATCGATCACCTGCTCGCCGGGTTTTGCCGCCGACAACAGCGCCGCCAGTTGCGAGCCCTCGTCCTGAACCTCGATCTGGCCCTTGATGAAGGCTTCCTCGGCCTGGATGCCGGGATTCCTTGCATCAGCCGAGATGTCGATGCGGAGCCCGTTCGGCGACCATTTCGTGGGCGTGGTGCCGAGATGCGCGGTCGAAGCCTGCACCTTCTCGCGCTTGGCTTTCAACGTATTGACCCGCAGGTCGAGCGGCGCGCGGCTCGCCATCGCGGCGGCCTCGAGCACGCGGTTCTCGCCGAAGACCTGCGCCAGATGCGGATCAAGCCATTCCGGATAGTCGCCGGCGATATGCGCGGGCGCGCCGTCCAGCGTGTTCGACGACAGCGCGTTGCGCTCGGCGGCAGAGAGCGGCGATGGCGCAAAGCGGCTGCCGTCGCACAGCGCGGCGATGGCGTCGGCATTGAGCCCGCGCTCGAGCTTCAACATGCCGAGCAGACGCGCACGCGCGCTGTCCTCGCCCATGATCCAGGCGCTCGAGGCGCGCCGGCGCAGCACGTCCCAGACGAGGCCAGCGATCGCGGCGCGGTCGCCGGAACCTGCAAAGCGGTGCGCGGTGCCCCATTCTTTCAGAGCGCCGGCGGCGGGAACACGATTGCTGTCGATGGTCTCGATCAGCTCAATGGCTGCCGAGAGGCGCGCTGCGGGGGTCATTCAAATCTTTCGCTGGGGGTCTGACCTGCGTCAGATGAGAAGCAGGATCCTGAGCGCGAAATAGACCCACATCACCAGGAGCACAAGGGCGCCGACGAGCCAGGCCATCGAGCGCCGGCCGAGGTTGTTGGAACTGACGAAGACGCCGGCATGGATCAGGCGGGTGATCACGAACACCCAGGACAGGACCACGATGATGAGGTCCGCATGGCGGATCGGCAGCGCGATCGCGATCAGCACGTAAAACAGCACCGGAAGCTCGAACTGGTTCCGGTAGCAATTGCCGACCTGGGTGGCGCGTTCAGGCCAGTTTGGCTGCCCCAAAGCGATATCCTTGATCCTGGTCTCCCGGCTCACCAGCGCGGAACGACGGGCACCGACCATGCCGATCAACAGCGCAAAGGTGAGCCCGATCATCACGAAGACCGGCAGCAGAACCGATTGAACCGACATCGCTATCCCCCCAAACACCGGACGGTGTGTCCCCGCTATAGCGGTGCCCCGCCAACCTGACAATAAATCGGAACCGAACCAATGAACCCGGCGTTTGGCCGAGGCGACCAACGGTCAGTCTCCTTCACCGATCCGAGAGGCTACGATGAACCCCGAATCGCTCCACAACGCCATCACCACAGCGACAAGCCTGCTTTCAGGCATAGCGGGGATCTGGCCCGATTTCGGCGCCGATGACGGCAGCACCCTGGTAATGCCGGCGCTGGCCGGGATCGCGGCCGCGACGACGGTGGCGCTGACTGTCACCATCTACTTCCAGACCGGCTATCGCAGCTACCGCGACATGATCCGCCATGGCCTCGTGGCCGCGATCGCACTGGCGCTGCTCGCCTTCGCGATCTTCGACATGCGCAATGCGGCGATTGCCCATCTCGCCGCGCGGACGGCCGAACCGGCCCAATTCGAATTGCAGTGGAAGCAGACGACCGACCGTGCCAGGGCGCTCGCCGCCGAGATGGATGGCCACGCACACCGGGGCTGAGCCACCGAAATAGCCCAATCCTCGCGCTTCCGATAAACTCCCGGAAACAATCAATTCTCGCGGGAGTGAAACGACATGCGGCTGAAAGATCGGATCGCCATCGTAGTTGGAGCGGGCCAGAGCCCTGGCGAAGGCATGGGTAACGGGCGAGCGACCGCGATCACCTTTGCACGCGAAGGCGCATCGGTTTTGTGCGTCGACCGTAACCTCGCCTCCGCCCAGGAAACCGTCGGCCTGATCGAAGCAAGAGGCGGCAAAGCTGCGGCCTTCGAGGCCGACGTTACGAAAGAGCGCGACCTCAAAGCGATGGTGGAGGAAGCCCCAAGGCGCTGGGGCCGGCTCGACATCCTCCACAACAATGTCGGCGTCAGCCTCGCCGGCGGCGATTCCGAATTGCTTCAGCTGAAGGAAGAAGCGATCGACAACTGCGTCGCAATCAATCTCAAGAGCTGCATCCTGGCCGCGAAATACGCGATCCCGATCATGCGGAACCAAAAGAGCGGCGCGATCATCAACATCTCCTCGATGGCGGCTATCACCGTCTATCCCTACGTCGCCTACAAGGCGACCAAGGCGGCGATGATCGCCTTCACCGAACAGCTCGCCTACCAGAATGCCGAATACGGCATCCGCGCCAACGTGATCCTGCCGGGGCTGATGGACACGCCGATGGCGGTCGATACCCGCGCCAAGGCCTTCGGTAAAAGCCGCGCGGAAGTCGCCGCCGCGCGCGACGCCCAGGTGCCGCTGCGCCACAAGATGGGCACCGCCTGGGACGTCGCCAATGCCGCGCTGTTTCTGGCGTCCGATGAAGCCTCTTTCATCACCGGCGTGACACTGCCGGTCGATGGCGGCGCCAGCGTGCAGCGGGGGTAGTGGAGTGGATTTGACATTCGCTACCCGCCTAGCCGCGAACTCGCCAAGCGAATGTCAAATCCTAAGCTCCACTAGAAACCTATATTTGCTAGTGGTCCTTTGATTCTAACATTCGCAAAAGTGCCTGCTGAGAAGGGATGCGAATGTTAGAATCGGACCACTAGTTCCGTCGCGCCGCCAACCAAACTGACAAAGAGCCGCGCTACACTCCGTGGGATCATCCGACCGAGGATATGTCCCAAATGGCCGAGTTTCGTCTGACCCAGATTTCGGATACCCACCTCACCCGCAATTTCACCAAACTGACCGAGAATTTTCGCAGCGTCAGCGAACACATCGACGCCAGCCGTCCCGATCTCGTCGTCAACACCGGCGATGTGTCATGGGATGGCCCGACGAGCCGCGCTGATCTCGAATTCGCCAGGGAACTACACGCCGCGCTGCCGGTCGATTGCCGCTATTTGCCCGGCAACCACGACATCGGCGACAACCCGACCGCCTTCGGCGCTGGATCGCCGTGTCCTGCGACGGAGGAACTCCGCGACACCTTTGTTTCGGTGTTCAGCGAAGATCGCTGGCAATTCGAGGCCGCGAACTGGCGTTTCATCGGGTTGAACTCGGTGATCATGAATACGGGAATTCCGAGCGAACTCGAACAGGAAGAGTGGCTGACGGCCCAGCTCGAGGGCGCGCGGGGAAAACCGATCGCGCTGTTTCTGCATAAGCCGCTATTCCTGAACACGCCGGGCGATCCCGAGGAGGCCGCGACCGCAATCCGCTTTGTTCCCCAACCGGACCGCGCGCGATTGGTCACATTGCTCGGCGCATATAACGTCCGGCTTGTCGCAAGCGGGCACGTGCATCAGCGCCGCGACTTCACCTACGCGCAAACGCGGCACATCTGGGCGCCGTCGGTCGGATTCATCGTCCCGGATCACCGGCAGGACGTGATCGGCGTCAAGGAGACCGGGCTCGTCGAGTACCGGTTTCGCCCGGAGAGTTTCGAGGTCCGGCACGTTCGCGCAGCAGGTCAGATCAATATCAGCCTGGGCGAACTCATCCCCAGTTGACGCCGCGGCCCCTTCTCAGGGCTTAGGCGACTGAACGGTGAGCCGCAGAAAGCTCATGACGCTGCCGACGGCGGCAAATCCCGCACCCAGCGCCAGCGCCACGGTCGCGCCCTCACGCCCGGCCAACGCAAAACATAATGCGGCAAGGGCTGCGCCCGTCGTCTGTCCGGTCAGGCGCGCGGTCGCGACAATGCCGCTGGCGCCGCCGCTTCGGCCGGGCGGCGCGCTCGACATGATCGCGCGCAGGTTCGGCGTCTGGAAGAAGCCGAAGCCGACCCCGCAGATCGCCATGCGCCAGACGATGTTGAGGATGCCCGGCGAAGGCGGCAACGTTGCCAGCAGCATCATGCCGATCCCGAGCAGGACGAGGCCGATGCCGCCGAGCAGGCCCACCGGATAACGGTCGCTCAAGCGGCCGGCGACGGGTGCCATGATCGCCACCACCAGCGGCCACGGCGTCATGAAGAAGCCGGTCTCGACCTGCGTCCGCAGCAGAATGTCCTCGAAATAAAACGGCAGTGAAACGAAGGCGAGGCCCTGGATCGCAAACGAACACACCGACGTCGCCGCCGAAAGCGCAAACATCGGCCGGCGAAACAGATCGATCGGCAGCATTGGCGCCGGATGATCGGCTTGCCGGCGGATCACCGCCAGACCGAGCACGATTCCGACGACAAGTTCGGCCGCAACCACGCCCGTCGCAGCCTTGTGCGCCGCGCTGCCGATGCCGAGAACCACAAGGCCGACGCACATCGCCGCCAGCAACGCGCCGAGAAAATCGAAGCCGTGTCCGGCGCGCGGCGTCGCCGGCAGCGTCCGCATGCCGATCGCGATCGCCAGGATTCCGAAGGGAATATTGACCGCAAACAGCCACGGCCAGGGCTCGAAGGCGAGAATGGCGGACGCCACCGTCGGCCCCAGCGTGAAGGCGGTGCCGACCACCATCGCGTTGTAGCCGAAACCGCGGCCGAGCATCCGGTTCGGATAGGCAAACCGGATCAGCGCCGAATTCACAGCCATGAGGCCGCTGGCGCCGAGGCCTTGCAACGCGCGCGCAATCAACAGCGTTTCCAGCGACCAGGCGCAGGCGCATCCGAGCGAGGCAATCGTGAACAGCAAGAGACCGCCGAGATAAATCCGCTTGTAACCGACGATCTCGCCAAGCGCGCCGAGCGGCAGCAGCGTGGCCACCAGCGCGATCTGATAGACGTTGACGACCCAGACGACGTCCGCCGGGCTGACCTTCAGGTCAGCGGCGATCGACGGCAGCGCGATGTTGGCAATCGCGGTGTCGAGCGAGGCCAATCCCACCGCGAGCGAAATCGCAACGACCGCCCAGATCCGGCGTTCGGGCGGCAAGCCGTCGCTGACGGGTGGCGATGACGCGCTGGTTTGCGATCGATCCAACATCCGGCCGAATTCTTAGTCGCGGACAAAAGCGCCCGCATCCCGGCTGGATGTACACTGGATGGTCCGCCCACCCCATACGCCATGTTGCATGATGCGTATGCAAGCGTGTCCCGGACGCGGTGCGGCGCCAAGAGCGCGTTTACGCGCGTCTTACACGCACTACGGCGACGCTCCGCAGAGCCGGGACCCAGCCAGTTGGAATGTGGACCCCGGATCAGCGACGCAACGCTTCGCTTCCGCTGCGCATTGCGCCGCGTCCGGGGAATGAGACTTACGCCCCGCCCGGATAATTCGGCGCCTCGCGCGTGATCGTCACGTCGTGGACATGGCTTTCGCGCAAGCCCGCGCCGGTGATGCGGACGAACTGTGCCTTCTGGTGGAATTCGCCGATGTCGCGCGCACCGACATAACCCATCGCGGCGCGCAGGCCGCCGGCGAGCTGATGCATGACATTGGCGACCGGTCCCTTGTAAGGCACCTGGCCCTCGATGCCCTCGGGCACCAGCTTCAGCGTGTCCTTGATGTCCTGCTGGAAGTAGCGGTCCGCCGAGCCGCGGGCCATCGCACCGACCGAGCCCATACCGCGATAGGCTTTGTAGGAGCGGCCCTGCCACAGGAACACTTCGCCCGGCGTCTCGTCGGTGCCGGCCAACAGCGAACCGACCATGGCAATGTCGGCGCCCGCAGCAAGCGCTTTCGCCAGATCACCGGAGAACTTGATGCCGCCGTCGGCAATGACAGGCACGTCGGCCTTTTTCGCGGCTTCCACCGCGTCCATGATCGCGGTGAGCTGCGGCACACCGACACCGGCGACGATGCGCGTGGTGCAGATCGAGCCCGGACCGATGCCGACCTTGATCGAGTCGGCGCCCGCATCGATCAGCGCCTGCGCGCCTTCCCTGGTGGCGATATTGCCCGCGATCACCTGAACCGCATTCGACAGCCGCTTGATCCGGCTGACCGATTCGAGCACCCGCGCGGAGTGACCATGCGCGGTATCGACCACGATCAGATCAACGCCGGCATCGATCAACCGCTCGGTGCGTTCGAAACCGCCCTCGCCGACGGTCGTCGCCGCCGCCACGCGCAGGCGGCCCTGTGCGTCCTTGCAGGCGAGCGGATGCGCAACCGCCTTTTCCATGTCCTTCACGGTGATCAGGCCGACGCAGCGATATTGATCGTCGACGACCAGCAGCTTTTCGATGCGGTGCTGGTGCAGCATCCGCTTGGCTTCGTCCTGGCTGACGCCCTCGCGCACGGTCACGAGGTTCTCGTGCGTCATCAGTTCGGAAATCTTCTGCCTCGGATCGGTCGCGAAACGCACGTCGCGGTTGGTGAGAATGCCGACGAGTTTTCCCGGGCGTCCGTCACCGCCGCCGGTGACGACGGGAATGCCGGAAAAACCGTGCGCGCTCATCAGCGCCTGCGCATCCGAAAGCATCGCGTCGGGGCCGATGGTGAGCGGATTGACCACCATTCCGGATTCATACTTCTTGACCTGGCGGACCTGCGCCGCCTGCGCCTCGGGATCGAAATTGCGGTGGAGGACGCCAATGCCGCCCGCCTGCGCCATCGCAATCGCCATGCGCGCTTCGGTGACGGTGTCCATGGCGGATGCCATGATCGGAATGTTGAGCGGGATCGAGCGGGTCACGCGGGAGCGGATATCGGCGTCGGAGGGCAGGATGTCGGAAAGGCCAGGCTTGAGCAGCACGTCGTCGAACGTGAAGGCTTCGCTGATGGCCTGAATTCCCTGCGGCTGCGCCATTACCAACTCCATCCGGCGGCCCTTTGGCCGCGTAAAATTGAAATGAGCCAAATCGCCGGCGAAGCGGACTTCGTCGTCGAATCAGGCCCATTAAGTAGGGTTGGCGGTGGTCGATAGCACGCCACCGTGACGAATCAAAGGGGACAATCCGGCTTTAGGCGGCCGTCCCACAAGCATTGGCGTCACGGGCATGAAAAAGCCGCGGACGCGTCCATGACGCAGCCCGCGGCTTCATATCTGGTTATTAGGCGAGTTTATTCAGCGTTTTTCTGAGCGGTGCGAACGCGCGATCCGCCGTCAAGGCAACGACGCGCGGCTTCGATTTCCGCATCGGTTGCACCCTTGCTGCGGGCATAGGCTTCCGCCATCGACGCGCTGTATTTGGCGACGTAATAACGGACAACGGAGCACGACGCGCGATGAAGAATGCCTTCAGCGGAAGCACTGACAGGAGCGAGACCGAAAACGATCGCGACAACAAAAAGCAAACGGAGCCCCATTCCGGGTTTTCCTTCTCTCTAAAAAATTTGGACAGGGAAATGAGCACCACGGCTCGGCTGTCATCTAGCTCTCACAATGTGCACCGCAGCGCAACCCCATATCAATCATGTTGCGCAGATTAGCTATGCACACGTGGGCGCGTTAAGGTTTCCGCACAATCTCGCCACAAATAAAGCACGCACTCACCTCGCAACATGTTGCGAGAAACCCTTGAAAATAAAGGCTATCTGATGGTGAATCCGCAAGCCTCGCACCATTCACCATGCCACAAATGCGGCAGTCGCCTCTCGAGTTCCCCGCTCATCACAAAAAATCACAATGGATAAACAGCGTCTCATTCCGCTCATCGTGGCCACTGCTCTGTTCATGGAGAACATGGATTCGACCGTTATTGCGACCTCGCTGCCGGCCATCGCAGGCGATATCGGCACGTCACCGCTGACGCTCAAGCTCGCGATCACCTCTTATCTTCTCTCGCTCGCTGTCTTCATCCCGGCGAGCGGATGGACCGCCGACCGCTTCGGCGCACGATTGGTGTTTTCGGCCGCGATCGCGGTCTTCATGGCGGGCTCGATCGGCTGCGCGCTGTCGGGATCGGTGACGGACTTCGTGATCGCGCGCACGCTGCAGGGCATCGGCGGCGCGATGATGACGCCGGTCGGCCGCCTCGTATTGTTGCGCACGATCGACAAGAGCGCGCTGGTGAACGCCATGGCCTGGGTCACCGTGCCGGCGCTGGTCGGCCCCGTGATCGGGCCGCCGCTCGGCGGCTTCATCACCACCTACTTTTCCTGGCACTGGATCTTCCTGATCAATATCCCGATCGGCCTGCTCGGCATCTTCATGGCCCAGCGCTTCATCGACCCGATTCGAAGCGAAAACCCCGAACGGTTCGATCTCACCGGCATGATGCTGGCCGGCATCGGGTTGGCCGGCATCGCCTTCGGCCTTTCGGTCGCCGGCCTCAATCTCCTGCCCTGGAGCGTGGTCGCCTCGCTCGTCGCCATCGGTTCGATCTCGATGACGCTCTATGTCATCCACGCCCGGCGCACCGCTTCGCCCGTGCTCGACTTCGGACTGCTTCGGTTGCCGACGATGCGCGCCAGCATTCTCGGCGGGTTTCTGTTCCGGCTCGGCATCGGCTCGATGCCGTTCCTGCTGCCGCTGTTGATGCAGATCGGCTTCGGCCTGTCGCCGTTCTCTTCCGGGCTTGTCACCTTCGGCACCGCCGCCGGCGCCATGGGCATGAAGACGCTGGCCGCGCGCATCATCCGCACCTTCGGCTTCCGCAACCTGATGACGATCAATGCCGTCATCAGTTCGGTCTTCCTCGGCGCCTGCGCACTGTTCACGGTCACGACGCCATTGCTGCTGATCGTGATCATCCTCGTGGTCGGCGGTTTCTTCCGCTCGCTGGAATTCACCGCGATCAACACGGTGGCCTATGCCGAGGTCGAGCCGCCGCAGATGAGCCGCGCCACCACGCTCGTGAGCGTCAACCAGCAACTGGCGGTTTCGGCCGGCGTCGCGGTCGGCGCCTTCTGCGTCGAGACCACGCTATGGGCGCGTCACATGACCGAACTCACCGCCGACGCGTTCGCGCCTGCCTTCGTCGTGGTGAGCGTGATCTCGATGGTGTCGGCGTTCTTGTTCTGGCGGATGCCCGACGATGCCGGCCACGAAATATCCGGCCGCAAGGCGGTCGAGATTTCGAGCCGCAAGGGCGCAGCGATCGCCGCAACCAAGGTCGCAAGCGAGAGCACGCAGGACGCGCGGGATCAAAGGTTGGGGTAGTTGTGAGCCGTCATTACGAGCGAAGCGAAGCAATCCAGAGAAGTAAAGGAGCTGGATTGCGTCGTCGCTAACGCTCCTCGCAATGACGAATTACGCTTGGCTACCCCGAAACCCCGTCGCCAGCACATAACGCTCGGACGAATCCTGCCGGCTCGCGGCCGGCTTCACATGGCGAACGCTGGCATAGTCGCGTTTCAACTGAACCATCAGTTCGGCATCGGCGCCGCTCTGAAAGGCTTTCGCGAGAAACGTGCCGCCCGGCTTCAACACCTCGGCGGCAAAAGCCGCCGCCGTCTCCAATAGCCCCACCATGCGCAACTGGTCGGTCTTGCGATGGCCCGTGGTGTTGGCGGCCATGTCCGACATCACGATGTCGGCGCGGCCTTCCATCATCGCGATCAGGCGCTTTGGCGCATCGGGGCTAAGAAAATCGAGCTGTGCGAACGCGACGCCGGCGATCTCGGGCATCTCCAGGAGATCGATCGCGACCACCCGGCCCTTGCCGTTGGCAAGGCCGATCCGCTTGGCGGCGACCTGGCTCCAGCCGCCGGGCGCCGCGCCGAGATCGACCACCGTCATGCCGGACTTGAGCACATGATATTTGTCATCGATCTCGGTGAGCTTGAAAGCCGCGCGCGAACGAAAGCCCTCGCGTTTGGCCCGCGCGACATAGGGATCGTTGAGCTGGCGTTCCAGCCACAGTTTTGAGGACAGCTTGCGCTTGCCGCCGCTCTTGACGGTGACATGCAGCCGTCCAGTCGTATCCTTGGCCATGTTGTGATGCCTGACGGTTATCGGCTGCCGCTCAGTGCGCCGTCTTCGCGCATCATCTCCACCAGCATGCCCTCGCGCAAACCGCGGTCGGCGACGCGCAGCCGCGGCAGCGGGAAGGCGTTGCGGATCGCATCGAGAATGGCGCAGCCGGCGAGCACGAGATCGGCGCGCTCGACGCTGATGCACTGGTTGGCGGCGCGCTCCCTGTAGCTCATGCGCAAGAGCCGCGCGATGGTCGTGGTGATTTCCGCATCGTTCATCCAGATGCCGTCGACCCGGCGGCGGTCGTAACGATGCAGGTTGAGATGGATGCCGGCGAGCGTGGTCACCGTGCCGGAGGTGCCGAGCAGATGCATCCTGTCGAGATCGCGGCTGTGTTCGGCCGCGAACGGCTCGACGTGCTTGGCGACTTCGGCGGTCATCGCGGCATAGGACTGCGGAGTGACGTCGCGGCCGCCGAAATGCTCGGCGAGCGTGACCACGCCAAGCGGGATCGACATCCAGGCCTTGATGCGCGGTGTCGCCTCCGTTCCTTGCGGATCGCGCTCGATCCGGACCAGTTCGGTGGAACCGCCGCCGATATCGAACAGGATGGCGCCGCGGCCGTGCGGATCGACCAGCGGCGAGCAGCCGATGACCGCGAGTGCCGCCTCGGTCTCGCGGTCGATGACTTCAAGGCGGATGCCGGTCTCGGCGGCGACACGATTGCGAAAGCCTTCGGCGTTCGAGGCGGCGCGGCAGGCTTCGGTTGCGATCAGCCGCAGGCGCCGCGCCTTGCGCGATTTGATCTTGTCGCGGCAAACGCTCAAAGCGGCGATCGCGCGTTCGGTTGCCGCCTCGCTGATGCAGCCGGTGGCCGAAATGCCTTCGCCGAGGCGAACGATCCGCGAAAACGAATCGACCACCCGGAAGCCGCCTTCGGTGGGGCACGCGATCAGCAGGCGACAATTATTGGTGCCGAGATCCAGCGCGGCATAGACCTCGGCGCTGGGAACCAACTTCGCCTCCGCGGCATCCGCCGCGACCGGTATTATCGAGCCTCCGCGCGACGCCGACGCGGCGTCGTCGCGAGCCCGCGTATCGTCCTTCATTCAATGTCTTTCCCCGGGCTTTCGACCGCCCGACGAGGAATTTCTGTTTCGACGGCGACTCTAGCAGTGACGGGGCGAGTGGCAAGGGCGGTGCAGCAACTGACAGGCGACCATGCCCAATCAGACATTGTGGCCGGGGATACCGTGGTCTATCTGGGATAGAACGGCAAAACCTCCAAAAAACGGGCGATTTCGGGAAATTTCGATGCAAGATCACACGTCCCCCACCTCCCTGGAAAACGCTATCGCACTGCAAAAATTCGGTGTCGGCCAGCCGGTCCGCCGGAAGGAGGACGACACGCTGGTCCGGGGCAAGGGCAAATATACCGACGATTTCCAGCTTCCCCGGCAGGTCTATGCCTGGATCGTCCGGTCCAGCCACGCCCACGGCACGATCCGGGGCATCGATACCTCGGCCGCCAAGACCATGCCCGGCGTGCTCGGGGTGTGGACCGGCGCCGATCTGGTGGCAGCCGGGTATGGCCCCTTCACCTGCGCGCTGCCGCTGAAGAGCCGCGACGGCACACCGCTGCACCAGACCAACCGCACCGCCCTGATGACCGACAAGGTGCGCTATGTCGGCGACGCGATCGCCTTCGTGGTTGCCGAGACGCTGGTGCAGGCCCGCGACGCCGCCGAGGCCGTGGAAGTCGACATCGATCCCCTGCCCTCGGTCACCGACCCCGAGGAAGCGGCGCAACCCGGCGCGCCGCAGCTTTACGATCACATCCCCAACAATGTCGCGCTCGACTACCACTTCGGCGACGCCCAGAAGGTGGAAGAGGCGTTCAAGCGCGCCGCGCACATCACCAGGCTCGACATTCTGAACAACCGCGTGGCGGTGGTGGCGATGGAGCCGCGCGCGGCACTCGCCTCCTACGACAAGGCGACCGAGCGTTTTACGATTCAGGTGCCGACGCAGGGCGTCGCCGCCAACCGCGTCAATCTCGCCAAGAACGTTCTGAAAGTGCCGAACGACAAGGTGCATCTGCTGACCGCGAATGTCGGCGGTTCGTTCGGCATGAAGAACACCAGCTATCCCGAATATGTCTGCATCCTGCACGCGGCGAAGGCTCTGGGACGGCCGGTGAAGTGGACCGACGAACGCTCGACCAGCTTCCTGTCGGACAGCCACGGCCGCGCACAGAAAATCCATTGCGAGCTCGCGCTCGATGCCGACGGCAAATTCCTGGCGGTGAAGGTTTCCGGTTATGGCAACCTAGGCTCCTACATCACCGGTGTCGCGCCGCAACCGTTGTCGCTGAACATCGGCAAGAACCTTTCCAGCGTCTACCAGACGCCGCTGATGACCATCGATATCAAGACGGTGCTGACCAATACCTCGCACATGGGCGCCTATCGCGGCGCCGGACGGCCCGAGGCCAACTATTTCATGGAGCGGCTGATCGATCGCGCCGCCGACGAGATGGGCATCAATCGCCTGACCCTGCGCAAGCGCAACTTCATCAAGACGTCGCAGATCCCGTTCAACGCCTCGTCCGGCATGGTCTATGACAGCGGCGATTTCCAGGGCGTGTTCAACAAGGCGCTCGAGATTTCCGATCACGCCAATTTCGCCAAACGCAAGAAAGAAAGCCGCAAGCGCGGCAAGCTTCGCGGCATCGCCGTCGGCTCCTATCTCGAAGTCACCGCGCCCCCCAGCGTCGAGCTCGGCAGGATCGTGTTCGAGAACGACGGCTCGGTGAAGATCATTACCGGCACGCTCGACTACGGCCAGGGCCACGCGAGCGCCTTCGCGCAAGTGCTGTCGGACCAGCTCGGCGTTCCCTTCGACCGCATCAAACTCGAACAGGGCGACAGCGACCTCGTGCATACCGGCAACGGCACCGGCGGCTCGCGCTCGATTACGGCCAGTGGCATGGCGATCGTCGAAGCGTCCAGGCTTGTCATCGAAAAAGGCAAGCGCGCCGCTGCGCACCTGATGGAAGCCGCCGAAGCCGACATCGAATTTGCCGACGGCCAGTTCACCATCGCCGGCACCGACCGATCGATCGACATCATGGAGCTGTCGCAGCGCCTGCGCGACGGCAAGATGCCGGAAGACGTGCCCTCCTCGCTGGACGTCGACCACACGTCTGGGCCGGTGCCCTCCACCTTCCCCAATGGCTGCCACGTCGCCGAAGTCGAGGTCGATCCGGACACCGGCATCGTCGAGATCGTGCGCTATACCGGCGTCAACGATTTCGGCACCGTCGTCAATCCGATGCTGGTCGCCGGTCAGTTGCACGGCGGCGTCGCGCAGGGCATCGGACAGGCGTTCATGGAGCACGTCAGCTACGACGGCAACGGCCAGCCGATCACCGGCTCGTTCATGGATTATGCGCTGCCGCGCGCCGAGGACATTCCCTTGATGCAGATCGGCGATCATCCGTCGCCGGCCACGTCCAATCCGCTGGGCACCAAGGGCTGTGGCGAAGCCGGCTGCGCCGGCTCGCTCTCGACCCTGATCAACGCGGTGCTGGATGCGCTGTCGGAACTTGGCATCACTGCGATCGATATGCCGCTGACGCCCGAGCGGGTCTGGCGCGCGATCCATGATGCCAAGGCGAAGGTGGCGTAAGCGTTTACTCGCGATTATCGCGGCTCGTTCCCCGGATGCTGCGCAGCGCGGCGCTCAAGCGGCGTGGTGCGCTGCTGATCCGGGGTCCATAAATCTGTGGCTTGGGTCCCGGTTCTGCGGAGCAGCGTTGCACGCTGCGCCGCGTCCGGGACACGAAGACTACGCCGCCGCCTGCTCGCGCGGCTGATAGATCGCCACATGCCGGCAATGGGCGAGCGGCGTCGTGTCGTTGCCGACGACCAGCGCATCGAGTTCGACGAAGCGATGGCCCTTCTTCTCATAGACGTCGGTAACTTTCGCGCGTGCGGTCAGTTCGTCGCCGCGGCGTGCGGCGGCTAGCAACTGCATCTGGCTGCCGACGTGAATCCACGGGCCCAAGATCGCGTTGTCGACCAGCACCTTGTTCATCACCCGCTGCAACAGGCCGGGATGACCGAGGCCTTCGCGAACGTAAATGCCATCGCACTCCCGCACGTCGTCGAGATATTCGTCCGCCGCGTCGCCTGCCCAGGTACGCGGCATCGAGCCGAGCCATTGGCCGAGGCGGTAAGAAGCCGGGCTGACCGGCAGGCGCTCGGCAACCGGCGCGGTGGCCGGATAGTCGCGAAGCGAGAAGGAAGGCACGCCTGAAGGAAGCGAAGCGGTTCCGGTGGCGCAAAGCTCGCCACGGCTCTCGACCTCGATCGAAATCACTCCGTCTGTCTCATGGCCCCTGATCTCGGTGATCTCGCCGTCATAGACCGGTTTGACGAAGCGCGCCTCGATCAGGCCACGGTCGAGAAAGGCACGGCCCCATCTCGCGACCGGCACATGCATCATGTAGGCCATGACATCGACACCGGGCACCAGACCGCCGCTGAAGCCGAACCGGCGCGCCACAGAGTCGTCATGCATCTTGTTTTCGGACTGTTTGGCGGTGTTGTAGGCCTCGACGCGGTAGGTTTCGATCAGGCCTGTCATCGTCCCGTCCCTGTTTGTCCATGATTTCGCGTCCGATGGTACGCCAAGGGAATGCCGTGGCAAGGGTCGCATTTTGGTGACCGATGGGGTACCACGCGCAATCGCAAATGCCCGGAGCGGTTCCTATCTATTCGATGGATCGATGACAGCGCCCTCAAATCCGACCCGTATCTATGTCGATGCCGACGCCTGCCCGGTAAAGGACGATATTTACCGGGTCGCGGCGCGGCACGCTCTCCCCGTGAGCGTGGTTGCAGGCCAGTTCATCCGGGTGCCGGCGGATCCGATGATCGAGCGGATTGCGGCGGGCTCCGCCATGGATGCCGCCGACGACTGGATTGCGGAGCGAGCCGGCCCCGGCGACATCGTGATCACCTCAGATATTCCGTTGGCGAGCCGCTGCGTGAAATCGGGCGCGGAGGTGATCGCGCCCAACGGCAAGCCGTTCACGGAGCAATCGATCGGGATGACGCTTGCGGTGCGCAATCTCATGACCGATCTGCGCTCGTCGGGCGAAGTCACCGGCGGCCCGCGGGGCTTCTCGCCGCGTGATCGCTCGGCCTTTCTGTCGGCGCTGGATCAAGCCATTCGCCGCATCCAGCGCCGGCGCGCTGATGCGCCCGCATCTTCGCAAGGCTGAACCGAACGATGGCGCCGCCGCTGATCCAGCTCAAAGACATCCGCCTTGCCTTTGGCGGCACGCCATTGCTGGCGGGCGTCGAACTGTCGGTATCGGCGGAAGAGCGCGTATGCCTGATCGGCCGCAACGGCTCCGGCAAGTCGACGCTCCTGAAGATTGCGGCCGGCCTTGTCGAGCCCGACCAGGGCAGCCGCTTCGTTCAGCCCGGCGCGACCATTCGCTATCTGCCGCAGGAGCCGGATTTTTCGGGCCACGCCTCCACGCTCGCTTATGTCGAGGCGGGATTGGGTCCCGGCGACGACCGTTACCCCGCGCGCTATGTGCTGGAGCAGCTCGGCCTTCACGGCGACGAAGACCCCGCAAACCTTTCCGGCGGCGAAGCGCGCCGCGCGGCGCTCGCCCGCGTGCTGGCGCCCTCGCCCGACATCCTGCTGCTCGACGAGCCGACCAACCATCTCGATCTCACCACCATCGAGTGGCTGGAAAGCGAGCTTGACGGCCGGCGCAGCGCGCTCGTCATGATCAGCCACGACCGCCGCTTTCTTTCCAACCTGTCGCGTTCAACCGCCTGGCTCGACCGCGGCAGAATCAAACAGATCGATCGCGGCTTTGCGGCTTTCGAGTCCTGGCGTGACGAGGTGCTGGCCGAGGAAGAGCGCGAGCAGCACAAGCTGGACCGCAGAATCGTCGACGAGGAGCATTGGTTGCGTTATGGCGTCTCCGGGCGCCGCAAACGCAACGTCAAGCGGCTCGGCAATCTGCACGCCTTGCGGCAGCAACGACGCGATTACCGCGGCACCGCCGGCAACGCCAATCTCGCCGCAGCAGAATCGGAAAAATCCGGGCGGCTGGTCATCGAGGCCAAGAACATCAGCCGCACCTATGGCGAGCGCAAGATCGTCGACAACTTCTCGATCCGCATCCAGCGTGGCGATCGCGTCGGTATCGTCGGTCCCAACGGCGCCGGCAAGACGACCCTGATCGAAATGCTGACCGGCGCCAATCCGCCGGACAGCGGCAGCATCCGGTTCGGCGCCAATATCGAGATGGCGACGCTGGACCAGCATCGCGAAAGCCTCGATCCGAAATCGACGCTCGCCGAAGCGCTGACCGGCGGCCGCGGCGACCACGTCATGGTCGGCGGCAAGCCGAAGCACGTCATCGGCTACATGAAAGACTTCCTGTTCGGCGAAGAGCAGCGGCGTACGCCGCTGGAAGCGCTGTCCGGCGGCGAGCGTGGCCGGCTGATGCTGGCGCGCGCATTGGCAAAACCCTCGAACCTGCTGGTGCTCGACGAGCCGACCAACGATCTGGATCTGGAGACGCTGGACGTGCTCGAGGAGATGCTTGGCGACTATGAGGGCACGGTGATCCTGATCAGCCATGATCGCGACTTCCTCGACCGCGTCGTCACATCCGTGATCGTGCCCGAAGGCCAGGGGCGCTGGATCGAATATGCCGGCGGTTATACCGACATGCTGGCGCAGCGCGGCGCGGACCTGAAGCGCGAGGCGACGAAGTCGCCCACGGCTGCCGAGAAGAAAGAAGGGGAGACAGAAACCAGAGTCGCCCCGCCATCAGCCGCGTCAAAGCGCCGGCTCTCGTTCAACGAGAAGCATGCGCTGGAAACGCTCCCGAAAACGATTGCAAAATTGCAGGCCGAGATCGAAAAACAGCGCCTCGCGCTTGACGATCCCGATCTCTATGCCAAGGATCGCAAGAAATTCGACCAGGCCTCCGCGGCCATGACCAAGGCGCAGGAAGAATTGCAGGCGGCCGAGGACAAGTGGCTGGAACTTGAAGTGTTACGCGAAGAAATAGAACAAGCCTGAACAAAAAGAGAAACGCACCATGACCACGCCCCTCGCCGCCAGGATCGCCCGCGAATACGGCACGCCCGTTGCAGTCATCGACATGGACAAGGTCGAACGCAACATCGCACGCGTGCAGAAGGCTTGCGACGAGGCCGGCGTCGCCAATCGTCCACACATCAAGACGCACAAGAGCCCGATGCTGGCGAAAATGCAAATCGCGGCCGGCGCCCGAGGCATCACCTGCCAGAAGATCGGCGAAGCCGAGGTGATGGCGGAGGCCGGCATCGACAACATCCTGATCAGCTACAACCTGCTCGGCGAAGAAAAGATGGCGCGGCTCGGCGCGCTACAAAGCAAGGCGCACATGACGGTTGCCGCCGACAATCCGACCGTGGTGGCAAGCCTCACGCAGGCGGCCGCCGCCTCCGGGCGTCCGCTGTCGGTCGTGGTCGAATGCGATACCGGGCGCAAGCGCGCCGGGGTCGAGACACCGGCGGAGGCGATCGCGCTGGCGCGCAAGATTGCGGACTCGAAGGGTCTCGTCTTTGCCGGCTTCATGCTCTACCCCACCGAGACCGGCTGGGTGGAGGCACAGAAATTCTATGACGAGGCACTGGCCGGTGTGCGCGCGCACGGGCTCGATGCGACGATGGTCTCGACCGGCGGCTCGCCCAATCTGAAGAATCTAGGCAAGCTTAAGGGCGCGACCGAACACCGGCCCGGCACCTACATCTATAACGACCGCATGCAGGTCGGCGCAGGCGTGGCGAGCTGGGACGACTGCGCGCTCAATATCTATTCGACGGTCGTGAGCCGCGCGGGCGCCGATCGCGGCATTCTCGACGCCGGGTCGAAAACGCTGACCTCCGATACCGGCGGCGGGCTCGACGGCCACGGGCTGATCCTCGAACATCCCGAAGCGCGAATTGCAAAATTCGCCGAGGAGCACGGCTTCCTCGACCTCGCCCGCAGCAATACGCGGCCGGAGGTCGGCGACGTCGTGCGGATCGTACCCAATCACGTTTGCGTCGTCGTCAACATGATGGATGAAGTCGTGATGGTGCGCGGCGAGGAAATCGTAGGCCTGCTGCCGGTCGCGGCGCGGGGCAAGCTGCGCTGATGCTCTGAAGCTGCTTCTGCTTTCAGCGTCATAACGGATCTGGTCAGATTTGCCGCTGGCTAAACCGGTCGCAGCAGCAATTGCTGCAGTGCATGAGTCTCTTCATGGCGCTTCCCGGATATTGCGCGGGGAAGCTCGTTCAGAATGGACTTGGCTCGCGATGGGATTAAAACTCTGGACAGGAGGAGATTAAGTCAGGGTTGCCCCACCGACATTACAACGGAGGTTCGTCATGCCAGTTGCTCCTGAAATGAAGGATCACGTCTACAAGATCCTGGAACTCGTAGGATCTTCCGAAAAGAGTATCGATGATGCCATTCGGAATGCCTTGACCCGCGCATCGAAGACCATTCGCGATATGAAATGGTTCGAAGTTGTGCAAACGAGAGGCCACATCGAAAATGGGTCTGTTGGCCATTATCAGGTGACCTTGCGAGTTGGATTTACATTGGAGGGGTGAAGTCGCAAGGCTGAAAACCTCTCG
Organism: Bradyrhizobium erythrophlei; assembly: GCF_900142985.1. Lineage (NCBI taxonomy): Bacteria > Pseudomonadati > Pseudomonadota > Alphaproteobacteria > Hyphomicrobiales > Nitrobacteraceae > Bradyrhizobium > Bradyrhizobium erythrophlei. The sequence goes on from NZ_LT670849.1 coordinate 7,409,445, forward strand.
GGTGGATTCCCGAGCAACTCAGCGAGCCGGAACGCGGGCGGAGCCCGACCGGGCGATCAAAATGAAACGGCACTGTCGGCGCTACGCATCGGCGGCGATCGGCAACAGGGAGTGATTCATGAAAGGTAACCCCAAAGTTATCGACTACCTGAACAAGGCGCTGCGCCACGAGCTCACCGCAGTGAATCAATACTGGCTGCATTATCGCCTGCTGGACAATTGGGGCTACAAGGTGCTTGCCAAGCAATGGCGCAAGGAGTCTATCGAGGAAATGCAGCATGCGGACAAACTCATCGAGCGGATCATATTCCTCGAGGGCAATCCCAACATGCAGACCCTCGATTCCCTTCGTATCGGTCGAACGGTGAAGGAGGTGCTTGACCGCGATTTAAAGGCCGAAACGGAAGCGCGCAAGCTTTACGAAGAAGCGGCAACCCACTGTCACGGTGTGAAGGACTATGTGACGCGCGGCCTGTTCGAGCAACTGATGCACGACGAGGAACATCATATCGATTTCCTCGAAACCCAAATCGACCTCGTCGCCACGCTTGGCCTTGAGCTCTACGCCCAACATCATATGGGCGAGCTCGAGAGCTGAAGACGATTGCATCGCAATCGCCGGAGCGATGGATCGGAGACCGGCAGGTCTTCCGCCGGCCTGTGACGTCATGGAGAAACGGTGCCGGGCTCGCCGGGCCGGTTCACTGAAAAGACCAGGAATCGGCGAACGGCCTGCGCATCGGGGTTTCTCGCCACGCGATGGGCGACATCGGCGGGCTCCGTCCAATGATCCCCGGCCCGAAAGCGCTTGACCGCTTCGTCGCCGTAAGCGCTTTCAGCCGTTCCCTCCAGCATGTAGACGAAGCCCTGCCCTGGATGATGGTGCAAAGGCGCGGAATAGCCCGGAGGCTGCGTAACCAGACTGAGCCGCATCTCGAAATCTGTCCCCGGGATAGGGCGACGTTCGAGTTCTACGTCGTCGCGTTGCCGCGCGCTGTTGCGGCTTCCGCCGCATGACAGCCGGCGACGACAAAAATGGAAGCGGCAAGCAACGCGGTGAGCCGCGCTCGCGTGCACATGGCTATTTCTGACCCAGCATTTCGATCAGCGGCCGGTCTTTTGTATCGGCGAGGAAGAAGGCAACGATCTCCGCAGGCTCGGTATCGGACGCATTGTCGAACCGCTCGGTAGCGACCCCTGCCGCCTCGAAGAAAGGTTCGCCAGCCTTGACCACTTTCTCCGGCTCACCTTCTTTTTTGATGATAAAGCTGCCCGCGGTCACCACGCCGACCACCGAAATCGGATGCCGATGAAGACCGGTCGGTTGCCGCGGAGCAAACCGGATGCGCGCACCCCGAACCAGCTTGACGGCCGGATTGGCCGACGGAACCGCCTCCTCCAACACCCGAACACGCTGCAAGGGCGGAAAGGCTTCGGCGATAGCTGCCGTCGAAATGACTGACAATGCCGCGACGGCCATCAACGTCTGGTTCATCTATTCGTCTCCCGTTTCGTCAACAGTCAGTGAGTGCTGCTCCGCAATCTTCTTCGCCCGTGGATCGGGCGGTGTAAAACGAGTAATTCTGTAGCCGTTACTTGAGCAAAACCGAGGGATCACATGCAGACGCTGGATCTGGCCATTATGCGCACCCTGCTTGCGGTGGTCGAAAGCGGAAGTTTCGCCGGCGCAGCCCGGAGGATCGGACGATCCGAATCTGCCGTCAGCCTGCAACTGAAGCGGCTCGAGGAGCAGGTCGGCACGGCTCTCTTCCTGCGTACCGGCAAGCAGATGACGCTCACGAGCAGCGGCACCACATTGGTCGGATATGCCAGGCGGCTGCTTGAATTGAACGACGAAGCACTGTCTGCGACATCGCAAGGATCGATCGACGGGACAGTGACACTCGGCGTGCCGCACGATATCGCGGAGACATGGCTACCGGCGGTGATGGCGGGATTTCGCCGCAGCCATCCCGCGGCGAACCTGAAAGTTGTCGAAAGCAGAAGTGCAATTCTTTTGAGCCGCCTCGCCGACGATCAGATCGACCTTGCGGTCGTCTTTTCAGCCACCAAGCCCGAAAGCGCGCTGTGGTCTGCCGCTCTTCCCATGGTTTGGATCGGCCGCAACGACTTTGCCCTGAAGAACAACGAGCCGCTCCGGCTGGCCGCGTTCGATCCGCCGTGTTTCTTCCGCGCTGCTGCCATCGCCTCGCTGGACGGCGCGGACATCGATTGGTCGATCGGCCATGCCAGCAGCACCCTCCCCGACCTCTGGAGCGCGGTGAATCTCGGCCTCGGCATCGCGGTCCGCACGCCCGCCGCGGTGCCGGCTGGCCTTGCCGTTCTGGACGGTGCTTGCGGCCTCCCAGATCTTCCTCCCTTGATCGTCTCGCTCTGCGGCCGCGCGGCTGGGTCGAAAAGGCCGATCATCGATCGCCTGCGAGCCATTCTGGAGGATTGCCTCAGCGTCTCGATCCACGCCGCGACGTAGCATCACGCCGCGATGCATCTGCGTCCTCGTCAACACGATGGACAAAGTCGTGATCATACGCGGCGAGGAAATTCTCGGTACGCCGCCGGTGGTGGCGCACGGGGCAAATTACGCTAACCCTGCGCAAACGCTTGCAGCTCCTGGTCCAGCCGATCGCGAAACGCCTTGATCGGCTTCGCGAGCCGGCCTGCGGGCGCGCGATGCACCAGCCAGGCCCGAACCTTGGGCTTGAAATCCCGCACCTTGACCGGCTTGAGCTGGCCGCGGAATGCACTGCGCTTCAATCCAACCGGCGTCACCAGGCTGATGCCGGCACCGCGCGCCACCAGCGACAGCCGAAGCTCGCTGTCCAGTGCTTCAATCGCGACATTGAATGGCAGGTGTGCCGCTTCGAAACGACGCCGCAGCGTGTCGCGAAATCCGCAGCCATCCTGGTTCAGGACCCAGGACAGATGAGAAAGACACTCCAAATTCACCGTGCCCGCGATCTTCATGCTTCGAGCCACCACGAAGACGGCGGGCTGGAGACCAAGATCGTCGGCGACGAGATCGGCTGGTGGCAGGAGGCCGTCCGGCATGCAAATCGCAGCCGCATCGAGTTCGTTGCGGCCGATGCGCTCAAGCTGATGGGGCGACCAGCCGGAAACGAGGACCCGGACGGCCAGTTCAGGAAACTCGGCGCGAAGGGCATCGAGCGGCGCTGAGAGGCCGACGTCCGACAGAAATGGCGTGAAGCCGAGCCTGAACTCGCCGCGCACGGTGCCGTCGTCGGCGACGCCGGATTTGAGATCGTCGATCATCCGGAGCACGCGCCGGCCGTGCTCATAGGCGGCGTGCCCTGCCGAAGTCGGCTTCAGCGGTTTGGACAAGCGGTCGAGTAGTTGAGCCCCCAACAACTCCTCGAGATTCTGGACACGCCGGGTCACGCCGGGCTGCGTCAGATTGAGCCGCGCCGAGGCCGCGACGATCGAGCCGGTCTCCACCACCGCGACAAACGCCACAAGATCATGGGTATTCATGACTATCTCGCATATTTCTGATCAGCTTTATTCAATTGTAGCATATTATCCCCCGCGGTTAAAGGGACCCCGGCAATCCAACCCCCGAGGTTCCATGACCATCTCCGAAGCCGCCAAATTCACGCCCGCCAAACCGATCCCGGAACGGGCGCTGATCTGGCTCGGCGCCATCACCACCGGCGTTGTTGTCACCAATCTCTTTGCGCCTCAGATTCTCGTTGGCCTGATCGGCCGGTCGCTCGAGATGAGCGCCTCCCAAGCCGGCATGATCAGCACGCTGACGCTGTTCGGCTACGCACTCGGGATGTTGTTGCTGATGCCGCTGGTCGACCTCCTGGAAAACAAGCGCCTGATCCTGCGCACGCTGGCTTGCGCGATTATGGCCGCGCTCGGCACTGCGCTCGCACCGACACCTGCCCTGCTTCTTGTCGCGACCTTCATTCTCGGCATCTCCTGCGCCGCCATCCAAATGACGGTGCCGCTCGTCGCCTCGATGATCCCGCCGGCGCGGCGCGGGCAAGCGATCGGAGAAGTCGTCAGCGGCTTGATGTTCGGCATTCTGCTGTCGCGCCCCCTGGCGAGCCTGGTCGCCGACGCCTGGAACTGGCGCGCCTTCTATTTCCTGTCGGCCATCCTGATGACGGTGCTTCTCGGCGCGCTCGCCCGCTATCTGCCGACGTTGCAGCCGCAAGCCAAAACCAGCTATGGCGAGCTGCTGCTCTCGTTCCCGAAATTGCTGCGGGAAGAGCCTGTGTTGCGGGTTCGTAGCTGGACCGCGGCGCTGGCGATGGCGTCCTTCAGCGCGTTCTGGGCTGCGGTCGCGCTGCGGCTGCCCGATGCGCCGTTCAATCTCGACGCCAGAGGCATCGCCATCTTCGCGCTCATCGGCGTTGCGGGTGCGGCGGCGGCATCGCTCGCGGGCCGATGGGGCGATCGCGGCTGGACGAGGCGGCTACTCATCGCCGCGCATCTGTTGATCATCGCCTCCCTTGCGCTGTGTGCCTGGGGGGCCCTGTTGGATTCCCGTCTCGCGGCGCTGTTGATGCTCACGCTCGGCGCCATCGGCGTCGATTTCGGCATCACCACCGACCAGACACTCGGACGTCGCGCCATCAACCTCTTGCGCCCCGAGGCGCGCGGCCGCCTCAACGGCCTGTTCGTGGCGCTGTTCTTCCTTGGCGGCACGGTCGGTTCGGCGGCCGCTTCGTTTGCCTGGAGCCATAACGGCTGGCTCGCGGTCTGCGCCGTCGGGGCATTCTTTGGCGTGCTCGGTCTCATCACGGATATCGTGACCAGGACCGGCACGTCATGAAGAAGCCTGGACGAGCCATTTGGCCGCCCCCTGGCCTGCGGCAACACCGGTCGCAAAGCAGGCTTGTAACAGGTAGCCGCCGGTCGGCGCCTCCCAATCCAGCATCTCGCCGGCGACAAACACCCCCGGCAATCGACGCAGCATGAAGTCGGCGTCGATCTCGTCGAACGCGACGCCACCGGCAGTCGAGATGGCGCGGGCGATCGGGGCGATGCCGGCGAGTTGAAGCGGCACGGCATTGATCAATTCAGCGAGCTTTTCCGCTGAACACGACGCGAGCGAGATCGAAGACGCGTGGGCCGCTTCCTGCAACAGGCCGATCGCCGCTGGCGGCAGTTGCGCGGCCTTGCGCAGCCAGTTCGAAAAGCTCTGCTTTGCGCGTGGCGAAGCCAAGCGTTTGACCAGATCGCCGTGAGAAATATCCGGCCGCAGCGCGACGTGCAGTGTTGCTGGCGGCGAGGTCAATATCGCGTCACGCAGCTCCGCCGACAGCGCGTAGACCGCGCCGCCTTCGAGACCAGCGCGCGTGATCACGGCCTCGCCGCGAACGCTGCGATCGGCAAACGACAGCGCGATCCCCTTGAGCGGTTCGCCTTCAAAGCGATCGCGGAAGATGTCGGACCAGTTGACGGCAAACCCGCAATTGGCTGATTTGAGCGGGTTGATGCCTACTTCGCGAGAGCGAAGCGTTTCGACCCAACCGCCATCCGATCCGAGGCGCGGCCAGCTCGCACCGCCGAGCGCTAGCACCGTGGCGTGCGCTTCGATGGCGCATCGTCCGTCCGGCGTCTCGAACAACAACCGCCCGTTATCGTCCCAACCGGTCCAGCGATGACGCAAGGAAAATGAAACACCCGACGCGTCGAGCCGGCGCAGCCAGGCGCGCAACAATGGTGAAGCCTTCAAAGCCTTCGGAAATATGCGCCCGCTGGAACCCACGAAGGTCGGCTGTCCCAACGCCTCGCACCATGCCCGCAGCCGATCCGGCGGAAAGGCTTCGATTGCAGAGGCGAGCTTTGGCGTAGCTTCACGATACCGCGCCACAAACGCATCCAGCGGTTCGCTGTGGGTGAGGTTGAGCCCACCGCGCCCCGCCATCAGGAATTTGCGCCCGGCGGACGGCATGGCGTCGAAAACGGTGACGCGAACGCCGGCTTGCGCCAGTGTCTCCGCCGCCATCAATCCGGCGGGACCGGCGCCGATGACGGCGACATGGCGCTGTGGTGCCACTAAAGCTTTACGCCCGCCCGCTTGGCGGCCTGGCCGACATATTTGTTGGTCTGCTGAAACGCGTTTTCCAGCGCCTTGGCCGTGGACATATCGCCGATCTCGGCAAAACGCGACGCGATCGCCTCAGGCGTCCAGTCGGATGGCGCGAAATTGACGCCTTCGGTCTCCATGACCTTGATCACCGCGAAAGAACCGGCGCCGGCGCCCATGATCGTGCGGGTCGGCGCATCCTCGGCCAGAAGATAAAGAACAGCCGGCGTGATCGCTTCCGGCTTCATCAGCGCCAGCGCCTGCGGCGGCAGCAACTCTTCCGTCATTCGCGTTGCCGCGGTCGGCGAGATCGTATTGACGCGAATATCGTTCTTGCGTCCCTCCTCCGCCAGCACGTTCATCAGGCCGACAATGCCGGCTTTTGCCGCCCCGTAATTGGCCTGGCCGAAATTGCCGAACAGACCGGACGACGAGGTCGTGACGACGATACGGCCGTAGTTGCGCTCGCGCATGCCGTTCCACACAGCCTTGCAGCAGTAGAACGTACCGTTGAGATGCACGTCGATCACCTTGGCGAAATCGGCGACTTCCATCTTGGAAAAGGATTTGTCGCGCAGGATGCCGGCATTGGCGCACAGCAAATCGACGCTGCCCCATTCCCTGGTGGCGCGGTCGACCATCGCCTGGACCTGTTCGAAGTTGGAGACATCGGCGCCATCGGCCATCGCCACGCCGCCGGCTTTTCGAATCTCCTCGACCACCGCCTCCGCCGGCGTCAACGAACCGCCGGTGCCGTCGCGTGCGCCACCGAAATCGTTGACCACGACCCTGGCGCCGCGGGCAGCTAACCCCAGCGCATGCGCGCGGCCAAGACCATTGCCCGCCCCGGTAACGATGGCGACGCGTCCGTCAAACCTGGTTGTCATGCATGCATTTCCTGAAGTTCAAGCAAAATAGATCAAGCCGATCCAGTCGGCCACCAGCGCGGGCTTTTCCTCGCCCTCGATTTCCACCGTGACATTGGTGCGCGACTGCAATTCTTTCGGCTTGCGCAGCTTGGCCTCCATCAGCGTGAACCGCCCGCGCACGCGCGAGCCCGATTTGACCGGCGAAATGAAGCGAAGCTTGTCGAAGCCGTAGTTGACGCCCATCGTGGTCCCTTCGATCACCGGCATGACCTCGTAGGACATGATGCTGAGCAGCGACATGGTCAGAAAGCCATGTGCGACCGTTGCGCCGAAAGCGGTTTCGCGCTTGGCCCGTTCGGGATCGACGTGAATGAACTGATGGTCCTCGATGACATCGGCGTAGAGGTTAATCCGGCCCTGATCGACCAGATGCCAGGACGAAACACCGATCTCCTGCCCGACCATCGCCTGATACGCTTCGAGCGAAACCGGCGGCTTTTTCCAGACCTCGTTCATGGGCTAATGGTCCGATTTCGTCTTCTGTAGTTCCGGAAAGTCTTCTTCGCGGAATTCCGCGCCGCGCAGCGAATCGCCTCTGTTATTATCATGTTCGAGGCGGCGCAATTGCACACGGCGGATCTTGCCGGAAATTGTCTTCGGCAACTCGGTCACGAGTTCGATCCGGCGGATGCGCTTGAACGGCGCCAGGCGTTCGTGCAGATGCAGGAAAATCGAGCGCGCGGTGTCCGCAGATCGATCCGTGCCGGCGACTAGCAGCACATAAGCCTTGGGGATCGCGAGCCTGATCGGGTCGGGGCTTGGGACGACCGCTGCTTCGGCGACGAGTTCGTGTTCGAGCAGAACGCTTTCGAGCTCAAACGGGCTGATGCGATAATCAGATGACTTGAACACGTCGTCGGAACGGCCGACGAACGTGAAATAGCCGTCCTCATCGACGAACACGACGTCGCCGCTGCGGTAGAAATCACCATCTGCGCCGGAAAGCTTGCCGTCGTCGCTCTGATAGCCCTGCATCAGCCCCGCGGGGCGATCAATGCCGAGCCGAAGCGTGATCTCGCCCTCACGAGTGGCGTTGCCGTCGGCGTCGGTGACCTCGACGCGATAGCCGGGCAGCGGCCGTCCCATCGATCCGACCTTGACCTTCTGGCCTGGCGAATTGCCGGCCAGCGCCGCGGTCTCGGTCTGGCCGTAGCCGTCGCGGATCGTCAGCCCCCAGGCGGCGCGCACCTGGTCGATCACTTCGGGGTTCAGCGGCTCGCCCGCGCCGCAGGCTTCGCGCAAGCGTACCTTGAAGTCGGCGAGCCGTTCCTGAATGAACAGCCGCCACACCGTCGGCGGCGCGCAGAGCGTGGTGACGCCGCAGCGGCCGATGGTGGCGAGCAGTCCCTTGGCATCGAACCGCGGCTGGTTGACCACGAACACGGTCGCGCCCGCATTCCATGGCGCAAAAAAGCAGCTCCAGGCGTGCTTGGCCCAGCCCGGCGAAGAAATGTTCAGGTGAACGTCGCCCGGCTGCAAACCCAGCCAATACATGGTCGAGAGATGGCCGACGGGATAGCTGCGCTGGCTGTGCCGCACCAGTTTCGGCTTTGCCGTGGTGCCGGAGGTGAAATAGAGCAGCATCGGATCGTTAGCCTGCGTCGGCCCGTCCGGCGTAAAGGTTTCCGGAAAATCCGCTGATGTTTCGAACGGAAGCCAGCCTTCCTGCGGCGAAGACGCATTGACGACCATGCGCACCAGTTTTTCGGCCCCAAGGCCAGCGAACTTGCCGATCTGATCTGGCGTCGAAACCACGGCGCGGGCGCGGCCGCGGTCGAGCCGGTCGCGCAATTCGTCCGGCGTCAGCAACGTCGTGGCCGGGATCACGACCACGCCGAGCTTCATCGCCGCCAGCATGGTTTCCCAAAGCGGGACCACGTTGCCGAGCAGGAGCAGCAGGTGATCGCCACGCTTCAGGCCTTGCGCGCGTAAAAAGTTCGCAACCTGGTTGGAGCGCCGCGACAGCGCCGCAAAAGACAGCTTGGTCTCGCGGTGATTGCCGGCATCGACGATCCAGAGCGCCGGACGATCGCGGCTTTGCGGATCACGCGCCAATTCCGCATCGAACCAGTCGAGCGCCCAGTTGAACGGAGCGGCGTCGGGCCAGCGAAAACCGGCGACGGCTTTGTCGTAATCCGTCCGATGCTTCAGGAGAAAGGCGCGCGCTTCCTGAAAGGTGGTCATCGTTACTCTATTTACCCGCCAGTTTGCGGACGTGCTGGATGATGCCTGAGAAATCGACCGCGCCGTTTCCGGCCGCGTCGAACGCCTTGTAGATTTCCTGTGCGTGCTTACCGAGCGGCGTGGCCGCGCCGGCAGCATTCGCCGCGTCCTGCGCCAGGGTCAGATCTTTCACCATCAACACCGAGGCGAAGCCCGGCTTGTAATCGTTGTTGGCTGGAGACGCCGGCACCGGACCGGGCACCGGACAATAGGTCGTCAACGACCAGCATTGCCCCGACGAGGTCGAGGCGACGTCAAACAACGCCTGATGGGACAATCCCAATTTTTCACCAAGCGCAAATGCTTCGCTGACCGCGATCATGGAAATGCCAAGGATCATGTTGTTGCAGATCTTGGCCGCCTGCCCCGCGCCGCCGCCGCCGCAATGAACGATCTTCTTGCCCATTTTTTCCAGGACCGGCTTGCCGGCCGCGAACGCCTTGTCGTCGCCGCCGCACATGAAAGTGAGCGTCGCCCCCTTCGCGCCGCCAGTGCCGCCGGAGACCGGCGCATCGATCGAGCCGACGCCATGCTTTGCGGCGAGCGCATGCGCCTGCTTGGCGCTTTCGACATCGATCGTCGAGCAATCGATGATGAGCGTCCCCCTGGCCATGGCCGGCAACACTTCCTGCCAGACCGAGAGCACGTGCCTGCCCGCCGGCAACATCGTGATCACGACGTCGGCGCCCTTGACCGAAGCGACCGAGCTCTCGGCGATATCGGCCCCATCCGCCCTGGCCTGATCGCGCGAGGCGGCGACAAGGTCGAAGGCGATCACCTTGTGGCCAGCCTTGACGAGATTGGCCGCCATCGGACCGCCCATATTGCCGAGACCAATGAATGCGATGCTGGCCATCTGAATCTCCTCCGCTCCGTTTCTTGTGTCTAGAATGTCAGTTCGTCGGCGCCGATCTCCTTGAAATACGGCGCCAGCATTTCCGCCGTCACGTCCTCGACGCGTGGCGGCGACCATTTCGGGTTGCGGTCCTTGTCGATCACGGCCGCGCGCACGCCTTCGCGGAAATCGTCGCTGCGGAAGACCTCGAGCGCTGCGCGATATTCCCGCACCAGGCATTCTTCCAGCGACGCAGCGTTGCGTGCCAGTCGCAATAGTTTCAGCGTCACGACCATGCCGCGCGGCGATTTTTCGTTCAGCGTCTTGAGCGCTGCCTTCGCGAACTCCGAATCGTCGCGCGCGAGGCTTGCAAAAATATCTTCCATGCGATCATGCGCGAACCAGCGATCGATCGAAGCTTTCAGGGCCGCGACGGGACCTGCGCGCTCGCCGGTCGCAAAGCCCGCAGTGATCTTGTCAACTTCGCCTGAGGTGATGCCGGGCCGAACCGCCGTCAATGCTTCCCGCAATGCGGGCAATCTTGCCGAGGGCACGACCGCATCGGCAAAGCGCGCGAAGATCGCGTCCGGCCCGTTCATGGTCAGCCCAGTCAAGCCGAAGAACGCTCCGATATCGCCGGGCGATCGCGTTAGCAACCAGGTGCCGCCGACGTCGGGAAAAAACCCGAGCCCGACCTCGGGCATTGCAAGCTTGGTCTTCTCGGTGACGACGCGGTGGCGCGCGTGGCCGGAGAGCCCGACGCCGCCGCCCATCACCAGGCCATCCATGAACGCGATATACGGTTTCGGATATTTTGATATCCGCGCATTCATGACGTATTCCTGCCGCCAGAATCGCTTGCCGAGATCGCCGCCGGCTTTTGAGCTCTCATAGAGCCCGCGGATGTCGCCGCCGGCACACAGGCCACGCTCGCCCGCGCCTTCCAGAATCACCACCGCAATGGCCGCGTCTTTCTCGAACCGATCGAGCGCCGCATCGATGCCCTGCGACATCTCATAGGTCATCGCGTTGATCGCCTTCGGCCGGTTCAGCCGGATGATTCCGGCCGCACCTTCGCGCCGCACGATCAAATCACCTTCGGTCTCCGCAACCGCCGCCTGCGCCGTCATCGCGCACCCTCCGCTTTCTTCCCCTCTCCCCATGCGGGAGAGGGTGGCGTCGAGCGTGAGCGAGACGCCGGGTGAGGGGTATTCGCGAGTTCGGCCGCCAGGACGGTGAGAACTCCCTCCAGATTCGAAAGCACCTCATTGTTCCAGAAACGAACGACCCGAAAATCGTTTTCCGCGAGCCAATGATCTCGCTTCATATCGCGCACGGAGTCGGCGTGCTGACCGCCATCCACTTCCACCACCAGCCGAGACCCATAGCTGAGAAAGTCCGCGACGTAAGGCCCAATTGGAACCTGACGCCGAAACTTGAATGACTGAAATCGGCGGTCCTTCAAGGCAAACCAGAGCTTCCTCTCGGCGTCGGTCATTTGCGACCGCAATTTACGCGCTGTCGTCGTGAGGGACCGAGCCCCCTCACCCGCCTCGCGCCTTTGGCGCTCGGCACCCTCTCCCGCAGGGGGAGAGGGAAAAGTAGAATGCGAGATCATCGCGCACCCTCGATCATCTTGCGCGCCACGATCAGCCGCATGATTTCGTTGGTGCCTTCGAGAATCTGGTGCACACGCAGGTCGCGCACGATTTTCTCGATGCCGTATTCGCTTAAGTAGCCGTAGCCGCCATGGAGTTGCAGCGCCTGGTTGGCGACCTCGAACCCGACATCGGTGCCGAAGCGCTTGGCCATGGCGCAGAGCATGGTCGCGTCAGCGTCCTTGCGATCAAGCGCCGCAGCCGCGCGCCAGACAAAGGTGCGTGCCGCCTCGAGTTCGGTCGCCATGTCGGCGATACGGAACTGGAGCGCCTGGAACTCGTCGAGCCGCTTACCAAACGCCTTGCGATCCCTCATGTAGGCCAGCGCGCGGTCGAGCGCGTTCTGTGCCCCGCCGAGCGAACAGGCCGCGATGTTGATGCGCCCGCCGTCGAGGCCTGCCATCGCGATCTTGAAGCCGATGCCTTCGTCGCCGAGGCGGTTCGCGACCGGCACCCGCGCATTCTCGAAAATCACCGCGCGGGTCGGCTGTGCGTTCCAGCCCATCTTGCGCTCGTTGGCGCCGAGCGACAGACCCGGCGTGTTGCCTTCGACCACGAGCGTGGAGATGCCGGCAGGCCCGCCTTCGCCGGTGCGCACCATGACGACGTAGAGATCGCCGCTCCCCGCACCGGAGATGAACTGCTTCTGGCCGTTGAGGACGTAATGGTCGCCGTCGCGCACCGCGCGCGTCCGCAGCGCGGCCGCATCCGATCCCGAACCCGGCTCGGTCAGGCAATAGCTCGCCAGATAGTCCATCGTGCAGAGTTTCGGCAGCCACTGCTTGCGCTGGGTGTCGTTGCCATAGGCATCGATCATCCAGGCCGCCATGTTGTGGATCGAGATGAAGGCCGCGACCGTCGGGCAACCCTGCGCCAGCGCCTCAAAGATCAGCGCAGCGTCGAACCGCGTCAGCCCGGTGCCGCCGACATCGTCGCGGATATAGACGCCGCCAATGCCGAGCTTGGCGGCTTCGCGCATCACGTCGACCGGGAAATACTTCTCCTCATCCCATCGGATCGCGTGCGGCGCGATCTGCTCCGCGGCGAAATCCCGCGCCATGTCGCGAACCGCAATCTGGTCCTCGGTGAGTGCGAATTGCATTTCTTCCCGGCGCCCTCCTCGAAGAGATCGTTTGGCGTCAGTTCATGGTCGGGATCGAGAACTCCGCGCCTTCCTTGACACCGGACGGCCAGCGCGAGGTGACCGTCTTGGTCTTGGTGTAGAAGCGGATCGAATCCGGCCCGTGTTGGTTCAGATCGCCGAAGCCCGACTTCTTCCAGCCGCCGAAAGTGTAGTACGCAATCGGCACCGGGATCGGCACGTTGATGCCGACCATGCCGACATTGACCTTGGCGGCAAAATCGCGCGCGGCGTCGCCGTCGCGGGTGAAGATCGCAACGCCGTTGCCGTAATCATGATCCGACGGCAGCGCGAGCGCTTCCGCATAATCCTTGGCGCGGACCACCGACAACACCGGGCCAAAGATCTCTTCCTTGTAGATGCGCATGTCCTTGGTGACGTTGTCGAATAGACAGCCGCCCATGTAGAAGCCTTTTTCGTAGCCCTGCATCTTGAAGCCACGGCCGTCGACGGCCAGCGTTGCGCCTTCCTTGATGCCGATCTCGACGTAATTCTTGACGCGCTCGACCGCTTCCCTCGTCACCAGCGGGCCGTAATCGGCCGACGGATCGATTGACGTGCCGATCTTCAGGCTTTCCACGCGCGGGATCAGTTTTTCCATCAGCCGGTCGGCCGTGGTCTTGCCAACGGGAACCGCGACCGAGACCGCCATGCAGCGCTCGCCGGCCGAACCGTAGCCGGCGCCGATCAGGGCATCGACCGCCTGATCCATGTCGGCGTCGGGCATCACGATGGCGTGGTTCTTGGCACCGCCAAAGCATTGCGCGCGTTTTCCAGTCGCGGCCGAACGCTCATAGATATATTGCGCGATCGGCGAGGAGCCGACAAAGCCGACGGCCTTGATGTCGGGATCATCGAGGATCGCGTCCACCGCTTCCTTGTCGCCGTTGACGACATTGAGAATGCCTGCCGGCAGGCCCGCCTCGATCATCAGTTGCGCCAGCATCATCGGCACGCCGGGATCGCGCTCGGAAGGCTTCAGGATGAAGGCGTTGCCACAGGCGATTGCAGGCGCAAACTTCCACATCGGAATCATCGCCGGGAAATTGAACGGCGTGATGCCAGCGACCACTCCGAGCGGCTGGCGGAGCGAATAGATGTCGATGCCGGGACCGGCGCCCTCGGTATATTCGCCCTTCATCAGGTGCGGAATGCCGCAGGCAAATTCCACGACCTCAAGGCCGCGCTGAATGTCGCCCTTGGCGTCCGGAATGGTCTTGCCGTGTTCGCGCGCCAGCACGTCAGCGAGCTTGTCGTAATCGCGCTGGGCGAGTTCGAGGAACTTCATCATCACGCGCGCCCGGCGCTGCGGATTGGTCGCGGCCCATTCGCCCTGGGCGGCGCGGGCGTTTTCGACGGCGGCGCGAACCTCGGGTTTTGAGGCCAGCGCGACCTTGGCCTGGACGTCACCGGTCATCGGCTCAAAAACATCAGCAGACCTGCCCGATTTGCCCGCGACCTCACGGCCGCCGATGAAGTGCCCGATCGTACGCATGCGTTCCTCCGGAAATCCTTAAGAGTTGGCCCGCTTTTAGCACCCGTTTTGGGGCTCGGCGAGGACGTGGGCCTGCGCGCCGATTTTCGTCATCATGTTGCAGGCTTTACGCTGTTTGAAAAGGTGTTTTCAGCTTACGAGGAATGCGCGAAAACAACGACATGGCTGCCCTCCCACCGCCACTACGACGAACGTCGAATGCGGTAATCGGGTTCAGCGTAGTGGAGTGGATTTGACATTCGCTAGCTATTTGGCAGCGGGCGCGTCAAGCGAATGTCAAATCCAAAAACTCCACTAGAAACCTATATTTGCTAGTGGTCCTTTGATTCTAACATTCGCAAAAGCGACCGCCGCGAAGGGATGCGAATGTTAGAATCGGACCACTAGGTGGCTGTCCGCTTGGCCGGCTTTTTCGCCGACGACCCCGCCCGCTCCAGCACGGCATCGCGGCCCGACTTCAGGATTTCATGGGACAGGTCGCTGTTGCCGCTCACGCGAGCCATCACCAGCGAGCCCATCATGGTGGCGAGCGCCGCCATGGCCTGCTTCCGCGCCGCCTTGCGCGGCAAGCCCTCGTACTGGTCGGCAAGCAGGTCGATCAGCTGCTCCATCCGGCCAGCAAATACCCGCCGCGTCTTCGTGCTCTCGCGGGCAATTTCCGCCGCCAGCGCCGGCACCGCACAACCCTGGCCGGGATTGTCGCGATGATCGGTCCCGAGATAGCTGTTCACGATCTTTGACAGGCGCTTGTCGGGCGACGTTTCCGCCGACAGCTTGCGCCATTTCTCGGTCGAGCGGTCCATGGCATGCGTGACGGCCTCGATCACCAGCGAATCGCGCGAATCGAAATGCGCGTAGAACCCGCCATGCGTGAGCCCGGCTTCCTTCATGAGATCGGCAACCCCGATACCATGGGCTCCCTTTTCGCGGAGCTTGACCGCAGCCCGTTTTACAATCCGGGCGTGCGTCTGAACTTTGTGCTCTTTGGAATAGCGCATGCGAGTCCTATGATATGTTCGAAATCATATAATGACGCCGGGCTCCTTTTATCATCGGTCACCGCGAATTGCTGCAACTTATTTGTCTCTTGTTCGGGACTTGACAAAAACGACGTTTGCCCCGGAACTTGGCATTCTATCCCGGCTCGGAGGCTTCCATGCAGCTGCTCAATTCGCATTGCGGCATCGATCGTGATTCTCGCGGCGTGGTTCGTCTGACAATCTGCCAGGCCGGCCCGTTGAACATTCTGGGATCCGAAGCGATCAAGGCCGTCCGTGAAGGATTGGAAGCATTGGCGCCGGACAAACAAATCCGCGCCCTGATCCTCGCCGGCGAAAGCCAGAAAAGCATGATCGGCGGCGCCGACATCAAGGAGATGGCGCGGCTCGACCAGAAGTCAGCCGAGAAATTCATCACGGGATTGCGCGACCTCTGCGAGGCGGTCAGAATCTTCCCCGCGCCTGTCATTGCACGACTGCCCGGCTGGTGCCTCGGCGGCGGGCTCGAAGTCGCCGCCGCCTGCGATTTCCGCGTCGCGGCAAACGATTCGAAATTCGGCATGCCGGAGGTGCGCGTCGGCATTCCGAGCGTGATTCACGCCGCTCTTCTGCCGCGCCTGATCGGCTTTGCTCGAACGCGCTGGCTGGTGATGACGGCGGAAAATATCGACGCCGCGACCGCTCTATCCTGGGGATTGGTCGATGTCGTCGCGCCCGAAGGCGGCCTCGATGCCGCGGTCGAAAAGCTGGTCGATGTGCTGTTGAAGTGCGGCCCGGAGGCGCTACGCGCGCAAAAAACCCTGCTCCGACAATGGGAAGAACTGCCGCTGACGGAGGCGATCAACGCGAGCGTCGGCGTTTTCGGACGCTCGTTCCAGACCGACGAGCCGACACGGCTGATGCAGGCCTTCATCGACCGGAAGCGCTGAAAACCCGCGGGCCTGCGCGTCGCATCCCGACATTTTGTCATTGGAAGCATGCGCAGTTGTCATCCGTTGCAATTTGCGCACTGCATCATATGATATCTGTAATCCAACTAATCCCACTCCATGATGGAGGCCTCCCATGGCCACGACCTCCGACCCCGTCGTCATCGTTTCCGCCGCCCGGACCCCGCTCGGCCGCTTCATGGGCGAGTTGTCTCCGTTCAGTGCCCATCAGCTCGGCTCCCATGTGATCGCAGCCTCCCTTGAACGCGCGAAACTTTCGCCGGAACGCATCGATGAAGTCTTCATGGGCTGCGTGTTGCCGGCGGGACAAGGCCAGGCCCCGGCACGACAGGCCGCGCGCGGCGCAGGCCTGCCGGACGCCACCGGCGCCACCACCATCAACAAGGTCTGCGGCTCCGGCATGAAAGCGACCATGCTCGCCCATGACATCATTCATGCCGGCTCTGCCAACATCGTCGTATCCGGCGGCATGGAGAGCATGAGCAATGCACCCTATCTGCTGGCAAAAGCGCGCGGCGGATACCGCGCCGGTCATGACCGCATCATCGATCACATGCTGCTCGATGGCCTTGAAGACGCCTATGAGGCCGGCCGCTCGATGGGCGATTTCGGCGAAGCCACCGCCGAGGCCTATCAGTTCACGAGGCAAGACCAGGACACCTATGCTATGGAGACGCTGACGCGCGCCCGCAAGGCGGTCGAAGGCGGCGCGTTCAAGGCGGAGATCGTTCCGCTCACCGTCAAGGAAAAGGCGGGCCCGCGCACCGTCGCTAACGACGAAATCCCGATGAAGGTCGATCCCGCCAAGATCCCCGGACTGAAGGCGGCGTTCCGTGCCAACGGCACGATCACCCCGGCGGCCTCCTCCGCCAACGCGGACGGCGCCGCTGCACTCGTGCTCGCCAAGCGGTCGCTCGCCGATCGGGACGGCCTGCCGTCACTCGCCGAGATCAAGGCCCATGCCACCCACAGCCAGGAACCGCAATGGTTCACGACGGCGCCGATCCCGGCGATCCGCAAGGTGCTCGACAAGGCCGGCTGGAGCGTTGGCGATGTCGACCTGTTCGAGATCAATGAAGCGTTTGCCGTGGTGGCGATGGCCGCGCAACGCGACCTCGGAATTCCCCGTGACAAATTGAACATCAATGGCGGCGCCTGCGCACTCGGTCATCCCATCGGCGCGACCGGCGCGCGACTGATCGTCACGCTGCTGCATGCGCTTGAAGCGCGTAATCTCAAACGCGGCGTTGCCGCGCTGTGTATCGGCGGAGGCGAGGCAACGGCTGTGGCGATCGAGCGCCTCGCTCACTGATTTTCGACGCGATTTTTGACTATATTCTTTGCGCGATGATCGCGCCTTCCTCAGGCGCGATCATATTGTTCTCCGTACAGACACCAAAGGAAGCTGCCCGTGATCTCGAATTGGCTGTCGTCTGCGCTTGCCCGCCATAATATTCACTACGGCTGGGTGATGGTCGGCGTCACCTTTTTCACCGCGCTGGTCACCGCCGGCGCCGTCGGAGCCCCCGGCGTCTTCATCGTGCCGTTGCAACGCGAATTCGGCTGGAGCACCGCGGAGATTTCCTCGGCGCTATCGATCCGCTTCATCCTGTTCGGGTTGATGGCGCCGTTCGCAGCGGCGCTGATGAACCGATACGGCCTGCGCAACGTCGCGCTGTCGGCGCTGCTCATCGTGGCGTCTGCCCTGCTGGCTTCGCTCGCCATGACGAAAGTTTGGCATTTGCTGCTGTTGTGGGGCGTGGTGATCGGCATCGGCACCGGAATGACGGCGCTGGTGCTCGGCGCAACCGTCGCGGCGCGCTGGTTCAACGCCCGGCGCGGCCTCGTGGTCGGAATTCTCACCGCCAGCGTCGCCACCGGGCAACTGGTGTTCCTGCCGATGCTCGCCAGCGTTACCGAGCGTCTGGGCTGGCGCGTCGCGCTGTCGATCGTCTGTATCATGCTCGCCGTTGCCGCCTTCGCCGTGCTGATGGTGATGCGCGACCGGCCGAGCGATGTGAGCTTGCGTCCATTTGGCGATCAAGGCACCGAGCCGTTGCCGGCGCCGCCGCCGAATAACGCGCCGATCATGGCGGCGGCGCTCGGCACGCTGCGTGATGCCGCCCAGACACGCGCATTCTGGATCCTGTTTGCGACCTTCTTCATCTGCGGCGCCTCGACCAATGGCCTGATCCAGGTGCATTTGATCCCGATGTGCCTCGATTTCGGCATTCCGCAGGTCCAGGCGGCGAGCCTGCTCGCCGCGATGGGTATCTTCGATTTCTTCGGCACCATCGTCTCGGGCTGGCTGTCGGACCGCTACGACAATCGCTGGCTGTTGTTCTGGTATTACGGCCTGCGCGGACTGTCGCTCTTGATGCTGCCGTTTACCGACTTCTCGTTCTACGGCCTGTCGCTGTTTGCGATGTTCTACGGCCTCGACTGGATCGCCACCGTGCCGCCGACCGTGCGCCTGACCGCGCAGCGCTTCGGCGCCGAGCGGGCCAATCTCGTGTTCGGCTGGATTTTCGCGGGCCACCAGGCCGGCGCGGCCTTTGCGGCGTTCGGCGCCGGATTGTCACGCACGGTGCTTGCGACCTATCTGCCGGCCTTCTTCTTTGCCGGCGCGCTCTGCGTCGTGGCCTCGCTGATCGTGCTTTTGATCTCGCGCGCGCCAAAGCCTGTCCTCGCTCGAGCGTAAGGCGCGTAACGCTAGGCAGTATCGTCGCTTGTCGTTTTGCGGATGATCTTGCCGGAAAACCGCTTCACACTTTTCCGGATCATGCGGCTCACGGCCTGATCGCCATATTCGTCACCGGGCCCGGCCTGCGCAGGGGCTCGGCAAGTCGCGCGAACTCGCACAACAACGAGCGGGTCTTGCGCGGGTCGATGATCTCCTCGACCCAGAACTTCTCCGCGGTACGGAACGGCGAGCGCAGCCGGTTGAGCCGATCCTCGATCTCTTCGAGCTTGGCCTGCGGATCCTCGGCCGCGTCGATGTCGGCGCGATAGGCGGCCTCGATCCCGCCTTCCAGCGGCAGCGAACCCCAATAGGCCGAGGGCCACGCATAGCGCATCGAGAAGCGCCCCGCTGGCTGATGCACGACGCCGGCTACTCCAAACGAGTTGCGCACGATGACGGTGCACCAGGGAACGGTGGTCTGGTTGACCGCGGCCATCGCGCGCACGCCATGGCGAATCGTGGCGGCCTTTTCTGCTTCAAGCCCGATCATGAAGCCCGGGCAATCCATCAGGTAGACCACCGGCAAATGGAAGGTCTCGGCGAAGTCGACCCAACGGACGATCTTCTGGCAGGCGTCCGCTGTCCACGATCCACCGTAGTGGAAGGGATCGCTCGCCAGGATGAGCACCGCCCTGCCTTCCAGCCTCGCAAGTCCCGTGATCACCGGACGGCCGAAATTCGCGGCGACTTCGAAGAAGGAATCCTTGTCGACGACGGCGTTGATGATCGGACGCATCTTGTAGACCTGGCGGCGGTCGCGCGGCACGGCCTTCAGCAGGGATTCCTCGGACCGTTCCGGATCGTCGTCGCATTTGACCGTCGGCGGCAGTTCGTAGACCGATTGCGGCAGGTACGACAGGAATCGCCGCGCACAGGCAAACGCCTCTTCCTCGGTCTCTACCGCCTGATCGATGCTGCCGGCGCGGGTCTGAATATCCGCACCACCGAGTTCCTGCTTGCCGAGGTCCTGACCCAGCCGCTTGACCACCGGAGGACCTGCAACGAACATCGCGGAAGTTTTGGTCATGACCGAATAGTGGCTGGCGGCGAGCCGCGCCGCGCCGAGCCCCGCGACCGAGCCGAGCCCGAGCCCGATCACGGGCACACAAGCCAGGTTTGCAGTCGTGTACTCGTACCAGCGGGTGCCACCGATGCCGCCCGGCAGATTGGCGGCGCCCTTGGTCTCGATGGTCTTCACCGAGCCGCCGCCACCGGAACCTTCGATCAGGCGGATGATCGGCAAGCGAAAATCATGCGCCATTTCCTCGGCCATCAACGGCTTGGCCGAGATCGAGGCGTCGGCGGAGCCGCCGCGCACCGTAAAGTCATCGCCAACCACGACCACGGTGCGGCCGTCGATCTTGCCGCGGCCAAAGACGCAATTGGCCGGCGTGAGGTTCTTCAGCTCGCCCTTGTCATCGTATTCGGCGGTGCCGGACACCGCGCCGATTTCGTGGAAGCTGTCACGATCGAGCAGACGGTCGATGCGCTCGCGAACGGTCAACCGGCCCTGTTCGCGCTGACGTTTGATCTTGTCGGCGCCGCCCATCTGGCGGGCGAAGGCTTCGCGCCGGGCCAGTTCGTCGAGCTCCGGCTTCCAGTTCATTGAGCGGGTCTCCTAATGGACCTCTGTTGGCACGCGCTGGGCAAACAGCGCGGTTTCACCATCCTGCAGCATAGCCCGAATGGAGACGCTCAATTCCAGAATTTTTGGCGCGACATCCCTGTGCAGCCGCATCTCGTCGTAGATGTTGGAAAGTAGCCCGATGGTGACGACCACGAAGGTCTGGTATTGCGGCGACCAGAGCGGGACGGCCAGCCCGTTGATGTGCGGGCTCCAGAGACCACACACCGTGACATAGCCGCGCTCGCGCAGGGAATGGCGGTCGGCGTCGAGGCGCGGCCGCAGCAGTTTGGCGCTTTCCGGAATTTCCCGCTCCATGTCCGCAAGCAGGGATTCCGCGGCTTCCGGCGCCAGCGCCGCCGCATAGGCATGGCCCGCGGCGGTACTCGCGATCGATATCCGAGTCCCCGACGTCGACGACAGGCCGATGGCATTGGCGGCGCGGCCGACCTCGAGATAGACGAGATGGAAGCGATCCGGGATCACGAAACCGACCGTGCCCGGCAGTACTTCGGCGACCTCCTGCAAGCGCATGCGAATGAGGTGACGCAGTTGCAAACCGCGCATCATCGAGGTGCTCATCGCCACCGCGCTTGGACCGATGCGATATTTCTGATCGCGCGGCAAATAAACGAGTTGCCCCATGCGCGTCAGCGTGTGCGTCAGGCGGGAGACGGTCGAGCGGGGCAGACCGCAACGGCTCGAGATTTCCAGATTTCCCAATCTTGCTTCGTGGCCTTCGAAGCAGCGCAGAATGTCGAAGGCACGCGACACCACCTGGATGACATCGCCCTCGCCGGCAGCTTCGTGCGCAAGCGCTCCCTGCCTGCTCAGCCGCTCTGAGCGTCGCCCCATGCCGTCCCTCCCGTATTCCGCATAGCGGAACTAAATTTCACTTTGTACGGGAGGCTAGCTCAGGGAATTTGAAGCGACAACTGCGCGCCGGCAACACCGGTCCTTTTAAAACGCGCACGTCGTTCGCACAGCGAAACATGGAACCCGTCATCGCGAGCCGATGATCGCGACCTGGGACGCGCTTCGCGGCTACACCACCTGCTCGACCGGCTGCATGTCGATGTCGAAGGTTTCGAGAAACTTCGACGTCATAATGTAGAAGCCCACTGCCAGCTGCAATTCGACGAGCGCCGCCGGAGTAAGTTTTGCCGCGATCGCCTTGAACGTCGCATCGCTCGGGCGGCGAAGCCGGATAATCTCGTCGGTGAAGGCGAGCGCTGCTCGCTGCACCTCGTTGAAGCAGGCCGCCGCTTCCCAATTCTCCAGCGCTTCGTTCTGCTCGTCGGTGACGCCGATATTTTTGCCGATGCGCTTGTGCGCCACGATCTCATACGGCGCCTCGCAAAGAATCCCGGTTCGGATGATCGCGAGTTCGCGCACCACGGGATCGAGTTCGCCACGATGCCGGATCGCGCCGCCGAGCCGGCAGTACTGTTCGAAATAGCTCGGCGAGTGCGCCATCATGCGAAAGAGGTTGGCGTTGCGATTCTTGCCGAGAATTTCCTTCGTGCGCTCGTTGGATTTCGATGTATCGCAATAGTCGATGCGGGCCATGGCTCACCTCGGGTGTTGCCTCAGGCCGCCCTTTCGAGATGGCGGCTTCGCAAAAGCGTAAAGCCGCTGTCTTGCGACCGCAACAAGCCGGCTCGCAAAATTCCTCAGCTTCCGCACAAACCCGCTACAGGCGGGCCAAAAAGCCGCCTCAATGCTAAACGACCTTACACCTGTCGATGTTCGCTGAGTGGGGACTCAATCAAAGCGAATACTCGTCGTGGGGTGTTCCGAGTAAATCCAGTCGGTCATCGGGCCTTTCCGGGCCCCGATGAAACGCGCCCATATCCGGGTCACCCAGGCCCGAGTCTAGGGAGAACGGCATGAAGGACGCCACTAAAAGGGCGACCTCGGAGGCACTTGCGCAAATGATGGCAGTGACGGCCATGCTCGTCATCGCCAGCGTTGTCCTCTACGTGCGGTGAAATCACCTAACCGCTAAGCGTGCGGGTGAGCGAATGCGACGAAGCAATCCGGGGCACTAGTTCCGCGTCGCCTGGGGGATTGCTTCGTTGCGTTCGCGATCGCCGATCACGTCATCGGCAAAACGCGCTATCCCTGAAACACCACGGCATCCACCACCACGCAGCCCTTGCCAGCGCTGTCGAGCAGCACCGGATTGAGATCGAGGCTCACCACTTTGGCCGTGGGGTCCATCATCAGGTCGCCGATTCGCATTACCGCATCGCACAGCGCCTCGATGTCCATCGGCGGTTCGCCGCGCACGCCCGCAAACAGCGGCGCAATCCTGAGTTTGTGAAGCGCCGCCTTCGCCTCCTCTTTCGAGAAAGGCGGCAACAGCAGCGCGGTATCGCGGAAGATCTCGACATATTTGCCGCCGTCGCCGACCGCGACCACGGGACCGAATACGGGATCGCGATGCGCGCCGATCATGATCTCGCGCCGGCCGCCGGCCATCGCCGCCACGATGACGCCATCGAACCGCGAGCCATGCTTGCGGATGATCGCTTCCATCTGGGCCCAGACTTCACCCGCCTCCTCGCGGCTCGAAACGCCGAGCTTGACCAGCCCGAGTTCGGACTTGTGGGCGATATCGGCCGAGCAGCCCTTGACCACGACCGGGCCGCCGATGGTCTCAAAAGCTGCAATTGCTTCGGCGCGGGACCGGCACAGCCGATACGGCACCACGGGGATGCCGCGTTCGGCCAACAAAGCCAGGCTATCGGCTTCATTGAGCATCGTGGTTGTCGCCGCCGGCACCCAGGGCGCGCGCGCGGCTTTCGCCTGACGTGCCTTGATGTGCGCCATCAATTCGCGATGCGCCAAAAACTGATGCAGCGCAGTCACCGCCTCGGTCTCGGTCGGGAAGACGGAGGAGCCCTCCGCGGCGAACTGATCGGCGACGCTCTTTTGCGTTGCGGCAATGACCAGCGGCTTGCCCGTCTGCTTGCCGAAGGCGGCCGCATCACGTGCAAAGGCCTCGACATCGTAGCCGGGACCGGCGACGGGGACACCGATCAGGAACGCGTCGGCGGCGGGGTCCTCGGCGATGACGGGAAGGATGTCGCCGAACAGGCGGCTGTTCGACAACAACGCCGCGGTCAGATCGATCGGATTGGTGGTGGTGGCAAAGCTCGGCAGGATGCCTTTTAGCTTCTTGTCGGTTTCGGCGGAGAGTTTGGCCATCGGCATGCCCACATTCGTGGCCGCATCCGCCGTCATGACGCAGACCGCGCCGGAATTGGAGATGGCGACCAACCGCCTGCCTTTCGGCTTCCAGCCTTTCAGATAAAGCTCGGTCGCCTCCACGAGGCCGCGCATGTCGGGCGCACGCCAGATGCCGTGTTGTTCGAAGAAGGCATCGACGACGCGGTCTTCATTGGCGAGCGCGCCGGTGTGCGATTGTGCGGCCTGACGGCCGGCTTCCGAGCGGCCGGACTTCAGCGCGACGATCGGCAGATCCCGCTTCAGCGCGACCGACGCAAGCTCCTCCAGGTATTTCGTGTCGGGAATGCTTTCGAGATACAGCAACAGCAGCTTGACTTCGGGGTCTTCGGCGACCGCAACCGCCAGTTCGCCGACCGTGATATCGGCATCGTTGCCGGTCGCATGGGTATGGCGCACGCCGATGCCGCGCTGGCGCAGGAATCCGACCGGGACCGAGGACAACGCGCCGCTCTGGCTCAGCATCGCGACAAGGCCCTGCCCTTCGGACGGCTCCATCTCCATGAACATGGTGGAAAAGCTTGCGATGGTCCCGGTGCCAAAATTGGCAAGCCCCTGCGAATTCGGCCCGACGATGCGCATGCCGGCCTTATGCGCGGCCTCGACCATGCGCCGCTCTTTCGCCTTGCCGGCGACCGCGTCGACTTCACCGAAGCCCGACGCCATCACCACCGCGACCTTGACGCCGTGTGCAGCGCAATCTTCCACGGTGCCGATGGCGTTGTCGCCGGCAACCGCGACGATCGTCATGTCTGGCGCCTCGGGAAGGTCGGCGAGGCTCTTGTAGCATTTGTGGCCCTGCACCTCGGACCGGGACGGATTGATCGGGAAAATCTTGCCCTTGAACCCGAACTTGTCGAGGTAATGCACTGGCCGGCCGCCAACCTTGTTGGGGTTTTCCGAAGCGCCGATGATGGCGACGGAGCGCGGGTCGAGCGCGGCCTTGAGACGGGTCATGGTCTATCCTTAGCGTGCACAGTGTTTTCCAGGGGAGATAGCCGCCTCAATACGACTTCGGCAAGCCCAGCACCTTTTCGGCAATGAAACTGAGGATGAGCTGCGGGCTGATCGGGGCGATGCGCGGGATCAAGGATTCGCGCAGGTAACGCTCGACGTGAAACTCCTTGGCATAGCCAAAGCCGCCATGGGTCATGACGGCCTGTTCGCAGGCGTGAAACCCGGCTTCTCCGGCCAGATATTTCGCGGCATTGGCCGCCGGTCCACAAGCCTGTCCTTCATCGTATTGCCAGGCGGCCTTGAGCGTCATCAGCCACGCTGCCTCCAGTTCCATCCAGTTTTCCGCCAGCGGATGCTGGATGGCCTGGTTCTTGCCGATCGGCCGGTTGAAGACGTTGCGTTCCTTGGCATAGGCCGCGGCGCGCGACAGCGCGAGCTGGCCGAGGCCGACCGCTTCGGCCGCAATCAGGATGCGCTCCGGATTCATGCCGTGCAGGATATATTCGAAACCCCGCCCCTCCTCGCCCAGGCGATCCGCCACCGGGATTTCGAAATCGGTAATGAAGAGCTCGTTGGAATCGACCGCCTTGCGGCCCATCTTCTCGATTTCCCGCGCTGAAATCCGGCTGCGGTCGAAATCCGTATAGAACAGGCTTAAGCCGTGGGTCGGGCTTTGGACCTCCTCAAGCGGCGTGGTGCGCGCCAGCAGCAGAATTTTCTCGGCGACCTGTGCGGTCGAAATCCAGACCTTCTGTCCGTTGACGATATATTTGTCGCCTGAACGCACGGCCCGGGTCTTCAACTGCGTGGTGTTGAGGCCGGTATTGGGCTCGGTGACGGCAAAACAGGACCGGTGCTCGCCCGAGACGATCGGCGGCAGCATCCTCTCGCATTGTTCCTTGGTGCCGAACACGACGACCGGGTTGAGCCCGAACACATTCATATGCACCGCGGATGCGCCCGACATACCGGCGCCGGATCTCGCGATCGTATGCATCATGATCGCGGCATCCATAATGCCAAGACCCGAGCCGCCATATTCTTCGGGGATGCAGATGCCGAGCCAGCCGGCATCCGCCAGCGCACGGTGGAAATCCGAAGGGTAGCCGCCTTCCTTGTCCTTCTTCAGCCAATAGGCGTCGTCAAAGCGCGCGCAGGTTTTTGCAACGGCGTCGCGGATCGATTCCTGGTTGGCTGTCAGCGCAAAATCCATGGCGTTACCTCGTGGCCGGGCCTTGCGCGCCGAGCGTTGCGCCCTCGCGCACCAGGCTCGCAATCTCTGCTTCCGAGAAACCGGCCGCTTGGAGGATTTCGCTGCCGTGCTCGTTCAGACGCGGCGCCAGCCGCGAGGGTTCGACCGGCGTTTCCGACCATCGCGCCGACGCCTTCATGCTGCGGATCTTGCCCTCGCTCGGATGATCGACCACCGGAAAGAAACCGGTCGCGGCAAGGTGCGGGTCCTGCAAGATGCTTTCGAGATCGTGCATCGGCATGACGGGAATATCGGCCCTGGTCAGCAGTTCAATCCATTCGGCCGTGGTTTTCGTCTCGAAGATGCGGGCAAGCTCGGCATAGACCGTGTCGATATTGGTGGCGCGGCCCGCAAAGGTCGAAAACACGGGATCGGCGCGCAGGTCGTCGCGGCCGGTGGCTTCAAAGAAGCTCGCCCACTGCTTGTCGTTATAGACGATCACGCAGATATGGCCGTCAGCGGTCTTGTAGGGACGGCGGTCGCGCGACAGGTGCCGCGCATAGCCGCCCTTGTCGAGCGGCGGCTCATAGGTGAGACCGCCCATGTGGTCGCCCATGACGAAGCCTGCCATGGTCTCGAACATCGGAATATCCAGCCGCTGACCTTGGCCGGTGCGGTCGCGGTGCACGAGGCTTGCACAGATGGCCCCGACCGCGGTCAAGCCCACGATGCGGTCGACCAACGCGTTTGGCACATAGCGCGGCACGCCGTCGCCGGTCTGCGCCATCAGCGCCGGCAACGCGGTCGCGCCCTGGATCAGGTCGTCATAGGCAGGCTTGGTCGCATACGGGCCGTCCTGACCGAAACCGAACACGCCGGCATAGATCAGCCGCGGATTAACCTTGGAGACGACGTCGTAGCCGAGTTGCAGGCGGCTCATCGCCTGCGGCCGCACGTTGTAGATCAGGACATCGGCTGTCTTGAGCAGCCGCAGCACCGCGTCGCGGCCGCCCGGCTTTTTCAGATCGAGCGCGATCGAGCGCTTGCTGCGGTTGGTGTTGAGGAATACCGGCCCCATACCGGGATGCCGCGCAGGTCCGATCAACCGCGTGACGTCGCCCTCGAGGCTCTCGACCTTGATGACATCGGCGCCGTAATCGCCGAGCATCTGGGCGGCATAAGGTCCCATCAGCACGGTCGTCATGTCGATGACCTTGACGCCCTGAAGCGGCCCCATGGCTAGTGCCCTCTTTCCGAAGTTCGTTCCCGCCCCAGCGCCCACCTTTCACGAACTTCGGAAAGTTATGGGCACTAGCAAACTCTTTGATTCCAGTGCCGCTTTTCTATTTGAAGTTCCTGAGTCGGATTCGCCGCTTGTGGCGCAGGAACTTCAAATAGGCGGCACTGCCGTTTCTCCCGAAAACCAAGAAATTTATGCTTGTGACGACCTAGTAACGACAGGCCGTCCGCAAGATCAAGGCTTGCCGCCGTATGGCCGCATGCGCTAGCCGATCCAAATCGGATTGAAATCCCTCGCGATTTTGCGACTGCGGCAAGTTCCTGCAACCGGCGGGCGAAGCGGCCTTGCCTGTCCGCCAATCGGTTGGTGGCGTGTGTTTGGAAGATGTCGCCGCGCGCGGCTGCGCATCAGAACGTTGTCCAAATCTCCCATCCGCCGCGCGATCAAGCTTCATCCTTGCCGGGATCAAAAATGCGCAGCGAAGCTGTGTCATGGCGCGTCATCGCGCCACAAGATTTCGACAGCTGTTGAAAAACAAAAAACGCGCACACTCCTTCGTTCGAATGAGAGCAGTTGTCAGGCGATTGAAATTCTTCCCGAAAGTTGAATCACGCGTGAGTTGCATCATCGCCGCATTCATATTCATGACTTGCAAACGTCACCGCGCCGTCAAGCCACCGAAACACGACGCAACATAAATCCCGCAGTCGGCAAACTTCGTTCATGCACCGACATCGGGAGATAGAGAATGGAAAGATTGAAAGCCTGGTTGAGGGGAACCTCGATCGCATTTGTGCCGCAGCTGAAAAAGCCGCTGGCGACGACGCTCATTGCTGCCGCTGCCGCAGCTTTCGCCGCTAGCCCCGCGAAGGCCGACAAACCCGCCCCGGTTCAGGCGTCCTGCCATTTCCAATCGGCAGGTAACAAGATCAAGCGCGTTGTCTTTCTGACCTTTGATAACGTCCATTTGCGCCGTGACAATCCGAACGTGCCGTCGGATCTCGAGCAGATGCCGAATCTGCTCAACTTCCTGCAGGAGAACGGCACCGTGAGCGGCAATCACTTCACGCCGCTGATTTCGCACACCGCGCAGGACATCGTTTCGGTGCTGACCGGTCTCTATGGTGACCGCTTCGGCTGGACCGTCGCCAACAGCTACGGCTTCTTCCATGCTGACGGCTCCGTCGGCTTCCAGACCTCGTTCCTGTACTGGACCGGACTGAGCGCGGACGGCCTGCCGCAAATGATCAACGAAAAGGGCAAAACGGCTCCCGCGCCATGGGTCCCGTTCACCCGCGCCGGCTGCGACGTCGGCGGCTTCTCCACGGCCAATATCGAGTTCGAAAGCATCCCGGCCGACGTCAATACGGTGTTCGGCGCGACTTCTCCGGAAGGGATCGAAGCCAACACGGCGGCCACGAAAGCCCAGGCAATCGCGGACTTCGAAGGCATTGCGATCCACTGCGCGCAAAACAGCCCGCTTTGCGCCGGCAGCGCCCACGCCAAGCCCGACCTGCTGCCGGACGAACCGGGTGGCTATAACGGCTTCAACGCCCTCTACGGCAACAAGTACGTCGCGCCCGCGATCGTGGGCGGTCCGGTTGTGATGGATATGGATGGCAAGCCGATTACCGACAGCAGCACGCCTCCCAATCCCGGCTTCCCCGGCTTCGATCCGACCGCCTCGCAATCGCTTGGCTATGTCGCGTCCATGCTGGAAGCCGGCGTGCCCGTCGTCTACTTCTATATCTCCGACGTTCACGACAACCAGCTCGGCAAGTCGTTCAGCACCGAAAGCACGTTCGGTCCGGGCGAAGCCGGCTACGTCGCGCAGGTCAAGACCTATGACGCGGCGTTCGGAAAGTTCTTTGCGCGGCTCAAGGCAGACGGCATCACCAAGGAAAATACCCTGTTCGTCGTCACCGCTGACGAAAACGATCATTTCGTCGGCAGTGCGCCAAGCCCGGCGAATTGCGATGGCATTCATGTGCCCTGCACCTACAGCCACGTCGGCGAAATCGACACCTCGATCGACCGTTTGTTGCTGACACAGCGGGGGAACAAGACGCTGTTCTCGGTTCACTCCGACGACGCGCCGACGGTCTACATCGCCGGCAACCCCGGTCCGACCGACACCGTGACGCGGACGATGGAGCATGACGTCGATGCCCTCACCGTCCTCAACCCGATCACCAACACCAACGACAAGCTGTCGGAGCTGCTCGCCGACCGGGCGGAAATGAAGCTTCTGCACATGGTTCCGAACGCTGCCGACCGCGTGCCGACCTTCACCATCTTCGCCAACGACAACTACTTCATCTCGGCGACGAGTGCCACTTCGGCTGCGCACGGCAAGGACTGCACGCAGCCGCCCGCCTGTACCTCCGAGGAAACGGGCTTTGCCTGGAACCACGGCGACTTCCAGAAGGACATCACCCAGACCTGGTTCGGTTTGGCCGGCCCCGGCGTCGCGAAGCAAGGCCGGTTTGACGGCGTGTTCTCCGACCACACCGACCTGCGTCCGACCGTCATGGCCCTTCTTGGCCTGAAGGACTCCTATGTGCATGACGGCCGCGTGCTGGTCGAAAATCTCGAAGCCCATGCGTTGCCTGACTCACTGCGCGACAGTTCGTTCGCCTACACGGCTCTCGCTCAGTCCTACAAGGAGATCAACGCCACCAAGGGACCGCTCGGGGTCAAAAGTCTCGTCGCTGCCAATCACGCGATCACCGGCGACGATGCGACCTACGGCAAGTTCCTGACCAAGATCGGTTCGATCACCGACGAGCGAAACGCGCTGGCCGGGCAGATGATCGAGCTGCTCGACGGCGCGGCGTTCAAGAACCAGCCGATCCGCTTCGACGGCACGACGCTGGAGCTGATCATCAAGGCGCAGCTGCTGAACGCGAAGGTTCAGAATCTGGCAGGCAACTAAGCTCAGCCACTACTGAAACATCCGAAGCCCGGCGATCGTATCGCCGGGCTTCTTTCTATTTCCGCGTCATGGACCCGGCGCGCGTCCCCACACCAACTCAACAGCGCTGATGATCACCGCAGGTATTCCAACGGGTGCCGAGAAAAATGGGAGCATCCAGACGTCTAGGCTTGGACCGTGACACTGGTGTCCAAACCAAGGCACAATCGAGCAGATCAGTTGGGCATAAACGATCGAAAGGATATAGAGGCTGGCTAAGATGAAGAAGAGTGTCTTCACGATTTCTCTCTGCCCAAAGTGACGACGGTCAATAAAATCGACTTAGAGGCGATATTCGCCAATTAGTTGTAAATTATCCTTATCGCTAGCGAACTGTTTCGCTTTTGGCAAAAGGGTGCTCTCTTTATTTCCGCATCATCTGCCGCAATTCGGTCTTGAGCACCTTGCCGTAGTTGTTCTTCGGCAAGGCATCCAGATAGACATAGCGCTTGGGCCGCTTGAAGCGCGCGATCGACGCCAGACAATGTGCATCCAGTTTGGCGTCATCCCGTGTCGCGCCGTCTTCCAGCACCACGCAGGCCACGACGATCTCGCCCCAGTCGGGATCTGGTACCCCGATCGCCGAAACCTCGCGCACATCCGCATGCGTCAGCAGTGCTTCTTCCACCTCGCGCGGATAGATATTGGTGCCGCCGGAAATGATCACGTCCTTGGAGCGGTCGGACAGCGTCAGGAAACCGTCCTCATCGAGGCGGCCGACGTCGCCAGTGCGCAACCAGCCGTCCTTCAGCGTTTCGGCATTGGCCTTCGGATTGTTCCAGTAGCCGAGCATGACAGCGGTGCCCTTGGCTTCGACTTCACCGGTCTCGCCTGTGGGCAACGGCCGGCCGTCTTTGTCCGTGATACGGACCGACATCACGCTCTGCGCGGTGCCGACGGAAGCCAGCCGCTCCAGATATCGCGGGTGATCGGTCTTCGTATGCCATTCGCGGGTCAGCGACGTGATCGTCATCGGCGATTCACCCTGGCCGTAAATCTGCACGAAGCGCTGACCCATGACCGCAATCGCCTCGCGGATATCGGCGAGATACATCGGGCCGCCGCCATAGATGATGGTGCGGATGCCCTCGCCGTTCTCGCCGCGCCGCTTGGCGGCATCGACCAGCCGGCGGACCATGGTCGGCGCGCCGAACATCACGACGTTTTCGAGATTGCGCGCAAGATTGAGCACTTCGTCCGGATCGAACCCGCCGGATTCAGGCACCACATGCCGTCCACCCATGCGGGTGTGCGGGAAGTTATAAAGCCCCGCGCCATGCGAGATCGGCGCGGCATAGAGCGAGGCATCCTTCGGCGTCGCCGGGTCGACATCGATGAGATAGCACGTCGAGGCCGCGACCAGATTGCCGTGGCTGAGCATCACGCCTTTCGGCCGGCCGGTGGTGCCGGAGGTATAAAACAGCCAGGCGAGGTCATCGACATCGCGTGCCAGCGGTGCAGGTGTCCCTTCGCCTTCGCGCATCGCCCGGAAGGCATCGCTATCGAGCGACAGCATCGCCATCGCAGACGGCACGTCGCCCTTGGCCTCCAGCAGCGCCGCGGTCGTATCGTCGGAAACGAAGATAAGTTTTGCGCCGGCGTCGCTGCAAATCCAGGCGGCCTCGCGCCCGTGAAGCTTGGCATTGATCGGGATGGCCGCCGCGCCCATCCACCAGATGCCGTAAAGGCATTCGAGATATTGCGTGCAGTTGGAGGCAAACACCGCGACCCGATCGCCGGGCGCGATGGAGTGGTCACGCGCCAGCGCCGCGCCAATGGCCGAGGCGCGGCGTGCAAAGGTCCTGTAGTCCGCGTCGAGATCGAAGCCGGTGAGTAACGCCGGCGCATTCGGGCGAAGCCTGGCGGTCGAAGCGAGCCATTCGGCGATGTTCATCGCTAGTGGTCCGATTCTAACATTTGCATCCCTTCTCAGCAGTCACTTTTGCAAATGTTAGAATCAAAGGACCACCAGCAAATATAAGTTTCCAGTGGCGTTTTTGGATTTGACATTCGCTTTGAGAGTCTGCGGCGAGGCGGGGAGCGAATGTCAAATCCACTCCACTAGCGCCTCGCTTACTTCGCAGGCTCCAGGATCGAGACATAGTTGGCGACCGCAGCACCTCCCATGTTGAAGATGCCGCCGAGCTTGGCGTTGGCCAGTTGCATGCCTTCCGGCGCCTGGCCGGTCAACTGCATCGCGGTCATCACATGCATGGACACGCCAGTCGCGCCGATCGGATGGCCCTTGGCCTTCAACCCACCGGACGGGTTGACCGGCAGCTTGCCGTCCTTTTGCGTCCAGCCTTCTTTGATGGCGCGCGCGCCCTGCCCGCGCGGCGTCAGGCCCATCGCCTCGTACTCGATCAATTCGGCGACCGTGAAGCAGTCATGCGTCTCGACAAAGGAAAGATCGGAAAGCTTGATACCTGCCCTCTGCAGCGCACGAGCCCAGGCCACGCTACAGCCCTCGAATTGCAGGATATCGCGCTTACTCATCGGCAGGAAATCCTGCGCGTGCGCGACGCTGCGGAAGTTCACCGCCTTGCCCATCTTCGTGGCGGTCTCGGCATCGGTGAGGACCAGCGCGGCCGCGCCGTCCGAGACCAGCGAGCAGTCGGTGCGCTTCAAAGGACCCGCGACATAGGGATTCTTTTCGCTTTCGGAGCGGCAGAATTCAAAGCCGAGATCCTTGCGCATCTGCGCGTAGGGGTTGGCGACGCCGTTCTTGTGATTCTTGGCCGCGATCATGGCGAGCGCATCGGACTGATCGCCGTATTTCTGGAAGTAGCCTTGCGCGATCTTGCCGAACACGCCGGCGAAGCCGCCGGGGGTGTCGCCATCTTCCGGCAAATAGGACGCGCGCAACAGGTTGCGGCCGATCTCGGGACCGGGCGTGCGCGTCATCTGCTCGACGCCGACAACGAGCACGATTTTGGCCGCGCCCGAAGCGATAGCTCGAATGCCCTGATGCACCGCGGCCGATCCCGTGGCGCAGGCGTTCTCGACCCGGGTGGCCGGCTTGAAACGCAGATTCGGATCAGCCTGCAGAACCAACGCCGCGGTGAATTCCTGGGGCGAGAAGCCGGAGCCGAAATGCCCGAGCACGATTTCATCGACATCGGCCGCGGCAACGCCGGCATCGCTAAGGGCCTCATTGGCGACCTTGACCACCAGGCTCTCGACGGTCTCGGCGTCGAATTTGCCAAAGGGCGTATGCGCCCATCCGATGATGCTGGCTGTCATGGTCGTCCTCCCGCAGATTTCGAAAAACTCAGGCGACGAACTTACCACCCAATTCGTCGTCGATGTGAATCCGGATGATATCGTCGAACGATTTTTCGGCCGTGGTGAAGCCGAGTTCAAGCGATCGCTTGGGATCAAAATTGCGCGGCCATCCCGCGACAATGCCGACAATGAACGGATCCGGCTCACGCTTGATGCGCGCGGCGACCTTCTCGCCCGCCACGCGTTTGAGGGCTGCGATCTGTTCGCCGACGGTTGCGGAAATGCCGGGCATGGTCAGGTTGCGCCGCGGACCGATCTTAGCTGTGTCCATGCTGCCGGCATGGACCAGGAAGCCGACCGCAGAGCGCGGCGAGGCATGCCAGTGCCGCACATCCTCCGATACCGGCAAAATGGCTTCCTTGCCCGCGAGCGGCTCACGCAAGATGCCGGAGAAGAAGCCGGACGCCGCCTTGTTCGGAAGTCCGGGACGAATGTTGATGGTCGGCAGGCGAATGCCGACGCCGTCCATGAAGCCGCGGCGGGTGTAGTCGGCGAGCAGAAGTTCGCCGATCGTCTTCTGGGTGCCGTAGCTCAATAGCGGCGTGTTGAAGAATTCGTCGCCGATGGCGTCCGGGAATGGCGCGCCGAACACCGCGATCGACGAGGTGAACACCACGCGCGGCTTGTAGCTGCCGCCGACCAGGCGGATGGCGTCGAACAGCATCCGCGTGCCGTCGAGGTTGATGCGATAGCCCTTGTCAAAGTCGAGCTCGGCTTCACCCGACACGATTGCCGCGAGATGAAAGACCACGTCGGGGCGGCCGGCGATCAGCTTCTCAGGCACGCCAGCTATCGCGAAGTCGCCGGACAACACCTCGACGGGAAAGCCGGCCTTTTCGGGCTGCTTCGGTGCCACCACGTCATGCAGCGTCATTTTGGTGATTTCGGCCTTGCCCAACCGGCCATCAGCGACGAGGCCATCCACCAATTTGCGGCCGACCATGCCGGCCGCACCCAGAACCAGAATATGCAAGATTCCACTCCCGTTTTTTCTAGAGCGTTGTGGAGCGATTATAGGACGAACCGCTGGGCCGTCACTCTTTGACGGCGCCCGTCATCGCCGACACATAGTGCTCGACGAAGAAAGCATAGAGGATCACGAGCGGCAGCGAACCGACCAAGGCGCCCGCCATCAGCGAGCCCCATTTGTAGATGTCGCCGTCGACGAATTCGTTGACGATCGCGACCGGCACGGTCTTGTTCGGCGTCGATTGCAGGAACGTCAGCGCGTAGATGAACTCGTTCCAGCACAGCGTGAACGAGAAGATGAAGGCCGAGATCAGGCCGGGAACGGCGAGCGGCACCACGATGCGGGTCAGGATCTGCCAGCGCGAGGCGCCGTCGATCAGCGCGCATTCCTCAAGCTCAAAGGGAATGGTCTTGAAGTATCCCATCAAGAGCCAGGTCGAGAACGGAATGAGCAGCGTCGGGTAGACCAAAATCAGCGACAGCGGCGAGTCGAACAGGCCGTAGGCCTGGATCACCGAGGCCAGCGGAATGAACAGGATCGACGGCGGCACCAGATAGGCAAAGAAGATCAGGACGCCGACGGTGTCCGCGCCCTTGAAGCGCAGGCGCACGATGGCATAGGCCGCCAGCACGCTTGCGATGATCGAGAGCATGGTGGCGCCGACCGCGACATACATCGTGTTCCAGAGCCAGCGCGGATACTGCGTCTCGAACAGGAGCTTGTTGATGTGCTTGAGCGTCGGATGAACCACCCAGAACGGATTGTAGGTGTTCATGTCGATGAGCTGCTCGTCGGGCTTGATCGACGTCAGCGCCATCCAGTAGAACGGAAACAGCAGGATGATCAGGATCAACCCGAGCGGAATATAGAGCGTCACCACGCGCCGCGGCAGCGACTCCAGATAGCTCATGCCCTCGCTGTCATCGCTGGCGGTAACGGGAGCTTTGGACGGAAGCGCGGAATCAGTCATTGGTCGATCCTTGCTGCCATTTGCGGCGCTGCATGCCGAACCACGAGATCGCGATCGCGGCCAGCAGGAACGGGATCATGGCGGTCGCAATCGCCGCGCCTTCGCCGAGACGCCCCGAAATGATGCCGCGTTGATAGCTCAAGGTCGCCATCAGGTGCGTGGCGTTGACCGGACCGCCGCGGGTCAGCGCCCAGATCAGCTGGAAGTCGGTGAAGGTGAACAGCACAGAGAAAGTCATCACCACCGCGATGATCGGCGTCAGCAACGGATAAGTGATGAAGCGGAAGCGCTGCCAGTTGGTGGCACCGTCGAGTGTCGCCGCCTCATAGAGCGAGGGCGACACGGTTTGCAGGCCGGCCAGCAGCGTGATCGCGACGAAAGGCACGCCGCGCCAGATATTGGCGAAAATCACGCTGAAGCGCGCCCAACTGGAATCGCCGAGGAAGTTGATGTTGTGTTCGATCAGGCCAAGCTTGATCAGCGACCAGGAGATGATCGAGAACTGGGAATCGTAGATCCACCAGAACGCGATTGCGGAGAGCACCGTCGGCACGATGAAGGGAATCAGCACGATGGAGCGGATCATCGCCTTGAACGGCATGTTGCGGTTCAAGAGCAGCGCCAGATAAAGCCCGATTGCGAATTTGATGGCGCTCGCCACGATCGTATAGAGCAGCGTGTTGAACACCGAGAGCCAGAAGATGGTGTCATCCCACAGCCATTCGTAGTTCTCGAGGCCGACGAAAATGCCGCCGCGGCCGATGCGCTCGTCGGTGAAGCTCATCCAGACGCCGAGGCCGAGCGGATAGGCCAAAAACAGAATCAGGAACGCGGCCGCAGGCAGCATGAACCACAGTGCCATGAAGTTGCGGTTGAACTTCAACCGCGACCATAGCGACGGGGTCTCGATGCGCGCCGCCCTGATGGGGGCAGATGTCTGAAGGGTCGTCATCTCGCTCCAATTCCGTGCCGGACGAAATCCGGACCGTCAACAAAGAGTAAGGCCGGCGCCGCAGCTTCCGCGACACCGGCCTCGATATCCTAGCGGAAGATGCGCTTGGCGGAACGCTCCGCCGACGCCATCGCGGTCTTCACGTCCTCGCGACCGGTGCAGTAGTTCGCGAACATGTCGACCACGACGAAGTCGGCAATCGCAGCCGCCGCGTTCTCGCCCATCTTGCCGATGCCGGCCGGAGTCAGCGAAACCTCGGCCACGTTGCGATACGGCGTGTTCTTGGGGTCGGCGGTCCAGATCGGATTTTTGGCAAAGCCGGCCAGGAATGGCGACAGATAGCCTTGCGCCGCCTCGACCCAGGGATTGAACTGCTCCGGTTCCATCATGAAGGCGGTGAACGCCTTGCAGGCCTGCGGGAACTTGGTGAAGTTGAACACCAGGATCGGGAAACCGAGGTTCATTTCCCGGACCTTGCCGTCAACACCCGCCGGCAGATCGGCGTGGTTCATGTCCTCGGCGATCTGCGGATTTTCCTTCTTCGCCGTGACGTAGATCGAGATGCCGTTGACGGTCAGATAAAGCTGGCCGGCCAGGAAGGCCTTGTTGTTGGAGCTGTCGTTCCAGGACGCGGTGCCCGGAATGAAGTTGTCATAGAGGCCCTTGACGTATTCGAGCGATTTCGCGGTCTCCGGCGAGTTGATGACGACCTTGTTGTTGGCGTCGATCAGGTTGCCGCCGTGCGCCCACAGCGCCCAGTGCAGCCAGGTGTTGGCATCGCCAGAGGCGTGTCCGACCGCCATGCCGGCCGGCGTGCCGTTCTTGTTGAGGCCCTTAACGAGATCGGCAAAGCTGGCGAGGTCCTTCGGAAACTCCTTGTGACCGGCCTTTTCCATCGCGGCGACGCGATAGTTCATCAGCGCGCCGGTGGCGGCGACGGGAATGCCGATCCATTTGCCGTCATATTTACCGTAGGCCTCACCCGACTTGGTCCAGCCGCCGCCCTTCTGCGCCAGATAGTCGGCGACATCGGTCATGTCGGTGCATTTGTTCGGGAACAGGAACGGCAGCGAATAAAGGCCCCACACGATGTCGAGGCCCTGCCCCGTGTTGGCGGCGACCGAAGCCTTCGGCTGAAGGTCGTCGTAGGATTCGTTGGAGACGTTGACGGTGACGCCGGTCGCCTTCTGGAAGGCGTCGACAATCTTCATGAACGCAACATCTTCGGATTCGACAAAACGCTTCCAGCGCAACAGGTTGATCTTGGCGCCGGCTTCCGGCTTCCACTGCGAGGCCTGCGCCCACGCCTTGGCGTAGCCGAGCAATTGTTCGGCCGACATGGTGGCCGCGGCCGCCAGCAGGCCGCCGCCCGCCTTCAGCAGCGAACGCCGATCCGGTGTGAAACTATTCATTGCCCTCTTCTCCCTCTTTATTTGGCTCTTTTGGCCAAGTTGCGCCGGCCTCAAAGTCGCTTACCGGTAGCCTCGTCAAACAAGTGGACCAGCGACGGGTTCGGTTTCAGCCGGACCTTGTCGCCCGGGCTGAATTGATGCCGCTCGCGGAACACGGCAACGATCTGCTCGCCACCGAGTTTGGCGAACACCTGCGTTTCCGATCCCGTCGGTTCGACCACGACGATTTCGGCTTCCGCGCCGTCGTCGGCGATCGTGAAATGCTCCGGCCGCACGCCGTAGACGGCCGGCCGGCCGTCGGAATTGGCGGGCGCCGCCGCTAGGGGCAGCTTGACGCCGTTCG
Source organism: Bradyrhizobium erythrophlei (assembly GCF_900142985.1). NCBI lineage: Bacteria > Pseudomonadati > Pseudomonadota > Alphaproteobacteria > Hyphomicrobiales > Nitrobacteraceae > Bradyrhizobium > Bradyrhizobium erythrophlei. The sequence goes on from NZ_LT670849.1 coordinate 7,447,670, forward strand.
GTCCTTCGAAGCCGGCGCTGCCGTTGGCCTTGACCTTGCCTTTAAGGAAATTCATCGCCGGCGAGCCGATGAAGCTCGCGACGAACTGATTGTCCGGCCGGTCGTAGAGTTCGAGCGGCGAGCCGATCTGCTCGACAATGCCGTCGTGCATCACCACGATCTTGTCGGCCATGGTCATGGCCTCGATCTGGTCGTGGGTCACGTAGACGGTCGTGGTCTTCAGCCGTTGATGCAGTTCCTTGATTTCGGTGCGCATCGCCACGCGCAGCTTGGCGTCAAGGTTCGACAACGGTTCGTCGAACAGAAACACCTGAGGATCGCGCACGATGGCGCGGCCCATCGCCACGCGCTGGCGCTGGCCGCCGGACAATTGCCGCGGATAACGGTCGAGCAACGGCGTCAACGCCAGAATTTCGGCGGCGCGCGCCACCCCCTTCTTGATCTCGTCCGGATTGGCGCCGCGGAGCTTCAGCGAGAAACCCATATTGTCGGCGACCGTCATATGCGGATAGAGCGCATAGTTCTGAAACACCATCGCGATGTCGCGCTCTTTGGGCTGGACGTTGTTGACGACGCGATCGCCGATCGAGATCGTGCCGGAGGTGATGTTTTCGAGGCCGGCGAGCATCCGCAGCAAGGTCGATTTGCCACAGCCGGAAGGGCCGACCAGCACGACAAAAGCACCGTCCTCGATCGGGATCGTGACGCCGTGCAAGACCTCAAAGCCACCAAAGGATTTCCGCACGTCGCGGATCTGCACAGACGACATCAATTTCCTCCCAGACAGGCTATCAGACCACGGTACATACCCGATGGGTCCGGATTTAAGGGCGTCATATCAGACTTTTGCTGACGTGTCCTTGGATCAAAGTCGTAGACGAATGCCCTGGCGACCCGCCGTTGCGAAGCTCACCTCGACATGCGAAATTGCGAACCCACCTCAAGATAACGCACAAAAATAAGGCGTGTGCGCTGCGGGAGAAACCATGAACAAGCCGCTAACCGGCGTCACCAGGCGCAAGCTCCGTTCCAGCGAATGGTTCAACAACCCCCATAACCCCGGGATGACCGCGCTCTACCTCGAGCGCTATCTCAATTACGGGCTGACGCGGGAAGAATTGCAGTCCGGCAAGCCGATTATCGGCATTGCCCAGACCGGTAACGATCTGTCGCCCTGCAACCGTCATCACATCGAATTGGCACATCGGGTCCGCGAAGGCATTCGCGCGGCCGGCGGCATCGCGATGGAATTCCCGATGCACCCGATCCAGGAAACCGGCAAGCGTCCGACTGCGGCATTGGACCGCAACCTTGCTTACCTCGGCCTGGTCGAAGTCCTGTTCGGCTACCCGCTGGACGGGGTGGCGCTGACCACCGGCTGCGACAAAACCACGCCGGCCTGCTTGATGGCGGCCGCCACCGTGAACCTGCCCGCGATCGTGCTGTCGGGCGGACCGATGCTCAACGGCTGGCACAACGGCCAGCGCACCGGCTCGGGAACCGTGGTCTGGAAGGCGCGCGAGCAATTGGCCGCCGGCGAGATCGACTACGAGGAGTTCATGACCATCGTGGCGTCGTCGGCGCCGTCGGTCGGCCACTGCAACACCATGGGCACGGCGTCGACGATGAATGCGCTCGCCGAAGCGCTCGGCATGTCCCTGCCCGGCTGCGCCGCCATCCCCGCGCCGTATCGCGAGCGCGGCCAGATCGCCTATGAAACGGGAAAGCGCATCGTCGGCATGGTCTGGGAGGATCTCAAGCCGTCCGACATCCTGACCCGACAGGCATTCGAGAACTGCATCGTCGTCAATTCGGCGATCGGCGGCTCGACCAATGCGCCGATCCACATCAACGCACTCGCCCGCCACATCGGCGTGGAACTGTCGATCGACGATTGGCAAAAGGTCGGTCACGACGTCCCGCTGCTCGTCAACATGCAGCCGGCCGGCTTCTATCTCGGCGAGGAATTCCACCGCGCCGGCGGCGTGCCGGCGGTGGTGCGCGAATTGATGAAAGCCAAGCGAATTCACGAAGACGCCGTAACCGTCAACGGTCACAGCATGGGCGACAATTGCCGCGAGGCCGCCAAGCCCGATGGCGACGTGATCTACGCTTACGAAAAGCCGCTGGTGAAGGACGCAGGCTTCCTCGTGCTGCGCGGCAACCTCTTCGATTCAGCGATCATGAAGACCAGCGTCATCTCAAAGGAATTCCGCGAACGCTATCTGGACAATCCGGAGGACCCGAACGCCTTCGAAGGCCGCGCCATCGTGTTCGAGGGGCCGGAGGACTATCACGAGCGGATCGACGATCCCTCGCTCAACATCGACGAGCATTGCATCCTGTTCGTGCGCGGCACCGGCCCGATCGGTTATCCCGGCGGCGCGGAGGTCGTGAACATGCAGCCGCCGGCGGCGCTGATCAAACGCGGCATCCTGTCCCTGCCCTGCATCGGCGACGGCCGGCAGTCCGGCACCTCAGGCTCGCCGTCGATCCTCAACGCCTCGCCGGAAGCCGCCGCCGACGGCGGCCTTGCGATCCTCAAGACCGGCGACAAGGTCCGCATCGACCTCAACAAGGGCAGCGCCAATATTCTGATCTCGGATGACGACGTGAAAAAGCGGCGCGCGGAATTGAAAGCCAAGGGCGGCTTCCCCTATCCGCCGAACCAGACCCCGTGGCAGGAAATCTACCGCTCGACGGTCGGCCAGCAGTCGACCGGCGCGTGCATGGAGCTTGCCACGCGCTATCACAACGTCGCCGGCACGTTCGGCGTCGCGAGAGATAATCACTGAAGCGCTCGTCATTGCGAGGAACGAAATGACGAAGTAATCCAGTCTTTCACTGACTCTGGATTGCTTCGCTTGCGCTCGCAATGACGGACAAACAAGAAAAGGGAGAAAACCATGTCTGACCGCCTGAAAGGCAAGCGCGCATTCGTCACCGCGGCCGCTGCCGGTATCGGCCGCGCCTCGGCGATTGCCTTTGCGCGTGAAGGTGCAAGCGTCTTTGCCACCGATATCGATGAAAAGGCATTGGCAGCGCTTGCCGCCGAGGGCGTGAAGGACGTTGCCCGCCTCGATGCGCGCGACAGTGCGGCGGTGGCCGCGATGGCCAAGCGCGTCGGAGGCGTCGATATCCTGCTGAATGCGGCCGGCTTCGTGCATCACGGCACCGTGCTCGAATGCTCGGATGAGGACTGGGACTTTTCCTTCGACCTCAACGTCAAATCGATGCACCGGACGATCCGCAATTTCCTGCCGCTGATGCTGGAGCGCGGCGGCGGCTCGATCGTCAACATCTCGTCTGCTGCCGGCGTCTTCAAGGCCGCGCCCAACCGCTATGTCTATGGCGCGACCAAGGCCGCCGTGGCCGCGCTGACGCGTGCGGTCGCCGCCGATTTCATCACCAAGGGCATCCGCTGCAACTGTATTTGTCCTGGCACCATCGAAACTCCCTCGATGCTCGGCCGCGCCGCGGCAGCAGGGCCCAGCGGACGCGAGATGTTTATCGCGCGGCAGCCGATGGGACGGCTCGGCACCGCGGAAGAGATCGCTCTGCTCGCGCTTTATCTTGCGAGCGACGAGAGCGCGTTCACCACCGGCGTCGCGCACATCATCGATGGCGGCTGGACTCTGTAATCAAGGAAAATTGCCATGAACAAGATCGATCTGAATGGCCGTTGCGCGGTCGTCACCGGCGGCGCGCAAGGCTTTGGCCGCGCGATTACCGAACGCTTTGCAGCTTCCGGCGCCAAGGTCGCGATCTGGGATCACGATCAGCCGTTGGCCGAGAGGACCGCGAAGGAAGTCGGCAGCGGCACGATCGCCATCAAGGTCGATGTATCCGACCTTGCTGCGGCAGAGAAAGCACGCGAGGAAACGCTGAAAGCCTTCGGCAAGATCGACATTTTCGTCAACAATGCCGGCATTGCCGGCGTCAACAAGACGGTCTGGGAGACCGATTTCGACGAATGGCGCAAGGTGCTGCGCATCAATCTCGACGGCCCCTTCGTCTGCTGCAAGGCGATCGCGCCGGTCATGATCAAGCAGAACTACGGGCGGATCGTGAACATTGCTTCCATTGCCGGCAAGGAAGGCAATCCGAACGCCGCGCACTACTCGGCCTCGAAAGCCGGCCTGATCGCGCTGACGAAGTCGCTCGGCAAGGAGCTTGCGCAGTACAACATCATGGTCAATGCGGTGACGCCGGCCGCGGCGAAGACCGCGATCTTCGACCAGATGACGCAGCAGCATATCGACTTCATGCTGTCGAAGATTCCGAAGAACCGCTTCGTGCTGGTCGAGGAACTCGCCGCGCTCGCATCCTGGCTCGCCTCTGAAGACTGCTCGTTCTCGACCGGAGCCGTGTTCGACATTTCCGGCGGCCGGGCAACTTACTAGGACACGCTATGACTCGCGAAGGTGGATGCCTCTGCGGCGCGGTTCGTTTCACTTGCGAGGGCGAGCCGATCAACGTGCGTATCTGCCACTGCCGCAATTGCCAGAAGGCGATGGGATCGCCGTTCTTTGCACGTGCGCTCTACGAGCAGCGCGCGATCACGGTCAACGGCGACACCGGCCGTTATCCGTCTTCCGATCACCTTGAGCGGGTTTTCTGCAAGCAGTGCGGAACGCGCGTATTTTCGTGGCGCCGCAATGGCACGGCGGCCGGCATCGCGCTTGCGACCTTCGACGACCGTAACGCGTTTGCGCCGACCGAGCACATCTGGGTTTCGGAAAAGATCGCCTGGGTCAGGCTGGACGACGGTCTGCCGCAATACCCGGAAGGCCCGGTTTAGGTTCCGGTTAGGAACTTGTTTACTTCGGAACGTGGTAGCGTGAAGGCGGAATCAGTCCGCCTCCCGGAAGCGCGCCCGTGAACATTACCCTCTACGACTTCTCCGTCTGGGTCTTGCCGCTCGTGATCGCCATCACCTTTCACGAGGCCGCGCATGGTTTCGTCGCCCATCGCCTTGGCGACGACACGGCCTACAATCTTGGCCGCGTCAGCTTCAATCCGATCCGGCACATCGACCCCTTCGGCACGCTAATGATGCCGGCGATCCTCCTGATGGCGCATTCGCCGTTCCTTTTCGGTTATGCGAAGCCGGTGCCGGTAAATTTCCGCCTCCTTCGAAACCCGCGGATCGGCATGGTGTTGGTCGCGCTGGCGGGGCCTGCCACCAACATCGCGCTGGCGCTGGTCGCGGCCGCGGCGCTGCATTTCCTAGGTCTCTTGCCCGCCAATGCCGCGCAATGGACGTTCGACAACTTGAAAAATGCGCTTGTGATCAACGTGATCCTGGCGATTTTCAACATGATGCCGATCCCGCCGCTGGACGGCGGCCGGGTCGCGGTCGGGCTGTTGCCAAGAGCGCTGGCGGCGCCGCTGTCGCGGCTGGAACCGTTCGGGATGTTGATCCTGATCGGCGTGTTGATCCTGCTCCCGCTGATCGGTTCCCAGTTCGGTCTAAATCTTGATGTTATTTCGGCGATCTTACGAACCGCGACCAGTTATGTGATCTGGCTGATTCTCGTCGTCACCGGAAACGGATAACCTGGTGGAGTGGGATGCGAGTAACCCGCCGCAAAGACCAGAGGCCATTTTGATCAAAGCAGCCGACATGATGATCGCGCGACGCGCCGATACCAGGGCAAGAGCCGATTTCGCGACCTGGACCATGATGGCAAAGCTGAACGGTGCCTCTTCCCTGCCCCCGGCGGCGCAAGCCTTCCTCGAGCGCTACAAGGCATTGCGGAAGGAAAAGAGCGATGCGGACGCATCGGAGGCCATCATCCAGCTCATCTACCAGAGCTACTATGAGGAGATGGGCGGCGCGGGCCAGGCCCCGGAAGTCAAACCCCGATCGACCGCAGATCAATCGAGCGGCAACGTTACGGCCTTCAAACGACCGCCGGCGCCGCGGCCGAAGGCGGCTGGCGGCTCGCAGCAGAAATCGAAACTGCCGGTTGCATTGATCTTTGCCTGCCTGGTCGTGGTCTACACGGCGTTTCGGTATTTCTGGCGCTAGAGGCTTGCGGCAAACAAGCGCCGGCGGGATTACCGGCCGGCAGATCTACTTCTTGCCGTTGAAATTCACATCCAGATTGTAGGCAAAGGTGTCGTCTGTCAGCGTCGCCGGCGGACGCGGCACGGGATCGGAGCGGCGGATCATATCGAGCGCGGCTTCGTCGAACAGCGGATCGCCCGACGTTTCCGCAACCGCCAGCGACACCACGTGGCCAAGCCGGTTGAGCACGAGGCTCACCTTGACCTTGGCGGCCTTGATCTTGTCGGTCTTCGGATAACGCTTGTGCAGCTCGAAATAGGCGCTGATCTGCTGCGCCCATTTCGCCGTGAGCATCATCTTGTCCTTGCCGATCCCGAGATTTGGTGCGGCCGCTGCATTGGCCTCGCGCGCACCTTCGATGTGCTGCCGCGCGCTTGCTTCCTGCGCCACCGATTCCTGCGAGGCCGATGTCTGCACGGTCTCGGTCTTCGGATCGTCGTCCGTCGGCTTCTTCTGCTCGTTCTGGGTCACGACGCGATCGGGATCGTCGCTTTCCTTTGGCGTCTCTTTCGGCAAATCGGTCGGCTTGACCTCGGCCTTCTGCTCGGCGAGCGCGGGCGAGGCCACGGAGGCATCGGCGTCGGGACCTGGCGGCAGCTCGGTTTCTTCGGCCGAGGGAGATGTCAGCTCGACGCCGATCTCGGCGACATTGGTGCCAAGTCCGTCCGAGCCCTCGTCGGGCGTGAGGTGCGCCAACGCCAGTGCAGCGCCGGCAACGTGCAGGGAGAGCGCGGCCACCGCTGCCATCGTCCAGAGCCGCCAGGGCGGCCGTTGCTCCTGCGCAAACTCGCTCATCGCATCAAGGCCTTGCCGCTCCAGCCGCAGGCGATGCCGTATCGGGCACGCCTTCCAGCGTCACCAGCTTCATCCGGTAATTTCCTCGCCGCAACAGCTCGAGCACGTCCATCAGATCGCCATAGGCGACGCCGCGGTCGGCGCGGACGAAAACCAGCCGTTCCGGATTGGACTCGGCGCCGGCATCGAGCGCCGAGATCAGCTCGGCGCGCTTGACCTGCTTTTCGCCGATCGCCAGCGTCAGGTCAGGCTTGATGCTGACGTAAGTCGGCTTGTCCGGCTTTTTCTGCGGCGTCGCGGTCGACGACGGCAGATCGATCGGAAGATCCACGGTCGATAGCGGCGCCGCCACCATGAAGATGATCAAGAGAACGAGCATGACGTCGATGAACGGCGTGACGTTGATTTCATGCGTCTCCGCGAAATCGGCGTCGTCATCCAAATCGTTGTCGGCGAGCGAGATACTCATGCCCTACTCCGCAGCGTGCGAGCCGACGCGGCCCACCGAACTGACATGGGTGCGGTCGAGATCGCGCGACAACAACCGGCCTGCCGCGCCCGATGAACGGCCAACCAGCTCGAGATAGGCCTTCGTCACCCGCGCGAAGTGATTGTAGATGATGACCGCCGGAATGGCCGCGACGAGACCGATCGCGGTCGCCAGCAGTGCTTCGGCGATACCGGGGGCGACAACCGCCAGATTGGTCGTCTGCGACTTCGAAATGCCGATGAAGCTGTTCATGATGCCCCATACCGTGCCGAACAGCCCGACGAAGGGCGAGGTCGCACCGATGGTGGCAAGCACGCCCATGCCGAGCCGGATGCGGCGAGATTCCGCCCGCACGATTTCGGCAAAGCTCGATGCCGCGCGTTCCTTCACGCCCGCGTCGCTGGAAATGCCGGCCGACAGCCGCGCCTCGCGCATCGCCGCCGCCAGGAAGCGGGACAGGATGGTGCCGCTCGAACCGAGCGCGAACTGCGCTTCCGCCAGCGACCTTGAATCCGCGATCTTGCTTAGCGCGCCACGCAGCCGGCTTTGCACGACCGTCAACTCGACCATCTTTGCGATGAAGACCGTCCACGTCACCAGCGAGGCAAACGCAAGGCCGATCATGACGGCTTTGACGATGATGTCGGCCGAGAGGAACATCGACCAGGGCGACAACTCGCGCAGGACGGGCTTCGACGCCTTCGCGTCAGTCGCCGCATTATCAGCGGGCGCCCACGTGGTCGCCACGGCAGCCGGCTGAACGGTCGACGCCACCGGCGCGGCTGACACTTTCGGATCGGATCCCGCGGTCGTCTGCTGGGCGATCGCAATCGTCCCCATCGACACGAATGTCAGCACAACTGCGATTTTAAGAACGGTTTTGAACATTTGTGCGACTTCCCGGATTTCGCTGGTAGCATGCATCAAAAAGCATTTCCGACGCGGCGACGTCGAGTAGCTAACGCGTGAGTTAGACGAATTCCATTTGGGTTTGGCCTTCTCGCATGCCGCGAGGACGCGGGATCATCCCGAAAAAACCGGGAAAAATCCCGCCACAATGGCAGCTATTGCCATCACTTGGCGGCGATGCCGCCCGCCGGTTCGGCCAGCGTCTTGATCCGCTCCTTGACGTCGCGCAACGCCTTGAGGCTGGTCTCGACGGTGGCGGCCGGCACCCCCTGCAACACGTCGGTTGCAATGGCGTCGCGCAGGCTATCGAGGTCGTCGGCGAGCTGACGCCCGGCCGCCGTCAGGAACAGGCGGTTGGCCCGCCGGTCCCTGGGGTCACTGCGGCGCTCGACCAATCCATGTTCGACCAGCCGGTCGAGCAGGCGCACCAGCGAGATCGGCTGCAGCTCCAGCACGTCGGCAAGGTCGACCTGTGACAGCCCCTCCTGCTCGCGCAGGCGAAACAGCACAATCCATTGCGCGCGCGTCGTGCCACGGGACTTCGCGCGATGATCGACGTAGTTGCGCAAAAACCGCGAACTTTCGATCAACTGGGTAATGAACTGCTTTTTGAGGTCGAGCGACATTAGGGTGTGGAGCGGTCCCCGGATTGCCAATAGTTTAGGATTCTCAAGCTATAGTGTGTTTACACATTAAGTGCACGCATACTATATATATGATCTCTCTATGAACCCTAGGGAAGACTCGCTACTTATATTTTTTTGAATCTGAAGGCCGACATGAAGAAATCGCGGATAACGCGTTGGATTTTGCTGGCCTTGGTAATCGCAGGGGCTGGCTACTACGGCTGGCAGCGATTCCATGGCGAAAGTCACGAAACAGCGGCAAACGGTGCGCAAAAAGGCGCCCCTCGCAACCCGGTGCGGGTAAGCATCGCCACGGTCGAAAAGGCCGACTTTCCGGTCTACCAAACCAGCCTCGGGACCGTTCAGGCCTTCAACACCGTTCAGGTCCGCTCCCGGGTCGACGGCGAGATCGTCAAGATCGCCTTCACCGAAGGCCAGTTCGTCAATCAGGGCGACTTGCTGACCAAGATCGACCCCCGGCCCTATCAGGCCGCGCTCGATCAGGCGAAGGCCAAGAAGGAACAGGACGAAGCCAACCTCGCCAATATCAATCTGGACTTGCAGCGCTACATCAAGCTCGGCGAGTTCGCGACGCGCCAGCAACTCGATACCCAGCGCTCCAGCGTGTCGCAGTTGACGGCGCAGATCGCGGCTGACGCGGCCGCCATCGACAATGCCCAGACGCAGCTCGACTACACCGACATCAAGGCGCCGATCTCAGGCGTTGTCGGCCTGCGCCAGGTCGACGTCGGCAATATCGTCAATGCTTCGGCCCAGACCGGGATCGTCTCGATTACCCAGGTTGAGCCGATTGCCGTGATCTTTACCTCGCCGGAAGACCAGCTGCCCGACATCAAGGGCGCGCAAGGCGCGACGCCATTGAAGACCATTGCGATCACGACCGACGGAAAACGACCGCTCGCGGAGGGAACGCTGGCCGTGGTGAACAACCAGGTCGATTCAACCAGCGGCACCATCCGTCTCAAGGCCGTCTTCGACAACAAGGACCACGCGCTGTGGCCCGGCCAATCCGTCTCCACCCGCCTTCTGGTCCGCACCATGAAGGGGGCGACGGTGGTTCCGGACGACGCTGTCCAGCACGGCACCGAAGGCCTCTACGCCTACACGGTCGACCAGAACAACAAGGCCGAACTTCGCAAAGTCAAAGTTATTCAGTCGATCGACGGTCGCTCCGTGATCGAAAGCGGTCTGTCGCCCGGTGAACGCGTCATCGTCGCCGGCCAGTTCAAGGTTCAACCGGGCATCACCGTCAGTATCGCCGTGGCCAGTTCGGCCTCCGAGCCATCGAAGGTGAAGCCCGAATGAGCGAGGGGATTCAGCAAGGGATTTCCGCGCCCTTTATCAGGTACCCGATCGGTACCTCGCTGATGATGGCCGGCATTCTGTTTGTCGGCCTCGTCGCCTATCCCCTGCTCCCGGTCGCCCCGCTGCCGCAGGTCGACTTCCCGACCATCCAGATCACCGCGCAATTGCCCGGCGCGAGCCCGGAGACCATGGCCTCGTCGGTGGCGCAGCCGCTGGAGCGCCAGTTCGCGCAGATTCCGGGCATCGCCCAGATGACGTCGACGAGTTACCTCGGCACGGCGTCCATCACCATCCAGTTTGACCTCAACCGCAACATCGATGGCGCGGCCAACGACGTGTTGGCCGGCATCAACGGCGCCGGCGGCCAGTTGCCGAAAAACCTTCCGACCCCGCCGACCTATCGCAAGGTCAACCCGGCGGACTCGCCGATCCTGTTGTTGTCGGCGACGTCGGACACCCTGCCGCTGACCACCGTCTCGGACTCCGTGGACGCCCAGCTCGCCCAGCAGATCAGCCAGATTTCCGGCGTGGCGCAGGTAACGATCGGCGGCCAGCAAAAGCCGTCGGTCCGCGTCCAGGTCGATCCGGCGAAGCTTGTCGCCAAGGGCCTCTCGCTCGAGGACGTGCGCAACCAGATCGCCATCACCACGGTGGACAGCCCGAAGGGCAACATCGACGGCGAGAAACGTGCGTTCACGATCTACGCCAACGACCAGATGCTGGATTCCAAGGACTGGAACGACGTCATCATTGCCTATCGCAATGGCGGTCCGTTGCGGGTTCGCGACATTGGCCAGGCGGTGACCGGCCCTGAAGACGCCAAGCAGGCAGCCTGGGCCGACGGCAAGCGCGGTGTGTTCCTGGTGGTCTACAAGCAGCCCGGCGCCAACGTCATCGATACCGTAGACAAGATCAAGGCGCTGCTGCCGCGGCTCGTTGCCGGTATTCCGGCCGCGATCAACATCGGCATCCTGAGCGATCGAACCCAGACCATTCGCGCCGCGGTCGAGGACGTTCAGTTCACGTTGCTATTGACCATCTTCCTGGTCGTCCTCGTCATCTTCGTCTTCCTGCGCAGCTTCTGGGCGACGGTGATCCCGGCCGTGACAGTTCCGCTCGGCCTGTTAGGGGCCTGCGCGCTGATGTGGGTGTTCGGTTATACCCTCGACAACCTGTCGCTGATGGCGCTCACGATTGCCGTCGGGTTCGTTGTCGACGATGCGATCGTGGTTCTGGAAAACATCACCCGCTACATCGAGGAAGGCGAAAAGCCGCTGGTCGCGGCCTACAAAGGCTCGAGCGAAATCGGCTTCACGATTCTCTCGATCAGTATTTCGCTGGTCGCGGTGTTGATCCCGCTCTTGCTGATGGGTGGTATCATCGGCCGCCTGTTCCGCGAATTCGCGGTGACGCTGGCGATGACGATTTTCGTGTCGCTGGTGGTGTCGCTGACGCTCACGCCGATGATGTGTTCCCGCTTCCTGCGGCCGCACACCGGGCATGAGGAGCACGGAAAATTCTATCAGTGGAGCGAGCGCGGCTTTGACGCGATGCTGCGTGGCTATGAGCGCGGGCTCGACCTCGCGCTAAGCTGGCGGCGGACCACGCTGGTGATCTTCTTCGTCACCCTGGGGCTGTCGGTCTATCTGTTCATGGTCATTCCGAAGGGCTTTTTTCCGCAACAGGACATCGGCCTGATCACCGGAACGACCGAAGCCTCGCAGGATATTTCCTTTGCCGAGATGCTGCGGCAGCAGGAAGCGCTGCAAGACATCGTCCGGGCCGATCCGGCCGTGGCAACGGTGGGCGCCGTGATTGGCGGCAACGGCCGGGCCGGCAACAACGGCAGCATGTTCATCACGCTGAAGCCGCTCGACGAACGCGACGCCACCGCCATGCAAGTGATCGCGCGCTTGCGTCCCCAGCTCGAGAAAGTCCAGGGCTCCCGGCTCTATATGCAGGCGGCGCAGGACGTGCGCCTCGGCGGCCGGCCGACCCGAACGCAGTTCGAGTTCACGCTTCAGGACGCCAATCTCGATGAGTTGAGCGAATGGGCACCCAAGGTGCTCGCCAAGATGCAGACGCTGCCCGAGCTGCGAGACGTCGCCACCGACCAGCAGTCAAAAGGCACGACACTGCAACTCAAGATCAATCGCGACACCGCTTCACGCTACGGCATCCAGCCGCAATTGATCGATGACACGCTGTACGATGCCTTCGGGCAGCGGCAGGTGACGCAGTATTTCACACAGCTCAATAGCTATCACGTGATCCTGGAGATCCTGCCCGAGCTGCAAGGCAACTTCGACACGCTCGACAAGCTCTACGTCAAATCGCCCACGACCGGCGATCAGGTGCCGCTGTCGGCGTTCGCAAGCTGGACCAGCGTGCCGGTTCGGCCGCTTTCGATCAGCCACCAGGGCCAGTTCCCGGCCATCACCATCAGCTTCAACCTTGCCCAGAATGCCGCGCTCGGTCAGGCGACCGATGCCGTGCAGCGGGCGATGGCCGAGCTCGGCGTGCCCTCGACGGTCAACTCGAGCTTCCAGGGCACCGCGCAGGCGTTCCAGCAGTCGCTCGGGACGGTTCCGCTGCTGATCCTGGCCGCTCTCGTGGTCGTGTACCTGATCCTCGGCATTCTCTATGAGAGCTACATCCATCCGATCACGATTCTGTCCACGCTGCCCTCGGCAGGTGTCGGTGCGCTGGCGATCCTGATGGCCTTTGGCTACGACTTCAGCCTGATCGCCCTGATCGGCATCATTCTGCTGATCGGCATCGTCAAGAAAAACGGCATCATGATGGTCGACTTCGCGATCGCGGCCGAGCGCGACGAGCACCTGTCGCCGGAGCAGTCGATCAAGAAGGCGGCTTTGCTGCGTTTCCGCCCCATCATGATGACCACGATGGCGGCCCTGCTCGGTGGCGTGCCGCTGATGCTCGGCACCGGCACGGGATCGGAAATTCGTCAGCCGCTCGGCTATGCGATGGTCGGCGGCCTCGCCGTCAGCCAGGCGCTGACGCTGTTTACGACGCCGATCGTCTATCTCTATCTCGACAAGCTTTCGAACGCGTTTTCCAACTGGGGCCGTTCGGGACGTGACGACGATCAGGACATCTCCGAGCACGGCGCCGTCAAGGAAGCAGCCGAATAGTTGCATCCCGGATAGCTCGCCGATCGGCGCGCTCAACCTTCTATGGAGACCGGTCGGTGAAATTCGCAAAGCTGGCGATGATGATTGCCGTCGCCGAGATAGCGGTCGCCGGGACTGCGGTTGCCCAGCAGACGCCCAAGACCAAGGGGCCGCCGGCGCAGGGTCAGGCAGCACCGGTGCCCGCTCCTTCCGGCAGCACTCCCGCGCCGCCCCAGGCAGGCTGGGCGGCGCGATGCAGCAGTCCCAGCCGCGACGCTCCGCTCGAATGCGCGATGGAGCAGAATGCGATCCTCACCAAGACAGGTCAGCTGGTCGTGCTGATCAACATTCGCGTGCCCGGCGACACCCGGACGCCCGTCGCACTGATCCAGTTGCCGCTCGGTTTGAATTTGCAGGCCGGCGCCAAGCTTCAGGTCGACGACGGCAAGGGCATCGATCTGCCGATCCAGACCTGCGAGAACCGCGGCTGCTACGCCAGTTTTCCGGTCGGAGTGGAAACGTTGAACGCGCTGCGGTCAGGCAAGCAGCTCAAGATCATGTTTCAGGACCTTTCGAAGGAAACCATCACGATCCCGCTGCCGCTCAACGATTTTGCGGCCTCCTACGACAAGATCAAATAGGCCGCTTACCGCTACGGCCGCCTGGGGCAGGACCAATGCTGTTGCTTGCCAAAACCAGGATGAAGCGGGTAGAAGGTCCGATATACCAGACCGGATCGCGAGGACTTCATCCGCGACCGTCGATTTATCCGATATCTAAGTGAAATATCAGGATAATTGGGGAATGGTGTAACGGTAGCACAACAGACTCTGACTCTGTTTGTCTAGGTTCGAATCCTAGTTCCCCAGCCAAGTTCTCGAGAAATAAACCGCGAGACCCGAGGCACCGGCAGCCATGATACCCGCGCGCAAACCAACCACTTCCGGCGCGGCAAGCCGAAGCTGCGAGCATCGAATTCATCGATGAAAACGGCGGCGGGTTGGTCAAGCGAGAGCCTGGCGCGATTGTGCCGCCAGGCTCCGTCAGAAGCTTTCGCGATCAATAGAATCCATAACAGCGCAGATCCATCCACGGGCCGCCCCAATAGGATCCGCCATGCCAGCCGGGCCCTACATAAGGCCCGCCGCAATACATGTCATAGGATGCCACACGGTAATGGCGGCGATGGGCGTAGCGATGCGCCCTTTGATAGGCCGGCACCTCAAGTTCGGCGGCCTTTGCGGTGTTGACCGCTACCGAAAACGAACCGCCGTTCTGCGGCGAAACAAGCCGAGGCGCATTCGCCGCCATGAATCACGAGATGGGCGGTTACTGCGCTTTTGGCAGGTGCGGACCTCGATCAGCTAGACGAGTGATAGTGTTGCAAAAGTCGAAAGTTGCAGCGGTCCAAATTTTTGGCGAAAATCTGAAGCGCAAAGAGATCGACGATTCGCATGGTCTCGGTCGCGCTACCGAAGTCGCCCACGAATTTGGCGCAAGGCGATGAGGTCCCTCAGATCATTACACGAATAACGCGCCAGCTGCCCTCAGAAATTTTGTATCTCCTGCAAAACGACTTTTGCAACACTATCCGAGTGAGAACAGACTTATCCGTTCAACTCGGACCGCCGCGATTTCCGGGTTCTGTCCGGGCCAGCTTTCTCGAGCCAGCTCTTGAGAGCGCTATCGACGTCAAAAGTGTTCTCGGCGAAAATCCGCATGACGCGCATGCGGCGCTCTCGCAAGTACTGCTCAAACAAGATCGATATGGACGACCGCGGTATCAGTCTCCGCGCAACTATCCTCTGGCATCGATGGATTAGGGAACCAAAATCAAAGAAACCCAAGATCATCATTGCCTAGGATGAAGGTTCGGCATCGGCCTTGTCAATGTGCCAGTTACGTGGACCAAGATCTTACGTGGACCAAGATCTAAGGTCTCATTTTGGAGCATGCTACCGCCTTATTAGCATTAATGGCCCTTGCTCCTTTCGGCTCCCCGCCCCGGGGCGAAGGGCTGGCGGCTCCACCTGCACTTCGCAAATGGAGCCGTTGCAAAAATTCAAAAAGCTAATGAGGCCTTCAGACGAAGCGGATCTGTTAATCACGCCGCCTGCGTCAAAACGGCATTCGATCTACGCATTTGCGTCAGGCCGCCGACAATCAAACGCTATCGACTGTGGCTCTATGACAACCTTCGCCATGGACCCAAGTTAGCTTTGGACAAACCGGTGACGTGCTCGCTCCCAAGATTCCATTCGGCCCTTCGCTTTATGAGGCAGGCATGAATGGATTATCCGCTCCTCCTTCGCCGCCATCGTCCCAAACTGCGTGAGACACTGATCACTGGGTGTTGCGAAATGCAGAAGGCGGCGCGGATTCAGACAAACAACAAGATTGGTTATGTAGGTTCGGCACCACGCTAAGTGAGCTCAAGAAGAAACGCTATTCTACAGGAGATGTCCCAGGCTTCTATTTTCGCGCTCCCAAGCGTGCTGATCCTCCAGCTCTGCGCGACCGTCGTCGACGACCGAATCGAGCCAATCTAAAGCCTGCTGGCGCTCAAAAGCTTTGCCTAATGCGAGTCTGAATAGTTTTCCTTCGCGGGACCCGGTCCGGAATCCCTCGTTCCGAGCGCGCTCCAAACAGGACGTAAAACTGTCGTCGCGTCTTGGGCTGAAGATCCCAAAATGGTACCTAGCGCCCCCGGGAGAAGCACGGCAGGTAATAAAATTAGGCCGTCGCCAGACACTCCATTGCTGTGACAAGCCAACCAATTGATATTGTTAAATTATTACCGAGACGGATATTCTCTCGTGTGGCCTGAAATTTCAAGAGAGTCTGGATTTCTCCAACGTTTGGCTGTAATTAAATTTCGATTTAATCCATTGAGCGTCACGGTTTTAAATTTAATGCGAAAACATATTATTTCGAAAGGTCATTTCATGACCGATAAGATAAAACCTCGAAGATGTGCAGAATTCCGCAAGCAATCCGCGAGCACCGAACGGCAACTGACAAACGCTGCAGCACCTGACCATGCGATCGAGTGCCCCAAGCAATCCGCCAACGACAACAGCCTTACCTGGCCGCTCATTCCATTTCCCGATGGATGGCTTAGCGACTGACTGCTGATGCTGGCATTAAGCCTGTGAGTCTGTTTTAGTAATGTTTATTTGGAGTGACATTATGAACGAACGAATTGCACGCGTGCGTGCCCACCAACGCAATATCGAGCGATACGAAGGGCTGCTCAAATCCTGTTTGACCGAGATTGAATTGCGGTTCGTCAATCAACGCTTATTGGAAGAGAGAAAGTCTCTGGCGATGTTGCAACTTATGAACCCGAGCGATCCGGTTGAGATGATTCAGCTTCCACTTCCTGATGCCGTAGCTGTCGCAGCTACTGCACGCTTCCGGTCGGAAGCCTAGAATCAAAAAAAACCGCGGGGAGGCCGCCGTGTCGCTGGTCAATGAGGATCGCAGCGCGTGAACTATTCGCTGCTTTGACCAGAAGCGCCTTCGCTGACGATGTCAGCTTTCGCTGTAAGGTGTTTAGAAAAAATCCGAATAACGGCACCACGAAGGATAGGTTTCTCGTCGAAAAGCTGTGAGGCAGCCTGTTCGATCTTTTCTCTCAATGCGAGAAACTGCTCCATACGCGCGCTACTTTCTGTTCCCTTTGCACCCGCGAGCTCATCAAGCGCGGCATCGCTAATCTGACACATAACAACCTGGTCGTCGTTCAGCATTGAAAATCTGAAAGCGTGTCGTTCCTCGTCATGGCCCTCGATTTCGTGACTGATCAGCGGCATGGGCAGCACTCCGCACAATCTAACGCCAGCAGTCTAAGGTTGCCTCAGCCCGCCAGTCGGATCAACGAATTTGCGGAGCTCCGTCCTTGAGCGTGACTTCTTCCTAAATTCCCTGCTAGCAGGGAATTTTTCAAAAAAATCTCGAAAGAAATGGCTTTAGAGAGCCCATATAACACGCCACAAGTGCCTGACGCGCGGCCAATTTTCCCAATTCAGTTACGAAGACCCGAGGGAAAACGTGGGTCGAGAACAGGGAATTTTTCGCGCTTCAGCAGCGAATTGTCGGCGCTCGAGCAGGGATTCATCGCGCGCTCTCTTCGCCACCGCCTAGGCCAGCACGAACAGCGCCACCAAGATGACTGGCGACGACGGCGGACCTTTCGTCGCTGACATCCCAAAAGCACTCTTGCGACAATGCTCGCGTGCTGCTGAGTCCAAAAGTTACAAATATTTAAGTTCCAGCGGCCGAGCCTATTTGTTAGCTTGGTCTGGAGCTTCGGGTGAGGGCCCCTGCCCTCGCCGCGCTACATCGCCTCGGGTCGCGAATTTCCCCAGGCTGGATCGCTCTATCGAGCAAGGCGCCAATATTCGCAAAGCATGACCAAGGAAGGTCTCGAGCGTCGCAGTCGATTTTAATCGACCGCGTGGGATCTTTTGTAAGCCTGAAAGGGTGCGGTCATGCCTATCAAAGTAAGCGGCGGTCTAAGTGGTTTATTCGACAAGCCAGCGAAGACTATTACCCATGTTCCTGACGACGATCCGGTCGTCGTCGAGCGGCCGCGCGCGGAGCAACCTGATCCGTTAGGGCCGCAGATACGACTTGACGCCCGCATACGGGCCGAGTGCGTCGAAGTTGTCCCGATCGAAAAACTTCAGCCAAACCCCAGAAACGCAAAGAAGCACCCGGAAAAGCAGATCGCGTTGCTCCAAGCGAACTTCGAGGAATTCGGGTTCACTACGCCTCCCTTGGTTGACGAGAACTACGTGATCCTCGCGGGGCATGGGCGCTACGAGGCAGCCAAACGTTCCGATTTCGACCATTTGCCTGTCATCAAGCTCACAGGTCTTACGGCTGCCAAGAAACGAGCTGTCGCGCTTGCTGACAACAAGCTCGCCGCGATGGGCCGGTACGATTTAGACATTCTGTCCGAGGAGCTCTCGTTCTTATTCGATGCCAGTACCGAACTCGATTTCGACCCAGGCATCATCGGCTTCGAGACCGTCGAAATCGATCAGATCATCGACAATGACACAAAGAAGGACCGCACCGATCCCGCCGACGATTTCGCTACGCTGCCTCCAGAGACGCCAGCCGTAACATCTGCGGGCGACATCTGGGAGTGCGATAAACACCGCCTGCTGTGCGGGGACGCTACAAATCCCGATGACTATGCCGCGTTAATGGGGCGTGACCAAGTGGAAATGGTCTTCACGGACCCCCCTTATAACGTGCCCAACGCCGGTCACGTGAGCAAGCGCGAAGGCGTGCGCGAATTCGCCATGGCGGCGGGTGAGATGTCGTCCAGAGAGTTTTCGGTGTTTCTGTCGATCGTGTTTGGCAACATCTTCGCCTACATGCAGGCAGGTGCGGTCGGCTTCTTTTGCATGGACTGGCGGCATCTGTCCGAGCTCTGGGCAGCCGCGCACCCAGTGTTCGGGGCGATGAGGAACCTCATCGTCTGGGTTAAACCCAACGCAGGCATGGGGAGCTTCTACCGATCGCAGCACGAGCTGATCTGCGTCTATGCCACTCCTGGCAAGCCGATCAACAACTTCGGTCTTGGTGGCAAGGGCCGACATCGGACCAACGTCTGGCAATATCCGGGCTTCAATAGTTTCGGGCGCGGGCGTGACGAGACGTTGGCCATGCATCCAACCGTCAAGCCGGTCGCCATGGTGGTGGACGCCCTAAAGGACTGCTCGGACCGCGGTGGCGTCGTGCTCGACCCGTTCGCAGGCTCGGGCACTACCGTGATCGCGGCTGAGCGCACCAAACGCCGCGCGCGTCTCATGGAGATTGATCCGCTCTATTGCGACACCATCGTGGAGCGTTGGCAGACATTCACCGGCAAGACCGCGCGTCTTGCTGAAACGAACGAGACTTTTGCTGAAGTGAAGGCCCGCAGGGGTGCGGGTCGTTAAGTGTGAGAGGGGGCTACAATGACCAAGAAAGTGAAATTTCACCACATAGAAGACGATGCTGAAAATCCGGGTGATGAAGATAAGGTCGGCTATCGCAAGCCGCCGAAGCACTCGCGGTTCAGGCGTGGGCAATCTGGTAATCCGAGGGGACGGCCGCGGGTTGCTTACGAGAAAGATGATTTTCCAGTACGTCGATTCATGATGGAGCCGGTAGAGGTAACGCGGAAAGGCAAGAAAGAGCAGGTCACAACCTATGAGGCCATTCTCATGAGGCTTGCTGCCAAAGCGCTCGCAGGAGACAGCGCAAGTGCGAAACTTTTGCTCAAGCATACCGGGGGACTCAAGGACTTCCGCGAAGAGTGGAAGCGTGTGATGACGGAAGCCGACATGAAGATGATCGAGATGGTGAGGGAAGCATCGAACGCTTGGGTTAACGATCTCGCCGATAAAAAAGCTGGGAAGAAAGACGACGAAGAAAGCTAACTCTTTTCACGAGAGATGGCCGACCGACAGACGCCGTCCATCTATGCGCTTCTCGACGAGACCCTTCGTCAAACAGCTAGCCGAGCTCCTGCCCGGGAGCTCGGCCCTTCTTTGCCGGATCTCCTCCGATCGCCGTCGCCCTGGCGGCTGCACCAGCAACGAGAATTTTCTTAGTGAAGCTCTCGATCGGTGCCGGTGGTGATGCACGACGCTGTCTCGTTAATGCACCGGCTGACCCGAAAATAGATCCTGCCAGCCCTCCCCAATTGCCCTGTCGTTCCGCGGGGATTGCGCCAGTCGCAGTCGCAGAGCAGCCAAGACCAAAGCCAAGCCCACAACGATAAAGTTGGCGGCAAAACCGACTTCCGAATTGGCTTTGTTTCGTCAATAACGGCCTGGGCCAAGGCGCGAAACGAGCAAGAATCTTGCTGCAGAAAGGACTGGCATTTCTTCGCCAAACGAGCGTTACTGATTCGTGTAAGGGGCTTTTGCCCGGGCATCTCCTCCCGCTCACATGCGGGCTCAAGGCAGTGCGGCAAGCAGTGTCGCATTCATCATCTTGAGAGGAGATTCTGGTGAGTATCAGTCCGTCGAATGGCGCAGTCGCGCCAAATCCCACAATCGTCCGTTTCAATCCTGCCGATCGGCGCCATTTTATCGGCGGATCGGACGCCCGCATCATCATGGGAGATGATCAAGCAGAACTCTTACGTCTATGGCGCGAAAAGCGGGGCGAGGCAGAACCACAGGATTTCTCTCGTAACCTGATCGTTCAGTTGGGCGTCGTAACCGAGGAGCTCAACCGCCGTTGGTACGAGAGCAACACGGGACAAACCGTAAAGGACACCCAGAAACGCTTGCGCCATCCGGTTCACAAATGGATGGCGGCGACCGTTGATGGCATCGTGGAATCGAACGGAGCGGTGTACGAAGCCAAATTCATGTTGCCCTGGTCGTTCTCGGAAGAGGCCGCGGCCGAAAAGCACATGGCCCAGCTTCAGCACAACATGTGGGTGGCGAACACCCGCAACGCCGTGCTTTCGATCATCACGGGCGGCGGAAAGTGGGTCGAGATCCAGACCGGCGCCGATCCGCTCTATCAACACTTGTTGCTGACCGCTGAGAAGAAGTTCTGGCGTTGCGTGCAATCCGGTGAAACCCCTCACCTGTTCGGCCTCGAACCGCCCAGATCCCGCCTGGAAGCGGTACGCGTTGTCGACATGAGTTCGTCGAATAGTTGGGCCGAACTTGCGGTCGTCTATCGACGCACCAAGGCGGCTTACGAAGAACACGAAGCCAGCAAGGCTGATCTCAAAAAACTCGTTCCGGAAGATGCCAGGGAGGCCCTTGGACACGGGCTTAAGGCCAAGCGCTCCAAATCCGGCGCTGTCAGCTTCGAGCTGGTCGAGGCTGCACATGCATAACTCAAGTCAAACGATTGGGGCAATCGCGACCGCGCTGGCCAAAGCCCAGGCCGAGCTTGAGAACCCCGAGAAGACGATGGTTGCCACAATTCCCGCCGCCGATGGCGGACGGAGTTTCCGCTATGCATCGCTCGCAAGCGGATTGGACCTGGTTCGCAAATGTCTGGGTCAACACGAGATCGCGGTCATGCAGACAACGGCAATTGGCCAGGCCCAGATCGTCCTTACGACCTTGCTCGTTCATGCCTCCGGTGAGTGGGTATCTTCCACGTGGCCGGTTTGCCCTGTGGCTGAACCATCCGCACACATCAAAGGGGCTGCCCTAACCTACGCCCGGCGTTATGCGCTCTTTACCCTCGTCGGTATCGCCGGCGAGGACGATCTTGATGCTCCTGACCTCTCGACGGCAGGGCCGCCCGGTGAGCCCAAAGGGCGACAACCTGACACCGGACGCGCCTTGGGCAAACCGAACCAGCCGGCCAATAAGCCCACACACCACCGACCGCCGCCGCAACAGCCCCAAAGGCCTGCTCGTGGGGAACGGACGAAAGCCCCGGCCCTGCCCCTGGATGCCTCGGAAAGACTTCAGCAGCAGTTGATCTCGGAGCTGGCGCAAATCAGCGAAGCGGAAGCGCTTGCCACCTGGGCGCATCGGGTCTTGCCACTCAAGAACCAACTTTCGGCAGCGGATGCCCAAAAGGTCGAGGCTGCATTCGCGGCCAGGCTGGACCAGGTCAGCGCTCCGACATCGGTTCAGCCCGCCGATACCCGCGAAAAAACACCCAAGAGCCGACGCCGCCAGAGCACCCAGGTGCGTCCGATCACCAAGCCGGTGCGCGAGCGGGATCGCAACCATCTCCGATTCGTCGCATCCCGGCCCTGCCTCGTCTGCGGACGGTCCCCCTCAGACCCCCATCACCTCAAATTCGCCGAGCAGCGGGCCATGGGTCGGAAAGTCAGCGACAAATTCACCGTTCCGATCTGTCGAATACACCACCGCGAGCTCCATCGCCGCGGTGATGAGCGCATCTGGTGGGAGAGCCAAGGGATCGATCCCTTGCCTGTCGCAGCAGGCCTTTGGGCTACGACGCACGAGACCATCGTGCCCGCAGCACCGGTCGATGACGTTCACCGCGCTGGCAACAATGGACGACGTTCGATCAGCGGAGCTGATGTTTCGGAGCCATTGCAAACTAACGAAACGAAGCCAATTGTCCGGCCGGAGGCAAGATGACCTCTTTTCGGCAGATCGAAGCTAACCGGCGCAATGCCCGCCTGAGCACCGGACCTACTACCGAAGATGGGAAGGAAAGATCGCGGCGAAATGCTCTGCGTCATGGGCTAACCGCCGAAACCGTCATCGATGCGCTGGAAGACGCCGAGGACTATGCTGCTTTCGAAATGGCGGTCATGACCGACTACGACGCCCGCAACGCCGTCGAAAGGGAGCTCGTTCTAAGGCTGGCGAGCCTGCTATGGCGGCTACGTCGGGCTACCGCGATCGAAAGTGGCCTGTTCAAAATCCATGCGCAGCACTTGTTACAATTCCGGCGACGCCGACAGGCTCATCAAAGGCGCCAGAATATCATCGAAACCATGTACCGAGACGCCGTCGCGACCGAGGAAGACATGCGGCAGGATGAAGACGAAATCACCGGCGGTCTAGACGCTGACCCTCGATCAGCCGCGAAGCCTGCTGATCAATCGGACGACCTCACACGCTCCTTCGTCCGCCTCTCCAACCTGCCGACCTATCCCCTCGACCGACTGAGCCGCTATGAAGCCACGCTGTGGCGCCAGGCTTGTCAGATCCTGTTCACACTGCGGTGTCTCGACCAGCGCAAGCCGTGGGAGAGACGTAGGTTGCGTTGATCTTGGCCAAGTCGAGGCCCACCGACGCTTAGAACCAGGGAGAGCGCCGTGGTCGTAAACCGCCGCAACGTCCGTCTGAGTACAGGTCCTAGAACTGAGGAAGGTAAACGAAAGTCACGCCAAAACGCGGTTCGCCATGGTCTCGTGGCGGAAACCGTCATCGGTGCCTTGGAAGATACCGACGACTAAGCAGCAATATGTCATCGGCAACATTTTTCCGAGTTCAGTCGCGATCCGAAACTTTGAAAGCTTGACCGCGATAAACGACGCGATCGAGCCGCCCGATAATCTTACCCAGAATCGAAGTGCGGCGGGAATGGTCACTTTCCGAGAATGAACCTTTGGCTGTAATATCTGTTTCTAACAAAAAAGCAGGCCAAGAGGGGAAGCGCGCTCCAAATTACTGATGACTCGCAGCTTACGCCTACCGACTTGCAATAGCGGGCAGCTAAGCTAGGCTGGAACCACATTTGGAGGAGAAGATGGAATCCAGAATAGAGTTAGCAAAAGAACCAAATTCCGGAAATTATGCGGTTGTCATCACATTTGTCTTTGGAGTGCTCGGGGTTGTCTACGGATTAGCCCAAATCGATCCGGCCGAAGCATCGAGTGCTGGAAGCACTGTATTTCTTATGGCAGGAGCACTTTGGGGGATAATCGGTTTAATATTCGGATCGATGATAAGTGCGGCAATCAACGGAGGCTTCTGGTCGATACCTATATTCCTAGTTCTATTTTTAGCTCTTCAGTCCAAGATCAACGGCCACTGAATGCGACTTATCAGTTGACGGTGTGTAGGTTGTGGTTGACCTTTGTGTTGAATTGACAATTTCTTCTACTTGCACCCCCCTATCAACCATCCATATTGGCTGAAGTCGCATGATACATCGACCGATAGGTCGTTGGCCTTATTACCGCAATAAACTGAAGTGGAAGCTCTTCCATATGCGACTGGCTGTAGAAGACAGGAGCAACCGTGCGTTTGATGAGCGCCACAGAGTTGAAACTGCGCGAGAAGAGGCTTTGGGCGAATTGGGTTTATCGCCTAACGACGCCCAACGAGGCAACGGCGTCTACCGTGTAACATGGGATTGGTTGATCGAGAAAGCTTTGGCCCGGCTCGACATCGATTTTCGCCGCTACACTTTCATTGATTATGGCTCAGGCAAAGGCAAGGCTATGTTAATAGCTGCGCGCCGCCCCTTCAAATCGATTATTGGAATTGAATTTGCAAGACACCTTCACGAGATCGCCGCTGCAAACTGCCAGACGTACCGCAATCTGGATCAAAAATGTCACTCGTTGTTACCGATCTTTGGCGATGTGTTGCACTATCCCCTCCCCCCGGGCCCGATCATCTGTTTCATGTGCAATCCCTTTGATCATAAGACGCTGCGCGCTGTGTTCAACAACTGGCGCGAACGCTATCAGAGGGGTGAACAGGAGATCCGTATACTTTATCTTAACATGCGCGACATTGCAGAGTCAGCCGAAGTTCTGGCAGAGCAGGAATGGCTAATTCCTATCGCACGCGATAGGCGCTTCGTCGTGCTAGCTCCGGCCGTTGCGCGTAACGCGAAGGAGGCTCGTTAATTCGGCTCCTCGCTCGCTCGCGCTCGCAGCGCAAACAAAGCGACTTTGTTGGCATGGCAGAGCGTGGACCGGAGGCCGACCAACGCTCTTCATGGCTCACTTCTTGCTGAAACTCTAGCAAGCGCTGCGATGCTTGTCGCCAGCATGAACGTACGGTTTTGCGCGGTGTCTTAGCTTCCATATCGGATTTATGCGTGGCAGCGTCTCGAACAGCTTTGTTTGTTACTGAATTTGCCCCTGCCAAGCCGATGGACCCGTCGGGGGCAATACTTTCTGTCCTTTCGCCAAGTGTCAGCGCCTTCGAACCTGAGCAAGCATCGACCGAAATCACCCCAGGTGAGAGATACGCAAAGGCCACGCCCTCGTCATTTCTCAGGGGCCGGTTCGCCTCGCACTAAGAAACGGCCCTGCGACAAATTGGAGCAGGTGAGTTGTGTATCGATTCACAGTCTCAAAACTGCGATTTTGGTATTTAGATAGGAGGGGGCATCGATTAGACAACCTGTATGACCGAATCCGGCATATAGTATACTAAAAGGTGCGCTGCCATGCTCGACTTGATGATCTACGCCGTCTTGATCTTTGGCTTTCCTCTGGGAATCCTAGTCGGTTACCGCTGGCGGGATCGAATTTCGCAGCAACGACGGGCACGGCATCTAGCCGAGCGAGACAGCGCCAGAACCCGATAGCCCACACGCGAGACAAGTTCCTATACCTCTGTTACGGTTTCCCGGCCGCATGGACCACTTAGCGGTGCAAAAAACTCCGCAGCGTTAAAGGTGCGGTACGGGGGACGACATGGGGATTGAATGGGTCGCAGTCGGCATCGTTCTGGTTGCCGGTGCTCTTTTTTTTGGTTTTCCTATCGGATTAGCCGTCGGTTACGCGTGGCGAGATCGAATATCGCGCGCGCGTCGGATTCGCTTCCTTGCCGAGCAGGAACAAAGGCGCTGGGAATTGAACGCTGCGAACACAGCATTCGCTGGGCCAGATGGGCGCAGCGACAATCTGGTAAGAGAAATCACGGCAAGAAGCTTAGTTTCCGACCAGGTAATCGCCGAGGAACCCGACGTTTCTCAAGCGACCATTAGCCGAGTTCGAAGGAAGGCAGCTGGGCCAAATGACCAAATTGCCAAGCCTGCTGACAAGGACGGCAAACGCCGCAACGTGCCTACGAAGTCCAAGCTCAAAGTGATGACAAGTGATGTCCCGCAAAAGTCGGCTCTGGATCGCACGAGCATGGAACGACAACCGTGAGAGCGAAACCACCGTCACCCGGTCGGCGTCCTTGCCGCGGGGTTCGGGGATGAAGTGGGACATGAAGCGACGGAGAAAAATTCAAATGAAGGTGGCCTTCAGAAGAACCGCAATCGCAAGCTTAATCGTCCCGTGTGTGACGCTACTCTCGTTCAGCGGGTCTGGACGACTCGGCGTCGAGAGGGCCCAAGGTGCGGATCGGCCCCTGACCCCATACACCGATGCTAGAGGTGCGCGTCGACCGCATCTGCGATCCGACCGCGGGTACGGTTTGTTTGCTACCGCGGTTGCCGCCACCACCTCGCCTTGGAATTACGATGACTATTATTGCTGGGGTTCTCCTCCTGGCAGCCATTACTACAGCAGCTATCCTGGTGGGTACTGCGTCCGTCGCAACTACGTCACAGGGCTCTACGGACACCCGACGCTATTTCCTCGCTACTACAGCGCCTCGGGCTGGTAAGCGATCCTAACCGCGACGAACGCATTAGTAGGTGTGCGAGTAAGGACGAGTTGGCTGCAACTTGGCATCCCCATTCGCCGAGCAGCGTGGATTCCTCACTTTACTGGAAATCGATTCAAGCCCAAGGAAAGCCGCGCCGGCTCTTGGCGCCAGCGGCGACAACCATGACCGAGCCTCGCTAGTAAATGCCTGGCAGCAAACGGGCCGTCCCCGCCATGTAGTCTCCGTACCCTGGAAAGGTTTGGAACAGCACTTGTTCCTCGTATTTCATCCGCTGAAGTTGGAATGACCATACCAATGCCAGCAGTAACAACGCCGAAACTGACATGTACTGCAGCGCAACTCCGGTGAGCGCGACGAGTTCGCCAAGATAAAGTGGATGGCGCACGAGGGCATAGGGCCCCCTGGCTACGAGTCGCCGAGCCTCTGGAAGGATGCTGATCGAACGCCCGAGAACAAGCACCGCATAAATGGCGAAACCCGTGCCGGCAATAATCAACAGAAGCGAGACCACGTAAAGTGCATACGAAAGCTCTTGCTGAGGCAGCAGCACGAAGCCGACGCTAAGGGAGGTGCCGGCCACAGCCGCAAAGCGCGGATAGAAGCCTCGCGCGTCGCTTTGCGAAACGTGACGCACCGCGAACATCACAACCAATACCACGAAGAAAACCAGCGTGCTGATGTGCGAGATGGTGCTAAGGACGAGAGTTGCCGGGAGCACGGACGAATCCGTCCGGATAAAAAGCTTAATTAGTGCGAGCTGATCACCGAGTGACGGCAGCATATTCGCTGCGCAAAACAGATACCAAGCGATGAGAGGGCCGGCAGCGACTAGATCGTAGAACTTGGTCCGCCGAAGCGCCTTGACACGCATTGTCATTGTCGCGATTGCCATTTGGACCAATCTGCTGTCGCAAAGCGGCGCGGTTCGACAAAGACCAGACTTGCTGTCTTCTGCGAAAAGTCGCCTATGCGGTGCCCCGGATGGCAGATGCGAGAGGTTGGAGGGTCGATTAGAAAGTGGTTGCGTCGGCGGAGTTTGTCTGGTGCCGGCCAACATCCGAATTCAACCGCCAAGGCGTTTCTCTTAGGCTCTTGCGAGCCGCAGCGTAAGGCAGAAAGGAGCTCCTGAGTACCGAATTTCGCCGCGGCACTGATGACAACTACCGTCATTCCGGCCGCCCACGCTGCGGGGCCGGCGGCTGCGATCTAGTCTGGGAGGAGAGCTTCGGCAGAGGCTTAGCTGTTGACGTGGCAATCGACCGGGCTGCAGGGGCCGATGGCTTGGGTCGGACTTGCGGATCGGAATCCTTGGCAAGGAGTCGGGCCATTTGTTCTTGGCTGTTTTTGAGCTGCTCGGCGACTGCGGCATTGCTACGGGCCATTTGATCCTGGCTCGACTTGAGCTGCTCGATGCTGTCCTTGAGCTCCTCGATGTCGTGCTCCACGACGGCAAGGAAGCCGCGCAACAACGGAACCAGCTGTTCCTGCCCCGAAGACGGGCCAGCGGCGGTTGGCCCGATGTCTGTCGGGCGCGTCTGGTCCAGAGAAGCTGGAAGTGCCGTTTGCGGAGATGTCGCGTCTGCGGCGGGTGCTTGAGCGGTAGACGGGCTCGATTGCGCGGAGACTGGGCTGGTCGCAGCCGGTGCCGAAAGCTGAGGCTCCCACCGCGCGATGAGTTGCTTGGCCCCCTCGCCGTGTGACTGCAAAATCATGCCGATGGCGCCGATGCACGCTGCCGTCAGCAAGCCGATGAGGCCCTGTAACGTTAACCTGCCAAGCCGTGACCGTAGGACGGGCCTTTGCAGGTTTGGGGGATTATGACCGGAGTCGAATTCAAACTTAGACACCTCTTCATCCACGCGCCGGAAACGGCTGTCCGCGCGCCTAATCTGTTGACCGACTGGCTCAACCGCCGCGACCGCGGCATCGTCAGAACCAATTTGCTCCGAGTTCGGCATAGAATTCACTGGCGCACCTCGTCCGCCCATATCTCCACGAGAGGGCGGCCATCTCATAGAATAACACCCTACCGGTCAAAACGCTCGGGCCAAACGACCGGTCCAAGAACTATAAAAGCCGCCTCAAGCTGACGCGAGGCCGGCTGGTTGTCGCAATGGCCACTCAGCGCTCTGGCCACAGCCGAATTACCAGTGATCTATTGCCATCCGTTCGAGGCATGCGTGGCAACCGCCGAGTGTCACCCCGTTCCAAGCCCTTTTTAAAGAGCGAGGGCACTAAACGGACGGAAGTTTCGCCACTTTAGCTAAACAACACCAAAAACCGCGGCTGTGTACATAATCCCGAAACGCGGAGCTATTTGCTAGTTCGCCGGAGCGGTATAATATCTGCGCTACTGCTTTCCCGGATAGGAACAAGTGATGAAACACCTCCTTGCGTGCTTTTTTTGCACTGCAGCGATCCTTGGCCAACCAAGTAAAGTGTCAGCTGAATATTATGGACCACCCGGGGGCTACTATTATTACGGCTCTGGAGCCGGAATCTGCTGCGCCGTATTACCGGTCGATCTAGGCTGGGCCTACACCCGCAATCGACCCGTTGGCGATGGCGCCGCCTATCCTGCTTTGCAAATGCCTGACGGAACGCTTGGCTGCGAGCATAGCAATTACCGGCCCATTCGCGGCTGGTGTCGGCGCATCTGGTAGCTTTCGAACAACGCCCCGTGATCGCCGCCGTTTTCTCAGCCTTAACCACCACCGCTTAGCGCCAACGCGCTCTTATCATGCGTGGCCGGCTTTACAACCATAAGCAACCGAAGGTAGCATACAAAGCCGTCGGCGCCTGGCGGCCAGTTATCATTTCCCGAGTGCCGCAGCTAGGTTGAGCGCGCAACATACAGCGGATCTGGCGCGAGAGGGACATACACAACGTCGACCATGACTAAACGCGCCATCGCGCGGCTCCTCCGCTCAAGGCACCAGCTGTTCTCTGGCGAGGTGTGGACGAAGTCTCTCGGGCGAGACCGGGAAACTGCTGCGCCACACGCTTCGTTCGGAGCCGTCGTTGTATATCACTAAGGGCGAGCCTTGCGATCTCGGCCTCGAGAATTGCAACGGACAGATTATATCCTTGACCGGCTGAGGTGCTGGTCTCGTTGTAAGACGACTTTAGCAAGCGTTCGAGACGGCCCCGAACAATAAGAATGGCAATTGCAAGGGCCATAGCTAGAACCAACAAATAAGCACTGACAAAGTCATACAAAGAGAAATACGGAGCTACAATTCGAGAAGCGCCTAACAAAGATGCGCAAAGCCAGCTGGCCACACTGATTGCGCCCAGCATTGCTGCAATGGTCGCCGCTCTGGCGGCATTCTTAGGTTTTTGAGCAAGCATCGGGAATGCAACAAGATGCAATAAAATGCCGTTCAGTGTCAGTATTGCCACCACGATCAACTTGGCAATTAATTTAGGCTTGCTAAGCAGGAGCGAAACATCAGTTCCGACGTCCATTAAAACCATCGGAATGCCGGTCGCCCAGAGAGCCAGAAGAAGCAACTTCACCAACTTTGCAGACTCAAGCAGAGAAGCAGAATCGATGCGCTTTGCGCGCAAGAAACGCGCATCCTCTTTGAGTATCGTCGCAAGTGCCAGGGCAAATGCAATGATATGCCCATATACTAACGCTTGGCGCGCTAAGACGCTGATTTCCATTTGGCCCACCCTGCTGCTTACTCATCGGGGAAATCGAGCGGAAGTTCGTCGAACAAACGGCGACTCTGAGAAAGCAAGGTAATTTTAAATGTCTAAGAATTTTTGAAGCGCCGAGGTTCGTTCAATCGGGCTAGCCCACAATCATTGCCGGTACCAGAGAACCGCAATTCAAGCCGGAGGCGCGCTATTCGCGTTGGGTCGATCGTCGCCGAATTTTGGTCTTGACGGAAGGCCATCGGACACCCCGCGTCGCGAATTGCAGGCATTTAATTAAACAACCGTTGCCAAAGCCAATTCGAACTTCAATCAGACAGGCTGCGATTTGAGGCCCCGTCCGAAGGCGGTTTGATTAATCAGCCCTTAGCGAAAACACATTAGAATTAGATTGGGCAGTCGGGGCGCGTGAGCTAGCTCATTGGGCCAGCCGAAGAAGGCGCGTAAAATGATCAACGACCCGAAGAGCCCGTCAACTATCCACAAACGGGGCCGATTTGGTGCTTATCGCGTCCTGTTGGGCGTGCCAGCATTTTTTTTGATAGCCGCATTGGGCGGCTGCGGGTGGATGTCGGTGACCGGTCCGTCCGCCACCGATATATTATCAGGCCAGCACGACCCGGTGAGCGTCAACTACGCAGTCGTCAAGGTCACCCCGAAAGTCATCGAGGTTCAATCCAGAAACCTACCGCGGTTGACTGCGTTTAGGGAGAATCAGCGGCCGCGCGATATTACTTTCGGGATCGGCGATATATTGGGCGTCACGATCTTCGAAGCCGCTTCAGGAGGTCTCTTCATTCCTGCCGAGGGCGGAGTGCGACCGGGAAATTTTGTTACCATTCCCAATCAAGCCGTCGATATCCACGGCAACATTTCGATCCCCTACGCGGGCTCCGTCCGTGCGAACGGACGCACCCAGGTCGAAGTGCAGGACGCCATCGTGACTGCCCTCAAGAACCGCGCGATCGAGCCACAAGTCGTTGTGTCCTTGGTCGAACAGAAAACGTCCATGATCAGCATCCTGGGCGAAGGACGCTCGGCGCGGATTCCAGCGACCGCCACCCCTGAGCGTATGCTTGACGTCATCAGCCGAGCCGGGTTGGTGGCGACCGCCGGGACTGCGACCGGGGCCGCCGGGGCGGAAACCTGGGTGATTCTGGAGCGAAACGGTCGGCGCGCGATTGCCCCCTTTGGGGCACTCGTTTACGAGTCAGCCAACAATATTTACGTGCATCCCAACGATACAATCTACTTGTATCGGGAGCCGCAGACCTTCCTGAGCTTCGGTGCCGTCGGTACGCAGCAGCAGGTTCCATTTGGGACCTGGCGGCTTTCGCTCGCGGAAGCGATCAGCAAGGCCGGCGGTCTTCTCGATGTCCAGGCTGACCCTGCCTCCGTGTTCCTCTATCGCGGTGAAGCGCGCGACGTCGCCGAAGCGATGGGGATCGACTGCAGGCCCTACGAAGGCCCCGTCATTCCCGTGATCTATACGATCAACCTGCGCGATCCTGCCGGCTATTTCCTGGCGAGCTCGTTTGAAATGCGCAACAAAGATATCCTCTACGTCTCGAATGCGTTCTCGGTCGAATCCACCAAGTTCATGACCTGGCTCACCACGGTCAACACCACCATCCAGGGTCCAATAACCACCGCGACCAGCGCCTATGGCTTGCGCAACATCATCCAAGGCGCAGGAGCGGTACCCAGCGTCATAACCGCCGGCGCGACTACAGTGGCCACGCCATAGATTAAACGCCTGCCACCCTTAGAATTCGTTTACACAATAATGCTCTGGCAGTACCGGGATAGCTCTTACCCACCAAAAATGTTGGGGCGCGTGGCTTTGTCGGCGAAAATCCCGCTTTCGATGGAGCGACCGTCCTTTGAGATAGTAGTTACCTGCGAAACGGAAAAAGCGCGTTCGCATTTCCGCAAAGTTCGAAACGACGAGCATTCGCAGGTCGAAAATGCATTGGCGCCGCCCGCTGGTACTTGTCCTAAGTCAACGAGTCCGTCTCCCGAAGCTCTGCATTGCCGTCTTGATCATCGCATCGCGCAACCTCTGATAGAGGTTCGAATCTTCTATGATCCAAGCGGTACAACACCGTCTCATTGCATCCCCACTCCAGCCGTGAACGACCGGGAGTGTTGTGCGCCGCGCGGTGATGTTGGTTGTCGGACTTGCCGGCGACAGGCTTGACACCTTCGTTTGCGAACCAACCCTGTGTTGTGGGCTCCGAGTAGTCTTGAGGAAGGCCCTTGGATGAGGATACCATGTGCCTTCGATTTTGGGGATAAGTTGGGCGAAGGGGATGTTTGGAGGATATTATGAGGTTTGTCGTTGCAAGTTTTCTGGTGCTGTCCAATTTTTGCGCCGTTAGCGCGGAGCCATTGGTGCCGATGCCGGCACAAAAGTACCACCTAGCGTGTAATGCTGGCCAAGGCAGAGTCGTGCAGTCCTGCCGCGCTAACTGCGATGAAACAGTGTTTGAATGTCGTAAACGCTGCGTCAGTCAATCGTGTATGCAGCAGTGTGGGCCGACCCATGGCACTTGCCTACAAAACTGCGTCAAGAACGCTGGCTGCTGACGAATTCCAACGCTCCTGAGATTAGGCTACTCGGCGCGTGCTTCGTAGTGCGTCCACCGCGGTATGCGGCCGCCTCAGCTTGCGCTTGACCTGCACCTCGCGGTCAAACCGGCGTCAGATAGCGTAGGGGCATCTTCATCCCGCAGCCGTGGAAAGTCTTGCCTTCTGTTTTCCGATGAAAACAACCTGAGACTCACCTTCAAATGAGGTTGACGCTTGGCAAATTGTGTCGACATTGCGGTTATATTTGCTGTTTTTTCAGGTGGTCGAAGACCTTGTGGACAGCATAAACGACCGCGGCCCGCGCGACTGATTGTCATTCCAGAGTGATGCGACTGTACCCGACCAACTTGCGTGCTTTCATTCGTCTGGTGAAGATCGCGTATCCCGAGACAAAGACGAGATACCTGCCCAAGCGGGCCACCGCAAAATTATAAGATAGAACGCATGTCTCAAAAACCTTGAGCAGCCACACTGACCGTGCCGCTATCGGTACTACACTGCGCAGACTCCGCGTACTCTTCTTCACGATCGCCCAGATCTGCATCGCCCGCTAATGGCTTTGTTTCAAGGACCTATTGAATAACTAGCCTCCAGAGGCCCGCGTCCATATTCGTCGAATACAAAATATGATGAATTTTATCGAGATGCAGTTCTGCCCCTCCGTTCCGCATCATCGGAGATCGCATCGGCGCCCACCTGTACGGAAGACCTTCCGGTGAAGAGTAATACGGAAGATAAGGGTCCGCACCCGGGGCGTTGTACGGAAATGCTCGACTGAAATAAATGGTCTTAGCGTCCCCGACGAGGCCCATGACTAGATTTTGGGTTTCGGGAAGCAAGGCCCAACTTTGACCATCAACACTGTGTAAAATCCCATTGGCCGTTCCTAGATAGAACGAACCATCGACGGCTCTGTATAGCTGCCCGCGTCCATGCGATATCGAAACGCCTGAGATTTTCAGCCAGGAGACACCCTTGTCCCTGGAAACCCACAATCCGTTGCTCTGCGAGGTGAAAATCCAAGACTTGGAGTCGAGAAAGTCAATTAGTGCGCCCTCTCCACCAGCCCAAGACGGATTCCCATCGCGTAGCACCCAGCTGGCGCCGCCGTCCATCGTCTCGGCAAAGCAAAATTTCGCCCGGGGTGGAGGACATTCGGCGTGCCATCCTACCACCAAGTGAAGAGGATCATTTGGATCCATCGAGATTGCGTAAACAAATCCCCCATAGGGTAATAAGGTGGTTATATTGTGCGGCAGAATTTGATCCCAGTCGACTCCACCATTTGTCGTTTTGAATACGCCGCCTGCTCCATAGCCCTGGTTAGTATAAATAGTTTGCGGATCGCTGGGATTGATAGCCATTGTCCAGCTTCTGCCGCTTGACATCGCATGCGAGTTGCGACCGGTGCTGATCCTTTTCCAATGTGCGCCGCAATCCGTAGATTTATAAATCCCGTCCATCGACCGGCCTGCATAAATCGTTGACGGATTGACTGGATCAATCACCATCGCCTGCATCCCAAAGAAATCACCCTTCGTCAAATCGACCTGAGGCGGTGTAATGTTTTGCCATACGCCGACTTGATCACTGCGAGCAGTGCAGCCGACGACAAACGGCTGCACCTCAAGCGCCATAGTGACGGGATTTTGCTTATCTCCATTTGCCGTAACGATCACGTGGTATGTGCCGGGAATATTTGACGCAGTGTAGACCCAAAGAGGCCCACCGTGATCAGCATCGCGATGGTCAGGTGATAAGATAATAGATCCTGCTGCCTCTCCTTCTTTCAAGGACCACTCTACCCCCTTGTCGGAGGTGCCAGTGATTTTAGCAGCCAACAAGACTTTCTGACCGGGAAGCACAACGCTTGAGGACGCTTGAAGTTTCACGATAACCGAAGTTACAGCTTCGTTCGCTTGAGTTTGCTTGCAAAGGCCAGCCGTACCTGCAAACAACAGCACGAAAATAAGAACGCGCTTCTTCACCGGTCACACCTCTCTTGATTGACGGCTAGAATTCCTCTGAATTAGGGCCGAGACGAATTCCCAACATATCAACCTCAGGTGCACGGTCGATCAAATATTCTCGGGCGACGTTTCAAATATAACAAGAGTTTGACATCAGTTGGTCTAAGACCTGAACGGCGTGTTGTTCTGCGGCATTGGCTATCCGTGGTCGTCTCGGGTTGCGCGACAGCCCCAGGCTAGTCCGGAGCGCCGAGCCCATCCCCGCCTCCTACTCCCGCTCTAGCTGCGTATTGCTGCTCGGCCTCGGCGGGGAGATAATTATGCGCCAACGCCGGGTTTCAGCCTGTGCACGGAAGTTGAGCACTAATGGCGCCTCACTCGCTTGAATTGTCTTTAACCTTCATGATATGCAATATTTATTTATATAATACCATACCCGCAACAAGGGCGACGACTCAGATTACGGATGCCCTGCAATCCAAGGTTTAGGTAACTAATGGCTGCGGATAATGACTCCGGGATTTCTCTTTCCAATCCGATAAAGCTTAGCGTCATTATCCCGTGTTACAACGAGGAAGCTACGCTTGAGGAATGCGTTCATCGCGTCCTTGCAATTCAAGACGAATTGCTAAAGTTAGAGCTCATCGTTGTCGACGATTGTTCAAAAGATAAGAGCCTGGAAATCGCAAGGGGATTGGCTCAACGCATCCCCGAGTTGTCGTTGTTGCAACATGAGGTGAATAAAGGCAAGGGAGCGGCGCTGCGCACCGGCATTGCCCATGCGACTGGCGATTTTGTTGCGATCCAAGATGCTGATCTCGAATACGATCCCATCGATCTGAAGAGATTACTGATCCCGTTACGCAATGGCGACGCGGACGTCGTCTTCGGATCACGTTTTTTATCGACGGAATTTCGTCGCGTGCTCTACTTCTGGCATTCGCTGGCGAACAGCTTTCTCACCACGCTTTCAAACATGCTTACCGATCTGAATCTCACTGATATGGAAACCTGCTACAAGGTGTTCCGGCGACAGGTAATTCAGAGCATCACAATCGAGGAGAACCGGTTTGGTTTTGAGCCTGAGGTGGTTGCCAAAATTGCGCAGATGCGAGTGCGGATATATGAGACTGGAATTTCGTATCGCGGCCGGACTTATGCCGAGGGAAAGAAGATCGGCCTGAAAGATGCGTGGAGAGCCTTATATTGCATCTTAAAATATAATCTTCCTAAAGTACCGTTGCCTGTGCAGTTTGTATTCTACGCCTGCATCGGCGGAGTGGCGGCGGTCGTCAATCTTCTGTGCTTTGTGTTGCTGCTCCGCATGGATCTTGGATTGACAGCATCAGTCCTAGCGGCGTTCTTCATAGCCGCAGGCGTCAACTACTATCTCTCAATCACATTGCTTTTCCGTCACAAGGCGAAATGGAACACAATCGCGGAGCTTTTAGTATACTTTATTCTTGTTGTGACGATCAGCTTAATCGATTTGGGCTGCACCCGGGGTTTCGTTGCCCTTGGTATCGATCCACCACTCGCCAAGGTCTTTTCGACGGTGATTGGTCTAGTCTTAAACTTTGCCGGGCGACGATTTATCGTATTTCCACAGAAGCCCAATCCGGATTGGAAGCCGCAAGAATCTATTCGCCAGCGAAAAACACCGTGATACTCCTTCGAGAACGTCTCAGACGTAAATGCATACCTAGGACTGCTCGTGCCAGCTGTGTGGCGCTGGAGAGATTCGATGAGTGCCCTTGATGACGGCACCTTGAAAGGGACGTCGTTGTCGCGACGTGATCCTAGGCACGATGGACCTCGGGCTGTTGCGCCGAACACGTCTCAGTCCACCAGTGAAGCTGGCAATGTTTGAGCCGAGCTTCGGTAGCGCTTTCGGTTTTCCACCCGTGGTCCATGCAATTTTTTTTGCGTGCCTCTTTTGGCTGTTCGCACTTTCACTCGGTCGACGACTGGTAATTATTTTTCGCCTTCGCTCTGACGATTTCACGGAATTAGAATCAAACCTGATCGCGATGGTTATCGGTACCGGATTTCTACAACTGGTGCCGTATTTGCTGGGATCTATTCATGCTCTGACTGCAAATACAGTACGCCTTGCATGTTTACTGCTCATGTTACTGCTCTTGCCTGAAACAGTGCGAGTGTTCATTAGGGCGGGTCAGTGGCTTAGAACAGCGCTGAAGACCGCCGTGCCGACCGCGTTGAAAATCTGGAGCATAATATTTTCTGCTGTCCTTGCGATCTTCTTGGTTCATGCCCTCTCATTCGGTTCGTTCGGGGACGACGATGGCTACCACCTCAGTGCGCCAACCCGCTGGCTGCACGAAAACACACTGAGTTACCTCCCGACCTATACGAACACGAACGCGTCCATGGGCTTCGAAATGCTCTACGCGATCGCGCTCTCGTTTAACGAACCAGTGGCTGCCAAACTCCTGCACTACAGCTCGGGCCTTTGGACGCTGCTCTCGATTGGACTTTGCGCCCGCCGTCTTGGAGACCCGACGGCGGGAATTATTGCGATTTCAGCCCTCCTCATTTCAAACCCTGTCGTGAACCTTTCGTTTATCTTTCCACTGGCATACGTCGATTTCCCGTCGTGCTGGGCAGCGATGCTGAGTGTGCTCGGGTGGCTCGTTTGGCGCCGGCATCCGAGCCAACAGCTGCTGTCGATCGTCGCCCTGTGCGCCGGCATAGCGGTCTCATTCAAGTTAACGGCGGCCCCGCTCATTATTGCTTGGATTTGCACGATAGCACTGGAGCTTCGTAGCCGCCGGGTTCCCTGGTTGGAGACCCTGAGGCAGCTTAGTGGTTTCAGCGCTATTGCAGCGGCGCCGGTATGCCTGTGGCTTTTGCGGAACTTCGTAGTGACGGGCAATCCGCTTTATCCGATGCTCGCGGATTTTATCAAGACGCGCGATTGGTCGGCCGGACAAGCTGAAATCTTTTCACGATACATGCACTACTACGCTTGGGGCGTTGCAAGCGGCGCCCAGCTCGGCGAATTGGCGCGCAAAACCTCGGTCATTTTAACAACACTGCTTGTCGCTGGTATAGCAGGTTTGCTTGCGTCGCGAACGCGAGACACCACCTCGCGAATCCTTATCTTATTCGCGACGATTTTCACAGTCGTAAGCGCGTTTTTGACGGGACTGTATTTCCGCTACTGGCTGTTTGGAATAATTTGCTTCACCCTTGTAGGCGCGATCATGCTTTGCCGACTGGTTCAGGAGGCAGGTCATCGGCTGGCCACCGCAATTGCACTGATCTCGATCGCCTTGGTAGTGCAAGTCGATCGCGAACGACGCGAGCCGCAAAGACTCGTAACTGACCTGAATATAGCGACGGGCGTGCTCACTTCTGAGCGAGCGCATGCGGGTGATCCCGTTTGGCGGTTCTGGGTGAGAGTGCGTGAACTCACGCCTCCAAACGCGAAGATTTTGGTTTCGGCATTTTACACAACTTTCGGTGCTTCGAGCTTCGGATGCTTTCCGATCGATCGTCAATGCTACACGACGGACAGCCATCTTCAACGGTTTATCCGGCTCGATACGTGGCCTGCTTTCTTGGAAAGCGTGCGAGGCGCCGGCATCCAATATGTCATTATCTCAAATCAGCAGTTCACAGCCAATCGCCAGGGATTCACCTTTACGGAAGGCATCAATGAGTATCCTTTCTGCGCTCGACTAGTTGAGGAATATGCAGAAGTGATTGCGGCCGACGAACACCTATTACTTTATCGACTTCGAACACTCGACCCTTCGTAAACGCATAAGCGTCCCTGCTGGTTAGCAGATTAACTGCCGATTTCTTATGAAAACTCGCTACGGCTCGTCGCCAGCGCCTACGGCTTACGGAAAATCATCCACGGCACTGGAGCGATACCGGGTGGTCATCCAGGACGACTACCATCATCCCGTCGACCTCCACCCCTAAAGTCGGTTGCACTCGACACCGCCGCAGAAGCTGCCGGCCAGAAGAATTGCCAGGTCTGGTCTGTCCTGCTTGGATGGCAATCTCAATCGTTCCAATGTTCCAGATGTCGGTCGGGTTGGAAACAAGACCGCATTACCTGGAGTTTTGGACGTACCCGTCCGTACGTTCGAGCCTTATTGACGATGGTCATTGGGAAGGCGCACCGCCTGACGGATATGCATTATTCGATCCGGGCAAAACAGGCACACCACCAGGAACATCGGCAAGGACGATGTTCACGTTCGACGTGATCATCGTTTGATCCGACCCGATTTGTACAACATTGGTACCGGGTACCAGATCGGTTACCGGGATGGTGACGGCAAATGTTTTCCAGGTAAATCCGAGCTGATCCGGATAAGGCCAAGGCACTGAATGCGCATGACCATTCACCGTCACGTTGAGCGTAGTGAACGCATAATATTCGTAGAAATTGAAAAGAACGCGAACGGCTGCTGGCGTTGGATTAGCCGGTAAGTTTAACACGTTCCAGCTTGCGGTTTGGTTAGGACCAGATATCTGGCCTAGATCAGTTGTGCTCGTAGCCGGATCCGGCCGATTGATGTCCAATGCATCGTAGCTAAAGTCACGATAGGTAAATGGTCCGTCAAAGGCGACATTATCCCATACAAACGTATGTTGCTTTTGCGAGGGGGGAGCTCCCTTATCGGCGTTGTAATGCACATCTTCGAGCCAGATTAATCCGCGTGTAAGTGTCAGATTTGCGTTGGTGATAACGGCGATGTGCCTAAGCGTGGACGGCGATGGTGCGACACCGGCGTCGGTGGCATAGACGTCAATCTGACTTTGAGAGATCTTGAGTTCGACATGATTCATGATTCCTGAATTGTCAGGAGATGAAATCACACAGTCGAGTTGTTGGACCGCCATATTGGTTCGGACGCCACCAATTCCAACGGTATCGTCCATGACGTAATTACGAACGACCACGGCTGAATCGACCGTCCAACGTGGCTGACTTAAATTATTTCCATTGGGGCAAGATCCGTATTGCCCGGCAACAACAGCTGCACCAAACCGAATTCCAAAACCGTTTTGTGGGAGTGCTTGCCATGTACCAAAGTGATTGAACGGCGCAGGTACTGGAAGATCAGACATCCAAAACTCAGGCCATACTGCATGGATTCCGTGAGAATCATTGCTGACGTCAAAGGAGACGGTCCCGGTCCTTCCAGCAAAATCAAACGGCTGTTTCGGATACATCGCTAACGTTGTTACCGTTCCTGCCTCAAACACGCCGGTCGGATTATCATTGCTGGCTTCGCGAAGCTGGCCATTGCAAATTACTACATCGTTAGGAGGCGTAACCGCAGTCGTCCCACCACAGGTTTGGAGTTGGGTTGACAAAGCCCATCCATTAAGAGTGCCCTGACCAAAATTGGCCTGACCAGCCCGAGATACGCCCCACACATTTGGATCAAGATCGCCAGTGCGGCTCTGGATTCCGGGATTCTTCTGGTCAAAGGTCTCACAGAAGGCAACTGCACCACCCAACTGCATGCTGCAATTTCCGCTAACAGGAGTTGGAGATCCGGTCCCAGTCGATCCGGAGCCTGACCCAGACCCAGACCCAGACGCCACCAATACCGACGCCGAGCAACTCGCGGTGCTGCCGCCATTAGAACCGCCGCAGCTCCATGTCCACGGGCCAGAGCCTGCCACGGACGACGACGTGCCGGCTGAGCAAAGATTGGTTGAAGGTGCAGACGACGCCTGCGTGGCGTTTGCTGATCCACACACGCCGCTGATCGCCACCGGGGCGGCATTCACTGCCACCGTCGCACTCGCCATTGGCGACGTGCCTCCGGTCCCGGTGCAGGCCAGCGTGTAAGTCGTCGTGGTCGGCGGCGAAACTGCAAGAGTACCACTGGTTGCTTTCGGTCCTGTCCAACCGCCTCCGGCGTTGCATGAGCTTGCGTTGGTCGAATTCCAGGTTGCCATTGAGATCTGGCCAGAGGTTATGCCGGTTGGACTCGCCGAAAATGCTACCGTAGGAAGTGGAACGTTGCCGCTACCGCCGCTCGGATATGCATTATTTGATCCGGGCAGAACGGGCACTCCCCCCGGGACATTCAAGAGTACGATGCTTACGTTGGACGTCACCATAGCTTGATCCGACCCAAGCGTTACAACATTGGTGCCTGGCACAAGATCTGTAGTCGGAATGGTTACGGCAAAGGTCTTCCAGGTGAATCCCTTCG
Organism: Bradyrhizobium erythrophlei; assembly: GCF_900142985.1. Lineage (NCBI taxonomy): Bacteria > Pseudomonadati > Pseudomonadota > Alphaproteobacteria > Hyphomicrobiales > Nitrobacteraceae > Bradyrhizobium > Bradyrhizobium erythrophlei. The sequence continues at coordinate 7,488,515 of NZ_LT670849.1, forward strand.
TGTCGGGGTAAGGCCAAGGCACTGAATGTGCATGACCGTTCACCGCCACGTTGAGCGTTTTGAAGGGGTAGTATTCGTAGAAATTGAAAACCACACGAACAGACTCCGCCGTCGGATTGGCCGGAATACTGAGCACATTCCAGCTTGCGGTCTGATTAGGGCCAGAAATCTTGCCCAAGTCCAACGTGTGAGTAGCTGCATCTGCTTGCTCAACATCCAAGGCATCGTAGCTGAAGTCACGATAGGTGAATGGTCCGTCAAACGCCACATTGTCCCAGACAAACGTGTGTTGTCTCTGCGACGGTACATTCGGACTAGATTCGGCCGCGTCCGCGTTGAAGTGGACATCTTCAAGCGAGATTAACCCGCGCGTAAGCGCCAGATTAGCGTTGGTGATGACAGCGATGTGCCTAAGCGTGGACGGCGATGCTGCGACACCGGCATCGGTGGCGTAGACGTCGATCTGGTTTTGAGAGATCTTGAGCTCGATATGATTCATTATTCCTGAATTGTCGGGCGGTGAAATGACACAATCCAGTTGTTTGACCGCCATATTAGTTCGGACGCCGCCAATTCCGTTCGTATCATCCATAACGTAATTGCGAACGACCACAGCTGAATCGACTGTCCAGCGCCGCTTATCCAGATTGTTCCCGTTCCCGCACGATCCCCATCCACCAGGTGCAACCGCAGCACCGAAGCGGATTCCAAAACCGTTTTGTGGAAGAGCTTGCCACGAATCATAGTGGTTAAATGGCGTGGGGACTGGAAGATTACTCATCCAGAACTCGGGCCACGTTGCCGAAGTGCCGTGTGAATCATTACTAACGTCAAAAGAGACCGTCCCGGTCCTTCCGGAAAAATCAAACGGTTGTTTCGGAAACATTGCCAACGTTGTTACTGTGCCAGCCTCGTAAACACCGGTCGGATTGTCATTGCTGGCTTCACGGAGCTGGCCGTTACAAATCATGATGTCGTTGGGCGGCGTGACGGTAGTCGTCCCATTACAAGTTTGAAGTTGGGTCGCCGCCCATCCATTGTACTGGCCTCGACCATAATTAACATTGCCGGTAGCACGAGAAACTCCCCAGACATTGGGATCGAGATCGCCGGTACGACCGCGGCTTCCGGAATTCTTCTTGTCAAAGGTTTCGCAGAAGGCGACCGAACCGCCTAACTGCATGCTGCAGTTCCCGCTGACAGGAGTTGGCGTTGGATCTGAGGTAGATCCAGATCCGGACCCGGACCCAGACCCCACCAACACCGACGCTGAGCAGCTCGCGCCGGTGCCGCCGTTGGCACCGCCACAGCTCCAGGTCCACGGGCCCGAGCCTGCCACGGACGACGACGTGCCGGCCGAGCAAAGGTTGGCGGAAGGTGCAGATGATGCTGGTATGCCGTTCGCCGATCCACACATACCGTTGATCGCCACCGGGGGAGCACCACCGACGGCCACGGTCGTACTGGCGGTTGGCGATGTGCCGCCGGCGCCGCTGCAGGCCAGCATGTAAGTCGTGGTGGTTTTTGGCGCTACCGCAAGAGTGCCGCTAGGGTCTTTCGGCCCCGACCAGCCGCCAGAGCCGGTGCACGAAGAAGCGTTGGTCGAAGACCAAGTCGCCATCGATATTTGGCCGGAGCTTATGTTGGTTGGGCTCGCCGAGAATGCCACCGTAGGTGGCGTGGCTGGCGGGGAAGTTACCGTACCTGTGGTCCCCAGAAGCAAATCAATGTTGGCGACTACTGGCGGAAAATCCATCGGGGCGTTCAACGGGACCAATTCTAACGTATTCGTCCCTGAAACGACGTCCGATGTTGGAACATCAAGCGACCACGACAAAAAGCCCAATGGCGCTCCGGCCACGGCATTTATATCGGCAAGATCCCCTGCCGTAAAATTATAGTTTCTCCAAGTACCACCATTAAAGCGATACTGAATGCCCCAAGTCGTATCCGGTGTATGAGTGACCGTATTGAAAAATGCGTTCAACGTGAGTGTCGCTGAAGTGATGCCCGCGATATTAACATTTTGAAACGTCAGAGCATTTATTTTGGTTGTCGGGCTATAGATTCCTATTCCTGTCGTTCCGTTGAGAAGTTGATAACCTAGATTTTGCACAGGGCCAGCCACGGGGCCATTGTATGTCGAAGTGGTCGTGTTGTTTGGAATCTCGTAGGCGCTCGGCACGGGAACCACCGGCCCGTCAAAGCCAATGTTGTCCCAGTGGTAAACCACGTCAGGGCCAACGCCATACTTCACCGTTGCATGATTTCTCGGGTTGAAGTGAACGTAGCCGCGTGTGAACGGTAGGTTGATGTTCGCCGTGTACAATAGCTTATAGTTAGGGAAGGTCTTCCCGTTGTCCGTCGAGAAATCGGAACCGTAGACGGCGATGGAATTTTGTGAGACCTGCACTTCGAAATGGTTCAACGAGCCAAACTGTGTAGCAGCGCAACCATTGACGTGGTCGTACGTTGGAGCGACGATTGTGCCGACGTAATTGTTGTAAATGAAGGTGTTGAGGGGGGCGACAGAGGTCGGGCATTCTGGAAAAGTACTTAACCGTAGCGTAAGACCATTTCTAGGAACCGGGCCCACTTCGAAATTTTGAAATTCCCTGAACGTTGTGGCCGGCGACGGGTCTTGTGTAAGCTCAAGCTCAATGAAGCCTCCAAGATTTTGAGCCACGGCATCAACGTCAAAATGAATTGTGCCAGTGCGTCCTGCGAAATCGAATGGCTGACGAACCATATATGAGTTGACGCCGTAATTTTGCATTGCGACAGCCGTCATTAGTTGTGACGACCGCGTGCCGCTCGGGTCGCAAATCAATGTGTCATTCGGCGGGAAAACGGACGTTTGCGTAATTCCAGCGCGACATTGTGGGATTGGGGCAACCGGAACAGGATTGGCGGTGCCGTATCCAGATGAACCAATTTCCCCCGATAAGCGAGCCGTCGACCATTTTTTAGGGTCCAGGTCGCCGCCGCGGCCGCCGACGGCGGCTGGCCCCTCGTCGAATGTCTCACAGAACGCGGCTGCGCTTAGACTGCAATTTGCAGATGGAGTGAAAGTTGTCGGCGCGCTTTGAGCATACGCTAACGAGGCCATCACCAACGATTGGAGTCCGATGGCGAAGGCAAAGGCCCGAGCGAGTCCATGTCGAGCGCGAATAAGCGAATAGTTTAGGTAAGCCAATGATCTGCTCCGAAATATTTTTCCAATCTTAGATTCGATCAAACAACACCCCTAGTGGGCGGCGGCTGCTAATGTTTCACCGTTGCCGATGTCGGCTGCGGTGCCAGTCCCGCCCTCCTGGCCATCCGACCCTAATGATATGATTTGATAAGGGCGCTTCTCGCCAGGAACTCGGTAAAGGTAGACATGCCCCCATGGGTCGACCGGCACGGATGCATTCTTTAGATAAGGTCCGTTCCAAACCGAAACGCCTGCAGGTCGCTGCACCAAAGCGGTAAGTCCTTCGCTCGCGGACGGATAGCGGCCGGCATCAAGATAAAACAGATCAAGTGCGCTGCCGAAGCTCTCGATCTGCAGCTTCGCGGCCTTGACCTTGGCATCTCCGAGATAGCTGAGAACTCGGGGCCCGACTAAGCCCATCACCAGACCGATGATCGTGATCACCACCAGCATCTCCACCAAAGTGAACCCGCCCTCACCATGGCCTCGCATCGCTTGCTGTCTACGCCCAGCGCTGCCGACATAGGGCCGCGACCTACGGGATCGCCGTCTAAATGCGCCAAACTTCGACGAAACTATACCCATCAGGTTGAGAGATGCCCTGGTTATGACATGCCGCGACATTTTCTTACTCTCCATCTCTTGATGTCGATCTGCCATCGACAACTCTTGCCAAGGTTACACAAACGGCTACCGAACCGAGGTCACCCTGAGCACTTCCGATACTGTCGTAGTTCCAGCCCGGCATTTCACGACGGCATCGTCGATCATCGTGGTCATACCGGCATGGATAGCGGCTCTGTCGATTGCCAACGAATCCGCGCTGGCGCCGACGAAGGGCCTGACTTCTTCAGTCAATTCAAGCAATTCAAAGACTCCGGCGCGCCCGCGATAACCAATTCCATTGCAGCGCTCGCAACCGACCGCTTGATAGACGGTTTCACCAGTTGCAAAACCCAGAACGCGATAACGGGGATCGGCCGCAAGATCGCCCCCGGTGAGTGCGTGCTTGCGTTTGCAGCCGTCGCAGAGCACCCGAACCAGCCGCTGCGCGATGACGGCCCGCAACGTCGATTGCAGGAGAAAACCCTCAACGCCGAGATCAAGAAGACGCGGCACGGCGGCGGCGGCGGTTTCGGTGTGCAGCGTCGTCAGCACGAGGTGCCCCGTCAGCGCCGCATGCACCGCGATATTCGCCGTTTCGGCGTCCCGGATTTCGCCGACCATTATGACGTCGGGGTCCTGACGAACGAAAGCTCGCATCGCCGCGGCGAAGGTCAAACCGATTGCCGGCTTGACCTGCGACTGGTTGATGCCGGGTATTTCGTATTCGACTGGATCTTCAATTGTCAGAATCTTACGTGTTGGCTCGTTCAGGATCCCCAGCATCGTCGCCAAGGTTGTCGTCTTGCCGCTTCCGGTTGGTCCGGTGATAATGATCAAGCCGTGCGGCAGAGCCAAAAGACGACGAAGGGAAGATTGATCTCGACTGCCTAGACCGACCTTGCTTAGCTCGAGTAAGCCACGATCTCGCGGCAGCAAGCGGATCACCGCGCTTTCGCCGTGCTGCGTCGGCATTGTAGCAACACGAATATCGATTTCGGATCGTCCTATCCGCGCGCGTGCCGCGCCGTCCTGCGGCAGCCGGCGTTCCGCAATATTGAGGCTGGCAAGAATCTTGATACGCGAGATGACGGCCTGCGGCGGCGCGTTGGTTGGCACCGGCACTGCGCGGAGCATCCCGTCGACCCGCATCCGCACGGCGAGTCCGGTCCGAAAAGGCTCGATGTGAATATCGCTTGCCCGCAATTCTACGGCGCGCTCGAGCAAATCGTTGACGGCCCGTACAACCGGCGCCCCGCTCGCCAGATCTCGCAGACTATCAATATCGTCGTCGCGAGACCGATGCTTCGGTTCATCGACGTCCACAGTGTTGGGACTATGCTCGTCGACCTGCTTTTCCAGAACCGTCGAAATGTCATCGAACGACGCTATGGCGACCTCTACTGCACCGTTGCAAACAATCTCGACAGCACGGATCGACGCGGCATCGGTCGGATCTGATACCGCCAAACCAAAGCGATCCTGGTCCGCCCGGAACGGAAACACAGAGGACTCGCGTAAGAAGCGTGCGGAGAAAAGCTCGGCCGCACTCGTCGCATTCATCAAATCCTGAAGATTCAATCGTCGCATACCCCAGAAGCGAGCCGCTTCATCCGCGAATTTACCGGCGGGCAGGTCAGACTTCTCCCACAACAGCCGCAACTGATTTCCAGACACCCCATCAACGGAATCTTGAAGTCGCACTCGTGTTGCAGCCACGTCGGACAACTGATCCAGCAGATACCGACGGAAATGCTCGACCGAACGCAACGGCACGACAGCTCCTGCCGCCGACGTTTGGCCACTTGGCATTGGCTTCGACCTGTTTCCGGCGAATTCCATCAGAATGTCATCTCTCGAAATGACCTGGACCGGCGCAGATAGCGACCTTTACCTACCGCGAAATGCGGCTTGAGTTTCCACTGTCGCACCGCATCTCTGGTCCCGGGAAACCCGAAGTCATTCGCTACACCGTCAATTGAAGGCGCGACTCCACCGAAACCAACCAAGAGAGGTAGCCGTACTTCAACATCCAATTTCTGGGAGGTGATTATGTTGTCGCATGCCAACAGAGCACGTGCCCGCAAAACCGGCGCGACAGTCAGCCTATTGCCCATGTTTGCTTGCGCGAATTCTCTAGCCACTATTTCCTCGTTCCATGACGCCGCCTTGCACCGTTAGATGCAGAAGAAATCTCTTTCGACAATTGTTCGGTCGCTTATATTCGAGACTGTGAAAGTTTTACGTGATCCCCCGCAATGCTCGACTCTTCGGTTTACAACTTCAGGCAGCGATGTCCCGTCGCATTGATAACGTCCCAACGATCGACACCGCATGCTTTTCAGAGCGTCGTCTAACCGCCATTCCGAGCTGCAACGAACCAAAACGAGTACTTTAGATGAGACCGAACGGCGGTGATCATCCGGTCGGCAGGTTAGTTACATAGAACGCAAACCATAAGGCGGGACACAAAAAGGTGCCAAACGGCATCTTTGTTGTTCGCTCTATTCGCCTGCCGCGCAGATGTCCCCACAAGATCGTCAGCAGCGCCCCGCCCGTTGCTAACCCAAAACACAACGGAATAACCTCGAAGGGAAGCCACGCGCCAACTGCTGCCGCTAGCTTTACATCGCCCAACCCAAGTCCCTCGCGATGCCTGACGCCCTCGTAACACCAACGCAGCAGCGCCAGAAAGCCAGCAACGCACACGGCACGCAGAACCGCGTCAGAGGCCGCAGACCAGGGGCTCAATTCCTCCAGAAACCACGCTGAACTGATGCCGCCAAGGGTCGCGCCCCAGGTAATCACATTCGGCAACAGGAAGGTCCGAGCATCTACGTCCGCACCGGCCAACATCATCACGCCCAACGCGATTGACGCCACAGCGATCGGACCGGGAAGCGTTACAAGCGATACGAACCCAAGGGCTAATCCGCCGCCAACCAGGATCACCATATTCGGTTGTAGGTTCGCAGCCGACTCAACTCGATGTGTTGTATCAATACTCGTCATTGATATCAACTTGGCGGTGAGCCACGCGGACCTGCCGCAGATGGCACTCCAGTCCCATTGATTACCGAGCTACCGCCGCGCATTGACTGCAACTTGTCTCTGAATTCCTCGGTTACAGCGCTGGCGTCCTGGCCGTTTCGGATCATTTGCGTCTTGATGAAAATGATGATCTCCGAGCGGGTTTTGGTGCTGGACGTGTTGCCGAGCATGTCACCAAGGATCTTGATGTCGCGAAGACCGGGTATTCCGGAACGGGTTTCCTGATTGTTTTCGCTGATCAGGCCTGCGAGCAGCACGGTTTGTCCGCTTGTCACTGAGACGCTCGAGTGCACGCGGCGCTGGGAAATCGTTGGAGTTAGCGTCTGTTGATCGGGGTTAACAACATTAGAGATCTCTTGATCGATCTCGAGCTGGATCGAACCGTTGGCGTGGATATGCGGCAGTACTTTCAGGATGACGCCGGTGTTGCGCATTTCAATCGTGTTGACGGTTGGCGTGGTCGAACTGGTTAGAAGCGTCGCCGAACTCGTTGAGACCGGAATTTCATCGCCTACCTGAAGCAGAGCTGGCTGATTGTCGAGTGCGACCAACGAGGGCGATGACAGCACCTTAACGTCGGTCACTGTCTGCAGCGCATTGATGATGGCGCGCGGATTCCCCGCGGATCCCAACAGCAAATTCAAACCAGGCCCCACGCTCTGCAGCAGGGCGGACTGGGCTGTCACCGATGCGGCCGCAGTTGCAGACGACTGAACCGTCGAAGCACCCGAGCCGAGAACACCACCCCCGACTTTATTGCCGTTCAGATAAAACTGAACGCCGTACTGCAAGGCGTTGGTCAACGTGACTTCGGCCACAGTCGCGTCAATCGCCACTTGCAGTTTCGCCTTATCAAGGTCGCGGACCGCGCGCTCAACCACTCGATATTCGGCCTGAGTGGAATAGACCACAATCGCATTGTTGGCGTTGTCGGCGGTAATTCGCACGTTCTGAAATGCGCCACGCACGGCGTTGCCACCAGACAGCAGCGAAGCGCTTTCCGGGCCTTCCCCCTCAGTTCCTTTCCGATCCGAGAAGGTGTCAAAAGCAGTAGATATCGGTTTGCCGCCCAGACCGCCGCTGCTGTTGGATGCCGTCGTCAAGCCTCGACTGCCGGCCCCCTTGTCAAGGGAGTCCAGGCGGGATTCCGAACCGTTGACGCCCGGCGCGAGCTGTTTGCCGGGTGTGTCGGAAGCCGAACCGGATCGCTGAAGGAAGATATCGTTCAGGATTTTGGCTATCTGAGTCGCATTGCCATTCTTCAAGCGAAAAGTATGCATCGATGTGCCGGAAGAATCGAAGCGATCGAGGCGGCGCACCCATTCCGTCGTTTGTGCAAGCAATTTAGGCGTCCTGGTGACGACCATGACTGCATTCATGCGCGAGATCGGCTGGAACCGAATAACTCCCTGCCCCACACCACCGTCACGAGTCTCGAATATCCGTTCAAGTTCTCCGATCATCGTCTCGGGCGAAGTTGATTTTAGCGGATAGACTCCGACCGATTGATTGCGCAGCCATTCCACGTCGAACGTCGCGACCATATCGAGAGCTGCCTCACGCTCGGCTGTCGTACCCTGAACCAAAAGCAGATTACGGGACGGGACAACGCGGATCGAACCGGGCCTGGCCAAAAAGCTTTCTGCAGTCTTCGCTACCGTCTCCGCAGACGTATATCGCAGCGGCACCAGCGATACGCCGTAACCTGGTTCGCCAGCACCCGCAACCGAGCCACCGGCGCTACCTTCTGGAAGCGGCACGATCTTCATTAAATTTCCGCTACGCACGATCACCGCGTTCGACATGCGCAATACGCTTTCGAATGCTGGCAGCACGTCCTTGCGGGGTATCGGGCCCGACGAAGCCAGCGTCACGTGACCCTGCACGCGCGGATCGACCGTAAAATTGAGCTGAAGAATATCGCCGAGCAGGAACTTAGCGACGGTCTGCACGTCGGCGCCATCGAAATTAATCTCAACGCCGTCGCTCTTTGCGGAAGCAACCTGGTCGAGGCTGTCGCCTTTGATAAATGCAGCCTGCTGGAGTGACGCAGGCGTCATCGCGGGGTTGGGGCCGCGTCGGGAGTTTGGCACCACCTCAGGCCCAACGTCAGCACCGGGAAACAAGAGAGGCCCCGCGGTTTGACTGCCTACCTGGGGCTGTTCTTCGGCTGCTGGGAAGCGAGGGCTCAAATCCGCTTTGCGAACAGTATTGAGAGCGTCGTGCGACGACGTCGTATCCCCGACGCGCGAAGTATCCCCGAAAAGACTAGCGCCAGGTCCAGCGCAGCCCATCAAGCCACCCACCAGCAACATCGCCGAGCAAGCCCGTAAAATATTAGGGTAATTTAATTCCTTACGGAAATTTACCCCCCCAAAATAAGTCAAAATGTGCTCCCGCACCGCCGTGCCTGAACTCGAGACCGAGTTGATTGCGACATTAAACCTGGGCCAATGGCAAAATAATACCGATGTGGCACGCTTCTTACCCCACAGTCCCCTTGATAACCGAAAGTTAACCTTAAAGGATGAACTGACGGTTAACCATGAGTTTTGTGGGGCGAGAGCAGTGCAATAAGTGGCGATCCAAAGGCAAATTTTGGCCCTTGCGTCTGACCAATACCAGCCGTCGCCAACGATCTAATCTTTCGCTTTGTTGCCGGCCGATGTCGGATTCTGCTGCTGCGGAAACTGCGGCGCGTAGGGTGAAATGGGACCGTCGCTTAAAATCCGTTGATCGGCTTCCCGATTAAAAAGCGTAAACGTGGCGAAGCGACCATCAAGTGACAAGATCAGCTTGCGTCCCACGATCCCACTAACCGTCCATCCGCCTATTTCATCGCCAACTTGCGCGCGTATGGTCTTCTTCTCAGGTCCAACTTGGACAACGACATGCGCACTCGCCCCATCCATTACAACGCCGGAGACAACTAGATTTGGTGGCGGAGTTGGAGACGTTCGTGGTTCGGGATCGCGAGACATCTGCGGAATTGAAGCGCCGTGACGGCTCGGAGAAAATAACGGTCGATCCACAATCGCCGACAACCGCTCCATCGTTTCGGTCGCGAGCGGGTTGGAAGGCGAGGCCTGCATGGTCGATGTCGATGGATCGGCACCAAGCGCCGCGGTCGTGCATAACAACAGAACAGCAGGCGTCAGGCAAAGGTGCATCATGGACTTCCTCGCCGCCAAAACGCACGCAAGCTCATCGTTACTCGCAAGATCGGATCTTCCGCGTGGCCTGCCGTCGTGCTGGCCGGCTGTAACGTCAATGTATCGACGAATACGTAAGGTGTCCCGCTTTCAAGCTGATAAAGGACCGCACGCAACGCCCTCGTGTTCATGTCAAGTGTGGCCTGAATTCTGACTGTGTCGACAGCCTCATCGCCTTTGGCCGGTTCTGCCCCTGTCGAAACTAGTCCAGCCTGCTGAAGGTCGGCGAGTTGTGCCAAGTACGCCTGTAGTTTGGCGTTCGCGATACCTGTGGTAGGCGCGTCAAGAAAAGCCGAGGGGGGTGCTGCGCCGTTTAACCGACCCGCACCTGCTCGCATTTTTGTGTCCAAACGCGAGAGTAGTTCACGATGTTCGGCTAGCTCCGAACCAGCATCCGAACGCATCTGAACAGATAGTCCGGCTACAAACAAACATGCCAGCAACAACACGGCCAATACCGCTACAGAAATAGCTTGTTCGCGGTCCAACCTTAGCACACCTCACTCCTTTTCAAGCCTGATACGAGGTTCGACGTGCGCCTCGATAGAAAATCTGAAGGATTTGCCGTCCGAGCCGCGCGTCGTTGGTGCGGAAAAATGCACGCCGGTCAGGTGTCCCGACTGTTCAAGCGGTGCAAGCAATCCCGGCGCATCATCAGCCAGCCCGACCATTCGCAATGTCGCGCTTTCCAGGCGAATTTCGGTCAAATATGCGGAATCGGGCAAGGCACGCGACAATGCCTCAAGGAGGATTACGCTGGAACCGGAGGTCTCCTTCAAGAACCATGCGCGCTCTGCCGACGAACCTGAAGCCGCCGCAGACGGCATCTGGCCACCCTGAATTTGCAGCTGCAAGGCTTTGGCGCGGACGGCGATACTTTCACTCTCGTCGCGAATATTTCCGGCCGATACAAACGCCCAGAGGGTCAAGCACGTACTCGCCGCGACGATACCACCGATGCCCAAACCAATCAGGCGGCTCAACCTTTCAGGATGATCAAGTGAACCGTCCGTCGATCGCGACCACAGGGTCACGGGTTTTCTCGCATCATCTAGATTTTCGATAAGTGAGTTCGCCACGATGCGATCGACTTGAACATTGAGCGTGGCCAAATGTTTTCGAAATGCGTCGATATTCGCCCGCGAAGCTATCAGGATCCGCACGTCAAACACCGAGGCATTTTCCGAGTTCACTTCGCCGTCGAAACCGTAAACTACGTCGTTCGGTGGCCAGGGCGACAGCCGTTCGATCTGATTGCGGACCACACCCGACAAAAACTTCTGTGCCCCCGCCGGGACCGTGATGTCCCGCCTTACGATCTTGTCAGGAGGAAATTCTGCAACGACAAAACTGTTGTGGGGGGCATCCAATAGGTGCGCCGACGAATTTGGCTCGGGTCGATCCTGTGGACGAGTTATATCATGGCTGGATCTAGTCTCCCTTACGACGACTTGCTGATTTTCAAGTGCGATGGTTAGAGCACGCTGTTCACGGCGGTGCTCGTGCCAAGCAACTAAGAGTGTCGCCAACGTCTCGATCCATCGCTTCAGAATGGCAGGCATCCGCATCACACTACCTCTGCGTCATGGGACTGCCCCATATAGAAGCTTTGGCATATGGAATTGGCGTCCAAATCAGCACGCGGTACGGTTGGCTATCTTGAGGTAGCACAACAATCACAGCGTGGGCCGCGGCGGCATAACCGCTCATCAATTCCGCCGTCAGATCCACCGACACGACTCGCTGCGACTTGACCGCAAGGTATTGCTGCGCCGGTCCAAGAAGACGTCCGAACCGATCGGGGTTTGAGAGAGAATTGCGTCGAGCCTTGATGAACTCTGCAGCCCGTTGGGCGTCAACGCCGGGCAGCGCCGCGATGACAACTAGTGGTGCAGTCAACGGATTGACGGTTGAGTCACCGAACACGGTTGTTAGTGGCGCAATTGCCTCGATCCACTCGGGCTCCATTCCCGGAACAGAGTGAAGTTGGCCTAGGTCGGCGAAGGGCTGATTAGTGGTAGATGGTGGGAGCGCTTGACTGGATGGATGACCTCCATTGTCGGGATTTGCCGCACTGCCGGGACTGCGTCTTTCGACGATGCGACGAGCGACGGTGCCAGCCGCCCCTTCCGGAGCGCCAATCGAACGCAACATTGAAGCAAGAACCTCAACCGGTGCCTTGCCAATATCGATTCGGCCGCCCTCGTCATTGAGACGCACACGCACGGCGCCAGTACCGAGGGTAGCCGTCGTCTCGACCTCGGACAACGGAACATCGCCGGGAGTCTGCACGATGCCCGCGGCCGTCTCAAGTCCGGCGGTTAAAAGCGCCTCTGCCTGCACCTGATCGCGTTCAACCGCCATCACACCGGCAAAGCCCCGGAAGGTGACCGATGCGGCCATCGCCAACGCCGAAAGCAGCGATATGGACCACAGCACGGTCACCAAAACCATTCCACGTCGTGAATCGCTGTGTGTCATTGCGCCCGGCTTTCGGACTTAGAAGGGCCATTCGGCGGCAATAGACACGCAGGCTTCGCATCGCTTTGCCCGCAGGCCGGCGGCGCATCAGAGCGAACAACAAAAGTCGCATCGCCGAGCAAATCAACGCCAGTTTCGCGGTTGCGCAAGATCAAACGAACGTAGCGGGGCAACGTCAATTCCTCAATCCAATTGGAAGACCATACCGGCGCGCCCGCCGGCGTGCTGCGTCCGAATTGGAACGACATGTCCAGCTTACCTTCGATCAGAACCACAGGATCTTTTGGCGTCAAATCTTCGAAGTGCGTGCGACCTCCTGGCCACTTCGCGCGGCGTCTGACAAGCCGACGCAAATCGCCATCCCGCTCGATGGTCAGGCTAACGAGCTCATCGTCACTGGAGCTTGATGCAACGCCCCCCGCACCCACGAAGACCACGTTTGCTGACCGACCTGCGCTTTCTTGCTCGGCGGCAAACGCGATGGCGGTACCATCCGCTGTTGGTCGTGACACAAAGCGAGCTGAACTGAAATCGCCGGCCAAACGTCCGACAGCGAGAACAAGACGCTCGGCTTCAGTTGCCCCTCGCGTTCCGCGGTCGAAGTAAATCGCAACATTTCGGATAAGCGCTGCGCTGGCAACTATGATCACCGAGGCAATCGTCAGTGCGGCCAAAACCTCGACAAGAGTAAAACCTTCACTTCCAGAGTTAATGCCTCGGCCTTGCATTGCCATCTCAGGGTTTTCCGAGCCGTATCGTCTCAGCCATAATGACCTGGCCGGGCGCCCAGCTCACGCTTGCGACCACACGAAAAGTCAACCAATTTGATTGGTCCTGCCTACGGACCGAAGCGGCCTGTTCAGTGTCGACGCGCCAACGCAATCCGCTGGTTTCGCCTTCCTGGGAAGTGATTGCCAAACTGGAGCGATCGACTGGGGCATTAATTAGCGAGCGCAGGAGAACCTGCGCCGCGACGCGGCCCTCGGCATTTGCCATGATGCGGCGTGCCTGTGACAGGTGTGGCCCTACCGCGCTCGCAAAAACGACAAGCAGCGTGAGAGCGACGAGAGCTTCAAGCAGCGTAAATCCGGCCTGCCCATCTCTTCCGTCGTTATGGCCCGATCGCGACACCACCGGTGTACCAGTTAACACGGATCTCATATTCCGCCTTTTCACGAGATAATTTCAATACCACTCCCGTCGATGCGCCATCCGGATGAAAGCGAACGACAGCCTGACGTCCAGACCAGAGTGCGTCGATACCGAGGATGTCGAGGGCGATGTCGCGCGGCAGCGCAACGATACCCCCTCCGTCACCAACCAGGATACGTCGTTTGGCATCGAGAGATACCTCCCGATCGCGCCCCGTCAGAATCGCCCCAAGCCGTTCGCGTCGGAGCAGCGAGGCGGTCTGCAGCGTCACAGCCTTCAAACCGGCGCGGCCAGTGCCCGGCATCATTGTTAACACAAGCGTGGCGACCAGAGCTATAATGAGCATCACCGCCATGACCTCGATGAGGGTGAAGCCGGCGCCTCGATCGGCGTTCCAGCTTCGCAACACTGGCAGTACGACGCGGACCACCCTGATCCTCCGGTTCACTGCGCAAGATCTGTCATACTAAGCAGAGAACTCATGATCGATACGATCAGCGTACCAATGACAATACTGACCACAATGATCGTGATCGGCCCGATCGCACCCATCAAGCGATCGAGACCCAATCCGAGTTTGTGCTCGTAGAAACGCGACGCATGACGGACGATGTTCGCAACGTCGCCCACCTCATCTCCTACTCTCAGCATTCTCACTGCGAGCGGAGGAAGCAGTGTCGTGTCCGCCAAGGCCTCTGCAAACCTCCGGCCGTTCCTCACCTGCTCGTGGACGCTGTCGAGCGCCGCGACATAACGTGGTTCGGTAACGATGTCTCGAAGGATCTTGAGTGCCGCTGGAAGTGGGACGCCATTTTCGAGCAGCAGACCGAGCGTCCCCACGATCCGTGCCGTCCGGCGATCACCAGCCAACTCTGAAATTCCGGGAAGCAACGTGACTGCGCCGATGATCCGCGCACGCCATTCGCGGTTACGCAATACCAGCCAAGTACCCACAACCAAAAACAGGCAGATCCCCAAAAAGAGATCCAGATTGCGACGCAGCAAGGACGAGCACGCCACCACGAAAGCTGCACCCGAGTTAAGGCGACCACCAAGATCGGCAAACACAGGTTCGAACTGTGGCACGACATACATCAGGAAAAAAAGCAGGATAACAATCGCCGAGCCGACCAGAAACAACGGATAGCGGATCGCAGAATTAATTCGATCGGTCAGGACCTCCTTGCGTGAGCGGTCTTCGACGATCGCACGCAGTACGGCATCCAATTTTCCCGATGCTTCACCTGCACGTACCATTGCGACATAGGCGGGTTCGATAGCGACGGTATGTTGTTCCAGCGCTTCTGCGAAACTGTCGCCGGCGGAAATCGATGCGCGCAGATCCTGAGCAAATCCCGCCAGGCCTTTGCTTGTGTTGTCGCTGAGCGTCTGCAGCGCCGCTTCTAGCGTCAATCCGGCACCGAGAAGGAGCGCCAACTGATGCAAAAAAATGGAAACGTCCCGTGATCGCGGCGCCTTTCCAGCAGACTTGCGGCTACGCGTAAGAATTCCTGTGGTAACAGGCTCGGCATCGATGGTCAGGTGACCTAGATACTCAATACGCCGCACCACTTCTTCACGCGATGACGCATCCACCTCGCCGGCGACGATCTCGCCCGCAGGCGTGACAGCGCGATAACGGAATTGCGGCATTGGGTGCGCCCCTAGAAAACTTGCGATTTGCGAACCACACGCTGTTGTCTGCCTGAATGCCGCTCGTCAATCGTTATCCGACGCTTCAGCACGTGTTCACATGGGCAACGCCAACTCCACTTCGCTAAGCGTCCGAGGCAATTATTGTGCACTAGTATCGCGTCCGGACCAAGATCGAGAATGCATCTGACGGGATGGCGAAAATCGGACCAACGCGCGGCAATCCCATGTTTCTCCGCGATCGCCCGGCAGCACAATGATAAACCAAGTGGTATTATAAAACCTTTTAAATACCTTAGCCTCGGAAAGATAGTGCTACGTTCCAGGCCGAATTTCGGACCCCGCCCCTTGCATACGGTTTCCATTTGTATGAGTGATTGAATGAATTAAGAAAGGCATTGGGGAGCACCGCAATGAAATCCAGAGGTTTTCATAAGGTCGTTTTGGCAGCAGCTTTGCTGGTTGGTGGCTCCTCAATCGCCTCTCTACGGGCTCAGGATAGCGACAAGCCGGCAGTATCTTCGTATCCCAGCGGGTTAGAAATAGCGTTTGAATGGCAATATTCCTGCGCAAATGGAAGAGCCTGCTCATTCAGCTGTCCCGGATCGGGGGGAGCAAGCAATGTCACAAAGCTAAGCATCCATTTGGGAGCTATTCCTCTGAACAGCACCGATCGCGCGGCTGGCATCTTTTATGAATTTTCGACCGTCCAGATTCCGCGTGCTAACGGCTTCGCTATCACGACTGGTATCAGCAACTTATCATGCCAGGTGCAGGGCATGAATCTTGATTATTCCGGGCCAAGAGATCCTCCGACGAGACCGACGGCCGCTAACAGATGATAATCATCTCGGGGGACCCAGGGCATTTTTGGCTGCCGCTGTCACCTCGATTAGCTCCCGCCAAAGGCTAGCATGCGAAACGCGGCTGTAATTGCCTGCCAGTTATTGCGATGACGGTCTCAAATCAGTGCGGCGAATCCTTCGCTTGGTGAATCCGCTAAGCTGTTCGAAGTAGACAGCACGTCATCGAGTTGACTTTTGCATTCGTCTTGATCTCAAACCGGCAGCCACCTAGCGGGACGTCCATCCGCTCATTGTATAACGGGCCCAATATCCCGGACTACCGTACGGCATTCCATAGCCTGCGTAGAGCGGCGCGCAGGAATATCTATCCGAGCAACGCGGCATCGCGACGAGCTCGGGCGAGCGGGCCCTCGCCGCTTGAGACCTTCGGTAGTCACCCGAAAGTTCCGCACCTTCCGCGACGGTCGATCCCTTCCAAGCCATTCCGATCAAAAGGGTCGATGCGACAAGGACGTTAAAACATTTCATGGAATTCCTCCAACACCCCGATTCAGGCAGTAAATGTAGCTAGACTTTATAGAGCTTGTGTTGAGAAACGCGAAGCATTAAACAGCGGCGGCGAGGCCGGCAACAAGATTTCTCGCCTGTTGCGAACCTACTACATCTTTGGCTCCGTCCCATTCATCCTAGCCGCTTAGCGTACAGCAAGCGACTGAAACCAGCTCGCCAGAACAGGGTTCGTTCTGCCAAACGCTACGTCCGGCGTGAAATCCACAACCCCGCGATCGCCTCGCAGCCCCCTCCTTCGCCACGCTCCGGCAACAGCCTGCGCTCGATCAATTCGCGGCCTTCGATCGTCGCACTAAGGAGGGCAACGCAAAGCTGGAAAGCGATCGAGCCGCCTTTGCAGCCGAGAAGCAGGAATTCTATAATCGCCAAAGCCGCTATCAGGAGCAACATCGGCAAAAGCTCGCTAGCGAAACCAGGAGCATCGGGAGCGTATGGCCAAGGCCGAGCAAGAGATCGCGCGACGCGATGATGAAAATCGTCGGAAGCGCGACGATCTCTCAAAGCAACCAACCACCGGATGTCCTGAAGCCTGGGCCCGAGGCGAAGTAAATCCACTCGCCGGGATTCGCTAAATCGAAGCCCCGTCTCGCCAGGGCTGATGAAAGCGGGGCAATTACTGCTGGGGCGATTAAATCCAGCGTAGGCCGTAGATCGCTGTCGATTCGTGGCCGAGTTTTAGGCAACGTCTGTTGCGTATCGCGTTTTCAAACAAGGGGGATCGCAACGCGCCAACTATTCGAGTTCTTGATTCCTCGCATCCCTAGCCCGATAGACGCATCATCAAGTTAGAAATCTCCAAAGATCAGGAAGACAGCTCCACCAATTAGAGGCTCCCTATTTTGCTCTTGTCTCGTCATGTGCGACCCCCGCAGAGTTACTGCTCTATCTCACTCCTCGCGCGCGGGTTTACGTGAGCTTCTTTAGCAGGCCCGTTCGGCTCTTCCGCTCCGATGCGCAAGCCGGATGGAGTAACGCGCCTAATATCGTGACGACGCGTATCAATGCAGCCGGAGAAGAGTGGAGCATCAGAACCGACGAGAACGGCCAAAGGCTCATTGCGCAAGAGCCTCGCGCCGACCGCTCGATTTTAATCCTCGGCGATTCGTTATCTTTTGGCGAAGGCATAAACATCGAGGATCGCTTCGACGTTAAAATGCTTTCCTCTCTCCCGGGCGCGCGTCATAAACACTGGCACGATGGGCTAGCCGATGGGCGCGATCGCGTCGCGTCCGCACGAAATGAATGAATCAAAGCACTGGCGGGCAACCGCTGGCAACATACTGGCGAAGCACCGCCCAGCTATTGTTCGCAAGGTCGGACATCGCCGGTCCTAACGCGTCCAAACTAAACCGTATAGGACGCCTCAATCAACGACCGATGCGTTTTTCCACGCACCGTGCAGCAAGCTGAGGCAAG
The DNA here is from genome assembly GCF_900142985.1 of Bradyrhizobium erythrophlei. Lineage (NCBI taxonomy): Bacteria > Pseudomonadati > Pseudomonadota > Alphaproteobacteria > Hyphomicrobiales > Nitrobacteraceae > Bradyrhizobium > Bradyrhizobium erythrophlei. The sequence goes on from NZ_LT670849.1 coordinate 7,506,655, forward strand.
GTGCTTTTTCGTCAGAAAACCGGAAATTAATGTTGCACAAGCCGCTCCTGCTGGACTATAAGTTAACGAATATTTAATTAGACCGTTCCGATTTAATGAATTAAATAAGCCGCGGAAGAAATTTAAATTTCAGGTGAATTTGTATGGAGTTGCGGCATGTCGAATGAGTTGAATATTCGCGACAAGATGGGGCAAATTCAGTATTCGATTCGGTCGACAGCAAGCCTTCCCACTGAAGCCATCCCCTACGCTTTGCGAGCCTTAGACGCGCTCATCATATCGCTCTCCGCTATCGCGGGCGGGGTCAGTTACCATTTGCTGATCGGCGACGCATTCGAGGTCGCGCCAGCCTGTGCCGTCGGCGCTCTCGCGAGCCTCGTATATATCTTGCGTTTGAACGGTAGCGACTATTACGAACTTCAGGAAAGCGCGAAGCCGCACTTGGAAGTGCGCGAGATATTGGTGTGCTGGCTCTCGACCGGACTGTTGCTCACGCTTATTGCTTTCCTTCTAAAGATCAGCGCAGCCTATTCCCGCGGCGCGTTTCTTATGTTTTATATTTTCGTCCCCATTGCGTTGCTGGCGGCGCGGAAAGCCACGAAAGTTGTTCTGGCACAAGCTGTAGCCGCGAAAACTCTCGGGCGACGCGACACAATCTTAATAGGTGAGCCAAACGAGATTTCGGCCTTGCAGACAGATGATCTAGTAGCCTTTTGTGGGGCTCCTGACGTCAGGCGCTTTACGCTGAGTGGAAGAAGCGAGTACCTAGAAAGTTCATCTAACGACGTCGCGGCCATCAAATCTGCAGCCAATTTTGTGCGGCGACACAATTGCCGACAGATACTGCTGGCGTTGCCTTGGGATGAAACCGATCGGATCGAATTCATCAAAGACCAGATCAAAACACTTCCTGTCGCTCTTCGATTGGTGCCCGACAAAAGCGTTCGAACCTTGTTAGATAGCACGTCGTCCAAGGGGAAGACCGGGCCAGTCATAGATCTGCAGCGTGCCCCGCTGACTGAACTGCAACGTTTCGTGAAGCGCATCGCGGACGTCGTTGTGGCTGCGTTTGTTTTAATTTTTTTCCTTCCTCTCATGGCGCTTGCGGCCATTGCCATCAAGCTTGATAGCCCTGGTCCTGTAATCTTTCACCAAAAACGGAAGGGATTTAACGGCAAGCACTTCGTCATTTTGAAATTCCGGACAATGAGCGTCGAAGAGGACGGACCGGACGTCATCCAGGCGAAACGGAATGACGCCCGTGTAACGACGATTGGACGGCTTCTCCGTTCTTCGAGCATTGATGAATTGCCGCAGCTTATAAATGTATTAAGGGGCGACATGTCGCTGATAGGACCTCGCCCTCATGCCTTGGCCCATGACAACTATTTTGAGACAATGTTGAGCGATTATGCTTTCCGTCATCACGTCAAGCCAGGCATAACAGGCTGGGCTCAATGTAACGGCGCCAGGGGTGCTACTCCGACAATTGAAGATGTCGCGAAACGCGTGCGTCTCGACCTTTGGTACGTCAATAATTGGAGCCTTTGGCTTGACCTTCTAATATTGGCCAAGACGGCCGTCGAGGTCGTTCGGAAGCGCAACGCCTACTGAGTCGCGCATCCGAGAGGCTTCGCCTGGGATCTCGAAGAACGCAAGGTTACCATTCCCTCCACAAACGGCCCAATGCGCCTCCATTCCCTGGGAGGACAACCCCCTCTGAATGTGAGGCGGCCAGTCAGCAACGATGCTTCGTGCGGCATTTAATTCATCCGGTCGAGTCGGCGAACTGGGATGTCATGATGAGCCGCTGGCAACTGGAATGTCTTGCTATCGATAGCAGTACGATTTTAGCGAGTTGTTAACGGGTCGAATGGGACCTTTGATGACGGGAGTCGCGCACTTACACTGGACAAGCTGGCTCCCGAATGGAGCATCACGTCATGATTTGGCTTTCGGCAGTAAGCTTGGTCGCTGGCGGCGTGTTGGCGTGGCACTTCAAAATCATCGTGTTGGCGCCTGCAACATTCGTTATTGCAGCTATTGCGATCATCGCCGGCCAGATGCAAATCACTGGTATCCCGTCGATTATCCTCATAATCGGGATCGCAAGCGCAGGAGCACAGATCGGCTATTTCCTCGCAATGTTGTTTCAGCATGTTATGGGTGCAACCATGCTCCGCAGCTCCTCTCTGTCTTCCAACAAGACGACGGGGCGCCCCCCATCAATTTCCGGAACGCCGATTTCGTGAAGATTCTGATTCGGTCGTGAACCTTGCATGTGCGCGCTTGGGCAACCTCCCGATTGATTAGGCTTCCTCCCCAAGCACGTGTTAGCGAGGAGTTTAGCTAAGCCTGTCAGATAGTTCTGCTGGAAACGCAATCACCAAGACCTATACCGTCGCCGGCGACAGCGCGCGTAACTCCGCAAGTGGCATCGTCCCCGCCAATCTTGAAAAGGTAGCGGTAAAAAACGGGGTTTAATTTTTTAATCGTTTTTTCTTTCAATTTTAACTAAAACTCACTAGGGTTCCGCTCGAAGCGAAAAGACGCTGCAGGTATTTTGCGTCTCTCAATTCCGCAGATCGATTTTTGCAATCCCTCGTCTAGTAGAGGGCAAAAGCAAAAGTTTGGTTTTTGGAAGACCCTGAAGCCCATCGCATTGCGGCGGAATCAACAACGATGCGCAAATTAAATCTGACCGGTATGGATTTTGATGAACTCTGGGACCTACACGAAGAACTGTCGAAAATCCTCGCAGAGAAGATTCGTGCGGAAAAGCGCAGGCTGGAAGAGAGACTCGCGCAGCTAAGCCATATGGGGCAGATCAAGGAAATTGCGATACCTGTTGAAGAACAGGGAGCAGATCGGCCAAGGCGCAAATATCCGAAGGTTCTGCCGAAGTACTTCAATCCAATCGCACCATTGGAGACATGGTCGGGACGCGGCAAGCAACCGCGATGGGTTGCCGCGGCACTCCGCTCGGGGCACAAGCTAGATGACCTGCAGATCTCAGAGTCCGGTGAGGCGTCTGCCGACAGGGTGCACGATCGTTCTTGAAACTTCCAGGCATTCAAGCCGTGCGACCGGACGCCGGAAGTGTCCGACGATCATATTCGGAATAGTTTGAAAGACTGCTCTGGATTTCGGAGAGCTCGTCCAGCAACACGTCATAAAGCTCAATCTGAGAGGCAAGCAAGCCAGCAGTCGAGCAGGTGCCCGCGACCAGGTGCAGCCGAATATGGGTCGCTTTGATCATATTCAAGGAATTACGGATCTCGAAGTTAAAGAAATCACTCGGATCACCCATGTTTCGCATCTCAACCTCGTTACTTACCCAATTGCAGCTCTTTATGGTTTAGTCTGCCGTCCCCCATTCCGGTTCAGCAACCGGCATCGTTCTCCCGACTGGCAAAAATCGGGCCAATTTGAACGCTGCGTGAGTGGGCTTCAGGAAACATTTTACACGCTGTGGGTGAATCAGACGACATGTCCCACCGCTTCACATTTTCGAAAGGATACCTGCGTTCGGTCGAGCGCAACCCAAGCCCATTAAGCCGGGCGAGTGCAACGGGTTGAGATCACGAATTCGGCGCGAGTTGCCGCTTCCGTCCGGGCGCAAGCGGCGTTACCGTTTGGCAATCGATGGGGAACGGAAATGCATACCATAGTAGCCTTCATTGCCGCATTTGCTCTTGTTGTTCTCGCCATACTACAAGCCCGCTCGGTTCCTGATGCTAGTCCGGCTGGCCGCCGCGATTTCGTAACCGTGGTGATCATTGCCACGATCGTTACCATGGGGTACGCCTTTTGATGCGTCGCTAAGCGCTCACTGTTGCAGATGCCGAGATGGTCACGTTTCTTTCCGTCGAGCAAATAATTGGACTGTCCGCACGGATCCGTTGACTCCGGTGCCGAGACAAAAGACCTAGCGTGTGAGCCCCGAACGAACTCACTGCGTGCCTGCCGCGACCAGGCGGCGTGTAAGTATGTTACGCGATGCACCGGCCAATCCATTGGGGCGCTTCGGGACTTTTGAAACAAAAGGACACCGCTAAGCTATTGAAAATAATGAAGTAATAAACTAGACTCGCGTGCTCGCGACCTGCGGCGTGATCCGGTGGCTGCACGACCGAGGCCGGCGATAGTCGCAGCTCCCGGCGATTCGACCTGCGTTGTCGAGCACATCGCCCATTTCTGGATTCGCCGCACCATGCGGCACCGACGTTTTAAGTCCATCATTTACGCTAGGCCATATTAGCTTACCCATTCGCCGCGATTTCGTGGCATGCTTGCAACAGTATGCCCGGAAATCCAGAACTTTGACTTGCGGCACTACGCACTTGCCGTCGGTTCACGTAAGGTCTCGCTCGAAATAAGATAAACATCGGGGCTACCTTTGGGCATTTTTCGCGTCCTGTTGGGCGTGCCAGCATTTTTTTTGATGGCCGCATTGGGCGGCTGCGGGTGGATGTCGGTGACCGGTCCGTCCGCCACCGATATATTATCAGGCCAGCACGACCCGGTGAGCGTCAACTACGCAGTCGTCAAGGTCACCCCGAAAGTCATCGAGGTTCAATCCAGAAACCTGCCGCGGTTGACTGCGTTTAGGGAGAATCAGCGGCCGCGCGATATTACTTTCGGGATCGGCGATATATTGGGCGTCACGATCTTCGAAGCCGCTTCAGGAGGTCTCTTCATTCCTGCCGAGGGCGGAGTGCGACCGGGAAATTTTGTTACCATTCCCAATCAAGCCGTCGATATCCACGGCAACATTTCGATCCCCTACGCGGGCTCCGTCCGTGCGAACGGACGCACCCAGGTCGAAGTGCAGGACGCCATCGTGACTGCCCTCAAGAACCGCGCGATCGAGCCACAAGTCGTTGTGTCCTTGGTCGAACAGAAAACGTCCATGATCAGCATCCTGGGCGAAGGACGCTCGGCGCGGATTCCAGCGACCGCCACCCCTGAGCGTATGCTTGACGTCATCAGCCGAGCCGGGTTGGTGGCGACCGCCGGGACTGCGACCGGGGCCGCCGGGGCGGAAACCTGGGTGATTCTGGAGCGAAACGGTCGGCGCGCGATTGCCCCCTTTGGGGCACTCGTTTACGAGTCAGCCAACAATATTTACGTGCATCCCAACGATACAATCTACTTGTATCGGGAGCCACAGACCTTCCTGAGCTTCGGTGCCGTCGGTACGCAGCAGCAGGTTCCATTTGGGACCTGGCGGCTTTCGCTCGCGGAAGCGATCAGCAAGGCCGGCGGTCTTCTCGATGTCCAGGCTGACCCTGCCTCCGTGTTCCTCTATCGCGGTGAAGCGCGCGACGTCGCCGAAGCGATGGGGATCGACTGCAGGCCCTACGAAGGCCCCGTCATTCCCGTGATCTATACGATCAACCTGCGCGATCCTGCCGGCTATTTCCTGGCGAGCTCGTTTGAAATGCGCAACAAAGATATCCTCTACGTCTCGAATGCGTTCTCGGTCGAATCCACCAAGTTCATGACCTGGCTCACCACGGTCAACACCACCATCCAGGGTCCAATAACCACCGCGACCAGCGCCTATGGCTTGCGCAACATCATCCAAGGCGCAGGAGCGGTACCCAGCGTCATAACCGCCGGCGCGACTACAGTTACAACACCGTAGATTCAGCGCCGGTCAAACTCAGTCCCGAGGCTACTGCTGGCCAAATTCTCCGACATTCTCAATCGCGCGACGTTAACACCAACATATCGCAGAAAAACGAGTTTATCCACGCGACCAAGCTAAGGTTGGTCAACGTTCAAGGACGCACGCAGGTCCTGGTCAGACAGGAGGCTTTCAAAATATGCGATTGTTTGGACGAGACCTTCCTTGAGTTTCGTCCGCGGCGTCCAGGATAGCGCTTGTTTGGCTTTGGAGATATCTGGACGCCGCTGGCGCGGATCATCTTGGGGAAGTGGTTTGTGGATAATCTGGGAGGATGAACCGGTCAGACTGACGACGGATGATGCTAACTCAAGAATCGAGAACTCATCGGGATTGCCAATGTTTACTGGGCCCGTGACGTCATTTGTGGTCCCCATTAGGCTTATTAGCCCTCCGACTAGGTCATCCACGTAGCAGAAAGATCGCGTTTGAGCGCCGTCGCCGTAGATCGTGATGTTGTGACCAAGCAAGGCTTGTACAATGAAATTCGAAACGACGCGCCCATCATTGGGATGCATGCGCGGTCCATACGTGTTGAAGATGCGAGCGACCTTGATGTTTAAATTGTTCTGGCGGCGATAAGCGAAGAACAAGCTCTCCGCGCAGCGCTTGCCTTCGTCATAACAGGCTCGTATTCCGATCGGATTGACGTTGCCCCAATATTCCTCGGTCTGAGGATGAACGCTCGGATCACCATAGACCTCTGACGTTGAAGCCTGCAATATCTTGGCATTTACGCGCTTGGCGAGGCCAAGCATGTTGATCGCGCCGTGCACGCTGGTCTTGATCGTCTGCACCGGATCGTGCTGGTAGTGCACGGGCGACGCCGGACATGCGAGATTGTAGATTTCATCGACCTCGACGTATAGTGGAAACGTGACGTCGTGGCGGATCAGCTCAAAATTCTTGTGCTCGAGCAGCGACTCCACGTTCCTGCGTGCGCCGGTAAAAAAGTTGTCGACGCAGAGTACCTGTGCCCCCTCCTTGATCAGCCGCTCGCATAAGTGAGAACCAAGGAAACCCGCGCCGCCGGTGACAAGAATTCGTTTTTCTAAATGCATCCGCCACACTTGCTGTTTTCAGGCCGCTTCGGCTTTGAAGTTCTGCTCCCCAAGCCAGCCGCCTGCATTTGACCGCTATATTTCTAATAATTGGAAACTATTTTTTTCAATATCTCACGCCAAAGTCAATAAAATGTCGTTCTAATAGTGAACGGGATCGCCGGCCCTGGGGCAGCTCAACGCTCGCATGGTAATTCATCATGGATCCATCTTGCGGCAATTAACCATGATGGGTCCCCACCCAGCATCGAACAAAGCATTCCCGCCTCGACCGAAAGAGGTTAGACAGGCAACGCTGAAAAGGTTTCGAGTATCGTATGGATGATGATCGCCGCGTCATTATTGTAGGCAGCGGACCAGCAGGCGCGATGGCGGCGTATCAGCTGGTGCGTAACGGCATTCCAGTAACGATGCTGGAAACCGGCGCCGACATACAACGCGGCACGCTCGTCAGGATGGCCGGAAGAAACCTCTATCGACATCTTCCGCAAATGACGAAGCCGACCGGGTTCGTCGTCACCGGTGACCCACAGACCAACCTCGAATACAACTACGCCCTGGGAGGTCTTTCAAATCAGTGGACGGGTGCCGTTCCACGCTTCTGCGCAGAAGATTTCACTGCGGGTGAGCAGGTTCACGAAAAATACCGCTGGCCGGTTAACTACCACGATCTCGCCCCGTTCTACGAAATTGCCGAAAGGACAATGCAGGTCACCGCGGACCCCAGTGATGTCCCAAATCTGCCCGCCGGCTATTGTGACTATAGACACAAGTTGCCGGAAGATTGGCAGTCCGTTCGGCGGGCCGCGCTGAAAATTGGACAAGGTTTCACGACAATGCCCCTTGCCGACGGGCCGCCATTTCTCTTCCTGCGGCGCGGCACCTCATTCAACAGCTACTCGAAATTACTTGCGATACTTCGCGGGGAGCCCGGTTTCAAGCTGATAACAAAAGCCCACGCATTAAGGCTGGAATGGGATGGAACGAAAAAAAAGGCTGTTGCCGCTATCTATTGCGACCAGCAGACCGCGGCGCATCATCGCATAAGAGCGAACTCATTTATTGTGGCGTGCGGACCGATGAATTCTCCCAAGCTGCTGTTCAATTCAACTAGCAGCGATCATCCAAACGGCATGGGTAACGGCGCCGGCCTGCTCGGTAAATATCTTCACGATCACCCCCGTGAGTGGTGGGCAGTTGATGTAGACGCCCCACTTACTTCATTATCGCCGCCTGCCTATTTAACTCGCCTCCCCCATGCCTCGTCGGATCCACTACTTGCTTCGTCGTGGACGCTCGGCGCGTTCGGAACAATAGGTAAAATAAAGAGCCGGGTTGGACGAAAGACGACTTATTTCGGAGTACAGGTCTTCGGAACAATGGTGCCGGAAGAGAAGTACTATGTCGGTCCGGCGAAGGAGGAGAAAGACCAATTTGGTTTTCCCGCTCTTGAAGTTCACATCAGCTTCGATGAAAACGTCCTGAACAACATGGTCAGAGCGCGCAAGCACCTAATGCAACTGATGCAAGATGCCGGGCATAGGGGGACGATCAGGGACATCGTCCCGACGCTTGTTCCCGGAACAGCAAAACACTATGGCGGGGCGACCCGCATGCATACTTCGCCCAAGTTCGGCGTAACAGACTGCTTTAACCGGCTCCATGGAATCCCAAATGTTCTGGTTGTCGATGCCGGTTGTTTCACGACCGGCGTGGAGAAAAATCCCACTCTGACCGTGATGGCGCTGGCCGCACGCGCGGCAGACCGCCTTGCCCGTGACCTGAAGGCCATGTGAACGGAGAACGGATTGCGCTACAGAGAGTTTGGCAAAACGGGGTGGCGTGTTTCCGAGATTGGATTTGGCGGAGCGCGTATCGGAGGGCTCCTTGCCGAAGACGGCGGTAGGGCCGCGTCGCTGAGGACGCTGGAGGCAGCCTACGACGCGGGGATAAATTTCTACGACACCGCAGACATGTACTCGCAAGGTGAAAGCGAGATCCTTGTTGGCAAGGCCTTTCGCAAAATGCGCGATAAGGTTTTGATAGCCACCAAGGGCGGCTACTGCCTTCCAGGACAGAAGAGACTTATTCAACTCATCAAGCCATTCGCAAAGCCCATTGTCCGGGCAATCGGCTTACGGCGCAATGCTATTCCTGAAGCTTTGTCGGGTACGGTTTCACAGGATTTCTCTCCCGGTCATATCAGAAAGGCCGTAGAGGCATCTTTGCGGCGACTGCAGTCCGACCACATTGATCTGTACCAGATCCATAGCCCGCCGCGAGATGAACTTCTCGGTGCCACGCTCCAGGATACGTTGGGACTTCTCGCGCGTCTGAAGGTGGAGGGTAAAATTCGCGAATATGGAATTGCACTCGACTCTGCTGAAGATGCTGTTCACTGCTTGGGTTTGCAGGGGATTGCCAGCCTGCAAATGCCCTTCGGGTTGATGGATCTGGAGGCGTTGGACGGCGTGCTTGATAGAGTTGCGGAGCGTCAATGTGGAGTCATCGCGCGAGGGTGTTTCGGTGCAGGCGCAATGAAACCGTCGCTATCCGAATCGGATCTACGTGCAATCGAACCAAAGTGGCCACGCGTTTTACGGATCAGGCAGCTCGCCGAGGGGATGCAGCGTTCACCGCTCGAAGCGGCGCTTCAGTTCTCGCTCGCCGTCAACAAAATCGCCGTCACCATACTGGGGATGCGCACCCCTCAACATCTCGCGGCCAACCTGCAGTACTACGCCGCAAAGCCATTGTCGACGCAAGAGAAGGATGAGCTGTTGAACCACCGACGCGAAGATATGTCACTTGAATCTGCAGCAGCGCATGAAAGCGACTAGTGAAAATTGGTCTAACCAAGGGCGTACCCGCCTCATTCTCGGCCGCCTTCGAGGTCAGCTAAGGTGACGAGCTAATCGTCGCGACGTTACCTCAGCTCCGGTCACGAAGCGGAACAGCGGACCAAAGCACATGAATGACAGCGGACCCGTAAAATGGAGACCCGGGACAGAAGATTCGAAATCAGCACTAAGAGTGGGCGCTCCCTCGATACAATCGATCCGATCTAATATTTCCGGAGTGAGAAACTTGAGGCGAGTTACATTGGCGTCGTAGCCAGTGCCCGCGATGACAAAATCTACCTCCACATTCCTTAGACTACCTTCCCCGTCCCTCAACTTGAGCTGCACGCGTTGACCAGCGTTGCCGGCCTCAACCACCTCGTGGCGCACATGGATCGGCACCTTCCCTAGTACACGATCTTTGATCCACCACGGTGACGCAGGCCCAAAATGACGTTTGACGAAACGCGTACGTCGTTCTCGTGGAAGCCTGTATACGATCAGAGGAAGTTGCTGAAGAATCCAGCTGTTTCTCCCAGCACCCAGCACCGTCATGGGATTCTTGATTCTCTCCCATAGAGGACGCTCCCGCGGAGTACGACCATGGAAGATGGCTTCCTGGCCGCGAACAAAGACTTCACTGCTACCCCCGGCCTCTTGCACCAGAGCGCCGGCCTCGATAGCAGATGAACCGGCTCCGATGACCGCCACGGTCTTGTTTCGAAATTCGCTATAATCCGATATATCGAAAGTATGCCGCATGCGGTCCGACTGCAGCTCTCGCAATACATCGGGGATCTGAGCCAATCCTGAAAGACCGGTACAAACCACCACTTTGCGGGAGTGCAGATGCTCGCCCGATGACAGTGCCAGTTCAAATCCATCTGGCCGCAAGCTAACGTTGGTGACCAGAACTTCTTCCACATCCGGCACAAACCGTTTCTGCATCTCTAAGCCATAAGCGGAAAAACTCTGCATCGTACACGGTTCAAAGTCCTCAAGCCCATGCTGCCGGCACCAATGAGGAAACGAGTGGCCATACTTTGGTACATAGATGTTCGTTGCAAACGCCAACGATTTGAGATTGATGCCGATCGGCATATTGAGCCAGAAGCGCATTGGCTCGCCGAAGATACGATATTTTACCCCCCGCGCACGGAGGTGAGCAGCCAACGACAGCCCATACGGACCCGCTCCAACAATCGCAACATCGGTCCTTGATTTCATCCTGACAATCACCTTCGTCTCGACTTTAATGAAGCAAAATTCAACGAGAATATTGATGAGCAGGCTTACTGGTTGGCGAAATCAAGCGCGTTCCACACGAGCTTGCACACGTTCCAATGCATACTGTTTAAAAAACGCGCGAGGATGCCGTAGAAAGTGGATTAGATTTTGCCCGACGTCGACAAAGGCGGGTAGCGCGTCATTAGGATCCTTAATGGCGTCGACCATTTGACCGTCCGATCCGTTGGCCCAGTGCAGCCAGCACGCAGCATCGTTAGATGACATCGTCCGGAAAATGCGCTGCATATTCACCATCGTGGTAAGTATGAAACGGTTACAAAAACCTGCGACATCCTCCTGCTCTCTCGAGTTGCCACTTGCCATCAGTCGAGTTACGTCCGCCTGATTTCCCGTAGCAGCAGCATAGGCTAGCGCCGGCGATTCCAGGCCACGGGCAACATCGAACGCAATCTGGTGATAAAAACGCCCGTTGAAATCAATCAGCATTGCCCTTCCTTCGGCAAGAATGAATTCCATCTCAAAGACCCCGTAGTACCCAATACGCTCGCACAAGCGCTTTGCCTGTTCGGCGAGAAACGGATCTACTGGGGCCGGTTCGAAACCCAATCCTGTTCCGATACGTCGTGGTTGTTGCAGAACCTTTCGGGCTGCGCGCAAAACCATTCCACCACTGATTTTTTCACGGAAACCGGAAAGCGAATAAACGTTATTGATCGCTTCAGGGTAGTATTTCTGAACGAGCGGCGTCATGGCTACAGAAGATTGTTTGACGAATTCAGTGTCGGCCGCATAATCCCTCATGTAACTATCAAATATCGCTTGCACGGGCTGGTCACAGCTTTTGACCACAGTCCCTTTAGTACCCGTTCGCTGCGCAAGCTGTGAGCGGGGTTTGATCAATACAGTTCTACCCGCGTCTTTGGCCAGTCTCGCTGCTTCTGTACTATTTTCTGGGAACCATGTCGGGGGGGTCTCAATTCCGACCGCCTGCGCATTTTGCATGAGGAGTCCTTTGTCGAGGATGCTCATGATGGTCTCGAGGCTCGGCTGATAAAGGTCGAAGTCGGCGCTCAACTCGTCGCGATAACGAGCCAAAGCGAAAGATACGGCGTCACTCGTCGCATAAATTGCTCGACGTGGTCCGGTTCGCGCTTGCATTAATAACCACTCCGCCCAAGCGCTGGAGTTCTCATATGGAGGGCATATCAAATGTTGACTTGAGTAGCGCGAAAACCTGCCATGGCAGATCCTCAATGGATCTACTGTCATGACCCTAACCCCCGCTCGGCCCAACGAGCGCATGGCTGCTAACGTCCCATAATAATTCGCGTTAGGCAGGAGAATCGCTGCAGAGCGAGTTTCGTTCATCGCGAGATCTCGCATAATGCGGCTGTTGAGGCGCGTGCAGTTCGAATCCGCGAGAGGTCAAATTTGGCCAACCAGGCGCCCTTATTAGATTGCAGCATTCGAACAGCCATGCCGACGATGGTAAGAATGGTCGTCGCCAACATATCGCTTTGCTCAGGCATGCTGATTGTCTCGGGCGGTATTCGCGAAGTTCAAGACGTGCGCATTTCTTGCTCGATTACTGTCAAGCTATGTTGATCTGCAATAAGCCGAATTAAATCAGGTATACTGTTTATCGTACCAAAACCGCATCAAGTCGCCCAAGGTTCGACAACAAAAACGCTGGGAAGGAGATTGAACGCAAGCTTGCCTTGTCGTTAAGAATAACAGTCGCTCTTCGCAGAAGGTTTTTCTCGGTTAGCGACGCTAAATGTTATCAATTATGTGTACTCCGGTTTGCAACTCGTCGACGCGCGAAGACTAATGCGAAAATACATCAAGGGCTGTGAAGCGTGGCACAAGTTCAAACTCGTGAACATAGGACATCGGTCTCTGCGATCACGTGATGTCCTTCTGAACCCCCGGCGATCCTCCACGTGATTAACGTTTAGCCGAACTTGAATCGTGCGCCCCGGGTTAGACACCCCAGCTAGGGATCGCTGGCAGGTGCTCAGGGCCTCGTCACGAACAAATCGCGAATAAAAAGAGTATTTAAATACCTTTAATTTGCTATAGCTACGGGAGGGCCACAATTGCCCGCCTGTGCGTTTTCCGTGCCCAAGCGGTATTTCAGGCGTCGTACCCCAAACGTTTTCCTACGCCCCTGGGAAAGGCTGGTTGGCGGACAGGTTGGGCAGTCGCGATCTTCGTCTAGTGTGCGGCTTCGCTTCAGTGCGGTTGCGCGTAATCGGGGCCTTCGCGGCGCTCAAGTTCGGACGCCAGAGGCACGTTTTTTAAATGCCAGTTCCGTGGCCGGTTGCTGCCACCTGACTAGGATGCTTGGGGAAATGCGAGCCGGATCAGCTTTCAGAGCTGCTAACCTTCAGAGGGATCGAACTTTCTTGTTCCTTATCGACGAACCTCAAAGTCGTCCTATCAAGTGGAGTGCGCAATCCCTTTATAAAGCCCTCCAGGAACGCCGACATGCGTACTAGTCCTTGTGGTTGGCGAAGATGAAGCAGGTCCCGAATAGGCGGCCACAGGGCGTATTTGGCAAACTCCCATGCCGGAATGTACGCGAGCCCGATGTACCCACACCTGAGCAACTTCGAATACGCCGCGCCTATGGCCAGGAAGTCTCTGCGTGCCAGCGACTTGCCCTGTTGCCACGTGCGAAAACCGAAGTGTTTCACCGTGATTGATGACGTCTCATAGATGTAATAACCGGCAACGAGCGCGCGGATCCCAACGTCGCGGTCGTCACCTGATGGAAACCGTGATCCCGGACCGAACATTGGGTCAAATCCGCCGATGTCTTCAATCATGCTGCGACGAACTGCAATGCCAGCGCCCATACCGTGCACGTCTCGCGCGTCATGCATCGACGTTAACAGTCTCTCGCCAGGACGAACGTAAACTGGAACAAAGCCGGCCTCCCGATCGTGCTCGCCGGCCTCAACGCAGCAAAAAGCAACCGCTATCCGGGCGTTCGCAGCGAATATGGAAGCGAATGCCGTAAGCCAATCGGCCGGTACCGTACAATCATCATCCGTGATTGCGATAATCGCGCCTTTGGTCTCCCTCAGACCGACATTAAGCGCATTACCTTTGCCGATCGTTGCACTTTTCAAATACGTCAGGCGACGATCGGCGGCGAATGGCGTTAAAGCATCCTGTGTCTCGATGCCCTTGCTCTGATCTACGACAATCAACTCAAAATTGGGATACGTATTTGCCAATATAGACGATACAGTGTTCGCCACCGATCGATCGCGACTGCAAGTGCAAACGAGCGCTGATATCAGCGGCGGATCATCTTGCGTGGCAATTCCATTCATTATCTGCCTAGTCATTGACGGCTTTGCCCGGCTCCATAATTTCGAGCTTAACGGTTTTTCTTGGCGTCTGCTGGCGAGTTGCTGTATCCTCAAGTCTAGCAAAGTGTCAATTTGAGAAGGTCCGACGATTGTGTCTTTGGTGAATGCACGTTCGTTAAGGATACTGAGGGTCGGCCGTTCGTAATTTCAGATACAATCAATAGCTGGGTAAAGACCCGCGAAATGGTTTACAGGTTCGCTTGTATTTGAATATTGCTTTGAATAACCACGATTTCGAATGCGCATGAACCAAGGTACTCTTCGAGTTTCTGTTGCCCTAACTTAAGACGATTTTTGTCAATGAGGGCTTCAACCGGCTGATCGTGATCGATCAAAGCAATGGTAACGAAACGGAAGCTGCTATAGTCTCCCTAAACGACAATTCCCTGCAGTTCATCTCATCCGCACAGCATCGCGAGGTGTCACCCAAGGTCGAAACCTTGGCCCGGAGCTTGCGCAAGCCGATATATCGCCTTCACCGACGATGACTGTCGAGTTGCACCGGACTGGATTCCAGCGCGGACATCGATTTTCGCTGACGCCCCCGGAGGTCGTGGTGGTATGCGGTTGCGAACGTCTGGCCAAGCCGTCAGGGATATAGGTTTCACTGAGAAATTCGAATCTCAGGACTCGTATGGCAGGGTCGCTATCCACCGTTTGGCCGCGATTGGGGCATTACCGCTAATCTAGCGGTTCGATGTGCTCGCTCGCGTGGGCAAGTTCGATCCGTTGCTCGGTGCTGGTTCAGCCTTACGCTTCGGGGCGAACCAGATTGCGCGATGGCATCAAGATCGTGAATGCTTCCGAGGTAAGCGTCGACCATATCGGTGTGCGAAAACACGGAGAAGAGTCGCGCAAGCTGATCCGAGGCACCGGCGCTGCACTGTTCAAACACATCCGCATGGGAGACATCGCTGCGCTCAAAGTATATCTTCGGTTTGTCGCCGCCAACACACGGCGCGCTTGCGCGAACTTGGTTCGTGCTCGCCGGAAAGGAACCGCGACCCGGGCATTTGCAGCGAATATGGAGGCGAATGCCGTAAGGCAGTTGGCCGGTACCGTGCAATCATCATCGATGATTGCGACAATCGCCCCTTTGGTCTTTCGAGTAGCTCATGGAGAACGTCATTGGGCGCATAGTTGATGTGTTCACACTAAACTTCCATTACTTCATCAATTCCGATTCCACGCGTGCACTGGTAGGCCCGAGTTGAGCCCAAGTGGCACGCCGAATCGGCTTTTCTTTGTGAGGCCCGAGCTAACCGACATACGTCCGCAGCATTGTACGGAGACGACGCGGCATTATTATTCTCGCCGAATCTCGAAGGAAGCGACTGACCTTCCAGGGAACACTCCCCGACACAAGTTGCCGCCAAGGCGTCTTCCGCCGATATCCATGATATTCGCCCTTGAGCGCATGCTCGCTGAACCAATGCCAAGGTTTTTCAGCAGTAACAAAATGAACGACAGCTGCCTCCGGGACCAATCTAAGCCGTGGATCTGACGGCAAAACCTGCCAATTCCACTCAGATGGAAGTTCTATCCATTTGTTCACCAAGGTCGCATTTAATGCATCTTGATCCCAATACGTCGCCTTATCGGGATTTTCTCTGACAAAGCCGATCGCTTTTTCGGCGACATAGTATTGCCTCCAAAACTTCAAATTGACCAGAAGAACACCCGAATTGAAATACTTAGTTCCGTCCGGCAGTCCGAGGATTTTTCGCGCGTCGTCCTCAAAATTGGGAACTGCGGCTAGCGCGTAGCCTGAGATATCTGTATTCCAAAGGTCCGCGAGGGAGCGCCTCACAATAATGTCGGAGTCAAGGTAAAGAACCTTGTGCAAATCAGCAGGCAACAGTTTTGGAGCTAGTAGCCGGAAATAGACGGCAGGTGAGGCCCATTTATCAACGCGCAGGCCGTCGAAGTCCGCAGTTCGCACTTCGTAAAACGAGATTTTGCTTCCGTAGCTCCCAACAAAAGCAGCCAGTTTCGCGCACTCGTGCTGGTTGATTGAATAGTATAAAAAGTGTATTCTAGTTATAGAGTTGTGTTCAAGTAATGAGCACAGCATTGTGGCAGCATGGGGTAAGTAAAGTTTATCGCACGCGCAGAGCACCTCCATTTTGATAGACCCCATCACATATTGTGCAATTTTCTGCCGCTCTGAACGGTTACTACAAATTCTGCAAAAGCCAGTATAATGCTGCCTTTGTCATTTTCCTCAATTCTTTGCACATCAGGTTTCTTTGCCGGAATGTCCCGCTCGTTGATGAAGTTCGGTAAGCGGTCGTTACACTACGATAAGCCTACGCTGCTTGATGCCGATGCTCAAGGAGGGAGGCGGAGTTGGATGGCGTTTAGTGCGGCTTTGAGAGCCGGCAGTTGTTTGCAGGTTTTCGGCCGCCGGAAGCGCTTGGCCGTCTCGATCATGCCGGCAGCGCGTTATCGCTTGCCGTTGCCGCATACGCACCTGCTCGTGCCGTTCGTTCTCTCTGATGCTGGTGTACACAAGCGAACGCCGCCTGAACTGCTTCGGCAGTCGCAGTTGTTTGACGGTGTTGATTTCGTCGAGCAGTCCGACAATGTTGCCCGCCGCGCCCGGCGCCTCGCTGCACCAGGCAACCCCGTTTCTAATCAACCGCTCGGCGCGATGCGCATCGCCGATATCCCAGGCCTGGCGCAGCACCTTGCGGACCGGCGCAAGCAAACGCTTCGTAAGCGCTTGACGATGTTGCAAGCCTTGTTGGACCTTGCAGCGCCGGACCGGCGGATGCCGGCCAAAGCTCCGGCGGATCGCCTTGTCAACGCCGTCGCTCCTAAGACAATGAAGAGACCGCAGATCTAAAGGTGATTCGAATTTCTTGCGGATTTTCGTGTTAGCCAATTGTGATTCCGGGAATCGAGGTACTAGGAGGAAAAAAGCTTATGCCCGAACCGTTCGTAACTGTTGTAACTCCGGTCTACAACGACGAACCTTATCTCGAGGAATGTATCAAGAGTGTCCTAGGGCAGTCGCACTCTTATTTTGAGTACATCATTTGCGATAATCACAGCAACGATCGTTCAGGCGAGATTGCAAGGGATTACGCTACCAAAGATGCGCGGGTCCGAGTGGTGAGTCCACCGGAGTTTTTGCCTCAAGCCAAGAACTTTAATTTCGTTCTCAACGAAATCGACGAACGGGCGAAGTATTGCAAGATGCTGCTCTCTGATGACTGGATGTACCCGCACTGCCTGCAGCAGATGGTCCAAGTAGCAGAGTCCAACCCCCAGATTGTGCTGGTGAGCGCCTATCGCTTGATCGGGAACAAGCCTGACTGTTTCGGGGTCCCGGTCGAGCGATCTTCGTTTCCTGGCAAGGAGGCCTGTCGTTGGCAGCTCCTTGGCACGGCCTATCCTTTCGGGAGTCCATCTACCGTCCTGTACGCAGCTGAGGCCATCCGTAAGCGGGCACCGTCATTCTTTCCCGAAGACCGCTTCTTTGAGGACGTTGACATCGCCTTCCGACTCCTCGCCGACGGCGACTTCGGGTTCGTGCACCAGGTTCTGACTTTCAGCCGCTATCAGGCCGATTCCATTACGGACGTTGCGAGCCATTTCAATTTCTGGCCGCTTTTGCACTACCTAATGATGGAGCAGTACGGCCGGAACTTCCTCGCTCAGGATGAGTTCAAAAAGCGTTATGATGAAGTGACCGCAGAAATGTATCGCGGGTTGGGCGAACAGTGGCTCAAGGACGTGGTTCGCCGAGAGAGGAAGAAGGGTTTCTGGGAGTTTCAGCGCCAGCACCTCGGAGACATTGGTGTGGAGATTCGTCCGGCCCTCCTCGCCAAGGGCGTGGTGAGCGCCGCATTGAACATGATCGGCTCGCTTGGCACTCTTGCGAAGAAAGCACGAAACGAGGTGACCAAAGGCGCGGTCAGGTCGCTCTAACCCAGTCTGGCCACCCTTTGCGGAAGGGTCCGTTTCTGAATAGTTCTATCTGCGCGTTCGCAAACCTGTGGCATGCTGCGCAGATCGCGACTCGGCTAGATCAAACGTCGCCCTCTCGACGGATGAATTGGATGCTCCCCTTCGAGTCGACGCGACGCGATCGGGCGTTTGAGGGCGTCGCCACAGACGGCCAAATATATAAAAATGGTTCAAGCCGACGACGCCGGTTTGTCCGGATTACTTGCGGCTACTTTGCGCCCACTGTGCAGTGAGAGCGACATTCGCTTTTCCCGAAACGTGTCT